>NZ_LZSQ01000087.1 GCF_001665535.1 Mycobacterium sp. 852002-51961_SCH5331710
CCGAGCAGGATCGACCCGATGCCTTCGCCGCTCTTGTGGATGCGATAACCCATCGCCACGCAATCGGCGTCGCGGGCGTGCTTG
This sequence comes from Mycobacterium sp. 852002-51961_SCH5331710, assembly GCF_001665535.1. Lineage (GTDB taxonomy): Bacteria > Actinomycetota > Actinomycetes > Mycobacteriales > Mycobacteriaceae > Mycobacterium. The sequence continues at coordinate 85 of NZ_LZSQ01000087.1, forward strand.
ATCTTGAACATCACGCGCTTGTCCGGCTGATAGGTCAGGTCGACGGGTTTTGCGATCACGCCGTCGAGTCCCGCGCCCTCGAACTCGTCGAACCACCGGTGCGCCGTCGCGAGGTCGGTCGTCACCGGGGTGACCTGGAATTTCGGGCCCGCGCCAGAGAGCGCGTCGACGAGTGCATTGCGGCGTTCCCCGAAAGGCCGTTGGGTGTAATCGATGTCGTCTCGCGCGAGCAGATCGAACGCGATGAAGGCCGCGGGTGTCTTCTCGGCCAGCATCCGGACCCGCGAGTCGGCGGGGTGGATGCGTTGTTGCAGGGTCTCGAAGTCGAGGCCATGGCCGGCGGCGACGACGATCTCGCCGTCGATCACGCAGCGTCCGGGTAGCTCCGTCCTCGCGGCCGCGACCAGTTCGGGGAAGTAGCGGGTCAGCGGGCGTTCGTTGCGGCTGCCGAACTCGACCTCGTCGCCGTCGCGGAA
>NZ_LZSQ01000088.1 GCF_001665535.1 Mycobacterium sp. 852002-51961_SCH5331710
TCCTGCCCGACCGTCTGGACCAGGTAGCCGCGGCCGGGGGCCAGCACCACGTTGTTCGCGGTGGTCCCGGAGCCGGCTCATATTCGAGGCGCGACGCCGCATTCCGGTGCCGACGACGCGCAAAGGCACGATCGCGATCGAACCGCCGCCGGAGCTGCCGCGGGTGATCCCGCCGTCGCTGCTGCGGCGCGTGCTGCCGTTCCTGATCGTCATCCTGATCGTCGGCATGATCGTGGCCTTGGTGGCCACGGGTATGCGACTGATCTCGCCGACGACGCTGTTCTTCCCGTTCGTCCTGCTGCTGGCCGCGACCGCGCTCTACCGCGGCACGGACAACAAGATGCGCACCGAGGAAGTCGACGCCGAACGTGCCGACTACCTGCGCTACCTGTCGGTGGTCCGCGACAACGTGCGCGCGCACGCCGCCGAGCAGCGCGCGGCGATGGAGTGGTCGCATCCGGATCCAACGCTGCTCATCGACGTGCCGGGGACCCGCCGACAGTGGGAGCGCGACCCGCACGACCCCGACTTCCTGGTGGTGCGCACCGGACTGCACGACGCACCGCTGAACGCGTCGCTTCGGGTGAAGGACAGCGCGGACGAGGTCGATCTGGAGCCGGTGTCGCACAGCGCATTACGGGCGCTGCTCGATGTGCAGCGGACGGTGCGCGACGTGCCGGCCGGCATCGACGTCGGCAAGGTCTCGCGCATCACCGTTCTCGGCGAACCCGACGAGGTCCGTGGGGCGCTTCGCGCATGGATCGCCCAGGCCGTCACCTGGCACGACCCCGCTGTGCTCGGCGTCGCGTTGTTGTCATCGGCCATCGAGAGTGACGACTGGTCGTGGCTGAAGTGGCTGCCGCACAACGACATCCCGGGTGCCGTCGACGGTGCCGGCCCTGCCCGGTACCTCGCGTCGGACATCGGCGAACTGCGCGCGCAACTCGCCCCCGCGCTGGACGACCGGCCGTCGTTCGGCAGTGACGACGACGCCGAGGTCAAGCACCTGCTCATCGTCGTCGACGACCCCGACGTGGACACCACGACACTCGTCCCGCGGGGCGGATTGGCCGGTGTGACGCTGGTGCAGCGCATCGCCGAGCCGCCGCACCGCGAGCAGTATCCCGATCCGGAGCGACCGATCCTGCAGTTGAGCGGCGGAAGGTTGCAGCGCTGGCAGACCGGCGGGTGGCAACCGTATGTCGATGCCGCCGATCAGCTAGACGCCGCGACCGCGCGCCACATCGCGCGTCGGTTGTCGAAGTGGGACTCCAACCCGAGCCACGCACGCACGGGCAGCACCGGTGTCGCCACCTTCTCCACGCTGCTCGGCATTCCGGACGCCGCGGCGCTGGACGTGGCGAGTTTGTGGGCCCCGCGGGCACGCGAGGACGAACTGCGGGTGCCCATCGGCGTGACCGCCACCGGGGAGCCGCTGATCTTCGACCTCAAAGACGAGGCCGAGGGCGGTATGGGTCCGCACGGCTTGATGATCGGTATGACCGGCTCCGGTAAGTCGCAGACGTTGATGGCGATCCTGTTGTCGCTGTTGACGACTCACTCCGCCGATCGGTTGATCGTGATCTATGCGGACTTCAAGGGTGAGGCCGGGGCGGATATCTTCCGGGACTTCCCGCAGGTGGTCGCGGTCATCTCGAACATGGCCGAGAAGCGCTCGCTCGCCGACCGGTTCGCCGATACGTTGCGCGGTGAGGTGGCCCGGCGTGAGCAGTTGCTCATGGAGGCCGGCCGCCGGGTGCAGGGCAGCGCGTTCAACTCGGTGCTCGAGTACGAAGCGGCGATCGCGGCGGGCCACGACCTGCCGCCGCTCCCCACGCTGCTCGTCGTCGCCGACGAGTTCTCGCTGATGCTGTCCGACCATCCCGAGTACGCCGAACTGTTCGATTACGTTGCGCGGAAGGGACGTTCGTTCCGTATCCACATCTTGTTCGCCTCACAGACGCTGGATGTGGGCCGGATCAAGGACATCGACAAGAACACGTCCTACCGCATCGGGCTCAAGGTGGCCAGCCCGGCCATCAGCCGCCAGATCATCGGTGTCGAGGACGCGTTCCACATCGAGGCCGGTCCGGAGCACAAGGGTGAGGGATTCCTCGTGCCGGCGCCCGGCGCGATGCCGGTGAAGTTCCGCAGCACGTATGTCGACGGTATCTACGACCCGCCCCGGGCAGAGAGATCAGTTGTGGTGCAGTCGGTTCCGCTGCCTCAGCCGTTCACCGCGGGCCACGTCGAGGCGCCCGCGGAGACGATCGTCGTGTCGGATCCCGCCGCCCACGAGGAGCGCGCACCGCGCAAGCTCATCGCCACCATCGGCGATCAGCTCGCTCACTACGGCCCGAAGGCGCCGCCGCTGTGGCTTGCCCCGCTCGACGAGCCGATCCCACTCGACGATCTGCTCGCCCGCGCCGACGTGACCGAGCGTCAATGGCGTTGGCCGCTCGGCGAGATCGACCGTCCGTTCGCGATGCGCCGTGACCCGCTGATCTTCGACGCCAGGTCCGCGGGGTCCAACCTGCTGATCCACGGTGGGCCCAAGTCGGGTAAGACCACGGCGTTGCAGACGTTCATCCTGTCCGCGGCGGCCCTACACTCACCGCGCGACGTCACGTTCTACTGCCTGGACTACGGCGGCGGTCAGCTGCGGCCGCTCGAAGATCTGGCCCATGTCGGCAGCGTCGCCTCGCCATTGGAGCCCGAGCGCATCCGGCGTACGTTCGGTGAGCTCGAGCAGCTGCTGCGTACGCGCCAGGCGCGGGGCCACTCCGGCAACGGCCAGCGCGACGAGTACGGCGAAGTGTTTCTGGTCATCGACAACCTCTATGCGTTCAGCCGGGACAACACCGACACCTTCAACACCCGTAACCCGCTGCTGTCGAAGGTGACCGAGCTGGTGAACACGGGGATGTCCTACGGCATCCACGTCGTCATCACGACGCCGAACTGGCTCGAGGTGCCGTTGGCCATGCGTGACGGTCTCGGCCAACGCCTCGAACTGAAGCTGTCCGACGCCCGGGACAGCAACGTCCGGGTCACCGGGGCCCTGCGCCGGCCGGCCGAGGCGGTGCCCGTCGATCAGCCGGGCCGCGGTCTGACCATGGCCGCCGAACACTTCCTGTTCGCCGAGCCGTCGCTACGTGACATCGCGGTGATCAACGACCGCCATCGCGGCGTCAGCGCGCCGCCGGTGCGGTTGCTTCCGCACGAGCTCGCTCCGAGCGCCGTCGCCCCGCTGTATCCAGCGCCGGAACGGGTGGTCATCGGCCAGCGCGAGGAGGATCTCGCGACGGTGTCCATGGCCTTCGATCAGAACCCGCTGCTGATGGTGTTCGGTGACGCCAAATCCGGCAAGACGACGTTGCTGCGCCACATGATCCGCACCATCCGGGAGAATTCCACGTCCGATCGCGCCGCGTTCACCGTGATCGACCGGCGCCTGCACCTCGTCGACGAGCCGTTGTTCCCGGACAACGAATACACCCCGAACATCGACCGGATCACCCCGGCGATGCTCGGGCTGACCGCCCTGCTGGAGAAGCGCCGCCCGCCGGCGGATATGTCTGCGCAGGAACTGACCAGGTGGAACTACCGGTCCGGCGACGACACGCATACCCACTACCTGATCATCGACGACGTCGACCAGATCCCGGACGCGCCCGCGATAAGCGGACCGTTCGCCGGACAGCGACCGTGGACCGGCATCATCGGATTGCTGTCCCAGGCAAGCGAACTGGGACTGCGTGTCATCGTGACCGCGCGGGCCACCGGCTCGGCACACGCCCTGATGACCGCGCCCTTGCTACGTCGGCTCAACGAGTTGCAGGCCACGATCCTCATGTTGTCGGGCAACCCGCAGGACAGCGGCAAGATCCGGGGGCACCGGTTCCGCCGCCTGCCCGCGGGCCGGGCGATGCTGCTCGACGACGGTGACGGGCCGACGTTCCTGCAATTGGTCAATCCGTTCGCGGATGCGGTGGCCGAACGTTCGAGCAACAACGGAAACAGTGGAAGGGAGTACAACTGATGACTCTTCGCGTCGTTCCCGAAGGCCTCGCCGCAGCAGCCTCGGCCGTCGAGGCGTTGACGGCCCGGTTGGCAGCCGCTCACGCCGCAGCGGCGCCCGCGGTGACCGCTGTGATCCCGCCGGCCGTCGATGCGGTGTCGATACAGACCGTCCTGGGCCTGAGTGCCCATGGGGCGCAGCACAACACGGTTGCGGCCCACGGCGTCGAGGAGCTCGGCCGCTCCGGTCTCGGGGTCGGCCAGTCCGGGACGAGTTATGCCACGGGCGACGCGGCGGCCGCGGCGAGCTATCTGGTCGCCGGTAGCTGATCGTGACGGCTCCCATCTGGATGGCGCTTCCGCCGGAGGTGCACTCGACCATGCTGAGCAGCGGGCCGGGACCGGGTTCGCTGTTGGCTGCGGCTGGTGCGTGGCAGTCGCTGGCGGCCGAATACTCATCTGCTGCAGCGGAGTTGACCGCCGTGCTGGGTGCGGTCCAGGGCGGTGCATGGGAGGGGCCGAGCGCCACACAGTACGCGGCAGCTCACACGCCGTACCTTGCGTGGTTGGCGCAGGCGAGCGCGAACAGTGCGGCTGCGGCGGCGCAGCACACCACGGCCGCGGCGGCGTACACCACGGCGTTGGCGACCATGCCGACGATGGCGGAACTCGCGCTCAACAAGTCCACCCACGCGGTGCTGCTCGCCACGAACTTCCTCGGTATCAACACGATTCCGATCGCGTTGAACGAGGCCGACTACGTGCGGATGTGGATCCAGGCCGCAACGACGATGAGCACGTACCAGGCGGTGTCGGGTGCTGCGGTGGCGGCGGCACCGACCACGCCGCCCGCACCGCTCCTGCTCGCTCCCGGCGTTGGTGAGGCAGGATCGGCCGCAGCCGACGTGCAGCAGGCGGCGGCGATGGCGACTGCCGCCGACTCCGGTGGTGCGCGAAACATCGCGGACTCCATCGCGGATCTGCTGCGGGACATCATGAGGTTCTTCGAGGACTTTTTCGAGTCGATCCTGAACTTCGCACGCCAGTTTTTCGGCAACGTTCTCGACGCGCTGAGCGACTTCATGAACAGTTTCTTCGGGTGGCTGTTCAATCCATCGTCGGGATTGGTGCTGTTCTTCGTTCTGTACCAGGCGATCACTCAGCCGCTCGGATGGACGACGTGGTCTTTGATCTTCAGCGCTCCGATCTGGTTGCCGCTGCTGATCGGCCTGATCGTCCAGTCGCAGACCCCGCCACCGCTTCCGGCCGCCGCACCCGAGCCCGCTCCCGCTCCCGCACCGGCGCCCGTCCGGCCGGTCGCGGAGCCGCGCGCGGAATCGCTTCCACCGGTTGCCACCGTGGCGCCGACGGTCCCCACCGCTCCGGCCGCTCCCGCCGCGTCGGTGAGTGCGGGCGCGGCACCTGCGGGTGCGCCCCCGGCGCCTGGTGTAGGCGCGGCCGTGCCGTACGCGGTGGCCGGACCGGAGCCCGAAGGCGGTATCTCTCCGACGTTCCGCGAGGGAACGGGGTTGAAGGCACCCGCATCGGATATCGCCGCGTCGGCCGCCGCCGCAGCTGCGGCGTCGTCGTTGGCCAAGCGCAAGGCCCGGCGTAAGCGCCCGCAGCCGGTGCACCAGCGGCAATACGCCGACGCCTACATGGATTACGAACCCGACGAGCCGGAAGACGCGGCCCCGCCACGCGAAAGCGTTCGGCGCCCGCACGTGGCCGCGTCGGAGAAGGGCGCCGGCGCACTGGGATTCACCGGTGCGGCGACCAAGTCGGACGCCGAGCAGGCCAGCGGGCTCACTGAGCTCGCCGGCGACTCGTTCGGCGGCGGCCCCACCGAACCCATGCTGCCGAGCGACTGGGACCACAAGGGGGGAGAGAACGACTGAACCGAGCTGACCGAAACCGATTCCGCCGAACCACAATCCGAAAGGAACATTCATGAGCCTCCTGGACGCTCACATCCCCCAACTCGTGTCATCCGAGGCAGCGTTCTCGGCGAAGGCTGCACTGATGCGCAGCACCATGGCGCAGGCCGAGCAGGCAGCGCAGTCGGCGCAGGCCTTCCACATGGGCGAGTCGTCGGCCGCGTTCCAGGCCGCACACGCCCGCTTCCTCGAGGTCTCTGCGAAGGTCAACGCGCTCCTGGACATCGCTCAGGTCAACCTCGGCGACGCTGCGGGCACCTACGTGTCGCAGGACGCGGCTGCGGCCAGCACCTACACCGGTATCTGATCGTCGAACCGACCTAGAGGGAGAACCTGATGTCTCAGATCATGTACAACTACCCGGCGATGCTGGCCCATGCGGGCGAGATGGCCGGTTACGCAGGTGCCATGCACGCGGTCGGCGCCGATATCGCCAGCGAGCAGGCGGCACTGGCCGGGGCCTGGCAGGGCGACACCGGAACCACTTACCAGGCGTGGCAGGCCCAGTGGAACCTCGCGCTCGAGGAACTCGTGCGCGCTTACCGCGCAATGGCCGCCACCCACGAGCAGAACACCATGACGATGAGCGCCCGGGACCAGGCCGAAGGCGCCAAATGGGGTGGCTGACCAACGGTGGCAGTTAACGCAGTCGAGCTGACCGCGGAGCAGGCCTGGTTCGTCGCCGACGCTTCGGGGGCAGGTAACTATCCCTGGGTATTGGCCATCACTCCGCCCTACAGCGAGCACGCCGAACGGGCGGCATTCGAGTCCAGGCTGTCGGCCGAACTGGTCGATCTGAAGGTGATGACGGCGGACGGCACCGTTGAACCTCGTGTGGGGCAGTGGGTTACGACGACGTGCCGGGCTCGGCGGTGGCTCGAACTCCGATTCGTCCGCGGCTCGGGAACCATGCTGCGCGGACACGTCGCGCGACGCGATGACCACACCGTCGTTGCGCTGCGCGGCGGCGGCCTCGTCACGCTGTCCGCGTTGCAGGTGGACCACCCGCAGGCCCTGGTTCCCATCCTGACCGCCGGGCTGTCGGGTCGCCCGCCTGCCAGGTTCGACGAGTTCGCGATCCCCGCGCGGATCGGGGCGCGCGCGGACGAAAAGCTGCGCAACGGCGCGACGCTCGACGATGTGATCGAGTTCCTCGGCGTCCCGCCGAGCGCACGCGCCGTCGTCGAAGCCGCCTACGCGACGGACCGCAGCTATGTCGAAATCGTGGCCGGCGACCACCGGGACGGCCATCGCGTCAGCACCGACGTCGGCGTCAGCGTCGTCGACACCCGGGAGGGCAGGGTCCTCGTACACCCGTCGAAGGCATTCGACGGTGAATGGATCTCGACCTTCACGCCCGGCACGCCGATGGCGATCGCCACCGCGGTCGAACGGCTGACCTCAACGCTGCCCGACGGGGCGTGGTTCCCCGACCTGAAACTGACCCGAGACTTCGACTCCAACCAGAGAACGGAACACCAATGGCAGACAGTTTGAGCGGCGCTACACCGTCTTTGGCGGACCCGGCTCCGTCGCGGTCGATGCCGATCGTCCGCGTCGCGGTGCTCGCCGCGGGTGAGGCGGGCGGTCGGGTCACCGACATGGCGTTGCCCACCGAACTCCCCCTGCGCGAGATCCTGCCCGCCGTGCGGAAGATGGCGATGCCGGCCGACGAAGAGTACGGAGACGCGTCACCTGTCGTGTTGTCGCTGGCCCCGATCGGCGGCGCACCGTTCAGCCTCGACGCGACGCTGGAAACCGTCGGTGTCGTGGACGGCGATCTGCTCGCGCTGCAACCGCTTCCGGCCGGGCCCGCTGCGCCGCGAATCGTCGAGGACATCGGCGATGCCGCGGTAATCTTTTCGGCCGCCCGTGAGAAGCCCTGGGGTGCAGCGCATATCGCCCGCGGCGCTGCGGCGGCCGTGAGCTCGATCATCGTGATCGCCACTGTCTTCGCCGCGGTACACAGCGAGATCGTCGGCGGGTTCGCCGGACTCACTCTGGCCAGTGGCACGGCCCTGGTCACGGTCCTGGCTGCAATGCTCTCGTGGGGCCGCTCGCCCCGGCTGGGCACTGCGCTGGCCGTCACGGCGCTGGCGCCAATCGCCGTGGCTCTCGCGCTCGGGGTGCCCGGTGAGTTCGGACCGTCGCACGTGCTGCTCGCTGCCGCCGGCGTGACGGCCTGGTCGATCGTGAGCATCGTCGTCGCACAGCGGGCGATCGCGGTGTTCACCACTGCCACCGTCGTCGGCGGCGGCGCGTTGATCACCGCGGGCGCCGCCACGATCTGGCACCTGAACCACATCGTCGTCGGATCGATCCTGGTGGTGTCGGCGCTGGTGGTCACGGTCCAGGCCGCGCAACTGTCCGCGTTGTGGGCCCGGCTGCCGATGCCGGTGATCCCCGCCCCCGGCGACCCGACGCCCGCGCCGCACCCGCTGAAGGTGCTCGCCGACCTGCCCCGGCGCGTCCGGATCAGCGACTCACACCAGACGGGCTTCATCGCGGGCGGCGTGCTGCTGTTCACCGCCGGAGCGGTGACCCTGGCTGCGCCACAGGATGTTTCGCCGTGGACGTGGTATGTCGTGGCTGCGGTGGCACTTGGTGCGGTGCTGCGGGCGCGGGTGTGGGATTCCGCGCCGTGCAAGGCGTGGTTGTTGAGTCAGCCGTTCCTGCTTGCGGTCTCGTTCCTGGTCGTGTTCGCCGTCGACGACCGCCTCGCCGCGGCCTGGTGGGCGCTCGCCGCGCTCGGTGGCCTGACGGTGGTGTGGGTGATCGTGGCGATGTTCCCGAAGGTCGGCTCGCCGGATACCTACTCGCTGCCGATGCGCCGCCTGGTCGGATTCCTGGCATCCGGAGTCGATGCATCGCTGATTCCGGTCCTGGCGTATCTCGTCGGGTTGTTCGCCTGGGTGCTGAACCGATGAGGCATCGGTGATGCGCGATCGCGCGCGCTCTGCGCTCGCGGCCACGGCGGCGATGGCCGTCGTGATCGCGAGTTCGCCCGTTGCTCAGGCGATCGCACCGCCACAGGTCGATCCCGCGGTGTGGCCGCCGTCGGGCGCCGCCGGGCCCGTCCAGCCGCAGTCACAGCGGGGACCGTGCGTCAGCGCCGGGGTGCTGCCCGGTAGCGACCCGGGTGCGGCCAGTCCGAATCAGACGCTGCTCAACCTCGACGGAGCGTGGAAGTACAGCCGCGGCGACGGACAGCTCGTCGCGGTCATCGATACCGGAGTGCGGCCCGGACCCCGGTTGCCGAACGTCGAACCCGGCGGGGATTTCGTCGAATCCACCGACGGACTGAGTGACTGTGACGGTCACGGAACGTTGGTGGCTGGGCTGATCGCGGGTCAGTCGGGCGACGACGGGTTCTCCGGGGTCGCGCCCGGCGCGCGTGTGCTCGCGATCCGGTCGACCTCGTCGCGGTTCTCTCCGCGCGAGATCGGCGAGAATCCGGCGACCGCGCGCGTCGCCCTCGACGTCGCGACCTTGGCCCGGGCGGTCGTTCGCGCGGCAGATCTGGGCGCGAGGGTCATCAACATCTCGGCCGTCACCTGTCTTCCCGCCACAGAGAACGTCGACCAGTCAGAACTCGGTGCGGCCTTGCGGTATGCGGCCGTCGAGAAGGACGCCGTGATCGTCGCTGCCGCGGGAAACAACAAAGCGGGGTTGAACCCGGGGTCGGCGTGTCCGTCGAATCCGCTGTCGAATCCCGGTCGACCCGAGGATCCCCGCAATTGGAGCGGCGTCACCTCGGTGTCGATACCGTCGTCCTGGCAGCCCTACGTGCTCTCGGTGGGATCAATCGACACATCCGGGCGGCCATCGGACTTCACCATGGCAGGTCCATGGGTGGGCATCGCCGCGCCGGGGCAGGACATCGCTTCGGTGAGCAACGGCGACGGCGGCGGTCTCGCGAACGCACTGCCCGATGACCGCGGACGGTTGTACCCCCTGAACGGTTCGAGCTTCGCGGCGGCGTATGTGTCGGGCGTTGCGGCCCTGGTGCGCAGCCGCTTTCCCGGCCTGACCGCCGAGCAGGTCAGGGACCGTCTCACGGCCGGCGCGCAGGGCGCGGCGCGGGCGCCGTCGAACCTGACCGGTGCGGGACTCGTCGATCCCGTCGCCGCATTGACATGGGATGTGACGGCGGCGGTCGCCGGTCCCGGCGAACAGAAGCCCCAGCCGGTCGCCGCGCCGCCGCGGCCTACCGCCCCCGATGCGACACCGAAGGTGGTCGCCTTCGCAGGCGCCGGCGTGCTCGCCTTGATCGCGGCCGTCACGGCCGCGGTCGCCGTTCATCGGCGAAGAAACCCAGACAACCAAGCGGAGGCATCGTGACCGATCGAATTGCGTTGGCGTCGTTGGCCATCGTCCTGGCGGCGATGGCGTACCCGTGGGAATCGACCACGGACTGGTGGATCTTCGGCATCGCTGTGGCCGTGGTGGTCGTGGTGTTCGCCTGGTGGCGCGGCCAGTTCCTGACGAACATGGTCGCGCGCCGCTTCGCGGTGTTTCGGCGTAACCACTCGAAACCGAAAGCGCAGAACCCGAACCAGGTCACCGTCGTGGTGCGGGTCGAGGACCCGGCGGGTCTCGGTGTGCCGCTGCCCCTGGTGTCCGGATATGTCGAGCGGTTCGGCGTCCGCAGCGAAAAGGTCCGCGTCACGACCCACGACCGTGACGGTGCCCGCGCCACGTGGATCAGCTTGACTCTCGATGCCGCCGCGAATCTCGTGGCACTGCAGGCCCGTTCGCCCGAGTTGCCGCTGCGCGAGACCGCCGAGATCGCCGCCCGGCGGATCGCCGACCAACTTCGCGAGGCCGGCCTCGATGCGGTACTGGTCGAGGATGCCGACGCGCCGCTGGTCGGCAATACCCGCGAGAAGTGGCGCGGAGTCAAAGACGAAGCCGGATTCGTATCGGCTTACGGAATTCCGGTCGACGACCGCTTGGGTGAGCGCCTCGAGGAGGTGCGGTCGGAACCGACCGAGACGTGGACGGCCGTCGAGTTCAGCGGTTCGGCCGCGCGACCGGCTGTGGCGGCGGTGTGTGCGTTCCGCACTCCCGAGGTGGTGCGCGGCGTGCCGGTGTCCGGCCTGACGGCACATCGGGGCGTGCAGAAGCCCTTGCTGACCGCGTTGGACCCCAAAGCCGTTGGCCAGTTGGGTGTTCCGGTTCGGGGCGTCGCTCCCGATCGGCTGGCGCGAATCGACTGGCCGGCCGGAGCGCAGGCCGAACTCAGTCGAACATGAAGCCGCGCATGAAGCGGGTCATCCGACGCAGGTAGTCCGGCTGGCTGACATGCAGGATGTGGTTGCCCGGGAACCAGTGGAACGCGCAGCGGTCCCAGTGCTCCCACAGCATCTCGGCCTGCTCCGGCGGCGCCAACCGGTCACCGAGACCAGTGATGATCAACCTGCGGTCCTTGGGCACCAGCGGCGCGTAGTTCAGCGGTGACGAGAACATCGTGGCCGCGGCGGTGAGTTCGGCATCGGTTCCCGTCAACAGGTTTCGCAGCCCGACCACCTTGTTGGCGGGGAACCATTCGTCCACGGTCTGATCGGGCGCGACCACGGGGACGTTGGGAATGACGGCCTGGATGCGGTCGTCGACGGCCGCGATCAGCGCGGACGTGTATCCACCCAGCGACATCCCGGTCAGGGCGATGCGGTCGACTCCGGTGAACTCGAGATAGTCGAGGACCGAGCGGAAATCGTGTACGGCCTGTGCCATCGCCTCGGCGAAGCCGGAGAAGCCGTTGGCGAAGAACCCGTACCCACTGAAGGGCGAGCCCTTTTCGGCGCGGGGACCGTGAAAGGGCATGGTGTACAGCAGGACGTCGTATCCCGAACGGAAGAACCACGGCAGCGAGAAGAACAGGCCGTTGAACAGATACGGCGAGCCCATGAAGCCGTGGATCAGGCACAGCGTCGGATGCGGTCCGTCGTCATGGCGCCAGTGTTGGGCGTGCACGACGTTGTTACGTTCGAAGCCGAGGCACTGTTCGCGCAGCGCGGGATTGACCGCCTCGAAGCTGCTGTCGAAACGAATGTTCTGGACGCGGCCCTTGGCGATCCACTCTGCCAGCGGGTTCGCCGTCCTCGATGCCACGCGGGGCGGGGACAAAGGTGCTGGGAACGAACGGACTGGATCCCTTGCCGCGGCCAGTTCGGCGTAGATCTGCAACTGTTCGCGTTCGGCGCGTGACTGTGACCGGCGCAACCCGCCGACCAGGGTCGGCAGCATCGTGGTCGCGAGTAGCGACGCGATCGCGGTCCGCAGCGCGATATCGGCGACGGCCGACGAATCGACGATGAACCGTTGGCGCAGCGTGAGGTCGGCGCGACGTGGCAGGCCCCGGGAGGCATCCGCACCCGGAACATCGGGAACGGGGATGGGTGGATCGATCGGGTTGGCGTCCGATTGGCTCACGTCCGCATGGTATCCCGATCGGGCGATGTCAAACTGTCATCATGTGGAACCCCGAGGCGTATCTGTCCTTCGCCGACCAGCGCGGGCGTCCATTCTTCGAGCTGCTGTCGCGGGTTCGCGCCGAGGCGCCGCGACGGGTCGCGGATCTGGGTTGCGGGCCGGGAAATCTCACCGCCACACTGGCGCAGCGCTGGCCGCAGGCGGACATCGAGGCGTTGGACAGCTCCCCGGAGATGGTGCGGGCGGCGCGGGAGCGGGGGATCGACGCGAACGTCGGCGACGTCGCCGACTGGACACCGAAACCCGGCACCGAGGTGGTGATCAGCAACGCGACCCTGCAGTGGGTGCCCGACCATCCGCGACTTCTCGTCCGGTGGGCCGGCCGGCTGGCATCCGAATCATGGATCGCGATGCAGGTGCCGGGCAATTTCGACGCGCCCTCGCATCTCGCGGTGCGCGAGCTCGTTCGTCGCGGCGAGTGGTCAGAGCGGTTGCGGGACTTCCCGTTTCGGGAGGCACCGGTCGAGGATCCCGTCGGGTACGCCGATCTGCTGGCCGATGCCGGGTGCGCGGTCGACGCGTGGGAGACCACCTATGTGCACGTGTTGACCGGCGAGAACCCGGTGTTGGAATGGATCGCCGGCACCGCACTTCGCCCCGTGCGCAGCAGGCTGTCCGATCCCGAGTGGGAGCAGTTCCGCGCCGAACTGATTCCCATGCTGGATTCCGCCTATCCGATGCGGTCGGACGGAACCACGTTCTTCCCGTTCCGGCGGATTTTCGTGGTGGTTCAGGTCGGGTGAGGACCGCGCCTGGCGTTGAGAAGATCGATCACCTGCTTGACCAGGTCGTCGATGTCCGCGCCGGTGGTGTCGAGCACCAGATCCGGGCTTTCCGGGGGCTCGTACGGGGCGTCGACGCCGGTGAGGCCCTTCAGTTCTCCCGCGCGCGCCCGTGCGTACAGGCCCTTGGGATCTCGTCGTTCGCACTCGTCGACCGGGGTGGCGACGTGCACTTCGATGAAGGGGAGTTTCGCCGCATCGTTGAGAGCGCGGGCGGTCTCCCGGTCGGACTTCAGCGGTGAGACCAACGACGCCAACGCCACCACACCCGCGTCGGCGAACAGTCGGGTGAGATGGCCGACCCGGCGGATGTTCTCCGCGCGGTCACCGGCCGAGAACCCCAGATCGTCGGACAACCCGTGCCGGATGTTGTCACCGTCGAGAAGATAGGCCACATCACCGGATTCGACGAGCGCGCGTTCGACCGCCACCGCGATCGTCGACTTGCCCGATGCGGGCAGGCCGGTGAACCAGATGGTGGCACCGCGTTGCCCGGTGGCCGACCACCGGAAGTCCCGGTCGAGGGACGAGGGGTGCCAGCGGATGTCGTTGCGCGTCTGTTCTCCCGGTTTGACCTCACGCGGCTCCATGATCGTGCCCGCGCCGACGGTGTCGTTGGTGGCCTCGTCGATCAGGATGAACGCACCGCTGTCCCGGTTCTCGGTGTAGGGGTCGGCGATCACCACCGAGCTCGTGCGTAGAGTGATTTCGCCGATGTCGTTGAGCACCAGCTCAACCGGGTTGTCCAGCTCGTCGAGCGTCTCCGGATCGAGGCGGCTGTGTAGTGCCTGCACGGTGGCGCGAACCGTCTTCGCTCCCTGTTTGAGCGCCAGTCGATCGCCCGCACGCAACGGGCCTTCCCGGAACCAGCACACCGTGGCGTCGAGTTCGCGGGCGAGCACGGGGAGGACGGCGTCGTCGGAGCCGCTGACCAGAACGTCGCCACGACCGACGTCGATGTCGTCGGCCAACTCCACGGAAACCGACAGCGGCGCAACAGCGACGGAACGTTCGTCGTCGAGCGTGTCGACCAGCGTCACCGTGGAGCGGGTGCCGGATGGAAGGCTGACCACCGGGTCGCCGACCTTGAGCGTCCCGCCGGAGAGCCGTCCGGTGTAGCGGCGCCGCTGCTCGGCGGTGGGACGCGACACCCACTGCACCGGAAGCCTCAACTTGGTGGATTCCGCCTGCGGCGCAGTGAGCTCGATGGTCTCGAGATACTCCAGCAGCGTCGGCCCGTCGTACCAGGGGGTGTTCTGCGACCGGTGGACGACGTTGTCACCGAGCTTGGCCGCGATCGGGATCACCGTGATGTCGATGTTGCCGAGGCGGGCGGCGACCTGCTGCAGCTCCTTGTGCACCTCGGTGAACCGGATCTCGTCGAAGTCGACGAGGTCGATCTTGTTGACGGTCGCGACGAAGTGCTTGATGCCCAACAATTTGGCGATGCGGGCGTGTCGGTTGGTCTGGCGCAGCACACCGGCGCGCGCGTCGACGAGTAGGACCGCGGCGTGAGCGTTTGACGCGCCGGTGAACATGTTGCGGGTGTAGTGCTCGTGGCCCGGTGTGTCGGCGAGGATGTAGCTGCGTGTGTCCGTCGAGAAGAACCGGTAGGCCACGTCGATCGTGATGCCCTGCTCGCGTTCTGCGCGCAGGCCGTCGGAGAGAGCCGCCAGATCGGCGATGCCCTCCTCGTCGGTGACGGCCTCGAGGTGATCCGTTGGGAGGCTGTCGGTGTCGTGTAGGAGGCGCCCGATCAGAGTGCTCTTGCCGTCGTCGACCGATCCGGCTGTGGTGATGCGGAGAAGTTGACGGGTCATCAGAAGTATCCCTCGCGCTTGCGGTCTTCCATGGCGGCGACCGAGGTGCGGTCGTCGGCTCGGGTTTCACCGCGTTCCGACACTGTGGCAGCGGAGATCTCGGCGATCACACGCTCGATGTCGACGGCTCGCGAGCGGACCGCACCGGTGATTGTCAGGTCGCCGACGGTCCGGTAACGCACCCACTCGACCGAGGACGCCTCGCCCTCGGCGGGTTTGGCGTACTCCGACACCGCGAGAAGGATGCCGTCGCGTTCGAAGACCTCGCGTTCGTGGGCGAAGTAGATCGACGGCAGTTCCAGGTTCTCGAGTTCGATGTAGCGCCACACGTCCAGCTCGGTCCAGTTGCTCAGTGGAAACACGCGGACCTGTTCGCCCTTCCTGATGCGGCCGTTGTACAGCGACCATGGCTCCGGCCGCTGGGCGCGTGGATCCCACTGGCCGAACTCGTCGCGGAAGGACAAGATGCGTTCTTTGGCGCGGGCGCGCTCCTCGTCGCGGCGGGCGCCGCCGAACGCCGCGTCGAATCCGCCCGCCTCGAGTGCGTCGAGCAGCGTGCGGGTCTGTTGGCGATTGCGCGAGGCGCCGGGTCCGGGATCGGGGACGCGGCCCTTGTCGATCGACTCCTGCACCGAAGCCACGATCAACCGGTGTCCTTGGCCTTCGACGCGGCGGTCGCGGAACTCGATGACCTCGGGGAAGTTGTGTCCTGTGTCGACGTGCATGACCGGGAACGGCAACGGCGACGGGCGAAAAGCCTTCTCGGCGAGGCGAAGCAACACGATCGAGTCTTTGCCGGCGGAGAACAGCAGCACGGGGCGCTCCAGTTCGGCGACCACCTCGCGGATGATGTGCACGGCCTCGGCCTCCAACAGCCGGAGCTCGTCGACGTGCAGGGTGTCGACCGTCATGTGGGAAGTCCCTCCTGCTCCGCGTCCGCCCGGTAGCGGTCGACCCATGCGTCGGAGCGTTGATCGGCCTGCCGTTCGAGTGCCGGTTCCGGCGCAAGCCGCCGGTCCTGTCCGAGCGCTTCGAGGACGTCGCCGACGATCTGGGAAAGGTTGCGCCACAACACCGGATACGGCACCTCCAGTGGAGCCACCCCTTCTTCGGCGAACCAGTTGCGCCAACCCTCTTCCTGGGCCCGCAGCATCGTCACGACGTGGGCGATGGCACCGGCGTGGTATTCGGCGCGGGCATCGCGCGTCGGATCGGGCCGCCCGCGCCATACCCGCGTCTGCACCGCCCGCCAGAACGAAACAGCCTGCGACACAACATCAGGGCGGTAGACGTGGATGAAGAACGGGTCGCTGCCGATGACATCCCGGATGGCCGACAACAGGCCGGTACCGGATCGGTCGGGCAGCCCGCTGGCTCGGTCGAGCAGCAGCGGCGTCTGGTTCCACATCAGCTTGCCGCCCCAGATGCCGTTGGGGGTGCGGCCCACCGTGCGGATGTAGTCGCGCCAGATCTCCGGTGGAGCGAGGTCGGGTTTGCCCTCGTCGAGCGGGTCCAGGAGGCGCAGGATCGACTCGTCTGTCACGCCCTCGAACCACTGCCGCGGCTGTGGCGACTGACTGGTGCTGGGCAGGTACTGAAAGAACTCGCCGGGTTCACCGGCGACACCCGTCGCGCGCAGTGATTCCACGAGCAGCGTGCTGCCGCTGCGCTGAGAGGCCAGGACGAGATAGGCCGTCGGGGCTGACATGCGCGCAGCTTACCCACACGGCAATAATCCGACACCACTTGCGGTTTCGCTCACGATGAGCGTAATTATTGGCCGCTGTGATCGTCCTCGATGCCGCGTTCGGTCGCGATCGCGGAGCGGCTCGGTAGGGGTCCTTGGATACGCAAATAAGTTTCGGTGTAGCGCTCGGAGATCCGGGTGCCCGCGAACTCCGACGGGATCACGTCGTTGGTCTTGACGCGCCAGTCGTTGAGGAGCAGTGCCAACTCATTGGCGATCGCTTCCGCCTCGTCGGGCCCACCCGGGCCGAGCAGGTTGGTCGACTCGGTCGGGTCGTCGCGCAAGTCGTACAGCTCCCGTTGCGGTCGTTCGGCCCGCACAAGAGGAGCCACGATTCGGCCGGGCGCGCTGTCGGCGATGTCCCACGGCAGGTCCAGCAGCGGCCGCGGGGCGTAGTTCTCGATGTAGCTGTACTCCTTGGTGCGGATCGCCCGGATCGGGTCGAAGGAGTCGTGGTAGGTCTTCGTGGTGTACACCTCGGTGCGAACCGGCGGCTCGGGATCGGCTAGCAGAGCGGCCTTGTGCGAGAGCCCTTCGACGTCCGGGGGCACTTCTAGGCCGAGGAGTTCGAGCAGTGTCGGAAGCAGGTCGACGCCACTGAACAACTCGTCGTAGACCTTCGGCGCGATGTCGGCGTCACGGGGCGGGCGCACGATCATGGCGATGCCGGTACCTGCGTCGTACAACGTCGATTTGGCGCGGGGCAGAGCCGGGCCGTGATCGGTCATGAACACGACCCAGGTGGTGCGGTCCAGGCCCGTCGCCGATAGAGTGTCGAGAAGCCTGCCGAAGGCGGCGTCGGCCACTGAGATAGACCCGTAGAACTCGGCGAGATCCTCACGGACTTCCGCTGTGTCGGGCAGATAGTCGGGGACGGTGACGCCGCTCGCGTCGGCCGGCTCGTATCTGTCGCGGGGATACGGTCGATGCGTCTCGAAGAAGCCCGCGGTCAACAGGAATGGCTCCGCGGGCGTGTTCGTCAGCCACTTCGCCGATTGTTCGACGACGTACTCGCAGTAGGAGTTCGAGACGTCGAATTCGTCGAAGCCGAGCTTCGCCGGGTACGAGGTCTCGTGTTGCATACCGAACAGTGCTGTGTGCCAACCGGATTCGGACAGAATCTGCGGCAGCGTGCGGACACCGGCGCGGTACTCCCACCCGTGGTGGGCCAACCCCACCAATCCGTTGCTCTGGGGGTACCGGCCCGTGAACAGGGAGCCCCGTGACGGTGAGCAGAGTGGCGCGGTCGCGTGGGCGCGGGTGAGGAGGATGCTCTCGGCGGCGAAGGCGTCGAGGCGGGGACTCGACACGTCGTCGTGACCGAACGCGCCGAGATAGCGCCCGAGGTCGTGCCAGTGCACGATCAGCACGTTGTCTCGCCGCGGGTCTGTCACTGCGGATCCTTTCGTCGTCGTCGACGTCTCCACTTCAACCTGCGAAGCGTGGACGGGCAACCCTTTGACTCACGGCCTTTGCCACACGGTCTGCCGTGACCGGACGCTCGGTGCCGGGTGTCTCCACGGCAGGTTATCCCCAGGGTTTTTGGCCGTCGGTGGTCGGAGTTGTCCCCAAGTTCTGGTTCATCCACAGATGTGGTTGGGGCGGGTGGTTGGGGG
>NZ_LZSQ01000089.1 GCF_001665535.1 Mycobacterium sp. 852002-51961_SCH5331710
TTGCGGATCTCCAAGGCTGAGGCGAGTCGGCGGGTGGCTGAAGCGGCGGAGTTGGCGCCGCGGCGGGCGATGACCGGCGAAACCCTGCAACCGGAGTTGGCGCACACGGCCGCCGCGGTGGAGAAAGGGTTGGTGGGGGCCGAGCATGTGCGGGTGATCCGGCGGTTCTTCGCCAAGGAGATCCCCGCCTCGACACCGTTTGACGTGCGCGAGGCCGCCGAAGCCCAACTCGCGGAGTTGGCCTGCAAGCACACCCCGGAGGAGTTGCGGGCGGCCGGGCAGCGGTTGGCGGCCTATCTGAACCCCGACGGGGACTTCTCCGATGAGTTGCGCGCGGCGCAGCGTTGGTTGCGGTTGGGTCGTCAACGCCTCGACGGGATGAGTGAGCTACGCGGGGTCATCGACCCGGCGACGCGGGCCGCGCTCGAAGCGGTGCTGGCGGTATGGGCGGCCCCGGGCAGGAACAATCCCGACGGCGACCAGCCTGACGCGGATCAGCCCGATCCTGCTGCCGAGCCGTCGGCGGAGGCGGTGCGCTCCGATACCCGCACCAGCGGGCAGCGCAACCACGACGCCCTCGGGGCGATGTGTCGGGCCCTGCTGGCCTCCGGCCAGCTCGGCGACCAGAATGGGGTGCCGGCCACGCTGCTGATCACCACCACCCTGCAAGAACTGGAATCGGGCAGCGGGCATGGGGTCACCGGTGGCGGGTCGCTATTGCCGATGAGTGACGTGATTCGCCAGGCGTCGGCGGCGCATCCATATCTGGCGGTCTTCGACAAAACCAGCGAGCAGCCGTTGTTTTTGGGGAGGGGGCGCCGGTTGGCGTCCAAGGCGCAGCGGTTGGTGTTGTTCGCCAAATACCGCGGCTGCACCCGCCCGGGCTGCACCGCCCCGGCCTATCAATGCCAGGTCCATCACGCTAACGGCGACTGGGCCGCTGGTGGGCGCACCGACATCACCGACCTCACCCTGGCGTGCGGGCCCGACAACCGCCGCGTCACCCCCGGCGGGTGGCGCACCCGCAACCGCAAAGACGGGCGCACTGAATGGCGGCCCCCACCCCAACTCGACACCGGCCAAGCCCGCACCAACAACTACCACCACCCAAACCGCTACCTCATCGACGACAACACCAACGGCACCGACGACGACGAAGCCGACTGTCCCGACCCTGACGACACCAACGACGACGGGAAGGGTTGCGACAGCGATAGTGGGGACGTCGCTTGAGTTACCTCAGCCGTAACCGCCTGTCTAGCTTGGCGTCTCGCTAATTCAGGCGGACCGGCCGCGCTCGCTGCGGTATCGGCGTACCAGAGCGTCGGTCGACGAGTCCGACTGTTCGGCGGGGGAGTCGTCGCCGGTGATGACCGGAAGCAGGGCCTTCGCCTGAGTCTTGCCGAGTTCGACGCCCCACTGATCGAACGAGTCGATACCCCAGACGACTCCCTCGGTGAAGACCTGGTGTTCATAGAGCGCGATCAACTGTCCCATCACCGACGGCGTCAGCCGGGTCGCGAGGATCGAGGTGCTGGGCCGGTTCCCCGGCATCACCTTGTGGGGCACCACATTCGGCGGTGTGCCTTCAGAGGCGATCTCGTCGGCGGTCTTGCCGAACGCCAGCACCTGAGTCTGCGCGAAGAAGTTGCTCATCAGCAAGTCGTGCATGCTGCCCTTGCCATCGGCGGTCGGCAGATCGTCTGTCGGCTGTGAGAATGCGATGAAATCGGCGGGAACCAGCCGCGTGCCCTGGTGCAGCAGTTGGTAGAACGCGTGCTGGCCGTTGGTTCCCGGCTCGCCCCAGAAGATCTCGCCGGTGCTCGTGGTGACCGGTGAACCGTCGGCGCGTACCGACTTGCCGTTCGACTCCATCGTCAGCTGCTGCAGATACGCGGCGAACCGAGCAAGATCGTTCGAATATGGCAGCACCGCACGGGTTTCCGCGCCGAAGAACTCGTTGTACCACAGACCGATGAGGCCGAGCAGCGCCGGCACATTCGATTCCAGCGGCGCCGTACGGAAGTGCTCGTCGACGATGTGAAACCCGGACAGGAACTCGGCGAACCGCTCGCGGCCGATGACCGCCATGACGCTCAAACCGATTGCGCTGTCGACCGAATAGCGGCCGCCCACCCAGTCCCAGAACCCGAACATGTTCTCGGTGTTGATGCCGAAATCGTCGACCAGCTTCCTGTTCGTCGACACCGCCACGAAATGCCGTGACACCGCGGCGTCGCCGAGCGCATCGGTCAACCAGCGCCGCGCCGCCGTCGCGTTGGTCAGCGTTTCGAGCGTCGAGAACGTCTTCGAGGCGACGATGAAAAGCGTTGTCGCGGGGTCGAGTCCGTCGAGCTTGGCCACCAGGTCTGCCGGGTCGACGTTCGACACGAAACGCGCCGAGATACCGGCATCGGCGTAGTGGCGCAACGCGAGCGTGGCCATCGCCGGTCCGAGGTCCGACCCGCCGATGCCGATGTTGACGACGGTCTTGATGGCTTCACCCGTCGCGCCCGTCCACTCGCCGCTGCGCAACCGGTCGGTGAAATCGCCCATCTTGTCGAGCACCTCGTGCACGTCGGCGACGACGTTCTGCCCGTCGACGACCAGTTCGGCGCCGCGTGGCAACCGCAGGGCCGTGTGCAGAACGGCGCGATCCTCGGAGGTGTTGATGTGTACGCCGGAGAACATCGCGTCACGCTTCTGCTCCAGACGCGCGGCGCGCGCCAGGTCCACCAGCAGCTTGAGCGTCTCGCGCGTCACCCGGTGCTTGCTGTAGTCGACGTAGAGGTCGCCGACCGTCGCCGCCAACTCCGTGCCGCGGGCCGGATCGTCGGCGAACAAGTCGCGCAGGTGTTTCGCGCCTACCTCGTCGTGATGCCGTTGCAACGCCTGCCACGCCGGAGTCGCGGCGATATCGGGTATCTGGTCGGTTTCGGCAGTCATGAACACGACCCTAGTGCGGCGAAAAGGCCAAAGGTGTACAGAAGAGTTATGGATACCGCGAAGCTGCTGTCGTCAGTGCCCACCGGACTCTGGATCGGCGGTGAGGAGCGCGAGGCGTCCTCCACCTTCGACGTGCTCGACCCTTCCGACGACCAGGTGCTGGCCTCGGTCGGCAACGCGACAGCCGACGATGCGATCGCCGCGCTCGATGCGGCCTGTGCGGTGCAGGCGGAGTGGGCGGCCACCGCGCCGCGCGAACGGGGCGAGATTCTGCGCGCGGTGTTCGAGAAGATCCGCGAACGCGCCGAGGACATCGCCACGCTGATGACCCTCGAGATGGGCAAGGTGCTGCGCGAGAGCATGGGCGAGGTCACCTACGGCGGCGAGTTCTTCCGGTGGTTCTCCGAGGAGGCGGTGCGCGTCGCCGGTCGCTACACGCACAGCCCCGCGGGCAGCGGTCGCGTCCTGGTCACCAAACAGCCAGTCGGCCCCTGCTACGCGATCACGCCGTGGAACTTCCCGCTGGCGATGGGCACCCGCAAGATCGGGCCCGCGTTCGCCGCAGGCTGCACCATGATCGTCAAGCCCGCGCAGGAGACGCCCTTGACGATGCTGCTGCTGGCCAAGCTCATGGACGAGGCCGGCCTGCCCAAGGGCGTGCTGTCGGTGCTGCCGACGAAGAGCCCCGGCGACGTCACCGCCGCGCTGATCGACGACGGCCGGCTACGCAAGCTGACCTTCACCGGGTCGACCGGTGTCGGTAAGGCACTGGTCAAACAGTCCGCCGACAAACTGCTGCGGACGTCGATGGAACTCGGCGGTAATGCCCCGTTCGTCGTGTTCGACGACGCCGA
Source organism: Mycobacterium sp. 852002-51961_SCH5331710 (assembly GCF_001665535.1). Lineage (GTDB taxonomy): Bacteria > Actinomycetota > Actinomycetes > Mycobacteriales > Mycobacteriaceae > Mycobacterium. Next base: position 3,801 of record NZ_LZSQ01000089.1, read on the forward strand.
TGTGGACGCCGCCGTCGAGGGCGCGATCCTGGCCAAGATGCGCAACGGTGGCGAGGCGTGCACCGCGGCCAACCGCTTCCACGTCGCCAACTCGGTGCGCGACGAGTTCACCGACAAGCTGGTCAAGCGGATGAGCGAGTTCACCCTCGGCAAGGGTGTCGACGAGTCGGCCACCCTCGGGCCGCTGATCAACGCCAAGCAGGTCGCCACGGTCGAGGACCTGGTCTCCGACGCCGTATCGCGGGGTGCGAAGGTCGCGATCGGCGGGGTGGCTCCCGGCGGGCCCGGCAACTTCTATCCGGCCACGGTGCTGGCCGACGTGCCCGCCGACGCCCGCATCCTCAAAGAGGAGGTGTTCGGCCCCGTCGCGCCGATCACCGGATTCGACACCGAGGAAGAGGGCATCGCGGCGGCCAACGACACCGAGTACGGGCTGGCGGCCTACATCTACACCCAGTCGCTCGACCGCGCGCTACGTGTGGCCGAGGCCATCGAATCGGGCATGGTCGGCATCAACCGAGGGGTGATCTCCGACCCCGCCGCACCGTTCGGCGGCGTCAAGGAATCCGGTTTCGGCCGCGAGGGCGGATTCGAGGGCATGGAGGAGTACCTCGAGGTCAAGTACATCGCGTTGACGAAGTAGTCGACACGCCGCCGCGCCTGCGCCCGCACGTCCGCTCGCGCGGGCAAGATTTCGCAAGTGAATGCGCGTCGCTCCGTCGCGCCCGCTGATCGCCGCCCGCTGTCAGTACGTCCCTCCTCGCGCGCGCATCGGCGTGGCGAGATCCCCGCCCTCGACGGCATCCGTGCCGTCGCCGTCGCCCTCGTGCTCGCCGACCACGGCGGCATTCCGGGCGTTGACGGCGGCTTCCTCGGGGTCGACGTGTTCTTCGTGCTCAGCGGATTCCTGATCACCTCGCTGCTGCTCGACGAGCACTCCCGCACCGGCCGAATCCGCCTGCGGGACTTCTGGATCCGGCGCGCCCGCCGCCTGCTGCCCGCGCTGCTGGTGATGGTGCTCGCCGTCGTGGCGGCGCGTGAGTTCTTCTCGACGGAGGCGATCGCCAACCTGCGCGATGACGCCGTGGCCTCGTTCTTCTGGGTGGCCAACTGGGCGTTCGTCGCGCAGCGCACCGACTACTTCTCTCAGGGCGCACCGCCGTCGCCGCTGCAGCACACCTGGTCGCTCGGGGTGGAGGAGCAGTACTACCTGATCTGGCCGCTTCTGCTGATCGCCGTCGCGTTCGTCTTCTGCCGGCGCAATCCGACGCATCTGCGGTGGGCCGTGTTGGGCCTTGCCACGGCCGGTGCGGTCGCGTCGGCCGCCGCGGCGATCGCCTTCGTCGGCGACGAAACGCTGAACCGGGTCTACTTCGGCACCGACACGCGCGCGCAGGCGCTTCTCGTCGGTGCCGCTGCGGCCGCCCTGCTGGTGCGGGACTGGACCACGGTGACGCTCGCCGGGCCGGTGATCAGAACGCGGTGGCTGCGGTTGGTCGCCCGGGTCGTCTCCGTAGTCGGCCTCGTCGTGTTGGGCTTCGCGGTACACATGGCGACCGGCAGCGTCGGCGACTTCCACAAGGGCCTGCTGATCATCGTCGCCCTGGCCGCCGCCGGCGTGGTCGGCGCGGTCGCGCTGGACCAGGAAGGCCCGGTCGCGCGCGTGCTCGCATGGCGGCCGCTGGTGTGGCTGGGCGCGATCTCGTACGGCGTCTACCTGTGGCACTGGCCGATCTTCCTGGCGCTCAACGGCGAGCGCACCGGCTGGTCGGGCTGGTCACTGTTCGCGCTGAGATGCGGCGCGACGATCGCGGCGGCGGCGCTGTCGTGGTGGCTCCTCGAACAACCGATCCGGCGGTGGCGACCGGTGATCGTGCCGATGCTGCCGTTGGCGGGTGCGACGGCAGCGACGGCAGCGGTGATCACGATGACCGTGCTGCCGGTCGGGGTGACGCCCGGCGGTCCAGCGCTGGAGGAGCCCAGCATCGACTCCGCCGCGCTGATCGCGCCGGAGGTGCCGGTCGAGGTGCAACGCCCGACGGCTCGCGATCCCGGGACCAGGACCGTCGCGGTGTTCGGCGACTCCGTGGCGTGGACGCTGATGCGCTACCTGCCGGAGATACCGGGCATGGCGTTCACCAACCACACGATGATCGGATGCGGCATCGCGCGCGGCGGCCCGTACCGCTACGTCGGGCAGACGCTGAACCAGAAACCCGAATGCGATTCGTGGCCGAGCAGGTGGTCACAGCGCGTCAAGAGCGACCGACCCGACGTCGTGCTTCTGATTGTGGGGCGCTGGGAGGTCGTCGACCGGATGAACGAAGGCCGGTGGACGCACATCGGTGAGTCGACGTACGACGCGTATCTGCGCTCCGAACTGAACCGCGCGCTCGACATCCTGTCCTCGACGGGCGCGCGCGTCGTCGTCACGACCGAGCCTTACAACCGCCGTGCCGAGAAACGCGACGGCAGCCTGTACCCGGAGGACGATCCCGACCGGGTCGACGACTGGAACGCGTTGCTGCGCAGCGCCGTCAAATACCGGCCGAACGTCACCGTGCTCGATTTGAACCGCAAGCTCGGCCCGAACGGGGGCTACACCAACTGGATCGACGGCATCCGCATCCGCAGCGACGGCGTGCATCCGACGCCGGAGGCCGTCGAGTGGCTGACGCCGTGGCTGACCGACGCGCTGCGCTGAGGGTCAGTGGCCGAGGCGGCCGCGGCCCAGTCGCAGCAACAGCATCGCGAGGTCTTTGCCCTCGGGGCCGAGTTCGCTGTAGCGCTCGATGACCTTCATCTCGCGGCTGTGAACCAAGCGCGTTCCACCGGAGGCCATCCGGGCCTGACCGATCATCTTGGACACCTCGGTACGGCGCTTCACGGCCGCGAGGATCTCGGCGTCGAGCCGGTCGATCTCCCGGCGGAGGTCATCGATATCAGGCACAGTCTCGGTTTCGGTCGTCATGGGATTTCACCGCCTCGTTGTGTGGGTTCCTGGTCTTGTTCGGTCCTGGCCTCACACAAGAGACGAGCCGCGGATCCGGGACCGCGGGGCTCTCACAGAAGCTGCTAGACCACGGGTACCGCGCCGCGGCACCCGCAGATAAATCCCTGTTTGCTGAGCACGGGACAAAGTGTGCCACCAAACGTCGGGCCAGCGCAAAGCCCATGCGCGGTTCGACCGTGGGGCGGATGCGCGGTTCGGGCGCAGGAGTGTCCCTGTGCAGCGGTAAGTTCGACACTGACATGAGTGCACCGAACATGATCGCACCGAACGGGGCCACCGAATCAGACTCCCTGCTCGACGGGCTCAACCCACAGCAGCGCCAGGCCGTCCTGCACGAGGGCTCGCCGCTGCTCATCGTCGCGGGCGCCGGCTCCGGCAAGACGGCTGTGCTCACTCGGCGGATCGCCTACCTGCTCGCCGCCCGTGACGTCGGTGTGGGACAGGTGCTGGCCATCACGTTCACCAACAAGGCCGCCGCCGAGATGCGCGAGCGGGTGGTGGGCCTCGTCGGCCCGCGCGCCCGTTCGATGTGGGTGTCGACGTTCCACTCCACCTGTGTGCGGATCCTGCGCAACCAGGCCTCCCTCATCAAGGGCTTGAACTCGAACTTCTCGATTTACGACGCCGACGACTCACGCCGCCTGCTGCTGATGATCGGTAAGGACATGGGCCTGGACACCAAGCGGTATTCGCCGCGGTTGCTGTCCAACGCGATCTCCAACCACAAGAACGAGCTGGTCGGCCCGGAGCAGGCGGCGGCCGAGGCCGCAGAGGCGGGTGAGGAACTGCCCGGCATCATCGCCGAGGTCTACGGCGAGTACCAGCGCCGCCTGCGCGCGGCCAACGCGCTCGACTTCGACGACCTGATCGGCGAGACGGTCGCTGTGCTGCAAGCGTTTCCGCAGATCGCCCAGTACTACCGGCGGCGGTTCCGGCATATCCTCGTCGACGAGTACCAGGACACCAACCACGCCCAGTACGTGCTGGTGCGGGAACTCGTGGGGACGGCGGCCTCGCAAGATGACCCGGCCGGGGTGCCGCCTGCCGAACTGTGCGTCGTGGGCGATGCCGACCAGTCGATCTATGCGTTCCGCGGTGCGACGATCCGCAACATCGAGGACTTCGAACGCGATTATCCGAACGCGACAACCATTCTGCTGGAACAGAATTACCGCTCGACGCAGAACATCCTCAACGCCGCGAACGCAGTGATCTCCCGCAACGCCGGCCGCCGCGAGAAGCGGTTGTGGACCGACGAGGGGGAGGGCGAGCTGATCGTCGGCTACGTCGCCGACAACGAGCACGACGAGGCGCGATTCGTCGCCCAGGAGATCGACACGCTCGTCGACGACGGGCTCAATTACAGCGATGTGGCGGTGTTCTACCGCACCAACAATTCCTCGCGTGCGCTCGAAGAGGTCTTCATCCGAGCGGGCATCCCCTACAAAGTCGTTGGAGGCGTTCGCTTTTACGAACGCCGGGAGATCCGCGACATCGTCGCGTACCTGCGGGTGCTGGACAATCCCGGCGACTCGGTGAGCCTGCGTCGCATCCTGAACACCCCGCGCCGCGGCATCGGTGACCGCGCCGAAGCGTGCGTCGCGGTGTACGCCGAGAACACCGGGCTCAGCTTCGCCGACGCACTGCAGGCGGCCGCCGAGGGCAAGGTGCCGATGCTCAACACCCGTGCCGAGAAATGCATCTCGGCGTTCGTCGAGATGCTCGACGATCTGCGCGGCCGCCTCGACGGTGAGTTGGGCGAGTTGGTCGAGGCTGTGCTCGACCGCACGGGTTACCGCGCCGAACTCGAGTCGTCGAGCGATCCGCAAGACCTCGCGCGGTTGGACAACCTCAACGAGTTGGTCAGCGTCGCACACGAATTCAGCACCGACCTGGCCAATGCGCAGGCGCTCGCCGAGGAGGAGACCCTCGACGAGGACATTCCCGACACCGGCGTGCTGGCGCAGTTCCTGGAGCGGGTGTCACTGGTGGCCGACGCCGACGAGCTTCCCGAGCACGGCGCCGGTGTCGTCACGATGATGACGCTGCACACCGCCAAGGGCCTCGAGTTCCCCGTCGTGTTCGTGACCGGCTGGGAGGACGGCATGTTTCCGCACATGCGGGCGCTGGGGGATCCCGCCGAGCTGTCCGAGGAACGCCGGCTGGCCTACGTCGGCATCACCCGGGCGCGACAGCGGCTCTACCTCAGCCGGGCCAAAGTGCGTTCGTCGTGGGGTCAACCGATGCTCAACCCGGAATCGCGCTTCCTCAAAGAGATTCCGCAGCACCTCATCGACTGGCGGCGCGCCGACCCGACTCCGTCGTCGTTCAGCGCACCTGTCAGCGGAGCGGGACGCTTCGGAACCCCGAGGCCGTCGCCGACGCGGTCCGGCGCCGGTAAACGGCCGCTGCTGGTGCTCGAACCCGGCGACCGGGTCACGCACGACAAGTACGGGTTGGGCCGCGTCGAGGAGGTGAGTGGTGTCGGCGAGTCGGCGATGTCGCTCATCGACTTCGGCAGCTCCGGTCGCGTGAAGCTGATGCACAACCACGCGCCGATCACCAAGCTCTAGCCGGAGCGTTCCCAGCGTCCCGTGGCGGGCAGGGCGGCAAACACGATGCTCGCCACTGGCAACAGCGGGATCGCGTAGACGACGGCGGGCAGCTTCGCACCCGCGACGAACAGGCTGGAGAAGATCAGCAGCGCCACCATCGCACCGACCATCACCAACAGGCGGCTCACCCAACGGCGCAGCAGCAGGCCGATGAGCCCGGCGATGAGGGCGGCGGCAGAGATCGCGGTCAGAAAGCCGATCGCGACGCAGAACAGTTGGTCTGAGCGCCACCATCCGGTGATCAGGTCGGTGGCGATGACGGCGGTGGTCCACCCGGTCAGGATGCTCGCCACCGCGGTTGCGATCGCGGTCTTCGGGCTGGCGGCCGGCGATACCGCGACCGGCCTGGCGCGCGGGATGTAGGTGGTGTCCGGCGCGGCCCGGTCGGACATCTGGGTCGGCCCGCCGATCTCGGACATCTGTGTCGGCCCGCCGGTGTCGGACATTTGCGTCACGCCGCTGGTGTCCACCATCTGCGTGGGCGGATCCGCGATCGGGATCGCTCCGGTGGGATGGCGCCGGATGATGCTGGTCTTCGGTTCCTGACCGGTCGGGATCTCTCCGGACGGGTGACGACGAATGATGCCCGTGTCGGCGCTCGACGGCGCTCGGCGTGTCAGATCGGAATCGTCGTCGCTGGCCACTCAGCCAGAGTAGTTGCCGAGGGACAGGCCGCGTTTGGCCAGCCAACCCACCGGGTCGACACGATCGGTGCCGTTGAGGTGGACCTCGAAATGCAGGTGCGGTCCGGTCGAGTTGCCGGTGTTGCCCATCTTGGCGATCTGGTCACCGGCCCACACCCGCTGGCCGACCTCCACCTGCCACGCGCTGAGGTGGCCGTACAGCGTCACGGTGCCGTCGGAGTGCCGCAGCTTGACCATGTTGCCGTAGCCGGCGTACGGGCCTGCCGAGATGACCACGCCGTCGGAGGCGGCGAGCACCGGGGTGCCGATCGAGTTCGCGATGTCGACGCCGCCGTGCAGCGCGCCCCACCGGTAGCCGAAGCCCGACGTCCACACGCCCTTGGTGGGCATCACGAACATCGGCCGCTGCAGCCGGGCCTCGCGTTCCGCACGTTCCTGCGCGAAAGCGGCGGCCTTCTGGATCTCCTCGGTGTGCAGCGTCGAGCTGGCGGCCGGCGTCACCGCGACCACCTGCATACCGCCCGTCGACCCGCTGATCGGATTGGCGAGCGCGGTCTGGTCGGCGGCCAGAACGGTCTCCGAGGACTTCTCCTGCGTCGCGTTGGCCATCGAGTAGGCGCCTGCCGCCGTCGCCCCGACCGCCATCGCGGCGACCATCAGACGGCCCTTGACGGGGACTTCCTGCTTGCGGTGCGCCGGCGTGCGGGTGCCGATCCGAATGACGTCGGTGGCGGCCATCCCGTCGCTGGTGTCGGTGTGGCTGTCGCGGTAGGCATGCGAACGGCGCGCGTGGCGCGGACCCGCCGCGAACTCCGTGGGCACGGCCAGGCGCAGCGGAACGAGGTCGTCGGTGTCGGTCAGGTCGTCGAGCTCGGGAGCACGGATGACCTGGGCTTCGCGGTCGAAGGCGCTGTTCTCACGGAAATCGATGTCATCGAGATCGCCGAACTCGTTGAACGGAATGATGTCGGTGACTTCCGACGGGGATTCGCTTACGCGGCGGCTGATTTGCCGATTCGTCGACGATCTGCGATGAGATCCGGACGAACGGTGCGAAGCCAACCTGGAAAATCCTTGCCTGTCGGGATGCCTGTCGTGACCAAAGCGTTATCGAGACCAGAGGCACGTTAACCAACTCCGGATGACGGCTGCAACCCGAGAGACTATTCCACGGGCGATTGTGACTTGTATCACTGGAGCGAGGCGGTGAGATCTACCACATGAGCGGTGGGCGGTGCCAACGCGTCTTGAGCGTGTGGATAAAGTTCCTCCGAGCCTTCGGCCCAAACTCCGCAATCGACGCGCTAGAGACAGTGAGCTAATGGATCTCTTCGAATACCAGGCGAAAGAGCTCTTCGCCAAGCACAACGTGCCCACCACACCCGGACGGGTGACCGACACCGCCGAGGACGCCAAGGCCATCGCCGAGGAGATCGGCAAGCCTGTGATGGTCAAGGCGCAGGTCAAGACCGGCGGCCGCGGTAAGGCCGGCGGCGTGAAATACGCAGCCACCGCCGACGACGCGTTCACCCACGCGCAGAACATCCTCGGCCTCGACATCAAGGGCCACATCGTCAAGAAGCTGCTGGTGTCCGAGGCCAGCGACATCGCCGAGGAGTACTACATCTCCTTCCTGCTCGACCGGGCGAACCGCACCTACCTGGCCATGTGCTCGGTTGAGGGCGGTATGGAGATCGAGGAGGTCGCCGCGACCAAGCCGGACCGGCTGGCCCGGATCCCGGTCGACGCCACCAAGGGCGTCGACGAGGCCTTCGCGCGGGAGATCGCCAAGAAGGGCCACCTGCCCGAGGAGGTGCTCGACGCCGCCGCGGTGACGATCGCCAAGCTGTGGGAGGTCTTCGTCGGCGAGGACGCCACACTCGTCGAGGTCAACCCGCTGGTGCGCACCCCCTCCCGCGGTGGAGACGATCCAGGCCAGATCCTCGCCCTGGACGGCAAGGTCACCCTGGACGGCAACGCCGACTTCCGTCATCCCGAGCACGCCGAGTTCGAGGACCGCGACGCCACCGATCCGCTGGAGCTCAAGGCCAAGGAGCATGACCTCAACTACGTCAAGCTCGACGGCGAGGTGGGCATCATCGGCAACGGCGCCGGCCTGGTGATGTCGACGCTCGACGTGGTCGCCTACGCCGGTGAGAACCACGGCGGCGTCAAGCCCGCCAACTTCCTCGACATCGGCGGCGGCGCCTCGGCCGAGGTGATGGCCGCGGGTCTCGATGTCATCCTCAACGACTCGCAGGTCAAGAGCGTGTTCGTCAACGTGTTCGGCGGTATCACCGCCTGTGACGCGGTGGCCAACGGAATCGTCAACGCGCTGAAAATCCTCGGTGACGAGGCCAACAAGCCGCTCGTCGTGCGGTTGGACGGCAACAACGTCGAGGAGGGCCGCCGCATTCTGGCCGAGGCCAACCATCCGCTGGTGACCGAGGTGGGAACGATGGACGACGCCGCCGACAAGGCCGCCGAGCTGGCGGCGAAGGCCTGAAGGGACTGACCATGTCGATTTTTCTGAACAAGAACTCCAAGGTCATCGTCCAGGGCATCACCGGCGGTGAGGGCACCAAGCACACCGCGCTGATGCTCAAGGCGGGCACCCAGCTGGTCGGCGGCGTGAACGCGCGCAAGGCCGGTACGACGGTGTCGCACAAGGACAAAGATGGCAACGACGTCGAGTTGCCGGTGTTCGGCAGCGTCGCCGAGGCGATGAAGGAGACCGGCGCCGACGTGTCGGTGGTGTTCGTGCCGCCGAAGTTCGCCAAGGACGCGATCATCGAAGCCATCGACGCGGAGATCCCGCTGCTGGTCGTCATCACCGAGGGAATCCCGGTGCAGGACACCGCATATGCGTGGGCCTACAACCTAGAAAAAGGTGGAGGGAAGGGTCCAAAAACCCGGATCATCGGACCGAACTGCCCGGGCATCATCACGCCGGGTGAGGCGCTGGCGGGCATCACGCCGGCCAACATCACCGGTTCCGGTCCCGTCGGCCTGGTGTCCAAGTCGGGCACGCTGACCTATCAGATGATGTTCGAACTGGGCGATCTCGGCTTCTCCACCTCGATCGGCATCGGCGGCGACCCGGTGATCGGTACGACGCACATCGACGCGATCGAGGCCTTCGAGAAGGACCCCGACACGAAGATCATCGTGATGATCGGTGAAATCGGCGGTGACGCCGAGGAGCGGGCGGCCGATTACATCAAGGCCAACGTGAGCAAGCCCGTCGTCGGCTACGTCGCGGGCTTCACGGCGCCGGAGGGCAAGACGATGGGCCACGCGGGTGCCATCGTGTCCGGTTCCTCGGGCACCGCGCAGGCCAAGAAGGAAGCGCTGGAGGCGGCGGGCGTGAAGGTCGGCAAGACGCCGTCGGAGACCGCTCGACTGGCTCGCGAGATCCTGCAGAGCCTGTAACTCGCGTGACGTACAAACCGTCCCCGGCTCCGCGGCCGGGGACGGTTTCGTGTTCGGGGTGGCTGTCGATTAGCCTGACGAATTAACACCTGTCAGGAGGTCTGTAATGGTCGATTCCCGGACCCCGGTCATCGTCGGCGTCGGGCAGTTCACCGAGCGCATCGACGATCCCGGCTATCGGGGCATGTCGGCGGTCGACCTCGCGACGGAGGCGGTGCGTGCGGCGCTGACCGACACCGGGCTCGGCGCCACGGCGGCCGCGAAGGCCATCGAGACGGTGTACGCGCTGCGCCAGTTCGAGATCTCCGGCCCGATGCCGGCGACGCTGGGCAAGTCGAACAACTATCCACGGTCGGTCATGCGCCGTGTCGGCGGCGATCCCGCGCGCGTCGTGCTCGAACCGGTCGGCGGACAGGGCCCGCAGAAACTCGTCACCGAGGCCGGCAACGCGATCGCCGCCGGCGAATTCGATGTGGCGATGGTGATCGGCTCGGAACCGGGTTCGACGGCTCGGTACTTCGCGAACCGCGACCACAAGCCCGACTTCACCGAACACGTCGAGGGTCAGCTCGAGGACCGCGGCCACCAGGTCCACCAGTACTTCACCGAGTACACCGCGTCGCACGGGTTGACCGGCGCCGCAGTGCAATACGGCCTGCTGGACAACGCCCGCCGCAGCCGGTTGGGGTTGGGTGTGGCCGAATACCGCCGGCAGATGGCCGAGCTGTTCGCGCCGTTGTCGAGAGTCGCTGCAAAGAACCCGTTCTCGTCGTCGCCGGTCGAACGCTCGGTGGACGAGATCATCGCGGTCACCGACGACAACCGGATGATCTGCGATCCCTACCCCCGTCTGCTGGTGGCCCGCGATCAGGTCAATCAGGGTGCCGCCGCGATCATGATGTCGGTGGCTGCTGCCCGCCGACTGGGGGTGCCCGAGGAGAAATGGGTGTATCTGCACGGGCATTCGGATATGACCGAGCAGGGTCTGCTGGACCGGGTCGACCTCGGCGCCAGCCCCGCGACCGTGCACGCCGTGCGAGAAGCCTTGCGGGTGGCCCAGATCGGGGTCGATGACATCTCGACTTTTGATCTCTACAGTTGCTTCCCGTTCCCCGTGTTCGTCGCCTGCGAGGCGCTGGGCATCGACGGGGACGACCCACGGGGTTTGACGGTGACCGGTGGCCTGCCGTATTTCGGCGGCCCGGGAAACAGCTACTCGTTGCATGCCATCGCCGAGACCGTCGCCCAAATGCGCGACAGGCCCGGGCAATACGGCCTGGTTGGCGCCAACGGCGGCACGATGAGCAAGTATTCCGTCGGCGTCTATTCGACGCTGCCGGTCGACTGGCGCACCGATGACAGCGAACGCCTCAGCGCCGACGTCGCGGCACTCCCGGTGGTTCCGGTGACCGAGCGTCCCGAAGGGCGCGCGACCATCGAGACCTATTCGGTGCGCTACGACTGGCCGGTCCGCACCGGAATCATCGTCGGCAGGCTCGATTCGGACAACTCGCGGTTCCTGGCGATCTCCGAGGACGAGGAGCTCGTCGCGTTGATGTCCGACGGCGACCTGCTGGGCGCGGCGATCACCGTGCGCCCGGATGAGAAGGTCAACCGCGCGAGTTTGGCCTGAGCGCAGGAGTGCCAGCCGTGAGAGCGCTCTCCCTTCTGGCCGCACTCGTTCTCACGTTGGCCGTCGGCTGCGCGAAAGAGCCGGCGGCTGATTCGCTGATGGTGTTCGCCGCTGCGTCGCTGAGGGCGACGTTCACCGAGCTCGGTGCGCAGTTCGAACGGGACCACCCCGGGACCCGGGTGGAGTTCTCCTTCGCCGGGTCCTCGGACCTCGCCACCCAGCTGACGCAGGGTGCACAGGCCGATGTGTTCGCCTCCGCGGACACCGCCAACATGGACAAGGTCGCCACGGCGGGGCTGCTCGCCGGCACCCCGGTGAACTTCGCATCGAACACGCTGACGATCGCAGTGGCGCCGGGAAACCCGGGGAACGTCAATACGATTCGTGATCTGACCCGGCCTGGCGTCAGCGTCGTCGTCTGCGCGCCTGTGGTCCCGTGCGGGTCGGCGACTAGGAAGGTCGAACAAGCCGCCGGTGTCGAGCTGTCGCCGGTCAGCGAGGAGTCGTCGGTCACCGACGTGCTGAACAAGGTGACGAGCGGTCAGGCCGACGCCGGAATCGTCTACGTCACCGACGCGCGGGAAGCGGGTGCGCGGGTCAGCGCGGTGCCCATTCCCGAAGGCGCCGACGTGGTCAACGTCTATCCGATTGCGTCACTGAAGGACTCGGTGCACCGCGACCTCGCTCAGGACTTCGTCGACGCGGTGACCGGCGAGGGGGGACAGCGGGTGCTCGCCGAAGCGGGCTTCGGTGAGCCCTGATCAGACCGATGCGGCCAGCTTGCCTGCCAGCCGTTCGACGTAGGCGGCGACGTCGTCGGCGGACTTGTCGGGGAGGCCGAAGAGCACTTCGGTGACACCGAGATCGGCCCAGCGGGCGAGCTTTTCGGGATCGGGCTTGAAATCGAGGGCGACGATCTGCGGTGCGCCGTCGCGTCCAGCGGCCGCCCAGGTGTCCTGTAGCAGCTTGACGGGTTCGTCGATGTCGAAGTCGCGTGGGGTGGTGATCCAGCCGTCCGCGGAGCGGGCGATCCACTTGAAGTTCTTCTCGGTGCCCGCGGCGCCGACCAATACCGGGATGTGCGATTGAACGGGCTTGGGCCACGCCCAGCTGGGACCGAAGTTGACGAACTCGCCCTCGTACGAGGCCTCCTCCTGGGTCCACAGCGCCCGCATCGCTTCCAGATATTCGCGCAACATGGTGCGCCTGCGGCCCGGCGGGACGTTGTGGTCGGCGAGCTCGTCGGTGTTCCAGCCGAAGCCGACCCCGAGGCTCACGCGGCCACCCGACAGGTGGTCGAGCGTCGCGATCGACTTCGCCAGCGTGATCGGGTCGTGCTCCACCGGCAGCGCCACCGCGGTCGACAGCCGGACCCGCGAGGTCACTGCCGCGGCCGTGCCGAGGCTCACCCAGGGATCGAGCGTGCGCATATAACGGTCGTCGGGCAGCGACTCGTCGCCCGTCGTGGGATGCGCGGCCTGCCGTTTGATCGGGATGTGCGTGTGTTCGGGCACGTAAAACGTGGTGAATCCGTGGTCATCGGCCAGCTTGGCGGCCGCAGCGGGGGTGATCCCGCGATCGCTGGTGAACAGAACGAGCCCGTAGTCCATGCCCAGAATTAGAACGTGTTTCAGTCTGAGGGGCAAGCATGGGTCCATTTCGGCTCTCATTGCCGGGCCGCCCCGGCGTTCCGACGCCCGCTGGCCGGCCGGGACGGTGCCTCCTCATCGCGTCGCAATTGCGGGTTGAGCAGGCCTAACGCGAGCTCTTCGAATCACTTGTCCGTGCGTCAATCACCTTGTTTCGCAAACCCTTTCGACGGCGACGTGATGCACTGCACGTAACGGGCGCATGCGCCGGGGCGACATGCACAGAGATAGCGCTCTTGTTCGAGATGCACGAGAGAGCTGGTTCAGAGGTGTTCGCCGTGCCGGTTCTCAGTACGCAGCGGCACCTCCCGTCGAGGTTGCGATGGGCGCAGGTGTCGCCAGACTTTAGGCGAGAAAATGCCCCGCATAACCCGTGGCGGCGCCGCGTTCGGCGCCGTCGTGTTGATATTCGCCGCGTTCGTGGTCTTCGGTGGCCATTGGTTCGGCGGCGACGACGAATCCGGCGGGCCGCCGTCGGTGCCTGCCGGCGACACCGCGGTGACCCAGTCGGGCCCCGCGCCTGCCCAGCCGGACAGCCGTTCCGTCGGCGCGTCGGGTGGCGCGTTGCCTCAGGCGGACGGCGTGCAAGCCGCCTCCGGCGATGACGGTCAGGCGGCACCGCTGCCGCCGCCGCAACGCAACGACCCGCTGAGCCTGGCCGACATCGTGTTGTTTGTCGTGATGGGGACGGTGTCGTTGCTCTTGTTCGTGATCGCCGCGACGACGCTATGGTGGATGCTGCACGCATGGCACAGCCCAGAGGCGTTGTCCGGGACAGGTTTTCGCCGTCGCTCGGCACACCGGCCGTGGTCGTTCTCACTGTTGCTGCCCGCCCGCCACGAGCAGGATGTCCTCGGCGACACCATCGATGCGTTGGCCCGGCTCGATCACCCCGCTTACGAAGTGATCGTCATCATCGGACACGACGATCCCGAGACCGAGCGTGTGGCTCGGGCAGCGGCCGCGCGGCATCGGCGCACCGTCCGCGTCGTCATCGACGACAACATCCCGAAGAACAAGCCCAAGGCGCTCAACACCGCGTTACCGGCCTGCCGCGGTGAGGTCGTCGGCGTGTTCGACGCCGAGGACGAGGTCCACCCGAGCCTGCTGCGGCTGGTCGAGGCCCGATTCGAAGAGTCGGGCGCCGACGTCGTCCAGTCGGGAGTGCAGTTGATGAACGTGCGCACCAGTTGGTGGTCGCTGCGCAACTGCCTGGAATACTACTTCTGGTTCCGCTCCCGTCTTCACTTCCACGCCGAACAGCGGTTCATTCCGCTGGGCGGCAACACCGTGTTCGCGCGAACCGCGCTGTTGCGAGCCGTCGGCGGATGGGATCGCAACTGCCTGGCCGAGGACTGTGAGATCGGCGTTCGGCTCTCCACCCGCGGCGCGCGCGTCGCGGTGGCCTATGACCCCCGTGTGGTCACCCGCGAGGAGACACCGGGCTCGGTTCGGGCGCTGGTCAAACAACGCACGCGCTGGGACCAGGGCTTCATGCAGGTCTATCAGAAGGGCGAATGGCGCAAGCTGCCGACTCGGCGCCAACGCCTGCTTGCCCGTTACACGCTGGCGATGCCGTTCCTGCAGGCCGCCACGGGCGCGTTGGTCCCTATCGCCATCGTGTGCATGTTCGTCCTCAAGGTTCCCGTGCCGCTGACCTTGCTGACATTTCTGCCGCTGGTGCCGACGATGGTCACCGTGGCCGTCGAGGCCGCCGCGCTCGGGGAGTTCGGCAAGGAGTTCGGCGTGCGTATCCGGCTCTGGGACCACGTCCGCCTGGTGCTCGGCGCCTTCCCGTACCAGCTGCTGCTCGCTGCCGCGGCGGTGCGGTCGGCGTGGCGGCAGAGCCGCGGACAAGGCGGCTGGGAGAAGACCGAGCACGCCAACGCTCACCGCGCGGTCGGTCCAGAAGAGCGGATCGCGGCATGATTCGATCGATTCGACTCAATCCCTCGATTCCGATCGTCGTCGCGTTGATGGCGCTGACCGGCGTGTTGCGCGCGATCAACATCACGGGTTCCCCGACCCGGCTCGATGACGAAGGCACCTATGTCGCACAGGCTTTCGCGGTCGTGCAATGGGGTGAGCTCGCGCACTACACCTATTGGTACGACCACCCGCCCGCCGGCTGGCTGCAGCTGGCGGCGTGGATGGTGATCACCGGCCCGGGTTTCGGTGGCAATGCCGTTGTCGCGGGCCGCTTTCTGATGGTTCTCGTCGCGGTGCTCGCCGCCGGGCTGCTGTGGTTACTGGCACGTCGCGTCGGCCTGTCCCGCTGGGCGGCCACGCTGGCCGTGGCGATCTTCGCCCTCTCGCCGCTCGCGATCTCCCTCGGCCGCTCCGTCTATCTGGACAACCTGGCCGTGGCGTGGGTCCTTGGTGCGCTGGTCCTGATCTGCTCACCGCGCCACCGGCTTTCGGCGATGTTCGGCGCGGCGGCCTGTTTCGGCGTCGCGGTGCTGACGAAGGAGACCATGCTGCTGCTGGTGCCGATGGTGGCATGGCTGGTGTGGTGCAAGACCGTGCCCGCTACCCGGCGGTACGCGTTGGCGGTCTTCGGCGCGGTCTCCGTCCTGGTGGTCAGTACCTACGTCGTGATGGCCGTCATCCGGGGTGAACTCGTGCCGGGCCCGGGCCACGTGAGCCTGTGGGACGGCATCAAGTTCCAGCTGTGGCAGCGCGAATCCGGAGGAGCGCTGGGCGATCCGGACTCGCTGAAGCGGCACACGATCGATGAGTGGTTGCGCCTGGATCCGGTGCTTCCGCTGCTCACCGCGCCGATTGCACTGGCCGCTCTGCTGATCGAGCGTCTGCGGCCGTATGCGGCCGGACTGCTGATCCTGGTTGTCATGGTGGTCCGACCGGGTTACCTGCCCGTGCCGTTCGTGATCGCAACGCTGCCGCTGACCGCGATGCTGGCGGCTGGACTGGCACAAGAAGCCGTCAGCCGCCTGAAGCGCAGCGCACCGCAGCCCGTGAGGACCGGCGGTTGGCGGCGCACAGCGTCGGGCCTGGCCGCTGCCTTCGGCGTTTCGATGGTGGTCGCGCTCTGGCTTCCGGGCCACGGGCAGGTGTTGGCGAGCAATGACGATGCGTCGTTACAGCGGGCGCAGCAGTGGATTTCGCAGAACGTCTCCAAGAAGGACCGGCTCATCGTCGACGACGCGCTCTGGGTCGACCTTCTGCGGGAGGGCCGAGACCGCCACAACGTGGTGTGGTCGTACAAGGTGGACACCGACGAACAGGTCCAGAAGCTGGCACCCGCCGGCTGGGCCGATTACGACTGGGTCGTGTCGACGCCGTCGATGCGAGCCAACATGCCCGATCAGGGTGTGCTGACCGATGCGATCGCACATGCGCAGCCGGTGGCCACGTTCGGGGACGGTGGCAAGAAGGTCGACGTGCTCCGCGTCGACGACGGCGCGCAGGCATCGAGTCCCGCGCAACCGGCGGCACCGGCGTTCGGGGTACAGGTGGCCGCGCGCCTGGATGCCGGATCGGATCCCGACGCGGTCGCAACCTTGCAGTCGGCCACCGTCGATCAGCGTGTCGTCGCCGCGCTGGCGGTGATCACCGCGACACAGCCCGTCGCCCTCGAAGGCATCACCTCTATCTCCGCGGAGCGGACCGCCGGAACACCCGAAAGAGAATTCGCAATCGGTGGTTCACCGGAGCGGCTGCGGACAGTCGCTGCCTTCCTCGACCGGCAGGAGAGTCCCTTCGCGGTCGAGTCGGTCGCCCTACGCGACGGACGGCTGACGGTCCGTTTTCCCGCCAAGGCGACGAACATCGGTCTCGGCGGAAACGCAGCGCCGGTGCCCGAAGGTGCGGGCTCGGTCCGGGTGAGCGACATGCGACGGGGCTCGGCGCCGGACCGCGTGGAATTCGTGCGCATCGATGGCGGTCCCGGCGGCTCGATTTCGTTGGGCGACAGGCCGAATCCGACCGAGTACCGCAGCATCGCCGCTGGCACTTATGTGATGGCCACGGTCGAAGCGCGCACCGGCACCGTGAAGATGCGCCAGGCCTTCACGGTCTCGCCGGGTGCCTCCTACACGCTGGGACTGTTCTCCGCTGCAGAGTCGTCGGAGGTGGCCGCGCAGCTCGCGCCCGACGGTGGGCCTTCGCCCGAGCCGACGGTCCGACTGATGCACGCCGCCGGGGCGACCGGTCCGGTCAAGCTGGCGCTGACCTCGACCGCGTCCGGACCAACCGTGCTGGCGGACAACGCTTCCTACGGTCTGATCACCGGCTACCTACCTCAGCCGCCGGGTGTTCACGAGGCAGTGATCACCGTCGAGGGCAGAGAATTCCGGCGGCCCGTCGTGCTCGCCGACGGCGCGCCCACGACGCTCGTGCTCACGGACGGGCCCGACGGGCCGGACCTTCGTCAGGTGCGCGATGTGCCTGCCGCGTCGGCGCCGCTCGACCCGCCCGATGTGGTGATCCCCGCGGCCGAACTGCCGCCGGACAAGACGCCGTCGAAACCCGTCGGCGTCAACGACCCACGGCAGCAGGCGATCCCGCTCGTGCTGTGTACAGCCGTGATCGCGGGCGCCGTGGTGCTGGCCGTACGAGCCCGAAGGAGTCGACAGTGATTCGCTTACGCACGGTGGCCGTGAAGGTCCTGATGGTGGTGACCGTGGTGGCCGCCGGATGGGGCGTCGCACACGCGGCGGATCCGCGCGTCTCGCAAACCGACATCGGCACCATGCGAGAGGCGGCCGCTCGCCAGGCCGGACAAGACTTCCTCGACCGCTACGTCGAAGACGACGGACGCGTGGTGCGCCGCGACGAGGGCGGCGACGTGGTCAGCGAAGGCCAGGCATACGGCATGTTGATCGCCGCCGCGCTGAACGACGAGGACCGGTTCCGATCGATCTGGGACTGGACGAAATCACAGCTGCGCCGCCCCGACGGGCTTCTGTCCTGGCGGTGGGCGGACGGCAGGGTGGTCGACGCCAACAGCGCCACCGACGCCGACCTCGACGCGGCGCGCGCCCTGGTGCTCGCGGGCGGCCGGTTCGAAGCGCAGGGGTTGGTCGACGCCGGTAAGCGGCTTGGCGCCGATGTCATGCGGGCCGAAACAGCCCCGGTCGGCTCCGCCGCGCCGCCGCCGGTCGACGTGGCTCCGCCGGGGCAGTGGCTCGTCGGTGGTGGCCTGACGACGGTGGCGGGCAACTGGGCGACCACGCCCCCGCACGCCATCGACCCCGGTTACTTCAGCCCTCGCGCCGAGGACGAACTCTTCCGGGCCTCCGGTGACCGGAGGTGGCTCGAGATCAGCCGCACCCAGCGAACGCTGAGCTGGCAGTTGGTCGGCGTGGACCGGCTGCCGCCGGACTGGGCGGCCGTGAACCCGGCCGGCCATGCGACGCCGATCGAACCGCCCGGCGGAGGACCCGTGAATTTCGGCCTGGATGCCGCGCGCCTTCCCGTCCGCTTCGCCGAGTCCTGTGATGCCGATGACCGGGCCCTCGCGGCATCGATGCGCGAGCAGATCGCGGCGCCCGGGAACCCGCCTGCGGTGCGCAATCTCGACGGGTCGACCGCCGGAGAGTGGCAGCATCCCCTGGCACTCGTCAGCGCCGCCGCCACCGAGACCGCCGCCGGAGAGGCGGACGCGGCGGCGGCGCGCCTCGACCAGGCCTCGGCGTTGCTGCAGCGCTATCCGACCTACTACGGCGCCGCATGGGTGGCCCTCGGCAGGATCATGCTCGCGACGGACTTGCTGGGCGAGTGCCCGCAGGGTGGGGCGCGTTTCCTTCAACGTGATTGATACCGGCGACGTGCCGGGCCCGCGCTGCTGTCATGTCAGACCATGACGACCGAACGCATTGCCGATCATGTGAAGTTCGCCTACTGGGTGCCCAACGTCAGTGGTGGGTTGGTGACGAGCGATATCGAGCAGCGCACCGATTGGAACTACGAGTACAACGCCAAGCTGGCGCAGACCGCGGAGAACAACGGGTTCGAATACGCGCTGAGCCAGGTGCGCTACGAAGCGAGTTACGGCGCTGAGTACCAACACGAATCGACGAGCTTTTCGCTGGCGTTGTTGCTGGCCACGCAGAAGCTGAAGGTGATCGCGGCGGTGCATCCGGGGCTGTGGCAGCCGGCGGTGCTGGCCAAGCTGGGCGCCACCGCCGACCATCTCAGCAATGGTCGCTTCGCGGTCAACGTGGTGTCGGGGTGGTTCAAGGACGAGTTCACCCATCTGGGCGAACCGTGGCTCGAGCACGATGAGCGCTACCGGCGCAGCGCCGAGTTCCTGCAGGTGCTGCGCAAGATCTGGACCGAGGACGACGTCGATTTTCGCGGCGACTTCTATCGCATCCACGACTTCACGCTCAAACCCAAACCGCTCAACACTCCCGAGCGTCCCAACCCCGAGTTGTTCCAGGGCGGCAACTCGACCGCGGCGCGGCGCAACGGCGGCCTGTACGCCGACTGGTATTTCTCCAACGGCAAGGATTTCGACGGGGTGACCGAGCAGATCGTGGACGTGCGTGAGCACGCTGGCGGGGCGGGCCGCGAAGTCCGGTTCGGGCTCAACGGATTCATCATCGCCCGCGACACCGAAAAAGAAGCGAAAGACGTCCTGCGCGAGATCATCGCCAAGGCCAACAAGCCGGCCGTCGACGGGTTCCGCGCCGCGGTGCAGCAGGCGGGCAACTCGACCGGGGACAAACGCGGTATGTGGGCCGATTCGACGTTCGAGGACTTGGTGCAGTACAACGACGGGTTCCGCACTCAGTTGATCGGCACGCCCGAGCAGATCGCCGAACGCATTGCGGCGTACCGCAAACGCGGTGTCGATCTGATCCTCGGCGGGTTCCTGCACTTTCAAGAAGAGATCGAGTACTTCGGCGCGAAGGTGTTGCCGCTGGTCCGCGAAATCGAACGGTCCGAACAGGACAGCGTGGGCGAACCGGTGCTGGTCTCGGCATGACCGCTGTGCGCTAGCGTGGTTTTCAAAGCCCGCCCGAGCACAGGAGAGGTCATGTCGTACCCGCAAGGACCGCCCGGTAGCCCCGGATACCCGCCCGCGCAGCAGCCGACCACCCAGTTCTCCGCGCCGACGCAGCAGTTCGGCAGGGCGCCGGAGGCGTCGCCGTCGACGACCGACGCCGCGAACAAGCTGCCGACGTATCTGGCCATCGCCGTGGCTCTGCTGGGCCTGGCGGTGTACTTGTCGAGCTTCGCGCCGCTGTTCACCATCTCCGCGTCCGACTTCCCGGGGCTGGGCAGCATCAGCGGAAGCTCGTTCGGTCTGGTGCTCGCCGTCGCGACATCGCTCGTCGCCGGGCTGCTGGCCGGGACGACGCTGTTGCCGAGACACGGCGCGTCGACGGCGGTGTACGCCGTGCTCGCGGTCGCCGCGTTCCTGCTCATCATCGCCGAGGTGATCAACCGCCCGAGCGGCGCCGCGATCGACTGGGGTCTGTACCTGATCATCGCCTTCTCGCTGTTCCAGGCAATCGTCGCCGTGGCGGCGCTGCTGTTCGAGTCGGGCATCATCACCCCGCCCGCGCCGCGGCCGAAGTACGACCAGTCCTACGGGCAGCAGTACGGCGCCCCGGGCCCGTACTACGGCCAGCAGGGCCAGCAGCATCACGGCGGACCCCAGCAGCACCGGCCGGGATATCCGTCGACGTATCCGGGCGGTTATCCGGGCGGTCCGTCGACCGGCGGTTTCCCGGGAGCGCCGCAACAGGGCCACCAGCAAGGCCAGCAGGGCCAGCAGGGCCCCCCGACACCGCCGACCGGGTTCCCCGCGTACGGCCAGCCGCCGTCGTCTCAGCCGACGACTCAGACTCCGGCGCAACCGTCGTCCTCCCCGGAGTCGGGTCCGCCGCCTTCGTGAGGTGAGCCAGTAGTCTGAGCCGCGCGTGCGTCACCGCAGCACGGCAGCCTGACTGAGGAGCGGCTCAACCAGTGGATCAACGGCCAGTCGGCGCACGCCAGGCGCGTGAGCTCCTTCGGGTCGCGTTCGGGCCGTCGTTGGTGGCGCTCGTCATCATCGCGGCCGTCGTGCTGCTGCAACTGCTGATCGCGAACAGCGACATGACCGGCGCGCTCGGCGCGATCGCCAGCATGTGGCTCGGCGTGCACCTGGTGCCGGTGTCGATCGGCGGCGCCGAGCTCGGCGTGATGCCGTTGCTGCCCGCCCTCGCGATGGTGTGGGGCACCGCCCGCACGACGGCCGCCGCCACCAGCCCGAACGGTTCGTGGTTCGTGACGCGCTGGGTGGTTGCCTCGGCGCTGGGCGGGCCGTTGTTGATCGCCGCGATCGCGCTGGCCGTGGTCCACGACGCCGCTTCGGTGCTCACCCAGCTCCAGACCCCGCACGCGTTACGCGCTTTCGGCGGCGTGCTCGCCGTGCACGCGATCGGTGCGGCGGTGGGGGTCGGATCCCGGCTCGGCAGGCGGGTGATGGCCGACGCCTCGCTGCCCACATGGCTTCCGGATGCGTTCCGCGCCGCGGCCGCGGGCGTGCTCGCCTTGGCGGGGCTCTCCGGCGTGGTGATGGCCGGATCGATGGTCGTGCACTGGTCGACGATGCACGATCTCTACTCGATCACCGACTCGATGTTCGGTCAGTTGAGCCTGACGGTGTTATCGGTGCTGTACATCCCGAACGTGCTGGTCGGCACGTCGGCGGTGGCGGTCGGGTCCAGCGCGCACGTCGGGCTCGCGACCTTCAGTTCGTTCACGGTGTTCGGCGGCGACATCCCGGCACTGCCGATCCTGGCGGCGGTGCCGACGCCGCCACTGGGGCCGGTGTGGGTGGCGCTGCTCATCGTCGCGGCGGCTGCGGCGGTGGCGGTGGGGCAGCAGTGTGCGCGACGCCCCGTTCCGCTCGGCCCGGCGCTGGCCAAGCTCCTCGTCGCGTCCGCGCTTTCGGCGCTCACCGTGGCCCTGCTCGGCTATGCCGGCGGCGGACGGCTGGGCAACTTCGGCGACGTCGGAGTGGATCAGGCGACGTTCGGGCCCGCGGTGTTCCTGTGGTTCGCCGGAATCGGTGCGCTGACTGTGGTGATGGCGGGCGGCGTGGCCCGTAGGCCGAGGGTGCCCAGGGCCATCCTCGAGGATCACGTCGAGGACGACGACGCCGCCGACGTGGAGCCCGAACCCGAGGACGTCGAACCCGAGGACCTCGAGCCAATGGACGTCGAACCCGAGGAGCTCCAACCCCAGGACGTCGAACCCGAGGACCTCGAACCCGGGCCCGCCGACGAGGAGCCCGCCGGTGCGCCGGACACGGAAGCCGCCGGTCGGGTCGAGCCGCGGCCGAACCCGAACGACGTCGTCGAGGACCCCGAAGAGCACTTCATGGCGGACGACGACGGCCCGCCGGGCACCCATTAGGCTGCCAGGCGTGCAGCAACCCCTCCGCGTACCGCCGAAGGTTCCTGCACGGGTCGTCGTGCTGGCGTCGGGCACCGGTTCGCTGCTGCGTTCGCTGTTGGATGCCACGGCGGGCGAGTACCCCGCATCGATCGTCGCGGTCGGTGTCGACCGCGACTGCCCGGCGGTCGACATCGCCTCGGCCGCCTCGGTTCCCTCCTACACCGTGCGGCTGCGCGACTATCCCGACCGGGAGGCGTGGGACGTCGCAATCACCGAGGCCACCGCCGCACATGAGCCCGACCTGATCGTATCCGCGGGATTCATGAAAATCCTTGGACCGCATTTTCTTTCGCGGTTCATGGGGCACATCATCAACACGCACCCCGCGTTGCTGCCCGCCTTCCCCGGCGCGCACGCGGTGGCCGACGCGCTCGCCTACGGCGTCAAGGTGACCGGCTGCAGCGTGCACCTGGTCGATGCGGGAACCGACACCGGGCCGGTGTTGGCCCAGGAGGCGGTACCCGTCCTCGACGACGACGACGAGGCGACGCTGCACGAACGGATCAAAGTCGTCGAGCGGCGACTTCTGGCGGAAGTACTTGCCGCGGTGGCAGTCCGCGGCGTGACCTGGACCGGACGAAAGGCGACATTGGGATGACCGAGGGCAAGCGGCCGATTCGGCGGGCGCTGATCAGCGTCTACGACAAGACGGGCCTCGCCGATTTGGCCCGCGGCCTGCACGAGGCGGGCGTCAGCATCGTATCCACCGGGTCGACAGCGAAAACCATTGCCGCAGCGGGTGTCCCGGTGACCCCGGTGGAAGAGGTCACCGGTTTCCCCGAGGTGCTCGACGGGCGCGTCAAGACGCTGCACCCGCATGTGCACGCCGGCCTGCTCGCCGATCAGCGCAAACCCGAACACGTCTCGGCCCTGAGCGAACTGGGCGTCGAGGCGTTCGAGCTCGTCGTGGTCAACCTGTATCCGTTCGCCGAGACCGTCGCCTCAGGCGCGACCATCGACGAATGCGTCGAGCAGATCGACATCGGCGGCCCCTCCATGGTGCGGGCCGCCGCGAAGAACCACCCAAGCGTCGCAGTGGTCGTCGACCCACTGGGATACGACGGCGTGCTCGCCGCGGTCCGCGCGGGCGGATTCACCCTCGATGAACGAAAGAGGCTGGCATCGCTGGCGTTTCGGCACACCGCGGAGTACGACGTCGCCGTCGCGTCCTGGATGGGTTCGGTGCTGGCGCCGGAGCGGTCGGAGAGTCCCCTGCCGGGCTGGGTCGGCGCCACGTGGCAGCGCAGCGCCGTGTTGCGGTACGGCGAAAACCCGCATCAGCAGGCGGCGCTCTATCGCAACGACGCCGCGTGGCCGGGCCTCGCGCAGGCCGAGCAGTTACACGGCAAGGAGATGTCCTACAACAACTACACCGACGCCGACGCCGCATGGCGGGCCGCCTTCGACCACGCCGAGATCTGCGTGGCGATCATCAAGCACGCCAACCCATGTGGCATCGCGATCTCGTCGCAGTCCGTTGCGGACGCGCACCGCAAAGCCCACGAATGCGATCCGCTGTCGGCGTTCGGCGGGGTGATCGCGGCCAACACGGCGGTATCGGTCGAAATGGCCGAGACCGTCGCCGACATCTTCACCGAGGTGATCATCGCGCCCGCCTACGAACCCGGCGCGGTGGAGGTGCTGACCCGAAAGAAGAACATCCGAGTGCTGGTGGCCTCCGAGCCGCAACCCGGCGGCACCGAATTCCGCCAGATCAGCGGCGGGCTGTTGGTCCAGCAGCGCGACGAGTTCACCGCCGACGGCGACGATCCGCTCAACTGGACGCTGGCCACCGGTGAGCCGGCCGATCCCGCGACACTGGCAGACCTGAAGTTCGCCTGGCGCGTGTGCCGGGCGGTGAAGTCGAACGCGATCGTCGTCGCCGCGGACGGCGCCACCGTCGGCGTCGGTATGGGCCAGGTGAACCGCGTCGACGCGGCGAGGCTCGCGGTGCAGCGGGCCGGCGACCGGGTGCGCGGCGCCGTCGCCGCCTCCGACGCCTTCTTCCCGTTCCCCGACGGCCTCGAGGTGCTGACCGAAGGCGGTGTGAAGGCGATCGTCCACCCGGGTGGCTCCGTGCGCGACGATCAGGTGACCGAAGCCGCGGCCAAGGCGGGTATCACGCTGTATCTCACCGGGGCACGCCACTTCGCGCACTGACACCTGCCGCGCGCAAGCCGTCCCTATAGTCGTCCTGGTGAAGGCACGAGGGAGGCCCCGGCAGATCAGCCGGGAACGCATCGTGTCGGCCGCACGGACCGTGGCGCCCGAAGCGTTGACGATGCAGGCGGTCGCCGACGTCCTCGGTGTCGACCCCAAGGCGCTCAACTACCACGTGGGCGATCGGGATGCGCTGCGTGAACTCGTGGCCGTCGACGTCTTCGAATCCGAACTCAGCCGTGTTGCACTGCCCTCCGACGGTGATTGGCAGGACGTCTTGCGCGGCTACGCCGCGGCGCTGCGCGACGCGGTGCTGAAACTGGGGGTGCTGGCACCCTACTTTCGGCTGCCCGCAACGGGATTGGGCGCGCTGGCACCGGTGGAACATGTGCTGCAGGTTCTCGTCGACGCGGGATGCACGGTGGACGAGGCGGGCCGCGTACTTCGACTGGTCAGCGAGTTGGGGCACGCGGCCGGCCGGGAAGCCGTGTTGTCGGCGGGAATTCGCGTGCACCCCAACGTATCCGATGTGGCGAACGCTCTGCATGGCGCCGAAGCGGGCGACTTTCCGCTGCTGCGTCAAGTGATCGCCGACCGAGACGGCGGCGTGGGGCAATTGGAGTTCAACCTCGACGTGGTGATCGCCGGGCTGGAGATTTGTTTCTGTTCGGGAAAAAAGTCGCCGAAAACACCACGGCGGGGTCGCACCGCTGACTAGCATGGCGATGCCCGCTAGGAGGAAGGCGTCCCGTTGCCCAACCAACTCCATCACGTCGTCATGCGTAGCCATTCCGCGGATACGTTCATCGGATTCCTGACCGACGTCGTCGGCATGGAGGTGCAGCATCACTTTCGCGTCCCCGGTGACGTGCTCGAGGCGACTTTGGGCTGGCCACCATCGGACGGGGCCGACGTGACAATCCTCGGCACCGGCACAGCCGGACTCATCGAGGTGCTCGACGTTCCCGAACATCTGCGCGCCGTAGCGCCGGAAGGCCTTGCAGCACTGTCGTTTCTGACTGACGACTACGCCACCGCGCAGGAGAGGGCGCGTGCCCACACCGATGACGTGACCGTCCTCGACACCGGGATGCCGGGCGTCGACCTGTTCTTCTGCACCATGGGCGGCGTTCCGATGGAGTTCATGGGCAGCTACGAAGCCGACGCGATGCAGGCCGCGACCGGCGATGGATGACGCCGGCGCTCTTGTCGCCGTGGAGTCGATCAAGCAGTTGAAGGCGCGCTACTGCCGCTACCTGGACGCCAAGGACTGGACGGCCTGGCGGACGTTGTTCGCCCCGGACCTCGTCGCCGAACTCGGCGATCGCGTCCTCAATGGCGCTGATGAATTCATCGCCTACACCCGGAGCACGCTCGGGCGGCCAAGCCAGACCACGGTGCACCACGTGCACGCCCCCGAGATCACGCTGACCTCACCGACGACCGCGCGTGGCGTGTGGTCCCTCAACGACGTCGTGCGTCTGCTGCCCGCGGTCACGCTTCACGGTTATGGCCATTACCACGAGACGTACCGCAAGGACGATGACGGCTGGCGGTTGGCCACCTGGAGGTTGACCCGGCTGCGGGAGGATCTCGTCACGCCGTTGCTGACGTTGCACGGCGCAACCAGGCTGCGCGCCGCCGCAGTGACACTGGCACGAAAGAGGAGGCCATGACACACATTTCGGGCAAACGCGTGCTGGTGACCGGGGCGAGCGGCGTGGTCGCCTTCCCGGTGGCGGTCGAACTCGCGAAATCGAACGAGGTCTTCGCGGTCGCGCGGTTCTCCGACCCGCGGCAGAGCCGGATGCTCGAAGAGGCCGGCGCACACCCGATCGCCTTCGACCTCGCCGACCCGGACCTCTCGAAACTGCCGGAGTCGGTCGACATCGTCATCAACTACGCGGTGCTGCCGCCCACCCAAGCGACCGCCTACGAGGTCAACGCCGGCGCCGCGGGCCGGCTCGCCCGGCGCTACCGGGATTGCGAGGCGTTCGTGCACGGCAGCACCGGATCTCTCTACCAGTACCAGGGTGAGCGTCCGCTGCGCGAGGACGACCCCTACGGGCTGCACAGCTCGGCGGAGAATTACGCGGCCAGCAAGATCGCGGCCGAGTTCCTGCTCAAACATCTCAGTGTCGACTACGAACTGCCGACGGTGATCGTGCGAATCTTCTCCTTCTACGGACCCCGCGGCGGCGGTGTCACCCAGCGCATCGACCAGATCATCCGCGACGAGCCCGTGAGCGTCTATCCCGGTGTGCGCAACGTCCACACCCCGCTCTACGAGGACGACTATGTCGAAAAGACCATCGCCGCAGCGGGTATCGCGAAGGTCGGAGCCGAGATCGTCAACATCGGCGGCACCGAGGCCGTGACGACGCAGGAGTATTGCCAGATCGCGGGCGAAATCCTGGGCAAGAAACCGACTTTCGTCGAGAACAGCAAGGCGTGGCCGATCTGGGCGGACACTGCCAAGATGGTCGAACTGCTCGGCCCCAACAAGGTGTCGGTACGGGATGGCGTGCGCCGGACCATCGAATCGGCCGCCGCCCGGCTGAACACCGCCCATCATGTCATCGGCGAGCCGGCGAAGGCAGGCTGATGATCACGTTCATCGCGAATCTGCAGGTGTCGCAAGCCAACGCCGATGCGTTCGAGGAGCTGATGCACTACGTCGCGGCGAAGTCGAACGAGGAGCGCGGCGTCGTCCACTACGGCTTCGCGCGCAGCGTCGAGCGGCCGGAGGAGTACGTCGTTGTCGAGGTCTACGCCGATCAGGCCGCCTGCGCCGCGCACGGGGAGACCGAGTGGGTGCGCGAGTCGATACCGAAATACCTTCGCCTCATCGACGGAATCCCACGCATAACGCAGTACGTCAGCCCTGGCGCAGATCCGATCCCGATGGGAATGAGCGCCTCACCCCTCGAGGTCGTGCGCCGGTTCAGCGTTGCACTGCACGACGGGAACCTGGATGGCGCCTGCGGCGTCCTCGACGATGGCTTCGTGCTTCACGAGGCGGGCGGGCTTCCCTACAGCGGCGACTACCACGGTCCGGCCGGCTTCCGCGCTCTGCTGTCGGAGATGACGCGGGATCTGCAGCTGACCCGCGGCCCGATCCGGCAGGAGTCCCTCAACGACGACACCGTGGTGTCGCGCTTTGCGCTCACCTTCACGGCACGGTCCGGGCGCAGGGTGACCATGAACCTGGTCGAGATCTACCGGGTGCGTGCCGACAAGATCGTCGAGTTGGACGTCTACTATAAAGACCCATCGGCGGTCTCCGCGCTGTTGGCTACGTGACTGGGCGGCGCCCGCCTCGAAGGTGGGCTGGAGGCAGGCTTATCCAGTGAGAGGCACGTGAAAACCGCCCTCGACGGCCGGAGGCCGTTATGTTCCACACCATGGTTTCTGCGTCGCGTGCCGTCACGCTCGTGTTGGCGGCGACGACGGTCCTGATTGTCTCGTGCACCAGGGTCGTCGACGATGCCCGCGCGGTCGCCGGGGCCGACCTGACCGCGGCGGCCGACTCCGTCGGGTCCGACTCGTCACAGTGCGAAACCGTCGACGAGCCGCTGACGACGATTCCGGCCAGGAACGACAACGAGCCGGTGATGAAGATCCCGACGCCCCCGGGATGGAAGCGGACCACGCTGATGGATTCGGAACTGATCCGCTTCGCCATGCGCAATGACGAGCTCACGTCGGCGGGGTTCACCCCGAACGTCGTGGTCACGCTCGAGAGCGCGCCGGGCGCGCAGGACTCGAACCTGGTGTTCACCAACATGCGCGATGCGCTCGAGTCCGGCATCGGCGCGACGGATGTCCGTGTCAGCGAGCGCACGCTGTGCGGGATGCCCGCCCGGATGTTCGAATACCGCATGCCGACGATGGGGAACGTGGCGCCGCATCCGGCCGTCGCACTCGGCGCGGTGATGCGTGCCGAGGGCAAGACCTTCGCGGTCAGCGTCACCGCCCAGACGCTCGATCCCGATGACCCGACGTATCAACGGGACAGCACGGCCATTCTCGACGGGTTCCAGCTGTTGCCGCCGTCGGCGGGTTGAGCCGCCGCCAGCGTGCGGAAAATCTGACGAAACAACGGCGTCGACCAGCGGGGGACACGCACCGTCGCGGGACAAGTCGTAGCGTGGAGTGGTGACTCAACCCCAAGATCTACCCCGCACCGTCGGCGAGCTGAGGGCATCCGGCCATCGCGAACGGGGCGTCAAGCAAGAAATCCGGGAAAACCTGTTGGCCGCGTTGGCGGAGGGACGTGACGCGTGGCCCGGGATCCTCGGTTTCGAGGACACCGTCATTCCGCAGCTCGAGCGGGCGCTGATCGCCGGCCACGACGTCGTGCTGCTCGGCGAACGCGGGCAGGGCAAGACGCGCCTGCTGCGCGCGCTGACCGGCCTGCTCGACGAGTGGACGCCGGTGATCGCCGGGTCGGAGTTGGGTGAGCACCCGTACAGCCCGATCACCCCCGAGTCGATCCGGCGTGTGGCCGACTCGGGTGACGACCTGCCGATCGCCTGGCGGCACCGCAGCGAGCGCTACACCGAGAAGCTGGCCACCCCCGACACCAGCGTGGCCGACCTGGTCGGCGACATCGACCCCATCAAGGTGGCCGAGGGCCGCAGCCTCGGGGACCCGGAAACCATCGCCTACGGGCTGATCCCGAGGGCGCACCGCGGCATCGTCGCGATCAACGAACTGCCCGACCTCGCCGAGCGGATCCAGGTGTCGATGCTCAACGTGATGGAGGAGCGCGACATCCAGGTGCGCGGTTACACGTTGCGGCTGCCGCTCGACGTGCTCGTCGTGGCCAGCGCCAACCCGGAGGACTACACCAACCGCGGCCGGATCATCACGCCGCTAAAGGACCGGTTCGGAGCCGAGATCCGCACGCACTATCCGCTGGAGCTCGATGCGGAGGTCGGGGTCATCACGCAGGAAGCGCACCTGGCCGCCGAGGTGCCCGAGTACCTGATCCAGGTGCTGGCCCGGTTCGCGCGCTATCTGCGTGAGTCGCGCTCGATCGACCAGCGCTCCGGGGTCTCGGCGCGCTTCGCGATCGCCGGGGCCGAGACCGTCGCGGCGGCCGCCCGTCACCGGTCTGCGGTGCTCGGGGAGCAGGAGTCGGTGGCCCGCGTGGTCGACCTGGGCTCGGTCGTCGACGTGCTGCGCGGCAAGCTCGAGTTCGAGACCGGCGAGGAGGGCCGCGAGCAGGCGGTGCTCGAGCATCTGCTGCGCCGGGCCACCGCCGATACCGCCCAGCGGCTGCTGGGCGGTATCGACGTCGGACCGCTGGTGGTCGCGATCGAGAACGGTTCGGCCGTCACGACCGGAGAGCGGGTCTCGGCCCGCGACGTGCTGGCCGCGGTTCCCGAGGTGCCCGCGATCGCCGAGATCCAGAAGCGGCTCGATGCGACGACCGACGGACAGCGGGCCGCCGCGGTCGAGCTGGCACTCGAGGCGCTGTATCTGGCGAAGCGGATCGACAAGGTGTCGGACGAGGGCGAAACGACTTATGGCTAGACACGTCTCGCGGTATTCGCGATACACCGGCGGGCCCGACCCGCTGGCGCCCCCGATCGACTTGCGCGAGGCGCTCGAGCAGATCGGTCAGGACGTGATGGAGGGCAGTTCGCCGCGTCGGGCGCTGTCGGAGATGTTGCGCCGCGGCACCAAGAACATGCGCGGCGCCGACAAGCTCGCCGCCGAAGCCAATCGTCGTCGCCGGGAGTTGTTGCAGCGCAACAACCTCGACGGCACGCTGGCCGAAATCAAGAAGCTCCTCGACGAAGCGGTGCTGGCCGAGCGCAAAGAGTTGGCCCGTGCGCTCGACGACGACGCGCGGTTTCAGGAGATGCGCATCGAGAACCTGCCGGCGTCGCCGGCCAAGGCCGTGCAGGAACTCGCCGACTACGAGTGGCGCAGCCCCGAGGGGCGCGAGAAGTACGACCAGATCAAGGATCTGCTCGGTCGCGAGATGCTCGACCAGCGCTTCGCCGGGATGAAGGAGGCGCTCGAGAACGCCACCGACGAGGACCGTCAACGCGTCAACGAGATGCTCGACGACCTCAACGACCTGCTCGACAAGCACGCCAAAGGCGAAGACACCCAACAAGATTTCGAAAGCTTCATGAACAAGCACGGCGAGTTCTTCCCGGAGAACCCGCGCAACGTCGACGAACTGCTGGACTCACTGGCCCAGCGTGCGGCCGCCGCTCAGCGGTTCCGCAACAGCCTGAGCGCGGAGCAGCGCGCCGAGCTGGATTCGTTGGCGCAGCAGGCATTCGGCTCGCCGTCGCTGATGAACGCGCTCAACCGGCTCGACGCCCACCTGCAAGCCGCACGGCCCGGCGAGGACTGGACCGGCTCGTCGAACTTCTCCGGCGACAATCCGCTGGGCATGGGGGAGGGTGCGCAGGCGATGCAGGACATCGCCGAACTGGAGCAGCTGGCCGAGGAACTGTCGCAGAGCTACGCCGGCGCCACGATGGAGGACGTCGACCTCGACATGCTGGCCCGCCAGCTGGGCGAGGACGCCGCGGTCGACGCGCGCACACTGGCCGAGCTGGAGCGGGCCCTGATGGACCAGGGTTTTCTGGACCGCGGGTCCGACGGGCAGTGGCGGCTGTCGCCCAAGGCCATGCGCCAGCTCGGACAGACCGCATTACGCGATGTGGCGCAACAGCTTTCGGGCCGGCACGGGGAGCGTGACACTCGCCGGGCCGGTGCGGCGGGTGAGCTGACGGGCGCGACCCGGCCGTGGGCATTCGGTGACACCGAACCGTGGAACGTGACCCGCACCCTCACCAACGCGGTGCTGCGTCAGGCCGGGACGGGGGTCGCTGAGCGTCCGATTCGCATCACGGTTGAGGACGTCGAGATCTCCGAGACGGAGACGCGGACCCAGGCGGCGGTCGCGCTGCTGGTCGACACCTCGTTCTCGATGGTGATGGAGAACCGGTGGTTGCCGATGAAGCGCACCGCGCTGGCGCTCAACCATCTCGTCAGCACGCGCTTCCGGTCCGACGCGCTGCAGATCATCGCGTTCGGCCGCTACGCGCGAACCGTGACCGCCGCCGAGCTCACCGGCCTGGAGGGCGTGTACGAGCAGGGCACCAACCTGCACCACGCGCTGGCGTTGGCCGGGCGGCACCTGCGCCGTCACCCCAATGCCCAGCCGGTGGTGCTCGTCGTCACCGATGGCGAGCCGACGGCGCACCTCGAGAGTTCGGCGAACGACGACGCCTGTTCTGCTGTGTTCTTCGATTACCCGCCGCATCCGCGGACGATCGCCCACACGGTGAAGGGCTTCGATGAGGTCGCCGCGTTGGGCGCGCAGGTGACGATCTTCCGACTCGGCAACGACCCGGGGCTGGCGCGGTTCATCGATCAGGTGGCACGCCGGGTCGAGGGGCGCGTGGTGGTGCCGGACCTCGACGGGCTGGGCGCCGCGGTCGTCGGCGACTATCTGCGGTCGCGTCGACGCCGCTGAGCAAGGATGCTAGGCGGACTTACGCTTCTTGCGCTTGACGCCGACGCGGCCCCACAGGGAGAAGCCGCGGATGCACACGCACGGCGCCCCGGGTGAGCCCTCGCCGTCGACGGAGTGGTCGAAGCTCCCCATCACGCCGACACCGCGAAGGTCGACGTTGACCTCCGGCGGGATCAGGATGGTCTGACCGCCGAAGATCGAATACGAGTGGATTTCCACCTCCGGCGACGTGAAGTCGGCGTATCGCAAATCCAGCACACCGCCGCCAAAAAGAGCGAATGTCGTCATCCGTCTGGGCACGTTCCAGCGGCCGCGGCGCTCGAAGCCGCTCATGATCGCCAGCAGCATCGTCGACGGCGCGGGCCGGCACGGGCCGCCGCTGCGTCCCCGGGTGATCGCACCCGGCAGATCCGCGGACAACCGATCCAGCTCGTCGTAGGTCTGCGCGGCATATGCCCTGGTCAGCCGGTCCTCATACTCGTTGAGTTGAAGCCGGCCCTGTGCGGCGGCGTCAGTGAGCAGCTGTGCCACCTGGATTCGATCGGTGTCAGCAGCACGCATCGAACGGCTCCGCGACGCTGGATTGCTCATCGGATACGAGCGTACGACGAACCGTGGCACATGCAAGCAAGTAGGCCAAACTGTGCCCTGACTCGCTACGGCGAAGAATGTAGATGGCCAAACTTATTGCCGGGATGCCAGGAACTCGGCGAAGCCGACCGAGCCGACCCGGTTCTGCGGGACCAGGTTGGCGCGCGCTCTGAGCTCCCGTCCGATCCGCCCCGGAACGGGTAGCGCGAGCACTCGGCGCCGGCTCCCCGATGCCTCGAGGTACATGCGTGCCAGGTCCGTATGGGTGTGCACCGCCGGACCGCCCATGTCGGGCGCTCGCCCGGCGGGTGCGGCGTCGGCCAATTCGACCAGCCGTGCTGCGACGTCGGCCGTGTCGATCGGCTGGAAGCGCACCCCGCGGAAGGCCCACAGCACCGGCGAGTACCTCTGCAGTGCGAAGATGGTGCGGATCAGGTCGTGGAACTGAGTCGCACGCAGCACGGTGTGGCCGATCCCCGACGATTCCAGAACCTGTTCGGCGCGCAGCTTGGTGCGGTAGTAAGGCAGCGGGATGCGGTCGATGCCGACGATCGACACGTGCACGATGTGAGCGACGCCGGCCCGCCGGGCCGATTCGACGAGGTTGCGCATCGCGGTGATGTCCTTGTCGCCGGTCGGCTGCGTCGCGCAGTTGATCACGACCTCGATGCCGTCGACGGCGGCGTCCAGCCCCGTCCCCGTCAACAGGTCTGCCTGCGCCCAGTGCACGCCGGTGTATCCCACGTGGGCTTTGCGGCTCAGCGCCCGCACCTCGTGGCCCGCTGCGATCGCTTCGGGCACGACGCGATGGCCCAGCGTGCCGGTGGCTCCTGTGACGAGAACCGTGCGTGCCATCAGCAGTCAGCCTAATTCCCCCGGGTCGAGACCTCCCGTCGACGCAGCACCCCGTGGCGCCGCGACGCCGGGGCAAAAGCCACGAGGTGAATTACTGTGTTCCCGACGAAAGGGCGAGAGCGGGTGACGGTGACGCCAGACGAACACCAGGAGCAGGACCGCCACCCACGCGCGCGCGGCGCCGGCAGCCTCCAGCGGCGGTTTGAGGACTCGTCGCTGGGCAAGGCGGTCATCAGCGTGGGCATGGCGCTGTTCGTGACCGTCGGAGTCGTGTGCAACCTGCCCGACTCGCCGATCAAGCGGGAGTTGTTGCCGGTCGTCGAGCCGGTCGCGGTGCCTGCCGCGCTCGACCAGAGTTGGGCGATGTACGCCAACCCGAGCAGGCGGCAGGACAGCGTCGACGTCCAGGTGCGCTTCGCCGATGGGCAGACTCGCGTATGGAACTTCGAGCCCGGCGCCGAGGGTGTCGGTTGGTGGGATCGCTGGCTGTTGCTCAGGTATGCCGCCGTACTGAATCCCGACTTCCGCAGACAGCTGGCGCACTGGGTGGTCGCCAGACTGAGTCAGCCCGACGATGAACCTGTCTCCGTCGCGATGTTGCTGCACACCGAGACGCTGACGGCGCCGGGTGAAGAGGAGGGCGAGACACGACGCCCGACCGCTTCCAAACTTCTGTACCAAGAGAACTTGACGGGCTCGCGATGAGAACACGAAGTGCATTTCGAACACGGCTAGGCTCGTCGGTCGATCATTGGAACGATTTTTTCTTCACCGCTGAGCCGGTCTACACGCTCGGCCTTGTGCGGATCGGATCCGGGTTGGCCGTCCTCGCCTGGAGCCTGGTGTTGCTGCCCGATCTGTTCGCGGTCTTCGGGGCGGACGGCGTGACGCCCGAGCACCCCGAGATCAATTTTCAGTGGAGCGTCTTCGAGGTGTGGCCGGGCGACACCGCGCTTCTCGTCGGGTGGGTGCTGCTTTTAGTGTCGGCCATCGCGATGACGGTGGGTTGGCACAGCCGCGTGGCGGCGGTTCTGGTTTTCGTGCTGCTGCAGTCGTTTGTGCGCCGGGGCGACTACTACTTCAACGCCGGCGACTCCATTCTCATCGTCATCGCTCTGATCCTGGCGCTCTGCTCATGCGGCGCGGCCCTGTCGCTTGATCAACGCAGGCGGACCGGTTCGTTCTGGTCCGCCGAGACTAGGGCGGTATGGCCCGTCCGGTTGCTGCAGATTCAAATGTCGATCATCTACCTGGCAACGGTGCAGGCGAAGCTGGCGAACAAGACCTGGGTGGACGGCTCGGCGGTGTTCTACGCATGGGGCACCGACGGCCGATGGGCGCTGCTGCCCGCCCCGGAGTGGTTGGCCGCCAACGCGGTTCTGATCAACGTTCTGACGTGGGGCACCCTGTTGATCGAACTGGCGCTGGCGGTACTCGTGTGGAGCAGGCGGTGGCGGTTCTGGGTGCTTGCCGCGGGCGTCGTGATGCACCTGACAATCATGGTCAACCTCAACGTCGCATTTTTCAGCGTCGCGATGTTCGTGTTGTATCTCGCGTTCGTGCCATGGGAAACGCTTGAGCGTCTGCCCGGACAGTTGAGAACTAGACGGGCAGCACCGAGTTCGCGCCGGGAGCCGTCGGAACAACCGACCGTGTCTTAGGACTCAACCGAGCGCGTCCACCTCGGCTCCCGCTTCTCGAGGAACGCGAGCATGCCCTCGCGGGCCTCTTCGGAGACGAACAACTCGGCGGACTGCGCGGTGAGTTCGTCGGCATGCCGGTCGAACGACTCCAGGATGGGCGCGGTGACCAACGCTTTGGACGTCGCCAGTCCCTGCGGCGATGCCTTGGCGATCGCCGCGGTCAAGTCGGCGACGCCGGCATCGACGTCGTCGCTGGCGATCGTGACCAGACCCATCTCGGCGGCCTCCGTGGCGGAGAACTTCTCACCGGTCACGAAATAGCGGCTCGCCGCGCGACTGGTCATCCTCGGCAACAGGGTGAGCGAGATGATCGACGGCGCGACGCCGATGCGCGCCTCGGTCAGCGCGAACGTGCTCTGGCGGCCGGCGAACACGATGTCGCATGCGCCGACCAGGCCGAGGCCACCGGCGCGGACGTGCCCGTCGATGGCGCCGACCACCGGGACCGGCAGCTCGAGGATGCGGCGCAGCAGACGGGTCATCTCGCGGGCGCGGTCGACGGCCAGCTCACCCGGCTCGCGGCCCGCCGCCTCGCTCAGGTCGGCACCGGCGCTGAATGTTCCGCCGGTGTGGCCGAGCACGACGACCCGTACGCCCGGATCGGCGACGGCGTCGGTGAAGCCCTGGTGCAGCTGTTCGACAAGCGCGGTCGACAACGCGTTGCGATTGGCGGGCGAGTCGAGGGTCAGCCGGGCGACCGGCCCGTCGACGGCGTACCTGACGAAGGTGTCCATCAGTACGACCGGGGCAGTCCGAGCGAGGTCTGCGCGACGAAGTTGAGGATCATCTCCCTGCTGACCGGCGCGATGCGGGCGAGCTTCGACGCCGTCACCGCGGCGGCGATGCCGTACTCCTTGGTGAGCCCGTTGCCGCCCAACGACTGCACCGCCTGATCGACCGCGCGCACCGACGCCTCGCCCGCGGCGTACTTGGCCATGTTCGCGGCCTCGGCGGCGCCGATGTCGTCACCGGTGTCGTAGAGCCAGGCAGCCTTCTGCATCATCAGCTTCGCCAGCTCGATCTCGATGTGGTTCTGCGCCAACGGATGCGAAAGCCCTTGGTGGGCGCCGATCGGTGTCTTCCACACCTGCCGCGTCTTGACGTAGTCGACGGCCTTGTCGATCGCGAACCGGCCCATGCCGACCGCACTGGCGGCGCCCATGATTCGCTCTGGATTCAGCCCGGCGAACAGCTGCGCGATCGCGGCGTCTTCGGAGCCGACCAGGGCGTCGCCGGGCAGCCGGACCTCATCGAGGAAGAGCTGGAACTGATTTTCCGGACTGACCAGCTCCATCTCGATCTTCGTCCAGCTCAAACCCTTTGTGTCTGTGGGCACGATGAACAATGCCGGCTTGAGGTTCCCGGTCTTGTGGTCTTCCGTCCGACCGACGACGAGCACGGCCTGGGCCTGGTCGACGCCCGAGATGTACACCTTCTGTCCCGACAGGATCCAGTCGCCGCCGTCGCGACGCGCGGTGGTGGTGATGCGATGGCTGTTGGAGCCCGCATCCGGTTCGGTGATCGCGAACGCCATCGTGATCGAACCGTCGGCGATACCCGGCAGCCAACGCTTCTTCTGGTCCTCGGTGCCGAACTTCGCGATGATGGTGCCGTTGATCGCGGGGGAGACCACCATCAGCAACAGCGGGCATCCCGCCGCCGCCATCTCCTCCATCACGATGGACAGCTCGGACATGCCAGCGCCGCCGCCGCCGTACTCCTCGGGCAGGTTCACCCCGATGAAGCCGAGTTTTCCTGCTTCCGACCACAATTCGTCGGTGTGCTGATCGGCGCGGGCCTTCTCCAGGTAGTAGTCCTGACCGAAGTTCGCTGCCATGGCGGCGACCGACTTGCGTAATGCCTGCTGCTCTTCGGTCTCGACGAAACTGCTCACTGCTCTCCTTCGGCTTGGGCGAGGACTCGGGCTATGACGAAGCCGACGTCGACCTGTTGGCCGGACTCGACATTGAGTTCGGCGAGCACACCGTCGCTGGGCGCGGTGATGGTGTGCTCCATCTTCATCGCCTCCAGCCACACCAGCGGTTGGCCCGCGGTGACGGTGTCGCCGACGGCCGCGCCCACGCGCAGCACCGAACCAGGCATCGGCGCCAGCAGCGAACCGTGCGCGACCGCGTCATCGGGATCACCGAAACGCGGTACCGCAATGAGATGCACCGAGCCCGTAGGGGAGTCGACGAAAACGTCGTGGCCATACCGCGCCACCTCGAACGGCCGGTCGACGCCCGTCACAGTCAACACGACACGGGTCGGAGTCGCGGAGACGAGCGATACGCCGTCGTGTTCGGGCAACTCGAGGCCCGGCCGAGTGAACCGGTAGCGGACCTCATGTTCGGTCCCCGCGGCGTCCGTGTACCGCTTGACCTGGTGACCCGACGCCAGATTGCGCCACCCGCTGGGAGCGGCCGCGAATGCTGCAGCGTCACCGCGGTTCTGGGCCGCATCGGCGAGCGCGGCGGCCACCGCGGACAATGCGACCGTGCAAGCGTCGGTGAGCGGTGCGGCCAACGCGGCGAGGCCGTGCGTGTCGAAGAAGGCGGTGTCGGTCGCACCGTCGACGAACGCCGGATGCCGCAATACGTTGACCAGCAAGTCACGGTTGGTGCGCACACCGTGAATGCGGCTGCGCGTCAACGCGTCCGCGAGCACGGCAGCCGCCTGCCGCCGGCCGGGCGCAGCGGAGATCACCTTGGCCAGCATCGGGTCGTAGAAGATGGACACGGTCGAGCCGTCGACGATTCCGGAATCCACCCGGACGCTGGCCGGGACCTCGAAGCGGTGCACGGTGCCGGCCTGCGGCTGCCAATCCTTCGCCGGATCCTCGGCGTAGAGGCGGGCCTCGATGGCGTGCCCCCGTGACGGCGGCGGCTCCGCGTCGAGCCTGCCGCCGTCGGCGACCCGCAGCTGCAGCTCAACGAGATCGAGGCCCGTGGTTTCCTCGGTGACGGGGTGTTCGACCTGCAATCGGGTGTTCATCTCGAGAAAGTAGAAGTCCCCGGAAGCGTCCGCCATGAACTCGACGGTGCCCGCACCGGTGTAGCCGATGGCGGTCGCGGCCAGCCGCGCGGCATCGAAAAGCTTGGCGCGCATGCCCGGTGTGCGCTCGACGAGCGGCGAGGGCGCCTCTTCGATGATCTTCTGATGGCGCCGCTGGATCGAGCACTCACGTTCGCCGACCGCCCAGACGGTGTCGTGCTCGTCGGCAAGCACCTGAACCTCGACGTGGTGGCCACTGGCCAGGTAGCGCTCGCAGAACACCGTCGGGTCGCCGAATGCGGAAGCCGCCTCCCGGCGCGCGGCCTCGACCTGGGTCGACAACTCCGACAGCTCACGCACGACTCGCATTCCGCGGCCGCCGCCTCCCGCGGACGCCTTGATCAGCACGGGCAGTTGGTCGGCGGTCACGCTCTCGGGGTCCAGCTCGTCAAGGACGGGTACGCCCGCGGCGGCCATCATCTTCTTCGCCTCGATCTTGCTGCCCATCGCGGCCACCGCTGCGGGAGGTGGACCGATCCACGTCAAGCCCGCGTCGCGCACCGCACTCGCGAATTCGGCATTCTCCGACAGGAACCCGTAACCGGGATGGACGGCATCGGCGCCCGATGCCCGCGCCGCAGCGATGAGCTGATCGGCGTCGAGGTATCCGCTGCGACCCTGCAGGCGGACCCGCGAATCGGCCTCGCCCACATGCGGGGAGTGCTCGTCGGGATCGGTGTAGACGGCGACCGTCCCTATGCCGAGCCGCCTGCACGTCGCGAACACCCGCCGGGCGATCTCGCCGCGGTTGGCGACCAGGACTCGAGTGATCATCACGCTCACATCCGGAAGACGCCGAAGTTCGACGTCCCCTCGATCGGGCCATTGGCGATGGCGGACAAACAGATTCCGAGGACCGTGCGGGTGTCGCGCGGATCGATCACGCCGTCGTCGTAGAGCCGGCCGGACAGAAACATCGGAAGCGACTCGGCGTCGATCTGCGCTTCAACTGCGGCCCGCAGGGCGGCGTCGGCGTCCTCATCGACGGCCTGGCCCCGCGCCTCGGCGGCGGCGCGGCTGACGATCGACAAAACGCCCGCCAGCTGAGTCCCGCCCATGACCGCCGATTTGGCGCTCGGCCAGGCGAACAGGAAGCGCGGATCGTAGGCGCGCCCGCACATGCCGTAGTGGCCCGCGCCGTAGGAGGCGCCGATCAGCAGCGAGATGTGGGGCACGGTTGAGTTCGATACGGCGTTGATCATCATCGAGCCGTGCTTGATCATGCCGCCTTCCTCGTACTTGCGCCCAACCATGTACCCGGTCGTGTTGTGCAGGAACAACAGTGGCGTATTCGAGCGATTCGCGAGCTGGATGAACTGGGTGGCCTTCTGCGACTCCTCACTGAACAACACGCCGCGGGCGTTGGCCAGAATGCCGATCGGGTAGCCGTACAGCCGTGCCCACCCCGTCACCAGCGACGAGCCGTACATCGGTTTGAACTCGTCGAAATCCGAGCCGTCGACGACGCGGGCGATCACATCGCGGGGGTCGAACGGGATGCGTAGATCCGCCGGCACGATGCCGACCAGCTCTTCGGCGTCGTAGAGCGGCTCAACAACGGGCGCGGGGGTCGGACCCTGCTTGCGCCAGTTCAGCCGGGTGACGATGCGCCGGCCGATCCGGATCGCATCGGGTTCGTCGTGCGCGAAGTAGTCAGCCAGACCCGATGTGCGGGCGTGCATCTCGGCACCGCCGAGCGACTCGTCGTCGGCTTCCTCGCCCGTGGCCATCTTCACCAATGGCGGTCCCGCGAGAAACACCTTGGACCGCTCCTTGATCATCACGACGTGGTCGGACATGCCGGGGATGTAGGCGCCACCCGCCGTCGAGTTGCCGAACACCAGCGCGATCGTCGGAATGCCGGCCGCCGACAACCTGGTCAGGTCGCGGAACATCTGCCCGCCCGGGATGAAGATCTCCTTCTGCGTCGGCAGGTCGGCGCCGCCGGACTCGACCAGCGAGATCAGCGGAAGCCGGTTCTCCAGCGCGACCTGGTTGGCACGCAGCATCTTCTTCAGCGTCCACGGATTGCTGGTGCCGCCCTTGACGGTGGGATCGTTGGCCACGAGGAGGCATTCGATGCCCTCGACCGCGCCGATGCCGGTGATCAGGCTGGCGCCGACCGTGAAGTCGCTGCCCCACGCGGCCAGCGGGCTCAACTCCAGGAACGGTGAGTCGGGATCGATGAGCAACTCGATGCGTTCCCGGGCGGTCAGTTTGCCGCGGTCATGGTGCCGTTGCACGTACTTCTCGCCGCCGCCGGCCAGTGCCTTGGCGTGTTCGGTCTCGAGCTCGGCGAGCTTGGCAGCCATCGCCGTCTTCGCCTCGCCGAAGGACGGCGATGCGGCGTCGAGTGTGGAGTGCAGAGCGGTCACGACTGGAATCCCAACGTCTTGGCGGCCAACGAAGTCAGTATCTCGGTTGTGCCGCCGCCGATTCCGAGAATCCGCATATCGCGATACTGACGTTCGACCTCCGACTCGGCCATGTAACCCATCCCGCCGAACAATTGCACGGCCTGGTTGGCCACCCACTCGCCGGCCTCGACGGCGGTGTTCTTGGCGAAACACACCTCGGCGATCAGGTCGGTCTCACCGGAGATCTGCCGCTCGACGACGTGGCGTGTGTATACCCTCGCGACATCGATGCGCCGGGCCATTTCCGCGAGCGTGTTCTGGACCTGTTGTCGTGAGATCAGCGGCCGGCCAAAGGTTTCGCGGTTACGGCACCACTCGACGGCGAGGTCGAGGCAGCGTTGTGCACTGGCATAGGCCTGCGCGGCGAGCCCGACCCGTTCGGAGACGAACGCCGCCGCGATCTGCAGGAAGCCGGAGTTCTCGGTGCCCACCAGGTTGGCCGCGGGCACGCGGACGTCGGTGTAGGACAGTTCGGCGGTGTCCGATGAGCGCCAGCCCATCTTGTCGAGTTTGCGGGTGACTTCAAATCCGGGGGTGTCCTTGTCGACCACGATCAACGAGATCCCGGCCGCGCCAGGCCCGCCGGTGCGCACCGCGGTCACGACGTAGTCGGCGCGCACGCCCGACGTGATGTAGGTCTTGGCACCGTTGACGATGTAATCGGCACCGTCTCGCATCGCTCTGGTCGTCAGGTGCCCGACGTCGGAGCCGCCGCCGGGCTCGGTGATTGCGAGGCTGCCGATCTTCTCCCCGCGCAGCGTCGGCCGCACATAGGTGTCGATCAGCCGCTCGTCGCCGGAGGCGATCATGTGCGGCACCGCGATACCCGAGGTGAACAGCGAGGCGGACACGCCGCCCGGAGAACCGGCGTAGTGCATCTCCTCGCAGATCACCACGGCGTCGGCGCCGTCGCCGCCACCACCGCCGACCGACTCCGCAAAACCGGCGCCCAACAGGCCAGCCTCACCCGCCTTCAGGTGAAGCTCGCGCGGTATCTCACCGTTGCGCTCCCAAGCGTCGACGTGCGGGAGCACCTCGCGTTCGGCGAATGTCCGCACGGTCTTGCGGAGCTGATCGCGTTCGGGGGTGTGCCACATGCTCACGACATCAGCTCCTCGGGAATGTCGACATGTCTGCTGCGCAACCACTCGCCGAGCCCCTTCGCCTGGGGATCGAACCGAGCCTGGTAGGCGACGCCCTCACCGAGGATGCCCTCGATGACGAAGTTGACCGCTCGAAGGTTGGGCAGCAGATACCGGGCGACCTCGAGATCCCTTGTCTCGGGCAGAAGCTCGCGCAGCTTGTCGATCGTCAACGTGTGCGAGAGCCAACGCCACTGCTGGTCGGTGCGCACCCACACGCCGACGTTCGCGCTGCCACCCTTGTCGCCGCTGCGGGCGCCGGCGATGACGCCGAGCGGCGCGCGTCGGGTTTCACCGAACGGCAACGGCTCCGGTAGGGCGAACGGCGGCACCGGCGAAAGGTCCAAGGTTTCCTGCGCGGGCGGTATCTCGACACGGGAACCGTCGGCGTGCACGGCGACGTGGGGCACCTCCGTGGCCGCGACGAACGCCGGCCTGAACACGCCGTAGACCTGACCTTGACCGGGCGGGCTGGTGGCATGGAAGCCGGGATAACTCGCCAGCGCGAGTTCGACCGCTGCCGAGGAGAATTGGCGACCGACATTGTCTGGGTCGGGATCGCGTACGACGCAGCGCAGCAGCGCGCTGGCCGACTCCTCCGTGTCGGCGTCGTCGTGGTCGGTGCGCGCCAGCGTCCACTCCAGCTCGGCCGGCTTGACCGTCAGTGCCGCCTCGAGCTGGCCCCGCACCAACTCGGCCTTGGCCTCGATGTCGAGACCGGTGAGGACCAGCGTCATCTCGTTGCGAAAGCCGCCGATGGCGTTGAGTGACACCTTCAGGGTGGGCGGCGGGGGTTCCCCGCGCACGCCGGAGATCTGCACGCGGTCCGGCCCGTCCTCAGACAACTCGATGCTGTCGACGCGCAGCGTCGCGTCGGGGTTGGCGTAGCGCGCACCGCCGATCTCGTACAGCAGTTGCGCGGTGACGGTGTCGACGTTGACCGCGCCGCCGGTGCCCGGGTGTTTGGTGATGACCGACGATCCGTCCGAGTGGATCTCGGCGAGTGGAAAGCCTGGGTGGGTCAACGCGCCCAGGTCGGGGAAGTCCCGCGCGAAGAACGCGTAGTTGCCGCCGGTGGCCTGAGCGCCGCACTCGATGACGTGCCCGGCCGCGATCGCACCGGCGAGCGGGTCGTAGTCCGAACGGCTCCAGCCGTGGTGCGCGGCCGCCGGCCCGACCGTGACGGATGCGTCGGTGACGCGTCCGGTCACGACCACATCGGCGCCCGCCTCGAGACAGTCGACGATGCCCCACGCGCCGAGGTAGGCGTTGGCGGCCAGAACCGACCCGAAGCCGAACTCGTCCGCACGACCGATCAGGTCGTCGCCCTCGACGTGCGCCACGTTGACCGTCAACCCCAGCCGATCGGCGAGCGCACGCACCGCCACGGCGAGCCCGGCGGGGTTGAGGCCCCCGGCGTTCGTGACGATGCGCACACCCCGGTCGAGCGCGGTGCCCAGACACTCCTCGAGCTGGCTCAGGAACGTCTTGGCATAGCCGCGGTCGGCCGATTTCGCGCGATCGCGCGCGAGAATCAACATCGTGAGCTCGGCCAGATAATCGCCGGTCAGGTAGTCGAGATCGCCACCGGTCAGCATCTCGCGCATGGCCGCGAGCCGGTCGCCGTAGAACCCCGAGCAGTTGCCGATGCGGACCGGACCACGAGCAGAGGTCACGCGGGCTCCCTTCGTCGCGGCCGCTGCCAACCAACCGGTAGGTTAACGATGACCGGCGGTATCGCGTCAAGGTTCGGGCCATCAAATTCCGCTGTTTTGGAGGCTACGCAGGTCGTTGGCTATCCTGAAGAACACTTGCCGTCGCCTACCGTGCGCGCGGCGCCAGACTTACCCCCTCAAGAGGAGATCTCGACCATGGCTGTGCCCAAGCGCAGGATGTCGCGCGCGAACACCCGTAGCCGGCGCGCGCAGTGGAAGGCCAAGCGCACGGAACTCGTGGGCGTCAACGTCGCCGGTCAGCAGCACAAGGTGCCGCGCCGGCTGCTCAAGGCCGCTCGCCTCGGCCTGATCGACCTGGACCGCCGCTAACGCCGGACCGGATGTCGCCGACCGCAGCGGCATCGGCGCGCCTCTCAGGTCACTCTCAGATAGGGGGTTGACACTGTGGCTGTGCGCATACTTGTCGTCGATGACGATCGCGCGGTGCGCGAGTCGCTGCGCCGTTCGCTTTCCTTCAACGGTTACTCCGTAGAACTCGCCGGGGACGGCCTCGAAGCATTGGATCGCATCGCCAGCGATCGTCCCGACGCCCTGGTGCTGGATGTGATGATGCCTCGGCTGGACGGTCTCGAGGTGTGCCGTCAGCTCCGCAGCACCGGCGACGACCTGCCGATCCTCGTGCTGACGGCGCGTGACTCGGTCTCCGAGCGGGTGGCGGGCCTCGATGCCGGCGCCGACGACTATCTGCCGAAGCCGTTCGCGCTGGAAGAACTGCTGGCCCGGATGCGGGCGCTGCTGCGCCGTACGGGTCCCGACAACGGTGCCGAGTCGGCCGCGATGACCTTCTCCGATCTGACACTGGACCCGGTCACTCGCGAGGTGACCAGGGGCCAGCGCCAGATCAGCCTCACCCGCACCGAGTTCGCGCTGCTCGAGATGCTCATCGCGAATCCGCGCCGAGTGCTCACGCGCAGCCGCATCCTCGAAGAGGTGTGGGGATTCGACTTCCCGACGTCCGGCAACGCCCTCGAGGTGTACGTCGGTTACCTGCGCCGCAAGACCGAAGCCGAAGGAGAGCCGCGACTGATCCACACCGTGCGCGGGGTGGGTTATG
The DNA here is from genome assembly GCF_001665535.1 of Mycobacterium sp. 852002-51961_SCH5331710. Lineage (GTDB taxonomy): Bacteria > Actinomycetota > Actinomycetes > Mycobacteriales > Mycobacteriaceae > Mycobacterium. The sequence goes on from NZ_LZSQ01000089.1 coordinate 48,423, forward strand.
TGCTTCGCGAAACGCCTCCCTGATGTCTGCGCCGAGTTACGGGGCCGCGCCCCAACCCGAATCGCCTCGCCCGCCGTCGAGAACCAGTTCGGTGTCGCTGCGGTGGCGCGTGATGCTGCTGGCGATGTCCATGGTGGCGATGGTCGTCGTCCTGATGGCGGTGGCGGTGTGGGCTGTGGTGTCCCGGGCGTTGTACGACGACGTCGACAACCAGCTGCGCAACCGGGCCCGGCTGCTCATGGAAAGCGGTTCGCTGCAAGCCGATCCGAGTAAGGCCATTGAGGGCACCGCGTACTCCGACGTCAACGCGATGCTCGTGATCCCCGGCCGGGCCATCTTCACCGCCAATCAGCAGGGGCAGACCCTGCCGCTGGGTGATCCCGAAAAGGCTGTGCTGCGAGGCGATCTGATCATGTCGCTTCGCACCGCCGATCATCAGCGGGTTCTCGCGATGCACCTGTCCAACGACAGCTCCCTGCTGATCTCCAAGAGCATGGCGCCCACCACGCAGCTGCTCCGACGACTGAGCACGGTGTTGATCATCGTCGGTGGAATCGGTGTGGCGGTGGCCGCGATCGCGGGCGGTGCGGTTGCGCGGGCGGGCCTACGTCCGGTGGCGCGGCTGACTCAGGCCGCCGAGCGTGTCGCGCGCACCGACGATCTGCGGCCTATCCCGGTGTACGGCAGCGACGAACTCGCCCGTCTCACAGAAGCTTTCAACATGATGCTGCGCGCATTGGCAGAGTCTCGGGAACGGCAGGCCCGACTGGTCACCGATGCCGGCCATGAACTGCGCACACCGCTGACGTCGTTGCGCACGAACGTCGAACTGCTGATGGCGTCGATGGCGCCCGATGCGCCGCGGCTGCCGGAGGAGGAGATGGCCGAACTGCGCGCCGACGTGATCGCGCAGATCGAGGAATTGTCGACGCTGGTCGGAGATCTCGTCGACCTGACCCGCGACGACGCCGGGGTCACCGTGCACGAGTCGGTTGACGTCGCCGAGATCGTGGACCGTTCGCTGGAGCGGGTTCGCCGCCGCCGCAACGACATTGTGTTCGAGGCGACGACTACCCCCTGGTTGGTCTACGGCGACGAGGCCGGCTTGGGTCGCGCCGTGCTCAACCTGCTCGACAATGCCGCCAAGTGGAGTCCCCCCGGCGGACTGGTGACCGTGCGGCTGACCCAGATCGACGCGTTGAATGCCGAGCTGGTGGTCTCCGACTACGGCCCGGGAATCCCGCCCCAGGAGCGTCCGCTTGTGTTCGAGCGGTTCTATCGGTCGACGACCGCACGGTCGATGTCTGGCTCGGGGCTCGGATTGGCGATCGTGAAGCAGGTCGTGCTCAAGCACGGCGGTTCTCTGCGGATCGAGGACACGGTGCCCGGCGGACAACCTCCCGGCACGTCGATGCACGTCGTGCTGCCGGGGCGGCCACCGTTGCAGCGCGCTCCCGAGTGGGTGGCGCCCCGACACGCCCCGGCCGAGTAACTCCCGCGCACGGTCGACGTCGACGATGATTGACATCGGCGGGAACGGGGGAACGAAGTTTGGGTATGTCCCGAACGTTCTCTAAGTGGATTCTCAGCCCGAGGGGGCACTGTTGAGCAAGCGTCCAACGTTGTGCAGATGTCGGAAAACAGCAGAACCAAGAAGAGCAGGAAGAAGAGCCCGAGCGACATGACGAACCACCCGAGGTATTCGCCGCCGCCCCCGCCGCCGTACGGCCGCCGACCGATCGGCAGTGACCACGGGGTGTCCGGCTACCCAGGTGGCGCCCAGCGCCCCGGCCCGTACCAACAGCAGCAGCAGCCGTACGACTGGCGTTATGCGACCCAGCAACATCAGACGCAGCAGCAGTTCCGCGCGCCCTACGACCCCTACCGCGGGGCGCCCCAGCCGCTGCCGGGCCAACCACCGCAAAAGCGTTCGCGCGCAGGGTTGTTGACGGCCGGCGCCCTGGCCGTGGCGGTCGTCTCGGCCGGCATCGGCGGCGGTGTCGTCTTGCTCGCGCAGCCGGATTCTCCGTCGGCATCGTCGTCTGCCAACGGCGCGGCGCCCAGCGTGCCCGCCGCCAGCCTGCCGGTGGGCTCCGTTGAACAGGTCGCGGCCAAGGTGGTGCCCAGCGTCGTCAAGCTCGAGACCGACATGGGGCGCGCATCCGAAGAAGGTTCCGGCGTCATCTTGACCTCCGACGGGTTGATCCTGACCAATAACCACGTGGTGTCGGCCGCTTCGGACGGCCCGTCCGACCCGGGCGCCCCCGCCGCTCGCGCGCAGACCAAGGTCACGTTCGCCAACGGGCACACCGCCCCGTTCACCGTCGTCGGGACCGACCCGAGCAGCGATATCGCTGTCGTGAAGGCACAGGGTGTGTCCGACCTGACCCCCATCACCATCGGCTCCTCCGCCAACCTGCAGGTGGGCCAGGACGTCGTCGCCGTCGGCTCTCCGCTCGGGCTGGAGGGCACCGTGACGACAGGAATCATCAGTGCGCTCAACCGGCCCGTCGCCGCGAGCGGTGACGCGCGGAATCAGAACACCGTCCTCGACGCGATCCAGACCGACGCCGCGATCAACCCCGGCAACTCCGGAGGCGCGCTGGTGAACATGAACGGGGAGCTCATCGGCGTCAACTCCGCCATCGCCACGTTGGGTGCGGATGCCGGACCTCAGGCGCAGAGCGGTTCGATCGGCCTCGGCTTCGCCATCCCGGTGGATCAGGCCAAGCGGATCGCCGACGAGCTGATCAAGAACGGCACCGCGGCGCACGCCTCGCTGGGTGTGCAGGTGGGCAACGATGCGTCGATCGACGGCGCCCGGATCGTCGAGGTCACCGACGGTGGCGCCGCCGCCGCGGCGGGTCTGCCGAGCGGTGTGGTGGTCACCAAGGTCGACGACCGAGTGATCAGCAGCGCCGACGCGCTGGTCGCAGCCATTCGGTCCAGGGCGCCGGGGGAGAAGGTCACGCTGTCGTATCTGGATCCGTCGGGCAAGCCCAAGACCGTCCAGGTCACGCTGGGTAAGGCCCAGCAGTGAGCACGCCGACCGATGTGACCACCCTGAGAGTGGCCGCGCCGCCGTCGCGGCCCGCATATACGGTTGCAGTCATGGAACAGCCAGGGGAGTTGGTGGGCCGGGCTCTGGTCGTCGTGGTCGATGACCGCACTGCACACGGCGACGAGGAGGACCACGATGGTCCGCTGGTCACGGAATTGCTCGGTGAAGCGGGCTTCGTCGTCGACGGGGTTGTCGTCGTGTCGTCGGACGAGGTCGAGATCCGCAACGCCCTGAACACCGCGGTGATCGGTGGTGTGGACCTCGTGGTGTCCGTCGGCGGTACGGGCGTCACGCCCCGCGACGTCACGCCGGAGGCGACGCGGGACATCCTGGACCGCGAACTGCTGGGCATCTCCGAGGCGCTGCGTGCCTCGGGGCTGTCCGCCGGAATCATCGACGCCGGCGTCTCCCGTGGCCTCGCGGGTATTTCGGGCAGCACGCTCGTCGTCAATCTCGCCGGTTCGCGCGCAGCGGTGCGCGACGGCATGGCGACCCTGAACCCCCTCGCGGTGCAGATCATCGGTCAGCTGGTCGACATCTGATCCGACGCGCCGGAGACCTACCCACACCTCAAAATGTGATCTTAATCACAGCGGAGTCGGATCATGAGTGACAGGCCGAAGCGCAGCCGGGACTCGATCGATGACGTCTTTGGCGAGGCTTTTCCGCAGATTCCGGCCGACGAGCGCGGCGCCCCCGACCCTGACGATGACGCCGACCGCGATCGTTGGCTCCGGGAAAACCGTCCACCGCATCACAATTGACTCTCTGAGCCGTTACCGCACCGGCGACCACAGCTCATTCTCCCCTGCCGCGCAGCTGTCGCCGACTGCGCTGACACGGCGCGAACAGGTAACGCGAGGGTAACGGGGCGCCGCGGGTACCCGGGCTACGCGCCTACCAAACCAGCAGGCCGGGTAACGTCCCGCGGGCAGATGACGATCTCCCGTTGCCGGGTCATTGCACGACCGTTATGTTCCTCGTGTCACAAACGATGAACACGACGTAACAGCGACATGTGAGATCTCTCATCTACGTCGCAGGGGGGATTCCTCCTCTGCGGCTAGACGTGCCAGGCGCCAACTACAGAGCACGGTGAGCCGAGGGCTGACCGCCGACACAGCTAGGGAGAAGATGAAGATTTTCGGTCGGGTGTGGATGGCGTTGGTGGCGGCCGTCGCGTCGTTGTTTGTGGGCACGGGCACCTCTCACGCGGGGCTGGACAATGAGCTGAGCCTGGTTGACGGCAAGGATCGGACGTTGACCATTCAGCAGTGGGACACGTTCCTCAATGGTGTTTTTCCTCTTGACCGCAACCGGCTGACCCGTGAGTGGTTCCACAGTGGTCGGGCGAAGTACATCGTGGCCGGCCCGGGTGCCGATGAGTTCGAGGGCACCTTGGAGCTGGGTTATCAGATTGGCTTCCCGTGGTCGCTGGGTGTGGGGATCAACTTCAGTTACACCACCCCCAACATTCTGTTGGACCAGGCACCGCCGAACCTGAATCCGGCTGCGGGCTTCTTGACCACCCCGAACCTGTTCCCGGGTGTGTCGATCAGCGCTGATCTCGGTAACGGTCCGGGTATTCAGGAGGTCGCGACGTTCTCGGTGGATGTGGCCGGCGCCAATGGTGGCGTGGCGGTGTCGAATGCGCACGGCACGGTGACCGGTGCGGCCGGTGGTGTGTTGTTGCGTCCGTTCGCTCGGCTGATCTCGTCGGCCGGTGACAGCGTCACGACCTACGGCGAGCCCTGGAACATGAACTGACACGCTCTCCCGAGCAGCAGAACGGCCCCCGGAAACCTCCGGGGGCTGTCTTGTATCTGACTGGCAATGGAACTGGACGTTTCGATTGCGTAAACAGCAATAGCACTTTGCTGGTGATCTTGGTCACAGCGTGTTACAGCCTCGAAACTGTGATCCCGCCGCTCGCCGCATTCGGATGTGCCTCAGCCCACGATCACCTCAGCCGGTCCGCCGGGAACTGCGAGCTTGCAGCCCATGCTACTCGCGATACAGCCCTGAAAACCGCACCGAGCAAGCATTATTCGCGCGATGAACAAAACTGAGCCGGCGGTCAGGAAAGGGGTCCGACCGCGCACCGCCCGTGCGTTCGCGTTGCCGGTTTCCGTCAGCGCCGTTATGTTCCTCCTGTCAACGGATGAGCGAAACATTAGAGCAGTATGTGAGGCCTCTCATTTGCTCAAATGCGACTCATGCGTCGTGCGGCGCTAGCGCCAGCTACGGCTGACACCAGTTGCGGGTCCATAGGGGGCGCGCATCGACTAGCTAGGGAGAACATGAAGGTATTCAGTCGGGTGCTGATGGCACTGGTTTTGGCGATAGCTGGAGCCGTCGCGTCGTTGTTCGTGAGCACGGGCACCTCTCACGCGGGGCTGGACAATGAGCTGAGCCTGGTTGATGGTAAGGATCGGACGTTGACCATTCAGCAGTGGGACACGTTCCTCAATGGTGTTTTTCCTCTTGACCGCAACCGGCTGACCCGTGAGTGGTTCCACAGCGGTCGGGCGAAGTACATCGTGGCCGGCCCGGGCGCCGATGAGTTCGAGGGCACCTTGGAGCTGGGTTATCAGATTGGCTTCCCGTGGTCGCTGGGTGTGGGGATCAACTTCAGTTACACCACCCCCAACATTCTGTTGGACCAGGCACCGCCGAACCTGAATCCGGCTGCGGGCTTCTTGACCACCCCGAACCTGTTCCCGGGTGTGTCGATCAGCGCTGATCTCGGTAACGGTCCGGGTATTCAGGAGGTCGCGACGTTCTCGGTGGATGTGGCCGGCGCCAATGGTGGCGTGGCGGTGTCGAATGCGCACGGCACGGTGACCGGCGCGGCCGGTGGTGTGTTGTTGCGTCCGTTCGCTCGGCTGATCTCGTCGGCCGGTGACAGTGTCACGACCTACGGCGAGCCCTGGAACATGAACTGACATACGCTCTCCCGAGCAGCGGACAGCCCCCGGATACCTCCGGGGGCTGTTCCGTTTCTCTCAGGATTTGTCGGCGCTGGTCGTTTTCGCGGTGTCCGGGTCGGGGCCGGTGCCGGGGCCCGCGCTGTGGGCGCCCGATGATCCGTTGGTCTCGGCGAGGATGTTACGGATCTCGGTGAGCAGCGACAGCTCGGTGTCCTGGGCCTGCTCGACCTCACCTCTCTTGCGCAACCGGTTGTACGGCATGACGACGAGGAAGTACACGACCGCCGCCACCAGAATGAAGTTGATCGCCGCGGACAACAGGACGTTCAGATCGATCGTCTCGCCTCCGCCGATGCCGATCCGCAGGATGCCGTAGTCGGCCTCGCCGCCCGCGCCGACGCGGTTGATCAGCGGCTGGATGATGCTGTCGGTGAACTTGGTGACCAGCCCGGTGAACGCCGTGCCGATGACCACCGCGACCGATAGGTCGACGATGTTGCCCCGGGCGAGAAACTCTTTGAAGCCCTTCAACATTTGTCTCGGATCCTCCCTGCCGTGGTGTGCGCTCGACAGTTACGCACGTTAGCTGCGTTGCCGCCGAAGAGGAGCGGAATACCCGAAGGCTTCAGTGCAGCGTGAGCGTCACCGTCTGCACCAGCGTTGCGGCCGCCACCTCGTTGGCGGCGTGGGCGGGCAGCGCCACCAGAACGACGCGATCCGCGCTCGCGCCGGTACCCGACGCCTTCTCGGACACCAGCACGACGATCGCGTCCGTCGCCACGACTCGCGGCGGAGTGTCGGACTCGCCGCTGGCCGCCAGCACGTCGACCACATCACCGGGCCGGATCAGGTCGAGCACCGCGGTCTCGTCGAGCGACAGGGGGACGATGCGCGCCATCGGCCCCGCCGCCGCTTCGGCGAGCCTCGGCGTCAACAGGCGGACGTCGGTGAGCGCTTCGCCGCGGCGGACCGGACCGGTCAACGTGGTGCCGACAACCGCGGCCACATCCGATTGGATACCGTCGGGAAGCGTTGCGGCACTGAGCTTTTCAACACGGACGTCGTCGACGCCCAATTTGCTTCCCGGGCTCAGATCCCGCGCGGCGACGATGGCATCGACGCGTTCGTCATCAGGGCCCGAACGCAGCGCCGCGACGGCGGCGAGAACCACCAGGCCGCCCGCAGCGATTCGACGCGCCAGGACGGTGCGTGTCCAGTCCGGTCGCAAGATCGCGGCGAGCCGGTGAAACGGTAATGGATTGAGTGAGTCCCCCATGCGGCCAAATTAGGCAGCGCAGTGGGGTGATGGGCGAGTTGGTAGACCGCCTGTGGATAACCGCGGAGGTCAGCTCGACGCCGCGGCCGCCGCGGTCGAGTTGGACGAGGTCGAACCGGAGTCGCTCGACCCGCTGCCGCTCGACTTCTCGGACGACGACTTCTCGGAGGAGGTCGACTTCTCTGATGAGGCGCTCGAGCCGTTGCTGGAGCCGTTCGACGAGCTCTTGCCGGCTTCGCGGCTGTCGGTGCGGTAGAAGCCGCTGCCCTTGAACACCACACCCACGTTCCCGAACAGCTTGCGCAGACGGCCGTTGCACTTCTTGCACGTGGTCAGCGACGCGTCGCTGAACGCCTGGATTGCGTCGAACTTGTCGCCGCACTCGGTGCACGCATAGGAATACGTAGGCACGGGACCCCTCCCTGGTGGTCAGATCTGTTAGCACTCTACCGGCTCAAGTGCTAGAACCGCTACGTGGCGTTCGTCATTCCCGGTCCGGGCGCGTCGAGGGCCAGCAACCCTCGTTGCGGCGTCAGCGCATGGGTCATCGACACGTCGTGTGGTTCCGCAGGTAGCCGGTCCACGAGTTCGTCGTCGCGAACCACCGCAACGAGCCGTGCCGACCGCGACACCCACCGCAGCGACCGGTCGTAGAACCCGGCGCCACGTCCCAGTCGCACACCGCTCCGATCGACGGCGAGGGCGGGAATCAAGAGCGTGGTTGCGCGCGCGACGACCTCGGGCGCCAGCCACGGGCCCTTCGGCTCACGAAGTCCGAAGCGGCCCTCCGCCAATTCCCCGGGCACGTACCCGCCCCACTGCAGCGGTTGCGGTACACCCGCGGTGTCGTGCCTGGCCACCGGAAGCAGTACCCGTACACCCCGTCGGTGAAGTGAGTCGATCAGCGCGAGCGAGCCGGGTTCGGAGCCGACGGGCACATACGCGCAGACGGTTTCTCCGGCCGAGATGAGCGTCGTCGCATGGCCGAGCAACGCGTGCGCGTCGGCGTCGTGCTCGTGCGCGGGAACCGCCCGGCGGGCTGCCAGAATCTCCGCCCGTAGCTCTACCTTCGCCGCGGTCACGTCATCTCCTCCGGCACGCCGCACCTCGCCATGTTCAACCTGCCCTTGGACGTTAGTGTGTGAACGATGACACGGCCTTTGGTCTCTATCCCTCACACGGCGGTGGTACCTGCAGCAGGCCTGGGCACGCGTTTCCTGCCGGCCACCAAGACGGTCCCGAAGGAGCTGCTGCCGGTCGTCGACACGCCCGGTATCGAGCTCGTCGCCGCCGAAGCGGCCGAGGCCGGGGCGGAACGCTTGATCATCATCACGTCCGAGGGCAAGGACGGAGTCGTCGCGCACTTCGTCGAGGACCTCGTGCTCGAGGGCACGCTGGAGGAGCGCGGCAAGAAGACAATGCTCGAAAAGGTGCGTCGCGCCCCGGCTCTCATCAAGGTCGAGTCGGTGGTGCAGGCCGAACCGCTCGGCCTCGGCCACGCGGTGAGCTGCGTGGAGCCGAAGCTTGGAGCAGACGAGGATGCGATCGCGGTACTACTGCCGGACGATCTTGTGCTGCCGACCGGCGTGCTGGAGACGATGTCGAAGGTGCGGGCCAAGCGCGGCGGTTCGGTGCTGTGCGCGATCGAGGTGCCGCGCGAGGAGATCAGCGCCTATGGCGTCTTCGATGTCGAACCCGTCTCCGATACCAACAACCCGAACGTCATGCGCGTGAAGGGGATGTATGAGAAGCCGAAGGCCGAGGACGCGCCGTCGCCGTACGCCGCGGCCGGCCGGTACGTCCTCGACCGGGCGATCTTCGATGCGTTGAAGCGGGTTCCGCGCGGCGCCGGCGGCGAGATCCAGTTGACCGACGCCGTGGCGTTGCTCATCAATGAGGGGCATCCCGTCCACGTCGTCGTGCACCGCGGCTCTCGACACGACCTCGGAAATCCCGGAGGCTACCTCAAGGCTGCGGTTGACTTTGCGTTGCAGCGCGATGACTACGGGCCGGAACTCCGGCGGTGGTTGGTAGAGCGATTGGGGCTGGTCGACTGCTGAGAGCCCCGACGCCATAGATAGGGGTGCAGTGCGTTCGGTCGAGGAACAGCAGGCACGAGTTGCGGCTGCGGCGGTTGCGCCGCGCCCGGTTCGGGTGGCGATTGCCGAAGCGCAGGGGTTGATGTGCGCCGAGGAGGTCGTCACCGAGCGTCCGTTGCCCGGATTCGATCAGGCCGCGATCGACGGATACGCGGTGCGCAGCGTGGATGTGCTCGGCATCGGCGACAATGGCGAGACAGAAGAGGCGTCCGACGGCGAAGTGAGCCTGCCGGTGATGGGTGTGATCGAGGCTGGCGCCCGGACCCCCAGCCGACTGCAGCCGCGGCAGGCCGCGCGCGTGCAGACCGGGGCTCCGATGCCGACGCTTGCCGACGCGGTGCTTCCGCTGCGCTGGACCGACGGCGGCGATGCGCGGGTGAAGGTGTTACGCGGTGTCCGGTCGGGGGCGTACGTGCGACGGACGGGTGACGACGTCCAGCCCGGCGATGTCGCGGTCCGGGCGGGCACGATTATCGGCCCGGCCCAGGTCGGCCTGCTCGCCGCGGTGGGCAGGGAACGGGTCCTGGTGCATCCGCGGCCGCGGCTGTCGGTCTTGTGCGTCGGCGGAGAGCTTGTCGACATCTCCCGCACGCCCGGCAACGGGCAGGTCTACGACGTGAACTCCTACGCGCTGGCCGCCGCGGGGCGTGATGCGGGCGCCGAGGTGAACCGGGTCGGCATCGTCGACACCGACCCGAAGCGGCTTCGCGAAGTGGTCGAGGGTCAGCTCAATCGCGCCGAGGTCGTCGTCATCGCCGGTGCGGTCGGCGGCGCGGCGGCCGAGGGCGTCCGCGCGGTGCTCTCCGAGCTGGGGGAGATGGAGGTGACCCGCATCGCCATGCACCCGGGGTCGGTGCAGGGGTTCGGTCAGCTCGGCCGCGACGGTGTGCCGGTGTTCCTGTTGCCCGCCAACCCCGTCAGCGCGCTCGTGGTGTTCGAGGTCATGGTGCGTCCGCTGATCCGGCTGTCACTCGGTAAGCGCCAGGCGCACCGGCGGATCGTTCAGGCGCGCGCACTGTCGCCGATCGAGTCGGTTGCGGGACGGACGGGATATCTGCGCGGTCAGCTAATGCGCGATCAGGACACCGGCGAGTACCTCGTTCAGGCGCTCGGCGGAGCGCCCGGCGCATCGCATCTGCTGGCCACGCTGGCCGAAGCGAACTGTTTGGTGGTCGTCCCCTCCGAGGCCGAACAGGTCCGCACCGGTGAGATCGTCGACGTCGCATTCCTGGCGCAACGCGGCTGATCCGCGCGGTGTCGACGTGAACCTGTGGCGGTCCAGTTCAATACACCCGGGTTGGCCCATGTCCGCCGGACCGCTGCGGGTGGCCGCCGGCGTCGTGCAGTTGCGTCCCATCCGGTTCAGAGACGGCGCGCAGTGGAGTCGTACCCGGCTGGCCGACCGGGCCCACCTGGAGCCATGGGAACCCGCCGCCGGTGCGGATTGGGAAACGCGCCACGCCATCACGTCGTGGCCCTCGGTGTGTTCGGGGCTGCGGTCCGAAGCCCGTAAGGGGCGGATGGTGCCCTTCGTGATCGAGCTGGACGACCAGTTCTGCGGGCAACTGACGATCGGCAACGTCACCCACGGGGCGCTCCGATCGGCGTGGATCGGCTACTGGGTGGCCAAATCGGTGAACGGCGGCGGCGTCGCGACGGCCGCCCTGGCGTTGGGTGTCGACCACTGCTTCGGCCCGGTCGGGTTGCACCGGGTCGAAGCGACCGTGCGTCCGGAAAACGCCGCCAGCCGTGCGGTTTTGGCGAAGGTCGGCTTTCGCGAGGAAGGGCTGCTTCGCCGGTATCTCGATGTCGACGGCGCCTGGCGCGATCACCTTCTGGTGGCCATCACGATCGACGAACTCACCGGATCGGCGGCCTCGGCGTTGGTGCGGCAGGGACGCGCCGAGTGGGCATAGCGCGGCGGACCTTCGCGAGATCTACGGCTGGGCTGTGCGGTCAGCAAAATCGCGACCCTGGCGTTCATCTCGCGGTATCCCGGACACGCCCGCTGTTACGAAAGTGACATTTGTGACTGTTGGTGCTTGTCTCCAGCGAATTACAGGTGTGTAATTGTCTCGGCGCGCCGCCCACGGATGCGCAGGTCACAGACCTAGCCTTTAGGGGAAAGGAGCAGGCGACATGCCAAGCATCCCCCAGTCCCTTCTGTGGATATCTCTCGTCGTTCTCTGGCTCTTCGTGCTCGTGCCGATGCTGATCAGCAAGCGCGACACCGTGCGCCGGACGAGTGACGTCGCGCTGGCGACGCGCGTGCTCAACAGCGGGCGCAACTCTCGACTCTTGAAACGGCGCGGCCCCGCCGCCGGGCACGCCAGCGATCCGGACTGGCGGCCCTCGGAAAACGACCTCGACGACGAGATCGAATCGGAATCGGAGCCCGTGGTGGGCCGGGCGGTCGTGCGCGCCGCCGCGGTTGGCGTCCGGGAGAAGGTGGAGCCTGACTACCTCGACGTGGACGTCATCGACGAGGATTCGGGCGCACTTCCCGTGGGCGAATCGGACCGGCAGGAAGCCGAAAAGGAAGAGCTCACACTGCAGTTCGACGAGGCGGCGGACGAAAGCGACGACCAGGCCGGCGATGAGGCCGTCGCCGAGGAGCAGGCCGTCGAACCCGAAGACGACGAGTACGAGACCGTCGACGATTCGTCCGGCCTCGAGGCACCGTCGGAAGCCGACTTGCGGATGGCCGACTCGCTGTCCGAAGCGCGCCGGCGTCGGCACGAGTCGAAGACCGCGGCCGCGGTGAGCGAACGTAAGTACAAGTTCCGCAAGCGGATGCTGACGGCGCTGGGCGTGCTGCTGGTTGCGTCGGCGGCTGCGGCGTTCACGCTGAGCCCGACGCTGTGGTGGCTGTGTGGCGCTGTCAGCGGCTTCACAGTGCTCTACCTCGGTTATCTGCGGCGCCAGACCCGGATCGAGGAGCGGCTACGGCGCAGGCGCGCGCAGCGCATCGCCCGTTCGCGGCTGGGTGTGGAGAACACCGACGACCGCGAGTTCGACGTGGTGCCCGCCCGTTTACGGCGTCCTGGTTCAGTCGTGCTGGAAATTGACGACGAGGACCCGATCTTCGAGCATCTGGACTACGCGCCGTTCGCCCGCCACTTCGACCTGCCGCGGGCTGCGGGTCAGTAGACCGAGGAGCGCCGTCGATTTTCGGCGGCCGTCCGGGGACTGGTAGCCTGCTACCGGTATCAGGGGCTATGGCGCAGTTGGTAGCGCGACTCGTTCGCATCGAGTAGGTCAGGGGTTCGATTCCCCTTAGCTCCACAGAGTTCGATCAGGTCAGGGCGGCCGTCGTCTGAGTTCAGTCCACACTACTCAGGAATATTCGGGGCCTGTCTCGGCTTGCACCTGGCAACAGGTGGAAGGCGGGCATCATGACCGATGGCAAATCCTCTCCCGGCCAACCCGACCCGGTGCGCAGAGCCGCCATCCGGCCGCGTGCGACCCGATTCGACGGGGTTCGCCTGCGATTCGACAGCGCAAAGAGTTTCGACGAGCTCGTCGCGGCCGTGCTCGCCGAGGTCGGTGATGAACGGGTGCCGATGGAGGAGATCGCTCGCCGGAACCCACGCTGGGACGACTTCGCGCGGGAAGTCGAATCTCACGAGGGTGCCACCGGTTTCATGCTGTTCGCGCGATGGGATCACGGTGGATGGCTCGCGAAGGCGGGTGTCCACAGGAAAGTGCTCCGCGTGGTGATCGGCAACCCGTTGATCGCGATCATGATGCTGCGCCACGATGCGTCTGCGGGGCTCTTCGCGCCGGTCGAGCTGCTGCTGACCGATGAAGCCGGCAACCACAGCGCGCTCACCTATGTGCAGCCGTCCTCGCTCATGGTCGTCGAACCCAACGAGCCGCTCCGGCGGGCGGCGACAAAGCTGGACGCAAAACTGGCCGCGTTCGCCTCGAAAGTCACCGGAGTTTCGGGCGCCGCGTAGCCGTCGCGTGATCTCGCCCTGTTTACCGCATCATGAAGTGGGGCACAGGTCGCGGCAGTGGGTGGCGATCGGTGAAGGTTGCATCGGTTCACCCGCGAAGCGGTCAGCGGGGTCAACCTCTTTGTTGAGCAGACAGCTCTGCCTCGCTGCCCGTCGCCTACTTGCTCGCAGTCGTGGCGAGTCCGCCGTCGACGGGGATGATCGCTCCGGTGAGGAAGGCGCCCGCACGGCTGGCGAGAAAGACGGCGATGCCGGCCATGTCGTCGTCGCGGCCGATGCGACGCAGCGGCGCGGACGCGGCGATCTCATCGCCGAACGCATCGAGGGTCGCGGCCATCATCTTCGACGGAAATGCTCCTGGCGCAACGGCGTTGACGGTGATGTGCTGCGGACCCAGCTCGCGGGCGAGCACGCGGGTGAGATGGTGGACCGCTGCCTTGCTGCTGCTGTACGAATACGTCGGAAGCTCGGGGACTCGGATGCCGTCGACGCTGCCGAGGTTGATCACCCGGGCCGGATCATCCGCGGTTCCGGCGGCGCGAAGTGCGGGCAGCAGCGCCTGAACGAGCCAGAACGGCGACTTGACGTTGACGTTGAGGATCTTGTCCCACGCGGAGTCGGGGAAGCTCTCCAGCGGCTCACCCCAAGTGGCGCCCGCATTGTTGACCAGGATGTGCAACGGGTCGCCGCCGCCGGTCACCTCTTCGGCCAGCCGTATGCATTCGTCGTGCCGCGACAGGTCTGCGGGAATGGCCTGGACCTGCCCGAACTGAGACAACTCGGCCTGTGCGCGCTCGCACGCGTCGGCCTTGCGCGAGCTGATCACCACGCTGGCGCCGGCCTGCAGCAGCCCGCGGCTCATCATCACTCCGATGCCGCTTGTGCCGCCGGTGACGAGGGCGCGCTTGCCGGTGAGGTCGAAAAGTTCTGTGTGCGTGCTGAACTGACCGTCACTCATCGGCAAGCGCCTCCATCGTCGTCTCCGCGGCGCGCGGCCGCCTCGACTGAGACTAGAAGATGAGGCCGGAGGCCTTGCTGGTGGCCGCGGCGAACCGGTTCTGCACGTCCTCCCAATTCACCACATTCCAGAACGCCTTGACGTAGTCGGCCTTCACGTTCTTGTACTGCAGGTAATACGCGTGCTCCCACATATCGACCTGAAGCAGCGGGATGATGCCCAGCGGCACATTGGCCTGCTGGTCGTAGAGCTGGAAGGTGAGCAACCGCTGACCGAGACTGTCGTAGCCGAGGACACCCCAGCCCGAGCCCTGCAGGCCGTTGGCGGCGGCGCCGAACTGCGCCTGGAACTTGTCGAACGACCCGAACTGGTCATCGATCGCGGCGGCCAGGTCGCCGGTCGGCTTGTCGCCTCCGTTCGGCGAGAGGTTCTTCCACCAGATCGTGTGGTTGACGTGCCCGCCGAGATGGAACGCGAGGTTCTTCTCATTGAGGAAGATCGCGGCGTGATCGCCGTTGGCGCGGGCCTCTTCGAGTTTGGCGATCGCGTCGTTCACGCCTTTGACGTAGGTGGCGTGGTGCTTGCTGTGGTGAATCTCGTTGATCTGGCCCGAGATATGCGGCTCGAGGGCGCCGTAGTCGTAGTCGAGGTCAGGCAGTGTGTACTCGCTCATGAAGTTCCTTTCTGTTGCGTCCGACGCTGTGTACCCGCGTTGCGCCGGAATCCACAGAGACCTCGGCGCCCGCGTCGCGGGGTTCGGCGAGCCTATGATCTAGGTATTTATCTGTCTACCTGTTCAGATGTTGTGCTAACTTGGTACTGCGGGCGGCCGCGGTCAACATCGATGCAGCACATCGTGTAGCGACTTGTCCTCCGAGGGTGGCGAGCGCCACGGCCGACCCGCGCCAATCCCCGCACTATTTGCTGTTCGGTCAATTGGGTGGTTGCCGCCCGGTTGGCTCGTCGCGGCACGCCGCCGCGTCGCTTGCCCGCCGCGACGAGCAGCCCGTAGCCTCGTGGCGTGGCCGGCCCGACCGGCGTTCGCGCCGACGAACTCACTGCGTTGGAAATTTTCGACGGCTATCGGGCCGAGGATCTCGTGCCGCTGGCCGCCCAACTGACCCCGCTCGACGCCGCTTCCGGCCAGGTTCTCATGCATCAGGATGAACTGGCGGTGTCCTTCTTGTTGATCGGGTCCGGCGCGGCCGAGGTCACGCACGTCGGAGACGGCGGACACGACACGGTCGCGAAACTCAGCGCGGGCATGATCGTCGGCGAGATCGCCCTGCTGCGTGACACGACCCGCACCGCGACGGTCATTGCCACTGAACCGGTGCGCGGTTGGGTCGGCGGACGCGAGGCGTTCGCGACGCTGCTCGAGATCCCGGGCATGCTCGACCGCCTGTTGAGCACCGCCCGGCAGCGCATGGCCGCCTTCGTCAGCCCCGTCCCGGTCAGGATGCGCGACGGAACCGAACTGCGCCTGCGCCCTGTGCTGCCCGGCGACAACGAACGGACCACCAAAGAGCCGGTGCAATTCTCGAGCGAGACGCTGTACCGGCGGTTCCAGTCGATGATCACCCCGAGCAAGTCCCTGATGCGCTACCTGTTCGAGGTCGACTACGAACACCATTTTGTCTGGGTGATGACCGACGGGCCCGACGGACCGGTGGTCGCCGACGCGCGCCTCGTGCGCGACGAGGCCGATCCGACGGTCGCCGAGGTCGCGTTCATCGTCGCGGACGCATATCAGAACAAGGGTATCGGGTCATTCTTGATGGGGGCTCTTGCGATCGCTGCGAAATTCCTTGGTGTACAACGCTTCACCGCGCGCGTGCTCATCGACAACTATGCCATGCGCACCATCCTCACCCGCTACGGTGCACATTGGCAGCGCGATGATCTCGGCGTGGTCACCACCACCATCGATGTGCCGAAGCCGACCGATCCGCCGTTCTCGGCGGAGCTGATCAAGGAGATCCGCGACATGGCCGCACAAGTCATCCGGGCAGTCGGCTGATGCGGGTGCCTCTGAGCAAGGACACCCGGCTGTGCATTTCGCTGGCGGGTCGGCCGAGCAATATCGGTACCCGATTTCACAACTACCTCTACGACCTGCTCGGGCTCGACTTCATCTACAAGGCCTTCACCACAACGGATCTCGCCGCGGCCATCGGCGGAGTGCGCGCGCTGGGCATCCGCGGTTGTTCGGTGTCGATGCCGTTCAAGCAGGACGTGCTGGCGCTGGTCGACGAGGTCGAGCAGTCGGCCCAAGCCATCCGAGCGGTCAACACGATCGTCAACGACGAAGGCAGACTCACCGCTTCGAACACCGATTACCTTGCCGTGCAGGCGCTTATCGCCGAACACGACATGCAACCATCGCAGTCGTTGCTGGTGTACGGCAGCGGCGGGATGGCCAGTGCGGTGGGAGCCGCCTTCCGCGATCTCGGATTCGATCGGGGGACCGTTGTGGCACGGAATGCCGAGAGCGGCCGCGCGTTGGCCGATCGGCTGGGCTACGACTATGCCCACGATGTCGGCTCGCGCACCGCCGATGTGCTGGTCAACGTCACTCCGCTCGGAATGGCCGGCGGGCCGGAAGCGAACGGAATGGCGTTCGGCGAAGCCGTGATCGCCAACGCGCACACCATATTCGACGTCGTCGCAATCCCATCGGAAACACCGCTCATCAGGGCCGCGCGCGGCGCGGGTATCGCGGTGATCACCGGTGCGGAAGTGATAGCGCTGCAGGCCGCCGAGCAGTTCGAGCGCTACACCGGGGTCCGGCCGACGGCCGAACAGGTCATGGCCGCTTCCGCGGTGTCGCGAGCCTGAGTCAGGGCGTGATCTTGGTCTGTTCGTCGATGACCGAGGTCGCGTCCATCAGCGCCATCATCTGATCCTCGCGGCCGTCGGCGTTGAGCTGCAGCACGAACAACCCGTCCTGGCCGGGGATCACGACGGTTTTCTGGGCGATTGCCCGCAGCACACCGTCCTTGGTGTACGTGCCACCGATCTGTACCGCCTCGAAATCCGAGAGCTTGGACGGCGAACCGTCCTCTGCCCCTTCGTAACCCGGCAGGTTCTTGATCTCACCGGGGGCGAACTCGAGGATCTTCGCGGGGTCGACGTTACCGGTGAGCTTCGACACCAGCGCGATGATGGTCGGGGGATCGTCGGCCATGGCTGGGTCATCGGAAACGATTGCCGCGTAAGCCCACTGCGGGGTGCGCGGTCCGGCGTCGCTCCAGCCGGGCGGGAAGGGAAGCTCGATGGTCGGCGAACCCGGGTCGCCGCGCTTGACCGGCGTCTCCTGGATCCCGTTATCGCGGATGTAGTCGACGATCGTGTAGTTCGCCCCTTGGGCGGACGCCGACGTCGGGGGCGCTTCGGACTTACTGGTTTCCGACGCGCTGGTCTCTTCCGATGTCGACGACTCGGACTTCGTCGATTCGGACTTGGTGTCGGAGCCGCAGCCTGCGAGGCCCAACCCGAGTGCGACCGCCGCGATTGCGATGACGCCGGCCCGCATAGTCGTGCTCATTTGCTCCTCCATCGGTTCGGTCTGCGCCGTAGCCTACGGGCGGCGTCCCGTGATTGCAGTCGAAAACGTGCGTAACGGCTGTTGCGCAGGGAAAAACATCGCTCCCAAAATTTTGCTACCGGGTTTGATCATGGTTAGCTGTGGGCAGGCTTTTGCGTGGCAGTCGGGGACGGGGCGAGAGGGAAACGCGATGCGGGGGCAAACTACGCGGCTGAAGGCGATGATGCGGTCGCTGGGAGCGATGGTTCTCGCGTTGCTCGCCGCGATCGCCCTGGCGGTGGCCTGGACGACCGCCACCGCGGTCCAGCTGGCGGCCAGCGCGCTGATCATCGGCGGTACCGAGCACCCGCTGGATTCGTCCGAAGACCCCGCCTACATCCAGCACTACCTGAACAACGCGGTCATGGGTTTCATCAACCCCGCTTCGGGCACCGCGACGACCAGCCCCGATGTGCCTCCGATCGAGGACGTCGACGGCAACGTCTATGCGGTCGTCTATCCCGCAGCGTTCTTCCCGGTGTTCGGAAGCAAGACTTTCGACACTTCCGTCGGTGAAGGCGTATCCAGCCTGAACGGATGCGTCCGCGGAAACAGCTCCTGCGTCTACAACAGCGATGCCAGCCAGAACGGTGAGGATCCTGGCGAGCCGGTGCTGCCCCCCGCCGCTCACGAGGACTACGTCATCTTCGGCTATTCCCAGAGCGCCGTGGTGGCCTCGTTGGTCAAGCGAGACCTGATCGCCAACCCGAGGGACGAAGGCGACGAGACGTCGTTCTTCCTGTTGGCCAATCCGATGCGCCCCAACGGCGGCATCCTGGCGCGCGGCCCCGAAGGTCTCACGATCCCCATCATCGGCATCACGTTCTACGGCGCAACGCCGACTAACACCTGCCAGGAGGGGCAGCAGTGCATGCCGACGGTCGACGCCGCCGCCCAGTACGACTTGATGGGTGGCGACGCACCCGCCAGCCTCACCAACGTGCTGGCCATCGCCAACTCGCTCGCGGCTTACTACTACCTCCACGGCAATCTGCAGGACGCCGACTTTGACGATGCGGTTTATCAGGGCTCACACGGCGACACCGACTACTACCTCTATCCGTCGAAGCGGCTGCCGATCCTGATGCCGTTCGAAGGCTTTGTGCCGTCGCCGATCCTGACGGCACTGGACGCGCCGCTTCGCGTGCTGATCGAGGGGGCTTACGCCCGCGACGTGAATCCCGGTGTCGCGACGAAGGTGGGCCTGCTCCCGTTCAGGAACCCGATCAAGACGGCGATCAACCTGGTGAAGTCGATCCCGACCGGTCTCGATGACGCGGCCGACGAAGTCGCCGACGTGCGACCTCTGGGTACGAAACCGACCACCAGCCCGTTCGGGGTCGGCGGTCCCGACCTTCCTGATCCGCCTCAGCCGAGCGACACCAACGCGCGAAGGATGGCGTGGTCGGGCACGCCCAGCCCAGAGCAGGCCGCCAACGAAGACAACGAACTCGTCGGCGAGGGGGCCTCGGGCGAACAACTCGAACAGGATCCGCCGGCAGACAACACGAGTGAGCTCGAGACCCCGACCACCCCCGGCGACGAGACGACGACGCTGCGCGGCCAAGCTGTGGTCGAAGAGGGCGTCAGCGGAGTGCCGGCCGAGAACTCCGGATCCGGTGTGCTCACGCCCAAGCCGCCGAAGGTTTCCGTCAAGCCCGCCCTGCCGAAGCTCCCGAAGTTGCCGAAGTTGCCGAAGTTGCGCGGACCCATCAAGTTCGACTCGCCCGTGCGGCTGGGCCCGTCGCCCACCGGCCGGCCGAACCGAACGGGAACCAGCGGCTCGCCGACGGAGTCGCAACCCGGCAACACCGACGCCGACCCGGCCGGCGCCGGCGCGAACCCCGGCGGAGGCGCCGGTGCAGAGAGTGCCGCTGCGTGACGGTGGATCAGCGGGAACAGTTGAGCGAGACCGTGATCGACCTGCTCACCACGACCGTGATGTACTCCCGATCCTTGCCCTTGCCGACTGCGAACGTTTGAGTCACTTCCTGCGGGTTGCGCACGCTGGTGACGATGCACTCGTTGATCGGTCCGCTGCCGACCCGGTCGATGACGACGTCGTAGCCCTGATCTTCCAATTCCGCGATCGTCCTCGGTGCGTCACCGGGTTTCACCGGTTGCGCGGCGGCTACCCCCGTCGGCACCAGAATGGCGCCCACCACCGCTGTCGTTGCTGTCACACTCCAAAGAGCACGCATGACAGCCTCCGTTCATGAGGGTTGATGTCACTACTTGTCGATCGCCGAAGGATCACCAACCGTTGCATCGTCGCGGCCGCGATGCTGCTGATCTGGACCAGCGCGTGCGGAAACTCTTCCGGCCCGTCGCCGGGCGACCAGTCGACATCCGAGAAGCCTCCACAAATCAACCCAGCCAGGATCGACAGGGCACGCACGTTCCTGCCCGACGGGTACGAGGTTTCCGACCTCGTGGGCCCCATCAGCCCGATCACCGCGTGGGGATACGGCGGGCGCTGGACCACTGACCCCGCGAGGTGCGCTGCGCTGGCCGACCCCGCCCCGGATGCGACGAGCACCGACGGCTGGACAGCATCAGGCCCCGGCGGCATCGTCTACGCCGTGGTCGCGAGCGCGCTTGGCGACGTCGACCAAGCGGTGCTCGACGAGTGCCATAAGTGGGCGGTCGAAAGCGGACGCACCACGGGAACCGTCGCCCTCGAATCCGCGCCGGCGATCGAGGACGCCTCGACCGTCGCGATGGCCACGTCGAGCAGGACCGTCGTCGAGGGCGGTACCGAAACTCGCGTGCACGCCGACACCGTCACGGCCTACCTTGGCGACCACGTCGCATTCGTCGCCGTCGTCACCGATCCCGGCTCGCCGAACCCGCAACTCGACTCGAAATTCGCCGCCCACCTCATGACCGAAACGGTGTCCGCGTTACGGGGCTGAGCGCTCGTCGGCCGGTACATTGTGCGGCGATGTCGAAGAGGGTCATGGCCGCGCTCGCGTGCACAACAGTGCTCACCGCCTGCGCAACCGGCGCATCGGGGGATGATCTGTCCACGGCAGACATCGCGCGCGTAAAGGATGTGCGGGCCAGCTTCGGACCCGACTTCAAGGTCACCGATGTCGGGCCGACCGGCATCGACCCTCGATTGCTCGCCCGGCAGCAGCTGCCCCAGGGGATGAAGTTCGAGCCTCCCGACTGTGCGTCGTTCGCCGATCAGCAGATGCTCCCCGAGGGCGCCAAGGGCAACATGGCCGCGACGACGGCCGAGGGCGAGGGCAACCGGTTCATCACGATCGCCGTCGAGACATCCGAGGCCGCGTCGGTGAACGCGCCCGCCGAGAATTGTCGCAAGGTCGGGTTCGCGGGCGGCGCGATGCGCGGGCTGGTGGAGGTCGTCGAGGCGCCGCAGATCGAAGGGGCGCAGACGTTGGGCACGCACCGAGTGGTGCAGACGAGGGTGGACGGCAAGCCGCGTACCGGCGAGTTGTACAACTACCTCGCCAGCTTCGGGCCCTTCCTGGTGATCGTCACGGCCAACCCGCTTGTGCTGCCCGACAAGCCCGTCGCGAAGGTCGATACCCAGCGCGCTCGTGACCTGCTTGTCGAAGCGGTCAACTCGGTCAAGGCTTAACGCACGTCGTGCGGACGGAACTGGATGCTGATCCGTGCGCCGACGGGCCGCGCCGTCTTCGGAATGGCGTGCTCCCACGTGCGTTGGCAGGAGCCGCCCATCACGAGCAGATCGCCGTGGGCGTGCTGCAGGCGTAGCGACTTACCGCCACCGCGCGGCCGGAGCGCGAACGTCCGCGTGGCGCCGAGCCCGATGATCGCGACCATGGTGTCCTCGGTGCTGCTGCGACCGATGGTGTCCCCATGCCAGGCGACGCTGTCGTTCCCGTCGCGGTACAGGCACAGCCCAGCCGTGGTGAACGGCTCACCGAGTTCGCCCGCGTAGGCGTCGTTGAGCCGACGGCGAAGTTGCTTGAGGCGGGGATGGGGCGGTGGGTCGTCGACCAGATTGTGGAAGCTGACCAGGCGGGGAACGTCGACGACGCGGTCGTACATCGGCCGGCGTTCGGCACGCCACGGGATGACCTCGGAGAGTTCGGCGAAAAGCTCGTCGGCATCGTCGAGCCACCCGGACCGGAAGTCGATCCAGGCCCCGTTGCCGAGTTGACGGCGTTCGGCGTGCTCGAACAGCGAGCTCTGAAGAGCCAGCTCCATGTCCGCGATCCTATCGCACAAGCGTTCGATGCGTCAGAGACGTACCGCGCCCGGCCCCTGGTCGGCGAGGACGTCACCGGGGTTGGTCAGGGCGCATGTCTTCAGGCTCAGGCATCCGCAGCCAATGCAGCCGGTCAGGTTGTCGCGCAGGCGCTGCAGGTGCAGGATGCGGTCGTCGAGGTCTTGGCGCCAGCCCGCGGACAGCCGCGCCCAGTCCTTGCTCGTCGGAATCCTGTCATCGGGCAGCGTGGCCAGCGCTTCGCGGATGCGGGACAGCGGAATTCCGAGCCGTTGCGACATCCGAATGAACGCGACGCGGCGCAGGGTCTCCCGCGCGTAGCGACGCTGGTTTCCGGTGGTGCGTCTGCTCTGAATGAGCCCTTCGCGCTCGTAGAAATGCAGCGCCGAGACGGCAACGCCGCTTCGGGCGGACATCTCGCCGGGAGTCAGCTCGTGAATCAACTCCATAACATCAACCATAGTTGAGGTGCCTCTGCGGGTTACGGTGCTAAATGTGACATTGGGCTGCGACTCCGAGGTGGGTCGGCTGAATGCGGTCATCCTGCATCGGCCCGGGGCCGAGTTGCAGAGGTTGACGCCCCGCAACAACGATGCGCTGCTGTTCGACGGCCTGCCCTGGGTGGCGCGCGCGCAGGAGGAGCACGACGCGTTCGCCGCGCTGCTGGTGGAGCGCGGTGTCGAGGTGATGCTGCTTGCGGACCTGCTGACCGAGGCGCTGTCGCACAGCGGCGCGGCCCGGATGCACGGGATCTCGGCAGCGGTCGATCCGCGGCGGCTGGGTCTGCCACTGGCACAGGAACTTTCGGCGTACCTGCGCTCGCTGGAGCCGGCGCCGTTGGCCCACGTACTGATGGCGGGTATGACGTTCAACGAGTTGCCGCTCTCGGGTGCGGACTTGTCGTTGGTGCGACGCATGCATCACGGCGGTGACTTCGTCATCGACCCGCTGCCGAACCTGTTGTTCACGCGTGACTCGTCGTTCTGGATCGGCCCGAGGGTGGCGATCACGTCGTTGGCGCTGCCGGCGCGGGTGCGTGAAACCTCGCTGACGGACGTGATTTACGCGCATCACCCTCGATTCCTCGGCGTTCGGCGAGCTTACGAGTCGCGGTCCGCACCCGTCGAAGGTGGCGACGTGTTACTGCTCGCGCCGGGGGTGGTGGCTGTCGGGGTGGGGGAGCGGACGACGCCTGCGGGTGCGGAGGCGTTGGCGCGCAGCCTGTTCGACGATGATCTCGCCCATACCGTGCTCGCGGTGCCGATCGCGCAGTCGCGAGCGCAGATGCATCTCGACACCGTGTGCACGATGGTCGATGTCGACGCGGTGGTGATGTACCCGCCTGTTGTGGATTCGTTGTCCGCGTTCACCATTCACCGCGACGGGAACGGCGGAGTGCGGATCGATGACGACCTGCCGTTCGTCGAGGCCGCGGCGACGGCGATGGGCATCGACAGGCTGCGTGTCATCGCGACGGGGTTGGATCCGGTGACCGCGGAACGCGAGCAGTGGGACGACGGCAACAACACGCTCGCGCTCGCACCGGGTGTGGTGGTCGCCTACGAGCGCAACGTCGAAACCAATGCGCGGTTGGCGGACGCGGGCATCGAAGTGCTGCCGATCCAGGCATCCGAACTGGGCACGGGTCGCGGCGGGCCGCGGTGTATGTCGTGCCCGGCCGGCCGCGACCCGCTGTAGCGATCCGCTCGTTTCTGCGCTGAGGGTTGCTTTTCGATCGAATCCGCAACCCTCAGCGCAATTTTCGCGGCGACCAGCCGCGCCGGGCGAACGCATCGTACGCGCGGAGCAAAATGAATCGCCTGCTGTGCTCCGCGACGATACGCAGGTCGATCCATCCTTCTCGCTCGAGCAACTCCGCGCGTCCGATGTCGTGGACGTACTGACCGCGGTCCTCGCTGTGATGTCGACCCTCGTAGTCGAAACCAACCT
>NZ_LZSQ01000090.1 GCF_001665535.1 Mycobacterium sp. 852002-51961_SCH5331710
TTGGCCGGTATCTATGCCCAAGTCCTCGGGCTCGACCGCGTCGGCGTCGACGACTCCTTCTTCGATCTAGGCGGGGACAGCATTCTGTCGATGCAGGTGGTGTCTCGTGCCCGGGCATCCGGTGTGCAGTGCAGGCCCCGCGACATTTTCGTCGAGCAGACCGTGGCGCGGCTCGCTCGAGTCGTCGAGGTGGGCGGCGATGACGCCGGCATGACCGACGAGGGCGTCGGACCCGTCTTGGCCACCCCGATCATCCGGTGGTTGCACGACGTCAAGCGCGCAGGCGGTCCGGTCGATGAGTTCAACCAGACGATGGTGATCCAGGCTCCGGAGGGAGTCACCGAGACCGATGTCGAAGTCGTCTTGCAGGCGCTGCTTGAGCGACATGCCATGCTGCGGCTGCGTGCCATCGATGACGGCGCGAGGGGCTTCTCCTTACTGGTACCCGAGAAGGAGTCGGTGCACCTGCGCCTGGAATCGGTAGACGTCTTGACCGATGAGGCGTTGATAGCAGCCCGGACCCGGCTGGACCCGGCTTCCGGCGCGGTGGTCAGTCCGCTGTGGGTCACGTCGACAGGCCAACTGGTGCTGATCATCCATCACTTGGCCGTCGACGCGGTGTCCTGGCGGATTCTGCTGGAGGACCTGAACATTGCCTGGGCCCAACACCGTCATGGTCATCCGGTCGCATTACCCGTGACCGGAACCTCGTTCGCCCGGTGGGCATCGCTGCTCGGCGAACACGCTCACTCCCCGGCAGTCGTGAACGAGGCCGACACCTGGCGACGAGTCCTGGCGACCCCGGCCGCGTTGGCTGCGGTTCAACCCGAGTTCGACACTTATGAAACCGCTGGGCATCTGACCGCGTCATTGGACAGCGAGACGAGCCGAGCGCTCCTCGGTGACGTACCGGCGGCGTTCCACGCAGGCATTCAGGACATCCTGCTGATAGCCCTCGGGCTGGCGGTGACACAGTTACTCGATACCGGCGCCACGTCGGTCGGGATCGACGTCGAAGGGCACGGTCGCGTCGAGGACCTCGGAGGCTCCGACGCGCCCGTCGACCTGTCCCGCACCGTCGGCTGGTTCACCACCAAGTACCCGGTCGCACTCGACGTCGGCGGTCTGCGCTGGTCGCAGGTCGTGGCGGGTGATCGGGCTCTTGGTCATGTGATCAAGGGTGCAAAGGAACAACTGCGCGCCCTACCCGACGGCCTCACTTACGGACTGCTGCGCTACCTCAACACCGATGTCGACCTATCCGGATCCGACCCCGCAATCGGATTCAATTACCTCGGCAGGTTGACCGACACGGCGGATGGTGGAGGTTTCGCCGGTATATGGCGGGTCAGCCGCGACGGCTTGTCGCACACCGCCGCCGCCGGGTCGATAGCCATGCCGCTCGGACACAGCGTGGAACTCAACGCCAGCACGGTCGATACCGAGAACGGCCCGGCATTGCACGCCGCGTGGACGTGGGCTCCCTCGGCACTGAACGAGGCCCAGATCACCCGGTTGAACCGGTTGTGGTTCGACGCCTTGACCGGCATCTGCGCACACGTCGCCGCCGGTGGCGGCGGCCTGACACCTTCCGACATCGCGCCCGCTCACCTCACTCAGCGAGACCTCGACGAGCTGAACCGGCACCACCGGGTCGCGGACGTCTTGCCCTTGACCCCCCTGCAGCAGGGGCTGCTGTTCCACGTCAACGCCGCAAACGACGACGACCACGACGACCTCTACGCGATGCAGCTCGACGTCACGATCACTGGTCCGTTGGACGCCGATCGGTTGCGCGCGGCCGTGCAGACCGTGGCCAACCGCCACCCCCACCTGGTGGCCCGATTCAGTCAAGAATTCGACGAACCGGTGCAGATCATCGCGGCGGACCCGAGCGTTCCGTGGACGTACCACGAGTTCGCTACTGAAGCACTTGACGCCCCGGCCCAGATTCAGCGGCTGTGCGCCGCCGAACGCGCCGCGGTGCGCGATGTAGCCCACCAGCCCGCTTTCCGCGCGGCGCTGATCCGCACCGGCGATGAGGCGCACCGATTCGTCATGACCTATCACCACATCGTGCTCGATGGCTGGTCTCTGCCGATCCTCTTGCGGGAGGTATTCGCCGGCTACTACCGGCAGCATCTCCCGGCCGCCGTGCCCTTCCGCAGGTTCGTCACGTGGCTGGCCGATCGAGACGTCGACGCGGCTCGAACCGTCTGGCGCGATATTTTGGCCGGTTTCGACACCCCAACGCTGGTCGCACCGAAAGTCCGGTCCTCGCGGCCGGGGCGCCGAGGTGCGGAATCGTTCCGACTGCCGGCCGCGACAACGCAGGCCGTCAACGAACTCGCGCGAAGCAGCCACACCACCGCCAGCACCGTGCTCCAAGCCGCCTGGGCACAGGTACTGATGTGGCTGACGGGGCGGCACGACGTCGCATTCGGCGTCGCAGTCTCAGGTCGGCCGGCCGAGGTGGCGGGCGCGGAAACGATGGTCGGCTTGCTGATCAACACCGTGCCGGTACGGGCCACGATCACCCCGGCGACCACCATCGTGGACCTGCTCGGCGACCTGCAACGCCGACACGGCGACACACTCGACCACCAACACCTTGCTCTCAACGAGATTCACCGCGTTACCGGCCACGATCAGCTCTTCGACACCCTGTTCGTCTACCAGAACTATCCGGTCGAGACGGCCGGGATGGTCATGGCCGACGGAATGGCCATCACCGATTTTGACGAACGCGAATTCAACCACTACCCGCTGACAATGCAGGCCATGCCCGGAACCGAGCTGGTTCTCCGCGTGGAATTCGACACCGACCTGTTCGACGTGAACCGCGTTCGGAAGATCATCGCCCGGTTCGAGCGGGCACTCGTCAGCGCCACCGAGCGACTCTTGCCGGCGGATCTGCTCGACGACGACGAGCGCGATGCTCTGTACGAATGGGGTAACCGGGCGGCGTTGACGCGGCCCGCCGCGCCACCGGTGGCGATCCCGACGTTGTTCGCCGAGCAGGTCGCACGTACTCCCGAGAGGATCGCGGTCAGTTTCGATGACCGCCGTATGACGTACCGGGAGTTGGACGAGGCATCGAATCGTCTGGCGCACTTGCTTATTGCTCGCGGCGTGAGCGCCGGAGAACGGGTGGCGCTGCTGTCATCTCGGTCAGCCGAGGCGGTCGTGGCGATTCTTGGCGTCCTCAAGACGGGGGCGGCGTATGTGCCGATCGATCCGGCGGTGCCTGATGCGCGGATGACTTTTGTGCTGCGTGACGCCGCGCCGATCGCAGCGATCACCACTGCTGATCTGGCCGATCGTTTCGCCGGGCACGGGTTGGTGGTCATCGACATCGACGATCCGCTGATGGAGTCTCAACCGAGTACTGCGCTGCCGGGGCCGGATCCCGACGAGGTCGCATATCTGATCTACACCTCGGGCACGACGGGAACGCCCAAAGGCGTGGCCATCCCGCATCACAACGTGACGCGACTGCTTGCCGCGATCGATGCTCGCCTACGGCTGTCGCCTGGACAGGTCTGGTCTCAGTGCCACTCGCTGGCCTTCGACGTCTCGGTGTGCGAGATGTGGGGCGCGCTGCTGCACGGCGGACGACTGGAGGTGGTGCCCGAGTCGGTGGTCCGGTCGCCCGAGGACTTCTACGCACTGTTGGTGAACCAAGGCGTCACCGTCCTGAGCCAGACCCCTTCGGCGTTCTACGCGCTGCAATCCGTCGATGCCCAGCAGCATGAACTGCGTGACCGGTTGCGGCTCGAGGCCGTGCTCTTCGCCGGTGAAGCCCTGGAACCGTCTCGTCTCGGTCCGTGGCTGGCCAACCATGCGGGATCACCGCGGCTCATCAACATGTATGGGATCACCGAGACCACGGTGCACGCCTCCTTCCGCGAAATCGTCGGTTCGGACGCCACGACCCCGTCGAGCCCGATCGGGGTGCCGCTGCCCTCTCTTGCCTTCTTTGTGCTCGACGGCTGGCTGAGGCCGGTGTCGCCGGGTGTGGTGGGCGAGTTGTATGTGGCCGGCGCAGGGCTGGGCTATGGCTATATGGGTCGAGCGGATCTGAGCGCCACGCGGTTCGTGGCGTGTCCTTTCAGCGGTGCAGGAGCACCAGGACAACGGATGTATCGCAGCGGTGACCTGGTTCGCTGGCGTCCAGACGGACAACTGGAATATCTCGGCCGCGCCGATGAGCAGGTCAAGGTCCGCGGATACCGCATCGAACTCGGCGAGATCCAGGCTGCCCTCGCCGCTTTCGACGGGGTCGACCAGTCGGTGGTCGTCGCTCGCGAGGACCGTCCTGGCGACAAACGGTTGGTGGGTTACATCACCGGCACCGCCGATCCAGTAGCGGCGCGTGCCGCGCTGGCCGAGCAGCTACCGGCCTACATGGTGCCGTCCGCTGTGGTGGCGATTGAGGCGGTGCCGTTGACGGTCAACGGCAAGCTCGACAAGCGGGCACTGCCCGCGCCGGAATACCAAGCAATAGATCGGTACCGTCCCCCGGCGAATGCGGCCGAAGAAATCCTCGCAGGCATCTACGCCCAAGTCCTCGGACTGGATCGCGTCGGCGTCGACGACTCGTTCTTCGACCTGGGCGGCGACTCCCTGTCGGCGATGCGCCTGGTTGCGGCGATCAACAAGTCGATGGACACCGGCCTTGCGGTCGGAACCGTATTCGAGGCCCCCACAGTTGCGCAATTGGCGCTCCGCGTGGGAGAAGAAGAGGGCCGGCTGGCGCCGCTGGTGGCCTACGATCGCCCGGCGGTGATGCCGCTATCGTTTGCACAGAGCCGATTGTGGTTCATCGATGAATTGCAGGGCCCATCACCGGTTTACAACCTGGCTGTGGGACTTCGGCTCCGAGGTCACGTCAATGTCGACGCGCTCGGCGCAGCGTTCGCAGATGTGATCGACCGTCACGAAACCCTACGCACCGTGTTCCCGGCGGTCGACGGCATACCTCAGCAACTGGTCGTACCCTTTGATCGAGTTGAATTCGGCTGGGAGACAGTGGATGCGACCGGGTGGTCGATACGCCGTCTGGAAGAGACCGTTGAGGAAACCGCGCGGCACAGTTTCGTCCTGGCCGAGGAGATCCCCCTCCGCGCACGGCTTTTCCGCTGCCACGATGACGAATACGTTCTGGTGGCGGTGGTGCACCACATCGCCGCGGATGGCTGGTCGGTCAGACCGTTGGTGGCTGACCTGGGGGTGGCGTATGCCAACCGATGTGCCGGTCATGCCCCGGCTTGGGCGCCGCTGCCGGTGCAGTATGCCGACTACACGTTGTGGCAGCGCGCGCAGTTCGGTGACCCCGACGACAGCGGCAGCCGGATCGCCAAGCAGATCAAATTCTGGGAAGACGCACTGAGCGGAATGCCCGAGCGCATAACACTGCCGACCGACCGGCCATACCCGTTGGTCGCTGATCAGCAGGGCGCGCGGGTGGCGGTGGAGTGGTCCGCGGCACTACACGAGCGGGTGCGGGTTCTCGCCCGTGCGCACGGCGCTACCAGCTTCATGGTCGTGCAGGCTGCCCTGGCGACGCTGCTGTCCAAGCTCAGCGCGAGTTCTGATGTGGCGGTTGGTTTTCCGATCGCCGGGCGGCGTGACCCCGCGCTCGATGAGTTGGTCGGGTTCTTCGTCAACACGCTGGTGCTGCGGGTCGATCTGACCGGAGACCCCACTGTTGCCGACGTGCTTGCTCAGGTGCGTACTCGCAGTCTGGCCGCATACGAAAACCAGGACGTGCCGTTCGAAGTGCTCGTCGAGCGGCTCAATCCGGCGCGATCGTTGACCCATCATCCGTTGGTGCAGGTTTTGCTGGCTTGGCAGAACTTCGCGGGTGAGTCGGCGACCCAGTTGGCGTTGGGCGATCTGCAGGTCACTCAGCTTCCGCTCGACACCCACACCGCTCGCATGGATCTTTCGATCTCGTTGCAAGAGCGCTGGACCAAAACCGGCGAGGCTGACGGTATTTCGGGCACAGTGGAGTTCCGCACCGATGTGTTCGACGCGGCCAGCATCGAGATGCTGATCGAGCGGCTGCTACGGGTACTCGAGGTGATGACTGTTGACGTCACGCGGCCGTTGTCGACGATCGATGTCCTCAGTGCCGACGAACACGCCCGCGTCGATGCGATCGGTAATCGGCCGGCTCTTACCGAGCAGGCTGAGTGGAAGTCCATCGTGGCGTTGTTCGAGGCACAGGTCACCCGATCTCCAGAGGCCGTAGCCGTCACCTTCGACGGCCGCAGCATCTCCTACTGCGAACTGGATGAGCAGGCAAACCGGTTGGCCCACATGTTGGTTGGCTGCGGTGTACGCCATGGGCAGCGGGTGGCGATGCTGCTAACCCGTTCGATCGAGGCGATCGCGGCGATCTTCGCGGTTATGAAGACCGGTGCGGCGTATGTGCCGATCGATCCGTCGGTGCCCGACGCTCGGTTGGATTTTGTGCTCGGTGATGCGGCACCGGTGGCTGTGCTGACCACGGCGGATCACGCCCATCGCCTCGCTGGACACAGGCTGACGGTCATCGACGTGGCCGACGGCGCGCTTGACGAGCAACCCACCAGCGCGCTGCCTGGGCCGTGTCCAGACGACATCGCCTACCTCATCTACACCTCGGGCACGACTGGTGTACCCAAGGGAGTGGCGATCCCGCACCGCAATGTCACGCGTCTGCTGGAGTCCGTCGACGCCGGGTTGGAGCTGTTTCCGGAGCATGTGTGGTCGCAGAGCCATTCGTTGGCTTTCGACTATTCCGTGTGGGAGATCTTCGGCTGTCTGATACATGGCGGACGGCTCGTGATCGTCTCGGATTCGGTGGCTCGGTCGCCAGAGGAGTTCTACGACTTGCTGATCGACGAGCAGGTCAACGTGCTGAGTCAGACGCCGTCGGCGTTTTACGCGCTGCAGTCCATCGATGAGCTGACCCCGGGTTCGGCGGCTGAGCTGGCCCTCGACGTGGTGGTGTTCGGCGGTGAGGCGCTGGAGCCCGCACGACTCAAATCGTGGCTGAACCGGCACCCTGATTCGCCGCGCCTGATCAACATGTACGGAATTACCGAGACGACGGTGCATGCCTCGTTGCGGGAGATCCGTCTCGACGACATCGACAACGCGGTCAGCCCGATTGGCGTGCCGCTGGCGCATCTGGGGTTCTTCGTGCTCGACTCCTATTTACAGCCGGTACCGATTGGTGTCGTCGGCGAGTTGTACGTGGCCGGCGGCGGGGTAGGCGTCGGATATGTGGGCCGCCCCGGGTTGAGTTCGACTCGTTTTGTGGCGTGTCCCTTCGGCGGGCCAGGCGCTCGCATGTATCGCACCGGCGATCTCGTGTGTTGGGACGCCGACGGAGAGCTGAGGTACCTCGGTCGCGCCGATGATCAGGTCAAGATCCGCGGGTACCGCATCGAGCTCGGCGAAATCCAAGCTGTTCTGGCGCATTTGGAGGGTGTCGAGCAGACGGCGGTGATCGCGCGCGAGGATCGCCCAGGCGACAAGCGCATCGTCGGCTATGTCACCGGAATCGACGATCCGGCTGGACTGCGCGCTCAGCTCGCCGAGCGCTTGCCCGCGTATATGGTGCCCGCCGCGGTCGTGTCCCTGGACGCTCTGCCGCTGACGGTCAACGGCAAGCTCGACATCCGAGCGCTGCCGGCGCCGGAGTACTCCGACGTTGACCATTACCGCGCCCCGGCCGACGCGGTCGAGGAGATCCTCGCGGATATCTACGCAGAGGTTCTCGGGCTGGATCGGGTCGGGGTCGACGAATCGTTCTTCGATCTCGGCGGTGACAGCATTTCTGCGATCCAGGTGGTGATGCGGGCTCAAGCCGCTGGTTTGGTCGGTCGGCCGCGTGACATATTCGTCCAGCAGACGGTGGCGCGACTGGCCCGAGTGGTCCGGCTGGCCGACAGCTCCGCCGACGAGATCGACGAAGGTGTCGGGCCGGTGATCGCGACCCCGATCATGCGCTGGCTCAAGACTGTGGAAGGCCCGATCGACGAGTTCAACCAGACGGTGCTTCTGCAGGCTCCTGCGCGGGTGACGGAGGCCGAGGTGGTGATCGTGCTGCAGGCCCTGCTGGATCGCCACGCCATGCTGCGGCTGCGTGCCACGGACGACGGAGCCGGGGGCTGGTCCTTGACAGTGCCCGAGCCGGGGTCGGTGGCCGCGCGAAATCGCCTGCAGTCGGTGGAAACGTTGACGAACGAGGCGCTGGTAGCGGCGCGGTTGCGGCTGAACCCGTCCGATGGGGTCATGCTCAGCGCCGTGTGGGCTTCTGCCACCGGCCAGTTGGCGTTGATCGTTCACCACTTGGCCGTGGATGGTGTCTCTTGGCGGATCTTGTTGGAGGACATCAACATCGCTTTGACCCAGCACCGCGGCGGTCAGCCCGTGCTCCTGCC
Source organism: Mycobacterium sp. 852002-51961_SCH5331710 (assembly GCF_001665535.1). GTDB lineage: Bacteria > Actinomycetota > Actinomycetes > Mycobacteriales > Mycobacteriaceae > Mycobacterium. The sequence continues at coordinate 8,439 of NZ_LZSQ01000090.1, forward strand.
GCCGGCGGGGACGTCGTTTGCCCGGTGGGCCGAGCTGCTGAATCAGCACGCGCGGCACCCGGACGTGGTCGGCTTGGCCGATAAGTGGCGGCGGGTGGCAACGGTCCCTGCGGCGTTACCCGCCCCGCGGGCGTTCGTGGATACGTTGGCCAGCGCCGGATACCTGACGGAGTTGCTGGATGCTGAAACCACACACATGCTGCTCGGTGAGGTACCCGCCGCGTTTCACGCAGGGGTTCACGAAATCTTGTTGATCGCGTTCGGGCTGGCATGGGCGCAGTTCCTGGGTACCGGCGGCGCACCGATCGCCATCGATGTGGAGGGCCATGGTCGCCAGGAGGACTTGGCTGAGCCGGCCGCGGATGTGGATCTGTCGCGCACGGTCGGGTGGTTCACCGCCAAATACCCGGTCGCATTAGCGGTCGGCGAATTGAGCTGGACGCAGGTCGTGACCGGTGACTCAGCGCTGGGCGCAGTGCTCAAAGACGCCAAAGAGCAGCTTCGCTCGTTGCCCGACGGCCTGACTTACGGATTGCTGCGGTATCTCAATCCCGATGTGGAGTTGGGCGGATCCGACCCGACGATCGGCTTCAACTATTTCGGGCGGTTGGGCTCGCCGGCGGCGTATGCGTCTGGGGATGTGTGGCGGTTCAGCCAGGAGGGCTTGTCGTTGACCGGTGCCGTCGAGGCGATGCCCATCGCCCTCGCGCACACCGTCGAGCTGAACGCGGTCACCATCGACACTGACACCGGTCCACATCTGAACGCCACCTGGACTTGGGCGCCCTCGGCGTTGGATCGCACGGCGGTCACGCGGATCAACCGTTTGTGGTTCGATGCCTTGGCCGGTATCTGCGCGCATGTCAGGCGCGGCGGTGGGGGGCTGACCCCGTCCGATATCGCCCCCGCCCGCCTGACGCAACAGCAGATCGACGAGCTGGAGGCCCAGTTCCCGATAGCCGACGTGCTGCCGCTCACCCCCTTACAACAGGGACTGCTCTATCACGCCAGCATCGCAAAGGATTCCGACGACGATGTGTATGCGGTGCAGCTGGACATCGCCCTGAGCGGCCGGATCGATGTGCCCCGACTGCGTGATGCCGTGCAGGCGGTGGTCAGGCGGCATCCTCACCTGGCGGCCCGATTCTGTCCGCAGTTCGAGGAGCCGGTGCAGATCGTCCCCGCTGAGCCCGTTGCGCCGTGGCAGTACGTTGAGTTGAGCACCGCCGGAACCGATTTCGATTCCCATGGGGAGCTCGAACGCCTTTGTGCAGCCGAACGGGCCGCAGTATGTGACCTCGTCGATCAGCCCGCTTTCCGGGCAGCTCTGATCCGTATCGGGGACGACAACTATCGATTTGTGCTGACCAATCACCACATCGTGCTCGACGGGTGGTCGATGCCGATCCTGCTGCAGGAGATCTTCGCCGGCTACCACGGGTACCGGCTGCCCGCAGCATCCCCATATCGCAGCTTCATCAACTGGCTCGCTGAGCGCGACCACGCTGCCGCACGAGAGGCGTGGCGTGAGGTTCTCAACGACTTCGACACCCCCATCCTCGTCGGCCCCCCGCAAGAACTGGCGTTCGGTCAGCGACGCGTCGAATCGTTCAGGGTGCCTGCGAAGACCACGCGGGCCCTCACCAAGCTGGCGCGCTCGCATCACACCACCGTCAACACCGTGTTGCAGGGCGCCTGGGCGCTGCTTCTCTCCTCGCTCACCGGGCAGCCGGACGTCGCCTTCGGAACCGTGGTATCGGGCCGGCCGGCTGAAGTCGACGGCGCCGAATCGATGGTTGGGCTGTTGATCAACACGGTGCCGGTTCGGGCCCACATCGCACCGAACACGACGACATCGGAATTGCTGAATCAGTTGCAGCGTGCCCACAACGAGACCCTCGAGCACCAGCACCTGGCTCTGAGCGAGATGCACCGCATCACCGGTCATGAAAGATTGTTCGACACCGTGTTCGTGTACGAGAACTACCCGACCGACATCGCCACGCCGCCCGGCGTGAATGAACTGGCCGTCACCGGCTTCACGAGCCGCGACTATTACCACTACCCGTTGACGGTGCAGGCCGGGCCGGGCCGCGAACTGGAACTCCGCGTTCAATATCGTACGGATGTCTTCGACGCGGCCAGCGTTCGAGCGCTCATCGACCGGTACAAGCAGGTTCTGGTGGAGATGACCGTCGAACCGAGGCGGCCGTTGTCATCGATGGATGTGCTCGATGGGATAGAGCACTCCCCGTTGGAGGAGATCGGCAAACGGGCGGCGTCCACCCAGTCAGGGAGCGCACCGGTGCGCGCGCCCGACGGTGATGACGCCGCCTGGGACTACCTAGCGCCGACGACTCTGGTGGAACAGATCCTTGCCGGCATCTACGCCGAGGTGTTAGGCGTGGACCGTGTTGGCGTCGATGAGTCATTTTTCGATCTCGGTGGGGATTCGATTTCGGCGATGCGGGCGATCACGGCAATCAACATCGCCCTTGATACCGACCTCGGGGTGGCCAATTTGGTAGATGCCCCGTCCGTCAGAACCCTGAGCGAGCACGTCGGCAGCGCGCTAGCTGAAGGGGGGAGTTCGCGCTGCGGGCCGGCAGGCGATCGCTGATCAGTGCGACTGCTTGATCTGCGCTCGTGCGAGACGCAGCTTGCAAGAAATGCGGTTGGTTACCAAACGCCGGGAACGAGGCGATGGCGGACTGCCTGCGTATATTCGCGGTAGCCGTCCAACTCGTCTTGTAGAAGCTTCTCCTCATCGCGGATGCGCAGGCTGAGCACGAGGACGGCCGGTACGACGACGAGCAGTCCCCAGTAGCTGCCGAGGGCGAGGGAAATGCCCACTATCAAGATCACATTCGCCGTATACATGGGGTGGCGCACCAGCCCATACAGCCCCGTGGAGACGACTTTTTGGCCCTCCTCGACCTGCACGGTTGCTGCGGCGTAATTGTTTTGGATCACCACCAGCATCACCGCCCCGAGCGCGGTGACGACCAAAACGTCGCCGAGCAAGCAGATCGCGGCGGGTACCTGCGACCAACCGAACCGGCGGTCAAGCGCGCTTACCACAAAAGCTGATAGCAGTGAGAGGTACCAGGCGGCGATCAGGAGTTTTTGTTTGGCTCGGGTTTCGCCTGTGGGACCCGCGCGCATCCGTCGCCTGAGCGCGTCGGGATTGGTGCGCAGCAGATACAAGCCAAGTATCCACGTGGTCAGGGCGAACACCGCGAGGAAGACCCACGCCTGCCAGTAGTCAATCGTGCCTGCCGCCAGAAGAATGATCAACCCGAACAAGACAGGCTCGACAAGACCGACCGCCATCGCCTTCAAAACGGGTTTCACGCATTCTCCTAACTCCGCCCGATGCACGGTACCAGCAACGCGTGATGGGGCTGATCTGGTCGGAGAGCAGATCAGCCCCATCAGTGCGGGCTATACGGGGTCGGCCATCATCGAATTGGCATGGCCACCGCCTAGGTCAGAAATTCTGGCAGGTGTCGAAGATCTGTTGGTAGATCGGAAGGAAGGGCTGGTTCGCCGGCATGCTCGCGATCTGCTGAGCCATCATGCGACGTTGAGCAGGCGGTGAGGCAAGGAACTGCTGCACGCCGGCGGATGTCGCTGGGTCGCTGAGCACTGCCGCAGCCCTCGGATCCGCAGCGTTTGCCGCTGCTTGGACCTGCTGGTAACTGCACGTCGTGTTGACAGCTGAATCCAGATTGGGCTGTGCAGACGCGATTCCCGCCCCGGCTGTCAACGCCAACGCCAGTCCGCCGAAACCGGCAGCCATCTTGCCCAACGAAATCTTGATCATGTGTGGACTCTCTCTCCCTCGCGCAAATTCCTGCTGATAACGCTGTTACTCGACCTTAATCGCTCGGCTCAAACCGGGCGTTACATTGTTCGATACCCGAATCATTGAAGCTCGCAACATTTCTTTTCCGATCTCGGGCGTCCTTGGCGGCGCCAGCTTCTCAGGGTAGAGCTGCCGCCCTCGAACGTGTGCTCGAATTTACGAAGTGTACGGCTCGGCATCCCGCATCCGACGTGCGGGCTAGGCAACGAGGCATCGCCCGCCATAGTGCCGGAGCACTCGGAAAGTGTTAGTGGGCACCGGCTAGACCTGCGCCAGCAGGACCTCCAACTTCTCGTTGATCGCCGGTAGCTCGGAGCTGAGCATCGAGATGACCCGGTTCCGCGCGCGCTCGCTGACATTGGCGGTCACGTGGTGCAGCGCGTTGAGTCGCGCCGCATCCACCCACGCCATCATGTCCGGGTCGGAGAACCACTTCAGTTGGTTCTCATTGAAAATCAACATCATTCGCAGCCAGTCGATGGGCACGTGCGGGTACGGCACCGGCTTGCAGAACGAGTTGCGGGTCCCGTCATCGGGATAGGCGTTCTCGACGTGCGCGATCACGGCGGCGCTGAAGGCGGGCTGGCACGTGCGCACCGTCTGCAGCGCGATGTGGTCGCCGTCGAAGATGGTCGTGACCGGCTCCTTGCCCAAACCGTCTGCGGTGCAGTCGATGTAAAGCACCGAACCGTCGACGTCGCGCACACCGTCAGCGAGCATGATGCGACCGGGCTCGAGCGCCTGGACGTAGCCCATCCGCACAACATCGGTGATGCGACGCAGCTCGGCCAGCTCGGCTTGCGACAGGATCGCGCACCGATACATCGTCGGTTCGACGGACCGGTCGATGCGCTGCAGGCAACCCTTGTCCTCCAGCAGTTCGAACAGATGCGGGAGCGAGTCCGCCTCGCGCACCGCCGCCAATTGATTGCCGAAATCCCGCAGCGTGTTCTTCGCGAACTGCCGACCGGGCTGGATGGCGGACCGGTCCAGCACCCAGGATTCGCGGGGCTTGATCCACGTGACCCGCTCCGACGCGACGCCGTGCCGCAACAGCCACAGGCACGAGTCCATCGCCGTCTTCCCCGCTCCCACAACCACATAGCGGTCGTGCGGCTCGCGTACGCGCGGAAGGCTGTTCGGCGGGACGACGTCGACGCCGTCGGCGATGGCGTAGTTCGGGCGCCGCATCGACGGCACGACGACCTCCACCCGCGTGGTCACCAGCCGCGGCGCCACCACCTCGATGTCCTCACCGCCGAACGTGCGCACCCGACCGTCGCCGAGATACTCGCTCATCGGCAGGTATGTGACGCGGCCGGTCGGCAACAGGTGCTGGGACATCACCGCATCGAAGTACGCGCACACCTCGGCTCCGCTGGCCAGCTCGTAATAGCCTGCGTTGAGCCCGAATTGGTCGACGGTGTCGCTGCCGAGCCCGCGGGAGTTCACCCCGTAGTAGGCCGACGGCTGGTGCAGTCGCACGAACGGATACGCCGTCGTCCAGTGCCCGCCGGGCTGATCGTTTCGGTCGACCACCACGACCGTCGCATCTGATTCGTGGACCAATGTGTCGGTGAATGCCAGCCCCATCGCCCCCGCGCCCACGACGAGGTAGTCGGCCTCCAGCGTCCGCCCCATCTACCGCACGCCGGAGAAGAACTTGGCGACGTCGTCGACGTACAGGTCGGGCTGCTCGAACGCCGCGAAGTGACCACCGCGTGGCATCGTCGACCAGTGGGTGATGTTGTATCCCTTCTCGCACCAACTGCGCGGGGCTTGCAGGATCTCCTTCGGGAAGGATGCGACACCGGTCGGAAGTTCGACGCGGTCGAATCCGCCGAACGCGTTGAAGCTTTCCCAGTAGAGCCGGGCCGACGACGCGCCGGATGCGGTGAGCCAGTACAGCATCACGTTGTCGAGGAGTTCGTCCTTGGTCAGCACGTTCTCCGGATGGCCGTCGCAGTCCATCCACGACCAGAACTTCTCGACAATCCATGCGAGCTGCCCGACCGGGGAGTCGACGAGCCCGTAACCGAGGGTCTGCGGCCGCGTGGACTGTTGTTTGGAATAGCCCGAGTCCCACTTCTGGTAGTACTGGCCGCGCTCCAGCGCCCGCTGTTCTTCCTCGGTCGGATTCTCGAGCTTGCCCGGCGGGAAACCGAGCGGCATGTTCAGGTGGATTGCTGCGCAACTCCCTCCGTTGCGGCCGATCTGCGTCGTGACCGCGGCACCCCAGTCGCCGCCCTGCGCGCCGAACCGCTCGTAACCCAGCCGGCCAATCAGGGTGTCCCACGCCGAGGCGATCTTCTCGATGCCCCACCCCTTGGCGGCGGGCTTTCCGGAGAAGCCGTAGCCGGGCAGCGACGGGCAGACCACGTCGAAGCCGCGCTCGGTGAGCGGTTCGATCACCTTGTGGAACTCCACGATCGACCCTGGCCAGCCATGGGTGATCAACAACGGAAACGCGTCGGGCTGCGATGAGCGCTGATGGATGAAGTGGATGTCGAGGCCGTCGATCTCGGTGGTGTAGTGGTCGAAGCGGTTCAACGCCTCTTCGCGGGCCCGCCAGTCGTATTCGTCGGCCCAGTACTCGGCCAGTTCGCGGGTGTAGTCCAGCGGGATGCCCTGGCTCCAGTCGTCGACACATTCGGCTTCCGGCCACCGCGTTCGGCGCAAGCGAGACTTCAGGTCGGCGAGATCGTCGTCGGGAATCGCGATTCGGAACGGGCGGATGGCTGCCATGTCCGGATCCTGTCACGGGATGAATTTCCGCGACGGCGGGAGTCGATATCTGTATGACGACGATCGGGACGGTGGGGCGACGGGTGTGCGCCGTGCTCGCGGCCTGCTCGGCCCTGTTGCACGCGGCCATGCTCGGTCACGCGCAGACCCCGTTCGCGGCGGCGCTGATGGCGTCCATGGCCGCTGCGTGTCTGTACTGCGCGCGCGACCTCTGGCGCGACGGACGACAGCGCGCGTGGGTGATCGTCGCGCTGATGAACCTCGCGATGATCGCCATTCATCTGCCTGCGCCCGGCCATCACCACGGCGCCGCGGCCGCCTCGCCGTCGACGGTGATGGGAATGGCCACCGTGGTCGCCATGGTCGAGGCCGCCGCCGCCGCGGCCGTGCTGTACGTGCACAGTCGCGGCAGGGTGGTGGAGCTCAGCGGTACACCAGACCGCTGAGCCGACGGGCCAGGCCGTAGCGCACCGCGGGCACCAGCCCGGCGAGCCGGATCGCGGTGTTGCGGATCGGCCGCACGGCGCGGGGGAGCGTGGCCAACCGGGTGAGGCGATCGGTCATCTCGACCACCTCCTTCGCGATCGGGCGCCGCGACTGGCTGTACTCGTCGAGCCGCGTCTCGGGCTCGCCCGCGAGGACCGCGGCCAACGCGTCGGCCACTGCCACCGCGTCCTGGATGCCCAGGTTCATGCCCTGACCACCGGCCGGGCTGTGAACGTGCGCGGCGTCACCGGCCAACAACAACCGGCCAGCGCGGAACGCGTCGGCGACCCGGTGGTGGATCCGGAATCGCGAACCCCAGATCACCTCATCGACCTTCAGTGTCCCTGCGCCGATGCGGGTGTCGAGGATCTGCTGAACGAATGCCGCCGACGGTTCCTCCGGCGCCTCGGCGACGGGTGCCACGATGCGATGCACGCCGCCGGGCAGCGGGGCCACCACCGTCAGACCCTCCTTGGCCCAGTACAGGATGACCTCGTCTCCGGGTGCGCTGCCGGTGAGTCGGACATCGGCCAGCGCGAACGATTCGTCGTACACGCTGCCGGCGAAGCCGATGCCTGCCTGCTCACGTACGACACTGTGAATCCCGTCGGCGCCGACGACGTAACGCGCGCGAATGGTGTCGCCGTCGTCGAACGTCGCGGTGACGCTGGCCGAATCCTGTTCGACAGAGGTCAGCGTCTTCGGGCGCAGCACGGATCCGCCCAGTTCCTCCAGCCGCTCGAGCAGCAGGCGTTCGGTGGTCGCCTGCGACACCATCAACGAGTAGGGGTAGTCGGTGGGCAGGCCGCTGAAGTCGACGGGGATCAGGGTGCGGCCGCGGTCGCGGATGGTGAATCGCGGGGCCTCCACTCCTTCCTTGACCAGTCGCCGCGCCACGTCGAGGCCCTCGAGCACTTCGAGCGTGCGGGCGTTGACCACCGCGGCGCGCGAGGTGTTGGCACCGGCCGCCTGGCGGTCGATGACCGTCACGGCCACGCCGCAGGAGCGCAGCGCAACCGCCGCGGCCAACCCGGTCGGGCCTGCCCCGACGATGAGAACGTCTGTGTTCATTTCTCTCTCCTTCCGCCGGCTCCATGTATGCCAACGCTTGTTGGCATAAGCATGCGCCGTCGATGCTGCTATGTCAACAACTGTTGGCCTACAATTGTTGGCATGCGTAGATCCTCCGAACAGACCAAGGCGGTGATCCTGGCGGCGGCCCGGGAACGGTTCGCCAGATCGGGGTTCGAGCGGGCCACGATCCGGGCGATTGCGGCCGACGCCGGCATCGACCCGTCGATGGTGATGCGGTATTTCGGCAACAAGAACCAGCTGTTCGCGGCGGCCGCCGACTTCGACCTGCAGATCCCCGACGTGTCCGGTATCGATCCCGGTGGGGTCGGCGCCGGCCTGGTCGCGCACTTCATGAACCGGTGGGAACGCGACGAGGCGCTGATCGTGTTGCTGCGGTCGAGTGCGACCAACAGCGACGCGGCCCAACGGATGACCGAGATCTTCACCCGGCAGCTGCTGCCCGCCGTCGCCGAGATCAACTCGGACGCCCCGGAGCGGCGGGCCGCGTTGATAGCGACGCAGACGTTGGGTCTGGCGCTGTGCCGGTACGTGCTGCAGTTACCGCCGATCGTCGCGATGACCCACGAGGAGATCGTCGCGGCGATGGGACCGACCGTGCAGCGCTACCTCGACGCCCCGTAATAATCGGCGGTGATGTGGACCCCGACGCTCATCCTGATCGCCGCCGCCACGCTGATGGCGTGCGTCCTGCTCGGAGGCGGACTCTACGAGACCATCGTCATCGATCCGGCGTGGCCGAAGCGGCCCGGCATCATCCAGGCGCACAACGGCGGAATCTCGCGACGCCGGTTCTGGATTGCGGCGCACACGGTTTTCGAACTGCTGCTCGTCGTGTCGCTGATCGTCGGGTGGGCGCATCCCGACGTGCGCACCGCGCTGTTGGTCGCGCTGGTCAGCCATGCGCTGATGCGGGTGTGGTCGCTGATCGATTTCGTGCCCAAGGCGGTGGCGTTCGAGAAGGCCGATCCGGCGGAGGTCGACGAGACCGCGGCGGTGCGCTGGACGCGGCGCAGCCTCCTGCGGTTGCCGCTGGACCTCGTCACCTGCATCGCAACGCTCGCCGCGCTGGCGGTCGCATAGACCGGTCTGAAGCGGGCATAAGTAGGGCATGAGTGAGGACGCCGGCCGCGCGCCGCAGGAGAATCCGCAGAAGGACCGCTCGAACTGGGTCACCGGTGACGAGCCGATGACGGGTCCGCAGCGCAGCTATTTGACGACGCTGGCGCAGGAGGCAGGCGAACAGGTCCCCGACAACCTGACAAAGGCGCAGGCTTCCGAGATGATCGACCGGCTGCAACAACAGACAGGACGGAATTCATCATGATCTCGACCGAGGATGTACGCGCGCTGCTGCAGTCCGAGGAGAAGAACGCCGTGCTGGTCGTGGTGGAGGGCCGCGTAGACGTGATCGGCGCGGGCCGGCTCGCGTCGGCCGAGTATCGCGGCGCGCTCGAGGTGGTGTCGCGCGAGGATTTGGTGAACCGCATCGGCGAGACGCCGTCCGATCGCGAAATCGAAGAGCAGGCAGCGCAACTCGACACCGCGGTCACCGAACTGGGCGGCTGAGTTCGACTCACGCCTCGATTTCGCCGACGATCTTGCGTTCGATGCTCGCCCGGGTCGTCGCCGGCAAGGCAATGAGACCGTCGAGTTCTTTCTGCGCGCGGGCATAGGCGGCCTTGCGCTCGTCGGAGGTCGCGGCCTCGTCGGAGGCCAGGCGCAACAGGTGCTGGGCTCGCTCGATGCGCGCCTGGTCCTCAGCCGAGAAGTCGCTTCGGCGGCGGCGAATCGCATCGGCCTCGGCGACGTCGAACGCCGCGATGTACTCGTGCACGGCGTCGCGGTAGTCGACCTGCGCGGCGCGGTCGCCGAGAATGTCGTCGACGGCTTCCGGACGCAGCAGGTCCGCATGGCTCTTGGCCTTGTGGAAGGCGATGGTCAACGGCGCGCGCATGTCGGTCATCAGCGGAAAGTCCAGCAGCTTGGCGACATCGACCTCGTAGTCAAGCCAACGAGTGTCGGTCTCGGCGTGACGTTGCATGACCTTGGTCATCTCGCGCCGGTTAGCCGCCTCGTCGGTGTGCGCCCGCCGCGATGCCTCTGCGAGCGCCACCTTGGTCTCTTGCTTGATGCGGTACCGCTCGAGGCGACGTTGGGCACGACGCTCGTTGGCCGCCGCCACCGCACGCACCGTTCCGCCGATCGCACCGCCCAGCGGGAAGATCAGCCACCAGAAATTTCCGGCGAAATGGAGCAGAGCTTCCATTCAACCCAGCATGCCATCGGACGGTGGCCGAGCTTCACAGGCCGATCCTTCGGTAGCGCGCCAGGCGCGCCTGCAGCCGTTCCTCGCCGCCCACCGAACGCAGCGAATGCAGTTCGTTGGCGATCACCGCCGACAACCGCTGCGTGAACTGCATCGGTTCGTCGGCCGCATCGGGGTTCTCGGGAACCACCACGTCGACGATGCCGTTGCGCAACAGATCTACAGACCGAATGCCCTGTGCCGCAGCCAGTTCCGGGGCGTGGTCCAGATCCCGGAACACGATCGCGCTCGCTCCTTCCGGTGGGAGCGGCGCGAGCCAGCCGTGTAGCGCGGCCAACACCCGATCGGCGGGCACCATCGCCAACGCGGGTCCGCCGCTGCCCTGACCCAACAGCACCGACACCGTCGGTGTATCCAGCGTGACCAGTTCGGCCAGGCAGCGCGCGATCTCGCCGGCCAATCCGCCCTGCTCGGCCTCGACGGTCAAAGCCGGTCCGGCGGTGTCGATCACGAGCACGAGCGGCAGTTGCAGCCCCTCGGCCAACGCCATGCCCCGGCGCGCCTCGAGCAGCGCCGCGGGTCCGACCATGCCCCCGACCACGCGCTGCTGTCCGAGCACCACCGCCGGCTGACCGCCGAACCGGGCCAACGCCAGCAGCGTGGTGGCCGCCTCGCCCTGTCCCGTTCCCGACAGCAGCACCCGGTCGGCCGTCCCGTGCCGCAGCAGATATCCCACGCCCGGCCGGTCTGGCCGCCGCGACGCCTCCACCGACTCCCACGCAGGCACGTCGGGCAGCGGTCCCATCTCGGGCGGCGGAGGCGGCGGGTCCGCGGGATCGGCGACGACGGTGAGCGTTCGGTTCAGCGTGGCGCGCAGCGCCTCGAGCGGCACCACCCCGTCGATGACGCCGTGCCGGTGCAGGTTCTCGGCGGTCTGGATGCCCTCGGGAAACGGCTCACCGTAGAGGTGCTCGTACACCCGCGGCCCGAGGAAGCCGATCAGCGCTCCTGGCTCGGCGCCGGTCACATGCCCCAGTGATCCCCACGAGGCGAACACCCCGCCGGTCGTGGGGTGCCGCAGGTACACCAGATACGGCAGATGCGCACGCTTGTGCAGCTCGACGGCCGCGGCGATCTTGACCATCTGCAGGAACGCGACGGTGCCCTCCTGCATCCGCGTGCCACCCGAACTCGGCGACGCGAGCAGCGGCAGCCGCTCGGCCGTCGCCCGCTGCACCGCGGCGGTGATCCGCTCGGCCGCCGCCACTCCGATGGATCCCGCCAGGAAGTCGAACTCGCAGAGCACCAACGCCACTCGGCGGCCGAACACGGTGCCCTCGCCGGTCACCACCGACTCGTCAAGGCCCGTCTTCGCCGCCGCGGCGGCGAGCGCCCGGCGGTAGTCGGCGCTCGCGTCGACGTCGCGCGGAGGGCCGTCCCAGCTCCGAAACGACCCGGCGTCGAGCACGGCATCGCGCACCTCGAGGGCACCGATCCGGCTCATCAGGCGAGGTTATCGCGGCGTCCGGTCCCATCGCTGGCGCGGCGGCGACGACCTGGTCATAATTGGCACTCGACGGATGAGAGTGCTAACCGCTGGCTGGGAGGTAAGGAGGAAATTCAGTGAGCGGCAAGGACTTCGCCCTGCATAACGATCCGATGAATCCGTTGCGCATAGTGCTCGTAGCACCGCCGTATTTCGACATTCCGCCCAAGGGTTATGGCGGCACCGAAGCCGTCGTCGCCGATCTGGCCGACGCGCTGGTCAAGCGCGGTCACCACGTCACCGTGCTGGGTGCGGGCGAGCCCGGGACCGCCGCCCGCTTCGTCCCGCTGTGGGACGACGCGCTCTCCGACCGCCTGGGCCAGCCGTTTCCCGAGGTCATGCACGCGCTGAAGGTGCGACGCGCGATCGAACGGATCGCGGAAACCGACGGCGTCGACGTCGTGCATGACCACACCTTCGCGGGCCCGCTCAACGCGGCGGTGTACCGGTCGCTCGGCCTGCCCACGGTGGTCACCGTGCACGGACCGATCGACGACGACCTGTACCCGTACTACCGCGAACTCGGTCCGGACGTCGGCCTCATCGCGATCAGCGACCGCCAGCGCGAGCTGGCACCGGACCTCAATTGGGTTGGCCGCGTGCACAATGCGCTGCGTATTGACGAGTGGCCGTTTCGCGCCGACAAGGGGGACTACGCGCTGTTCCTCGGCCGCTACGCGCCGTACAAGGGCGCGCACCTGGCGCTCGACGCGGCGCATGAGGCCGGGATTCCGCTCGTGCTGGCCGGCAAATGCGACGAACCCTCGGAACAGGCGTTTTTCGACGAGTATGTGCGACCCCGGCTCACCCCGAACGACCACGTGTTCGGCCAGGCCGACGCCACCAGCAAGCGCAAACTGCTGGCCGGCGCCCGTTGCCTGCTGTTCCCCATCCAGTGGGAGGAGCCGTTCGGGATGGTGATGATCGAGGCGATGGCCTGCGGCACACCGGTCGTCGCGTTGCGCGGTGGCGCCGTCCCCGAGGTCGTCGTCGACTGCGTGACCGGATTCGTGTGCGATAAGCCTGACGACCTGCCCGACGCGATCCACAAGGCGTCGACTATCGATCCGGCCACCTGCCGACGCCACGTCGCCGGGCATTTTGCCGTCGGCCAGTTCGGCTCTGGCTATGAACGCATCTACCGGTCGGTGGTCGGCGCCGCCCCGGCGGTGCGCGAGCAGATCAGCCTGCGCCGGGTCATCGAGCCGCAAGGTTCGGATCGGACCAGCGCATGAGCGCCCCGGCGCCCTTCAACGGCGGCACGGCGAGTATCGGGCCCGGCGGGGACACCGTGACGCTGGTGGAAGGTGCCACCTTCTGTGTCTCCGACCGCCACGGCGACGTGCAGGCGGGTCGTTCGCAGGGTCTGTTCTTCCGCGACGCGCGTGTGCTGTCCCGCTGGGAGCTCCGAGTAGACGGCCGCCCACCCGAGCCCCTGTCGGTCGATACGCCCGAAGCGTTTGCGGCGCACTTCATCTCACGCCGCACACCGCGGGCCGGCCTCGCCGACAGCACGCTGCTGGTGGTGCGGGAGCGGCTGGTTGCCGACGGCATGCGGGAGACCATCTCGGTGCACAACCTCGACGCCGAGAGCACGGTGGTGACCGTCGAAATGTTCGTCGACGCGGACTTCGCCGATCTCTTCACGGTCAAGGAGGGTCGTCCGGTGCTCGGCGATACCGAGATGTCCGTTGTCAACGACGAACTCGTGCTGCAGGATCGCAGCGACCACGTCCGCGGCATCACCGTCTCGGCGTCTGGTCAGCCGTCGGTGGCGCCGGGACTGATGCGTTGGCGCATCGTGGTGCCGCCGCGTCAGCGCTGGCAGACCGAGATCGTCGTGCAGCCGACGTGGGCCAACCAGAGCGTCAAAAGCCGCTTTCGCAGCGGCGAGCACTTCGAATTCAGCGAGCCCGCGCAGAAGATGGAGGCGTTCCGCCACACCACCACGACGGTCGAGACCGACCACCGGATTCTCGCAGAAGTGTTGCGGCGCACCGAAACCGACCTCGGGTCGCTGCTCATCCGCGACGAGACGGGAGACAGCAGGCCGTTCGTGGCGGCCGGGGCACCGTGGTACATGACGCTGTTCGGCCGCGACAGCATCCTCACCGCGTGGATGGCGCTGCCGCTGGACTGCGAGTTGTCCGTCGGAACGCTGCACCAGCTGGCCGAGACCCAGGGGCGCAAGGTGGATCCGATCACCGAGGAGCAGCCCGGGCGGATCATGCACGAGATCCGCCGCGGACCGGCTAGCGACGCGGTCTTCGGAGGCAGCGTCTATTACGGCTCGGTCGACGCCACACCGTTGTTCGTCATGTTGCTCGCCGAAAGCTGGCGATGGGGTGCCGACGAAAGCTTAGTCCGGTCGCTGCTGCCCGCGGCCGACGCAGCGCTGGACTGGGCCGCGCGCTACGGCGACCGCGACGGCGACGGCTTCATCGAATACCGGCGCGCGACCGACCGCGGCCTGGTCAACCAGGGGTGGAAGGACAGCTTCGACGGCATCAACGACGCGTCGGGTCGCATCGCCGCCCCACCGATCGCGTTGTGCGAGGTGCAGGCTTACCAGTACGCGGCGCTGCAGGGCCGCGCCGCGTTGGCCGAGGCGTTCGGCGAGCCCGCGACCGCGCAGCGGCTCCGTGCCCGCGCCGAAGTGCTGCGGGAGAAGTTCCTCGACGCGTTCTGGCTGCCGAAGTGCGGCTGGTACGCCGTCGCGCTGGACGGCGACAAGCGTCCCGTCGACGCGCTGACGAGCAACGTCGGACACTGTCTGTGGACCGGCATCGCCAGTGACGAGCATGCGGCGACGATGATCGAGCGGTTGTCCGGTCCCGAGATGGATTCCGGTTTCGGGCTGCGGACGCTGTCGACGACGATGGGCGCCTACAACCCGATGAGCTACCACAACGGCTCGGTGTGGCCGCACGACACCGCCATCGTCGTCGCGGGTCTCATGCGCTACCGGCATCTCCCGGGCGCGGTCGAGCTCGCCGAGCGTCTCGCCACCGGCCTGCTCGACGCGGCCGAGGCGTTCGGTGGGCGGCTTCCCGAGCTGTACTGCGGGTTCTCTCGCTCGGAGTTTCGTTCGCCGGTTCCCTATCCCACCTCGTGCTCACCGCAGGCGTGGGCGAGCGCCGCTCCGCTGCTGGTCATGCGTGCATTTCTGGGCCTCGAGCCCGACGTGCCGAACCACCGCGTCACGGTGTCGCCGGCGCTGCCACAGGCGTGGGGCCGCCTCGCGTTGACCGAACTGAAGCTCGGCGACGCGAGCGTTCAGATCGAGGCCGAGGGGCAGTTCGCAAAGGTCCACGGCCTGCCCGACAACTGGGAGGTGGTCACCCCACAGGGTTGACCTGGTACCGGTCGATAGGCTGGCGACATGATTGGTGTGACCCGCGACGGCCACGTGATGACCCTGGAGATGCAGCGTTCCGAGCGCCGCAACGCGCTCAACGCAGAACTCGTCGACGGTCTGCGCGAGGCGATCGAGAAGGCCACCGCCGAGGACGTCCGCGCGATCGTGTTGACCGGGCAGGGCCAAGTCTTCAGCTCCGGCGCCGACCTCTCCGGCGGCCAGGGAGTCGCGGACGAACTGCCCGACAAGGCCCGCGCGCTCAACCTGGCGATCGATGCCGCTCCCGTCCCCGTGATCGGCGCGATCAACGGTCCCGCCATCGGCGCCGGTGTCATCCTGTCGATGATCTGCGACCTGCGCGTCGTCGCACCCGAGGCCTACTTCCAGTTCCCGGTCGCGAAATACGGCATAGCTCTGGACAACTGGAGCATCCGGCGGCTGACGTCGCTGGTCGGCGCGGGCCGGGCGCGGGGCATGCTCCTGGCCGCCGAGCGGCTCACCGCCGACGTCGCGTTGCAGACCGGGATGGCCAATCGCATCGGCACACTGGAGGACGCTCAGGCCTGGGCGCAGGAGATCGCGGGCTACGCGCCGCTGGCGCTGCAGCACGCCAAGCGGGTGCTCAACGACGACGGCGCCTACGAGGATCCGTGGCCCGCTCACCAGGAGTTGTTCGACCGGGCGTGGGCCAGCCAGGACATCATCGAAGCGCAGGTCGCGCGTATCGAGAAGCGTCCCCCGAGGTTCAAGGGCGCCTGATGATCCGGGCGGCGCTGCGCATCGGCTTCGGCACGGCCTCACTGCTGGCGGGCGGGTGGCTGCTGCGCACTTTGCAGGGTGCGCCCGCGGCGCTCGGCGCCTCACCCACGGAGATCGAGCGGGTCGCGCGGCGCTCCGAGAACTACCGCGACGGGGTGTTCGTCAACCTCGAACCGGCGTCGATGATGAGCATCGACCAGGAGCAGCAGCGCCTGTTGGTGCGCGAGTTGATCGGGTCGCGCGGCGTCTCGAAGCCTGCAGGAGAGATCCCCGTCGTCACGCCGTCGCCCTCCGAACCGGACTCGACGCAGGTCTCGGCGTGCTGGTTCGGCCACTCGTCGGCGCTGGTCGAACTCGACGGATACCGCGTGCTGGCCGACCCCGTGTGGAGTCGGCGGTGCTCGCCGTCGCAGACGGTCGGTCCCGAACGCATGCACGAGGTGCCTGCCCCGCTCGAGGCGCTGGCCGCCGTCGACGCCATCATCGTCAGCCACGACCACTACGACCATCTCGACATGGACACGATCACCGGGCTCGCGCGCACTCAGCGGGCGCCGTTCGTCGTGCCGCTCGGCATCGGTGCCCACCTGCGCAAATGGGGGATACCGGAGAGCCGGATCGTCGAGCTCGACTGGCACGAGAGCCACACGATCGGCGAGCTCACCCTGGTGTGCACACCGGCGCGACACTTCTCGGGCCGGCTGCTGTCCCGCAACACCACGTTGTGGGCGTCGTGGGTGATCATGGGCCCGCGGCACAAGGCCTTCTTCGGCGGCGACACCGGATACACCAAGAGCTTCGCCCAGATCGGCATGGATCACGGGCCGTTCGACCTGACGCTGCTGCCCGTCGGCGCCTATCACCCGGCGTGGCCGGACATTCACATGAATCCCGAAGAGGCGGTGAAGGCGCACCTCGACGTCGCCGAATCCGACAAGGGCCTTCTGGTGCCGATTCACTGGGCCACCTTCCGGCTCGCCCCGCATCCGTGGGCCGAACCGGTCGAGCGGTTGCTGCGTGCCGCCGACGCCGAGCAGGTGCAGATCGCGGTGCCCAAACCGGGGCAGCGGGTTCGGCTGGACGCGGCCCCGCCGCTCGACCACTGGTGGCGGTTCTAGCTCCTTCCGTCCAGCGCACGCTTATTTGCAGCTGGACTCGCGGTTTGCGTACCGCAACCGTGCGCTCGCCGGGTTACCGTTCAGCTCATGAAAGCACTGGCCAGGGTGGCTGTCGTGGGGTTGTTACTCGTTGCGGGCTGCGGAGCCGAGGCCGCTGAACCCGCCCCGCAGCCGTCGCCGACCGCGCAGTCCGACGTCCCGCCGCCGCTGGTGCCCGCGATGCCGCTGCCGGAGAATGCGGTCGACAACGCGGTGGCCAAGCTGGACGGCATCGCCGAGGACCTGATGCGCAAGTCGGGGATCCCGGGTATGGCGGTCGCCGTCGTGCACGGCGGAAAGACCGTGTACGCGAAGGGCTTCGGCGTCAAGGACGCCACCAATCCCGACGATGAGGCGAACCGGGTCAACCCGGACACGGTGTTCCAGCTTGCCTCGGTGTCGAAATCCCTTGCTGCGACGGTCGTCGCACACGAGGTCGGCGTGGGCGCCGTCGGCTGGGACACCCCGATCGTGTCCAAGCTGCCGTGGTTTGCGCTGTCCGACCCGGCGGTCACCCCGATGGTCACCGTCGGGGACATGATGTCGCACCGCTCCGGACTGCCCGACCATGCCGGCGACATGCTCGAGGACCTCGGGTACGACCGCAGGCAGGTGCTCGAGCGACTCCGCCAGCTACCACTCGACCCATTCCGGATCTCCTACGCCTACACCAACTTCGGGTACACGGCCGGTGCCGAGGCGGTCGCGGTGGCCGCCGGGAAGCCGTGGGAGGCGCTCGCCGACGACGTGGTGTTCCGTCCTCTCGGCATGGGGCAGACGAGCTACCGCTTCGCGGACTACGAATCCCGAGCCGACCGCGCGATCGGCCACATCCACATGGACGGGCGTTACGAGCCGGCCTTCGTCCGCGACGCCGATCCGGAAGCGCCTGCGG
Organism: Mycobacterium sp. 852002-51961_SCH5331710; assembly: GCF_001665535.1. GTDB lineage: Bacteria > Actinomycetota > Actinomycetes > Mycobacteriales > Mycobacteriaceae > Mycobacterium. The sequence goes on from NZ_LZSQ01000090.1 coordinate 26,614, forward strand.
GCGGGGCGAGTTCGTCGGTCAACGACATGACCCGTTGGCTGGCCATGGTGCTCGCGAACGGCGGCGACGACGGCAAGCAGATCGTCGCCGCGGATGCGCTGCTGCCGGCGCTCACACCCCAGATCGTGTCGAGTCCGGCCACCGAGCCCGCCATGCGGTCGGGCTTCTACGGGTTCGGTTTCAACGTCAGCTCGACCTCGGCGGCCCGGATGGAGCTGAGTCATTCGGGCGCGTTCGAACTCGGCACCGGAACGAACTTCCTGATCCTGCCGTCCGCGGACGTGGCGATCGTCGCGCTCACCAACGCCACCCCCTCGGGGGTTCCCGAGGCGCTGACCGCGCAGTTCGCCGACCTGGTGCAGTTCGGTGAGGTGCGCGAGGACTGGTACGGCCTCTACAACGCCGCGTTCGTCAAGATGGAGAAGCCGGTCGGGTCGCTGGTGGACAAGAAGCCGCCAGCCAACCCCGCACCCGCGGCACCATTGGCGTCCTACGTCGGCACCTACAACAACGACTACTGGGGGCCGGCCAGGATCACCGAGCGCGACGGCCGGCTGCGGTTGGCGCTCGGCCCGAAGTTCGATGTGGCGCTCGAGCATTGGGACGGCAACACCTTCACGTTCTCCTTCGTCACCGAGAACGCGCCGCCGGGGACGATTTCGACCGCTACGTTCGACGGCGACAACCTCACGCTGGAGTACTACGACACGTTCAAGAAGGGGACGTTCGTCAAGTGACCACCGCACCCGAACTGCAGGCCGGCGGGCTCACCGAAGCCGAGGTCGCGCAACGCATCGCAGAAGGAAAGACAAACGACGTCCCGACGCGGGCCGCGCGCAGCGTCTCCGACATCGTGCGGGCCAACGTGTTCACCCGCATCAACGCGATCCTCGGCGTCCTGCTGATCATCGTGTTGTCCACCGGGTCGGTGATCAACGGCGCCTTCGGGTTGCTGATCATCGCCAACAGTGGAATCGGCATCATCCAGGAGCTGCGCGCCAAGCGCACGCTCGACAAGCTCGCGATCGTCGGTCAAGCGAAACCGTTGGTACGCAGGCAAACTGCGACCGGATCGGCCGTACAGCAGCTGAGTCCCAACGAAATCGTCCTCGACGACATCATCGAACTCGGACCCGGCGACCAGATCGTGGTCGACGGCGAAGTCGTCGAGGAGGCCAACCTCGAGGTCGACGAGTCGCTGTTGACCGGGGAAGCCGATCCGATCGCGAAAGACGCCGGAGATCAGGTGATGTCCGGCAGCTTCGTCGTCGCCGGTTCGGGCGCCTACCGCGCCACCAAGGTCGGCCGGGAAGCGTACGCGGCCAAGCTCGCCGACGAGGCCAGCAAGTTCACCCTGGTGAACTCCGAACTGCGCAGCGGTATCAACAAGATCCTGCAGTTCATCACGTACCTGTTGATCCCGGCGGGGCTGCTGACGATCTACACTCAGCTGTTCACCACCGAATCCGGTTGGCGGCGGTCCGTGTTGGCGATGGTCGGCGCGCTGGTGCCGATGGTGCCCGAAGGTCTGGTCCTGATGACGTCGATCGCGTTCGCCGTCGGCGTGATCCGGCTGGGCCGCAGGCAGTGTCTGGTCAACGAACTGCCCGCGATCGAAGGCCTGGCGCGGGTCGACGTCGTGTGCGCCGACAAGACCGGCACCCTGACCGAGAACGGTATGCAGATCTCCGATCTCGAACCGCTCGACGAGGCTGGGCCCACGCGCGAGCTGGGGAACGTCGGAAACATCCTGGCGCAGTTGGCCGCCGACGACGCCCGGCCCAACGCGAGCATGCAGGCCATCGCCGAGGCGTACAAGATGCCGCCCGGCTGGACAGCCACGGCCGTCGCGCCGTTCAAATCCGCCACCAAGTGGAGCGGCGCCTCCTACGGCGAGCACGGCAACTGGGTGATCGGTGCGCCCGACGTTTTGTGCGAACCGGGCTCGCCGATAGCGGACAAGGCCGAACATATCGGATCGTCCGGGCTTCGGGTGCTGCTGCTCGGCTCCAGCGACCTACCCGTCGATCACCCCGACGCGCCCGGCTGCGTGGCCCCCACCGCGCTGGTCGTGCTCGAACAGCGAGTCCGGCCCGACGCTCGTGACACCCTCGATTACTTTGCCTCCCAGAAGGTCTCGATCAAGGTGATTTCCGGCGACAACGCGGTGTCCGTGGGTGCGGTCGCGGGATCGCTGGGTCTGCACGGCGAGTGCATGGACGCCAGGAACCTGCCGGAGACCACCGGCGAGCTGGCCGATGCGCTCGAAACGCACACGACGTTCGGCCGCGTGCGCCCCGACCAGAAGCGCGCGATGGTGCATGCCCTGCAGTCCCGCGGGCACACGGTCGCGATGACCGGCGACGGCGTCAACGATGTGCTCGCGCTCAAGGACGCCGACATCGGCGTCGCGATGGGTTCGGGCAGCTCGGCATCGCGCGCGGTGGCGCAGATCGTGTTGCTGGACAACAAGTTCGCGACCCTGCCCTACGTGGTGGGCGAGGGTCGCCGGGTGATCGGCAACATCGAACGCGTCTCGAACCTGTTCCTCACCAAGACCGTCTACTCGGTGCTGCTGGCGACGTTCGTCGGCCTGGCCGGACTGGCGTCGAAGATCTTCGGCACCGACCCGTTGCTGTTCCCGTTCCAGCCCATCCACGTCACGATCGCGGCGTGGTTCACCATCGGCATCCCGGCGTTCATCCTGTCGCTGGCGCCCAACAAGGAACGTGCGCATCCGGGATTCGTGCGCCGCGTGATGACGGCGGCCCTGCCGTCCGGTTTGGTCATCGGCGTCGCGACGTTCGTCTCGTACCTCGCCGCCTATCAGGGCCGCGAGGCCACACCCGCCGAGCAGACCCAGGCGTCGACCGCGGCGCTCATCACCCTGCTGGTCGGGGCGATCTGGGTGCTCGCGGTCGTGGCGCGGCCGTACCAGTGGTGGCGCGTGGCGCTGGTCGCGGTGTCGGGCCTGGCCTACGTGGTGATCTTCTCGCTGCCACTGGCTCAGAAGCTGTTCATGCTCGACATCTCGAACGTCAAGACGACGTCGATCGCCCTGGGCATCGGAGTGGTCGCCGCCGCCGCCATCGAGGTGATCTGGTGGGTGCAGGGAGCGGTGCTGGGAGAGCGCCGTCGGCTGTGGCGTTCCGAGTAGGGTTGGGCCCATGGCATTCCTCGACAAGGTGAAGAATCTGCTGGCCAAAAACGCCGACAAGGTGGACACCGCGATCGACAAGGCCGGTGACATGGTCGACAAGAAGACGCAGGGTAAATACGCCCAGCATGTCGACAAGGTCCAAGACGCTGCGCGCAACTACGTGAACAAGGACAACCCGTCCGCGCAGAACGCCCCGCAGCAGCCGCAGCAGCCGCCCCAGGCTCCGCCGCAGCCGCCTCAGCAGCCCTGAGACATGGCCAAACTCTCCGTATCCGTCGACGTACCCCTGCCGCCGGAGCAGGCGTGGTCGTGCGCATCCGACCTCGCCCGCTACAAGGAGTGGCTGAGCATCCACCGGGTGTGGCGCAGCAAGCTGCCTGAGACGCTCGAAAAGGGCACGACGCTCGAGTCGATCGTCGAGGTCAAGGGCATGCCGAACCGGATCAAGTGGACGATCGTGCACTACCGCCCGCCGGAGGCGATGACGCTCAACGGCGACGGCAAGGGCGGCGTCAAGGTCAAACTGATCGGCAAGGTGAAGCCCGCCGCGAAGGATCCCGCCGGATCGACCGTCACGTTCGACGTCCACCTCGGCGGTCCCGCGCTGTTCGGTCCCATCGGCATGGTCGTCGCCGGAGCGCTCAAGGGCGACATCCAGGAGTCCCTTAACCGGTTCAAGTCGGTTTTCGCCCCGGCCTGACCACTCGCGAGCAGACGCGTACCTGCCCCTTTTCGCGCGATTTCCGGCAGTTTTACGTCTGCTCGCGGAGGAAGGGCAAGGGTCAGACAGTGCCGCCGGCCAGGGCGTATTCGCCGAGGGCGCTCACGGATCGGTCGCGGCTCTGGCGACGCTTTTCCAGGCTGCCGTCGAGGACGAGGCTGGCCCGGGCGCCGACGAGGTGCAGCACCGCGAGCACACCGGCCGCGATGGCGATCGTCGACTGACCGACGAGGAAGGCGGCCAGGCAGGCCGTGGAGGCCAACAACGCGCCCGCATGCAGAAACAGCGCCGACGTCGCCAGCCAGTCGGAGGCGGGCGAACTGCCGGTGGTCAGCATGTGGTCGGTCATCGATTTCCTTCTCGCAGGTAGCAGGGCCCTTAGTACCCCTGCGAATCCGGCCCCAAACCGACGGTCAACTGTGATCGCGCGCACAGAGCTCAGCGCACCCGGTCGCGCAGCTCCCGCTTGAGCACCTTGCCGTAGCTGTTCTTCGGCAGTTCGTCGATGAACTCGTAGCGCTTCGGCCGCTTGAACCGGGCGATGCGCTCGAGCAGATGCGCGTCCAACTCCTCGGGCGACACCGACCCGACGATGAACGCGACCACGACCTCACCCCACTCTTCATCGAGTGCGCCGACGACGCCGGCCTCGACCACCGCCGGATGCTCGAGCAGCACCTCCTCGACCTCGCGGGGATAGATGTTGCTGCCGCCGCTGATCACAACGTCCTTGGACCTGTCGCGCAGCGTGAGGTAGCCGCGGTTATCGAACGAGCCCATGTCACCGGTGTGCAACCAGCCGTCCTGCAACGTCGCGGCGGTCGCTTCGGGGTTCCGCCAGTAACCGGACATGACGACGTCGCCGCGGCACACGATCTCTCCGATCTCGCCGACGTCGGCGGGTGTCCCGTCGGCGCGCAGCACCGCCACGTCCACCCCGGACCGCGCATAGCCCACCGACCCGAGCACCGCGTCGTCGGCCCCGGCGTGGTCGGCTCGGCGCAATCCGGTGATCGTCATCGGCGCCTCGCCCTGGCCGTACAGCTGTACGAAGACCGGCCCGAACGCGGCCATCGCCTTCTTCAGGCTCTCGACGTACATCGGGCCGCCGCCGTAGACGATGGTGCGCAGGTTGTGCGGGCATGCGCGGCCGGTCTGCACCAGGCGCTGCACCATCGTCGGCGCCAGGAACGCGCTGCACCCGGGATGGCGCTCGCACAGGTCGAGGAACTCGTCGGGCTCGAACGCCCCCGACTCGGGGATCACCTGGCGCGCCGCGCGCAGCACGTACGGCGGGATGTAGAGGCCCGAGCCGTGTGACATCGGAGCGCCGTGCACCAGCGTGCAGTTCTCGTCGGGCGAATCGAAGTCGGCCAGGTGTGACACCGTCATCGCCATCAGGTTGCGGTGCGACAGCATCGCGCCCTTGGATTTGCCCGTCGTCCCGCTGGTGTAGAACAGCCACGCCAGCGTTCCGGGATCGGTGGTGGGCGGCGGCGACGGCTCCGCGGTGAACCACTCGTCGTAGCCGTCGCTGCCGATGACCGCCATCGGCACCTCGGTTTCCGGCCCGAGCGTCGCCGCGATCTTCGGCGAGGCGAAAACCTGTGTGGCGCCGGAGTCCTCGAGGATCTGCACCATCTCCCGCGGATGAAGCTTGTAGTTGATGGGCACATACACACATTCGGCCGCCCACACCCCGAACATCAGCTCGATGATCTGCGGGCAGTTCTCGCTTGCGACGGCGATCCGCGCGCCACGGTCACCCAGCGACGCGGCCAGGCGCAGGGACCGCTCACGCAGCTGCGTCCACGTCTGATGTTGCCGCTCACCGTGATACACCGCTCCGCGGTCACCGAAGCGGCTCGCGGCCTGATCGAGCAGGGCAAACAGGTTCACTGCCGCGCCACCCACTCGGAGTTCAGCGCGAAGTCCGACAGATACTTCGTCGAACTCCACCCGCCGTCAACCACGATCGTCTGCCCGTTGATGAAACTCGCGCCGTCCGAGCACAGGAACGCCACGGTGCTGGCGATGTCGTTCACCTCACCGAGCCGCGGATACGGTGTCATCTCGGTGTTGATCTTGCGGAACCGCTCGTCTTCGAGGCGTGTCGACACCATCGGTGTCAGGGTGACGCCGGGAGCCACTGCGTTGCAACGGATTCCCTGTGGGCCGTACTGACATGCGATGTGCTGCGTCAGCGAGGTCAGTCCGCCCTTGGCCGCGGAGTACGCACCACCACGCAGACCACCGACGACGGCGAACGTCGACGTCACGTTGACGATCCCGGACCCCGCCTCCATGTGCACGATCACATCGCGGGCCAGCCGGAACGGCGCCCGCAGCATCAGTCCGAGGAAGTAGTCGAGGGACTCGTCGTCGGTTTCGTGCAACGGTTTCGGGCTGCCAACCCCGGCGTTGTTCACCAGGAAGTCGATGCGTCCCCACCGGTCGAGAGCCGTCTGCACGATCCGCTGCGGTGCATCGTCGGCGGTGAGGTCGACCGCGACGGTCGCGATACGGTCGGCGTCACCGACGGCCTGCTCCAACTCGGCAAGCCGGCTTTCGTCGCGGGCGGTGCCCAGCACGGTCATACCCGCCTCGGCCAGCTTGGTCGCACATCCGAAACCGATACCGCTGCTCGCCCCCGTTACGATCGCTACCTGAACCATTTTGCTCCTCGCGTCCGCGGTCATTCCAGCGCCGCTCGTATCCGATGCTTCAACACTTTCCCTGCGTCGTTCTTCGGCAACGCCTCCCAAACCACCACCTGCTCAGGCGCTTTGAACCGCGCCACACCGTGCTCCTCGAGCAGAACCCGCATGTCCGCCACGTCGGGAGGCGGCCGATCGGTGGCGACGACGACGGCGCACGCCCGCTCACCGGTGCGCTCATCCGGAACGCCGACAATCGCGATCTCCGCGATGCCCGGATGCCCGATGAGGATGTCCTCGATCTCCTTGGGGGAGATGTTCTCGCCGTTGCGGATGATGATGTCCTTCGCGCGACCGGTCACGACGAGGAAGCCGTCGTCGACCCACCGGCCGAGATCACCGGTGCGGAAGTAACCCTCGTCGTCGAAAGCCGCGGTCTCATCTTCGGGATGCAGGTAGCCGACGAGCATCTGCGGTCCCCGGGCGCGGATCTCACCGTCGACCAGTTTGACGTCGGCGATGCCCGGCCTGCCGTCGGTGTCTGCCGCGTGCTCGGGGTCGTCCAGTGAGCCCACCGTCGTCACCGGAACCTCGGTCGATCCGTAGACGCGCGACACCGCCGCCTTGTCGAAATAGGCGGTGGCGCTGCGTATCAGCGATGGCGGTACCGAAGCGCCCCCGCAGATGAACACCTTCAACTCGGGTAACCGCGTCGCGGCGCGCTCGGCGGCGGCGAGCAGCCCGTCGAGGAACGGGGTGGCCCCGGCCATGTGCGTGACCCGCTCGTCGAGCATCAGCGCCACGGCCGCGTCCGGGTCCCAACGTTGCATCAGCACGGCGGTGCTGCTGAGCAGCAGGGGGCATTCGAACGCATAGATCGAACCGCCGATGTGCGCGATCGGGGACGGCACCAGGAACGTGTCGCCGGCCTCGACGCACCAGTGCGCTCCGATCTGGCGAATCAGGGCATGGATTGAATTGTGCGTGTGCAGGACGCCTTTCGGCCGGCCTGTGGTTCCCGACGTGTAGAGGATCATGCGCACCGTGTCGGCGTTCAGCACCGGCAGCACGCCCGGTCCGGCGCCGCCGAACAGCGACTCGTACGGAGTGTGCTGACCCGCATCCCCACGCACCACGATGACCTCGGGCGGGGCGGCCATCGCACCGGTGACCCGGTCGAGCATCGCGACGTAGTCGTGCTTGTTGAAGGTTGATGGCACGAAGATCGCCCGAACATCGGCGTCGCGCAGGATGAACGACAGTTCATGATCGCGCAGCGAGGGCAGGATCGGGTTGACCACCATGCCCGCCAATGTCGCCGCATGGTAGACGACCGCGGCCTCCTGCCAGTTCGGCAGCATGAACGACACGACGCTGCCGGCGGGCATCCGCGACATCAACACCTGCGCCAGCGTGAGCGCCCGGTCGTGAAGCTCCCGGCAGCTGACCCGAACTTCGCCGTCCACCAACACGGTTCGGTCGGGCGTCGAGGTGGCCGCATCGCGCAGCGCGTCGGCCAGCGTGTCGTGCGCCCACAGCCCTCGCCGGTAAGCGTCCGCGCTGCGCTTCTCGTCGACACGCACGGGTAGACCTAACCCTTGATCCGGCGCATGGTCATCGAGTGCCGGTACCGCGACGAGGGATGGGTGTTGATGGTCACCTGCGCCACCTCACCGTCCGACGTCGTATAGGTGCGACGCATCTCCAGGGCGGCGCTGCCCATTTCGACCTTCAGCGCGCCGGCGAGTTCCGGCGTCACGGTGATGGCCGCCATCTCCTGATGCACCTCGACGATGCTGACCCCGAACAGGTCCTCGATGAGCGGGAAGATAGGGCCCGAATGACGTTGCAGCAGACGACCGACCGCCGCGAACGCCCGATTGATGTAGTACTCGGTCGTACAGACGGGCGTGTCGCTGCCCTCGGCTTGTCGGCAACCGCGCACCGCCAGCCACTGGGAACCGGCCTTGAGTCCGGTGTGGTCGGCCAGGTCGTCGTCGACGGTCACCATCGCGTTGGACTCGATGGTCAGCTGGGCTCCCGCCGCGAACGCCAGCAGGTCGTCGATCGAGACCACGTCCTGGGCATACGAATTCGATGCCGGACGGGGAACCACCAGCGTGCCCGCCCGCGGTCGCGATGCGATCAGGTTGTCCTCGCGCAGCCGGCGCAGCGCCTCGCGAACGGTGTAGCGGCTGACGGCGAACCGCTCGCACAGTTGTTGTTCGGTGGGCAACTGCGAGCCGACCGGGTAGATCCCGTCGACGATCTCCTTGCGCAGCGTGCGCGCCACCTGCAGGTAGCGATGGTCGGTGGGGCTGACGGTCATGTTCGTCGCAGCGCCAGCACGCTGCCCTCGCCGTCGGCCGACACATACAGCGTGCCGTCACGGCCGACGGTGATACCCGCGAACGGTCCCTGTGGGCCGGAGAACGGCGGCATCCCCCTGAGCGGCTTGGGTTCCACGCCCGGCGGGGGACCCACCGGCAGATCGGACGCGATCGTGGTGCGCTCGCCGCCGGCCAGGTTCACCGCGACGACCTCCTTGGCGCCCGCGTCGACGATGTAGAGCACACCGTCGGCGATCGCGACGCCCTGCGGCTTCGTCAAGCCGTCGACCACGGTTTCCGTCGCGCCGCCGACCGCGACCACGCGCCCAGCTCCGGACTCGGCGACCAGCACGCGGCCGTCGTCGTCGAACACCACGCCGACGGGGTCCCGCAGGTCCGTCGCCAGCACCTCGGTGCCACCCGATCCGAGCGCGTGCACTCGTCCGGTGCCGAGTTCGGTGAACACGATTCGCTCGCCCGGTCCGACCGCAACACCGTAGAGCTGGTCGAAACCGTCTGCCAGATAGTCTGTCTCGCCGTCGGCCGGACGGTAGCGCGCGATCTGCCCACCGGATGTGGCGACGACAAAGGCATTGCCCGGCACCGGCGCCAGGCCGCGCAGGAATCCGGGGTAGCCGGGGGAGAACAGCATCCCGACCGTGTGCAGCGATCCATCGTCACCGACGGTGTAGAAGTAGGTGCCGTCGGCGACGTAGAGCCGTCCGTCCTCGCCCACCGCAAGGTCGAGCGGCCAGTTCAAGCCGCCGCCGAGCAGCGTGCGGGTCTCGCCGACGCCCACGATCTCGGTGATCTCACCGGTGAAGTTCGAGACGAACAATCGGTCTCCGACGAAGGTCAGGTTGTCCAGTCCCGGGTTCAGCTGCGCCAGAAGGGTTTTCTCGCCGCTTCGCGGATCGATCCGCAGTACCTGACCGCTGGCCACCTGCGTCGAGACCAGATTGCCCTGCGCATCGAACTTCACCGCGTCGGGAACACCGAGGTCGGCGGCGACCCGTTGCGGCTCCCCGCCCGCGGGGTCGATACGCCAGATCTCATTGGCCGTCATCAGCGGGTAGTAAAGGAGGCCGTCGGGGCCCACCTCCATGGCGTTCGGTGACGGAAGGTTCTCCAGCAGGATCCGCTCCGCGCCGGTGGCACGGTCGAGTTCCATCAGCCGCCCGCCATCGCGGCACTCGTTGATGAACAGGCGATCCTGATGCACGGTGATGCCGTTTGCGCACGGCAGGTCGTCGCGCAGTACCCGTGTCCGCCCCGAGGCGTCACGCGCGCTGACTCGCCCGTCCATCACCTCGGTGGCGAAGAGGTTGCCGTCTCCGTCGAACGCGACGTCGTCGGGGGCGATGATGTCCCCGCCCTTGGCGCTGACCGTCTCCAGTTTTCCCGTGCCCAGATCGAGCGCGCTGATCTGGCTGCCCGTCACCTGGGCGACATAGACGCGGCCGTCCGGACCGGTGCGCAGACCGTTCGCGCCGAACAGGCGGCTTGCTGCGGTGAGCCGCTCGACGTGCCAGCCCTGCGCTGCCGTCGGGCTGCCGCCCGGATAGCGAGACTGCTGCAGGGACCCCGTCGCCGATCGCGTCATGACCTGGCACGTTAGCAAGCCCGCTTAGTCCAGACAATAGGCCGCGAAAGAAGCTGCGCGGCCCTTGACGGCTCGATTCGCGCTGGGGAATAGTGTTCTGCAACATGGAGAGCAGTATTCGTTGTCCGGACAAATAGCAATGGGCGACCTTCTGAGCCTGGACGGCCGCATCGTGGTGGTATCGGGTGCCGGCGGTGGGGGGATCGGCACCACCGTGGCCCGGATGGCCGCCGAGGCGGGTGCCACGGTGGTGGCCGTCAGTCGGTCGAAGGGGAACCTCGACGAGCACGTCGGGCCTCTGGTCGATGCGGGCCTGCCGGTCATTCCGGTCTCTGCTGACGCCTCCACCGATGACGGCATCGCCGCGGTCATGGATCGGGTCCGTCGAACCGACGGCGAACTGTACGGGTTGGTGAACATCGCGGGCGGCGCGGCGCCGTCGACCTGGATGCCGTCCACCCGGGTGGCGCGGGAGGACTGGCGCGCGTTGTTCACCGCCAACCTCGAAACCGCGTTCTTCATGAGCCAGGCCGTCGCGGCCGAGATCCGTACCGGCGGCAATCCCGGATCGATCGTCTCGGTGTCGTCGATCAGCGGGATGAACACCGCACCGTTCCACATCGCGTACGGAACGGCGAAGGCGGCCGTGGTCGCGATGACGCGCACCATGGCCGCCGAGTTGGCACTCGACAACATTCGCGTCAACGCGGTGGCGCCGGGGGTGACCGAGACCGCCGCATCGCGCACCTACGTCGACGTCGACCCCGACCGGGATCGGCGGGCGATCGCGATGGGTAGGCGCGGCCGCCCCGAAGAGCAGGCGGGCGCGATCCTGTTCCTGCTGTCGGACCTCTCGAGCTACATCACCGGACAGACGTTGCTCGTCGACGGTGGGCTCAACCTGAAGTGGACACACCTCGGCGCCGACAACACGTCGCTGTTCTTGAAAGACGAAACCTTCCGCGCAGAGATCAGTCGGTTCTAAGGAGTTGAGATGACCGATACACAGCCCAGAATCGAAGCGCCAGAGGAACTCTGCGAGCCGATGACGATCCCTGTCGAGGCCTACGTCTCCGAGGAGTATGCGCGCGCCGAGCGGGACAAGCTGTGGCGCAAGGTGTGGCAGCAGGTGGGACGCGTCGAGGAGCTTCCGGAGGTCGGCAGCTACCTGACCTACGACATTCTCGACGACTCGATCATCGTGGTGCGTACCGGCCCCGACGAGTTTCGGGCCCATCACAACGTGTGCATGCACCGCGGCCGCCGTCTCGTCGACACACCCGACGGCGAGAAGAACGCCGTCGGGCGCGCCCGCAAGTCCTTCGTCTGCGGATTCCACGGCTGGACATACGGTCTCGACGGTGCCTGCACGCACATCCGCGAACAGGACGACTGGAACGGCGCGCTCACCCCGCAGAACACCCACCTCGTCCCCGTCAAGGTCGACACCTGGGGCGGCTGGCTGTTCATCAACATGGACCCCGACTGCGAACCGCTGGCCGACTACCTGTTCCCGGCGGCCAAGATCCTCGACCCGTTCGGGCTGGAGAACATGCGCTACAAGTGGCGCAAATGGCTGTATTTCGACTGCAATTGGAAGGTCGCGCTGGAGGCGTTCAACGAGACCTACCACGTGTTCACCACCCATCCGGAGTTCAACAAGTTCGGCGAGTTCAAGGGCTGGGCCAAGGCGCAGGGCAGGCACAGCAACATCGGGTACGACGCACCGAAGGACATGGAAGCCACCAAGTCCAAGATCCGGCTCGGTACCGGCGACGACCCGCGCATCTCCACTGCGGAGATGCAGATGTACACCTGGGAGCAGACCAACGCGACCACCACCGAGACGCTGGTGAACGCCGCCAAGAGGTTGGTCGACGAACTACCCGAGGGCACACCTCCCGACAAGGTGCTCGAGCACTGGCTGGCGTCGGCGCGGCGCGACGACGAAGCCCGCGGTGTCGTCTGGCCGACCATCCCGCCCGACATCCTCGGGCAAGCGGGCACGGCCTGGCAGATCTTCCCGAATTTCCAAGTCGGGCAGGGGCTGACCACAGCGCTGTGCTACGGCGCCCGCCCCCATCCGAGCTATGACCCGAACAAGTGCATCTTCGAGGTGGCCACCCTGGAGCTGTTCCCGAAGGGCCAAGAGCCGCAGACGCGTTGGGAGTACACACCCAAGGACAGCCCGAACTGGCTGTCGGTGCTGCCCCAGGACTTCTCGAACATGGCCGCCGTGCAGCAGGGCATGAAGTCGCTCGGCTTCCCCGGCACCAGACCCAACCCGTACCGCGAACGCAGCACCGTGAACCTCCACTACCAGTTGTCCAAGTACATGGGCACCGGCGAACCGAAAGAACTCTGAGCTATGACAATGTCCGACACCTGCGGGCCCACCGAGACGCCCGACGACATCGACATCGACGCGCTGCGGGAGAAGTACGCCCAGGAGCGGGCGAAACGGCTTCGTCCCGAGGGCTCCAAGCAGTACGTCGAGCTGTCCGACGACTTCGCCGGCTACTACGAGGTGGACCCGTACACGCCCGTCGCGCCGCGTGACCCGATCGTCGAGGACATCGACGTCGCGGTGCTGGGCGGCGGCTTCGGCGGGCTGCTCTCGGCGGCGCATCTGAAGAAGGCCGGTGTGGAGGACGTCCGCATCATCGAGCTCGGCGGCGACTTCGGTGGTGTGTGGTACTGGAACCGCTATCCGGGCATCCAGTGCGACAACGAGTCATACTGCTACATACCGCTTCTGGAGGAGCTCGACTACATCCCGAGCAAGAAGTTCGCCGACGGACCCGAGATCTACGAGCACTGCAAGCGGATCGGCAAGCATTTCGGGCTGTACGACTCGGCGATCTTCTCCACCCAGGTCCGCGACATGCGCTGGGACGAGGACATCAAACGCTGGCGCTTGGCCACCAACCGCGGCGACGACATCCGCGCGCGGTTCGTGGTGCTGGCCTCCGGGCCGTTCCATCGGCCCAAGCTTCCGGGCATCCCCGGAATGAAGGACTTCAAGGGCCACAGTTTCCACTCGTCGCGGTGGGACTACCAGTACACCGGCGGGGACTACACCGGCGGCATGGACAAGCTCGCCGACAAACGCGTCGCGATCATCGGCACCGGTGCGACCAGCATTCAGGTCGTGCCGTTCCTGGCCCGAGACGCACAGCACCTCTACGTGTTCCAGCGCACGCCGTCGACCGTCGACGTCCGGAACAACGCGCCCACCGATCCCGAATGGGTCAAGACGCTGGGGCCCGGTTGGCAGAAGGAGCGCCAGCGGAACTTCCACGCGTGGACGTTCGAGGGCATGGCGCTGGGGCAACCGGACCTCGTGTGCGACTTCTGGACCGAACTCGGCCGCAACACCGCGGCACGGGTGCTCTCGCTCGAGGACCCCGCCTCGATGACGCCGGAACAGTTCATGGCGATCCGCGAGGAAGAGGATTACAAGATCATGGAGCGGCTGCGCCGCCGGATCGCCGACATCGTCGACGACCCCGACACCGCCGAGGCGCTCAAGCCGTACTACCGGTTCCTGTGCAAGCGGCCGCTGTCCAACGACGACTACCTGCCCACCTTCAACCGGCCGAACGTCACGCTGGTCGACGTCTCCGGATCCAAAGGGGTGGAACGGATCACCGAGAAGGGCCTGGTCGCCAACGGCCAGGAGTACGAGGTCGACTGCATCATCTACGCCAGCGGGTTCGAGATCACCACGGAGATCAGCAGGCGCTACTCGATCGACGCGATCGAGGGCCGTGACGGCCTGTCGCTCTACGAGTACTGGCACGACGGCTACAAGACCCTGCACGGCATGACGAGCCGCGGCTTTCCCAACCAGTTCTTCACCGGCTTCACCCAGGTCGGCATCTCGGCCAACATCGCGGCCAATTACGAACTGCAGGGCGAGCACATCGCCTACATCGTCGCCGAGGCGCTGAAACGCGGCGCGACGGTCGTCGAGCCGACGGCCGAGGCGCAGGAGCAGTGGTGTAAAGCCATCCGCGAAACCGCCGTCGACAACTCGGCTTTCGACGCGTCCTGCACCCCGGGCTACTACAACAACGAAGGTGGTGGCGGTGGTGAGGGCATCCGCTCGCACCTCGGTGAACCTTACGGGCCCGGCTTCTACGCGTTCGGCGATCTGCTGAAGGAGTGGCGCGACAAGGGCGACCTCGACGGCCTGGAGCTGCGGTCGTGAACCCGACACCGCGACCGCACGGTTGTTCGCGCCCCGACCCGCGATTCGCGTACGGAAGCGTGCTCTCGACGGATGGGTGAGTCGCGCTTCGACGGCCGGGTAGCGGTCGTCACCGGCGGCGGCAGGGGTCTGGGCCGCTCATACGCCATGCTCCTCGCGGAGCGCGGCGCCAAGGTCGTCGTGAACGATCCGGGCGGCAGCCTGGCCGGCGACGATTACGATCCTGTTCATCCGCCGTCCGAAGCACCCGGTCCCGCCGAAGAAGTCGCGCGGAAGATCACCGCCGCCGGCGGACAGGCCGTGGCGAACACCGACTCCGTGGCCACCCCGGCCGGGGGCAAGGCGATCGTCGACGCCGCCCTCGAGCACTACGGACGCATCGACGTCCTGATCCACAACGCCGGCATCGTCCGCCGTGCCCCTCTGGTCGAGATGACGTACGAGGACTTCGAAGCGGTGCTCGATGTCCACCTGCGCGGTGCGTTTCACGTTGTGCGCCCGGCGTTTCCGTCGATGTGCGACGCCGGGTACGGCCGCATCGTGCTGACATCGTCGATCGGCGGCCTGTACGGCAATCACGAGGTCGCCAACTACGCGGTCGCAAAGGCCGGCGTCGTCGGGCTGTCCAACGTGGCGGCGATGGAAGGCGCCGCCCACGGGGTGAAGAGCAACGTGATCGTGCCCGCCGCGGTGACCCGGATGGCCGCGGGTATCGACACGTCCGCCTACCCGCCGATGGGCGCCGAACTGGTCGCCCCCGCGGTGGGATGGCTGGCACACGAATCCTGTTCGATCACCGGCGAAGTGCTGATCGCGTTGGCCGGCCGGATCGCCAGGGCCGTGATCGCGGAGACGCCAGGGGTCTACCGGCCGTCGTGGTCGATCGAGGAGGTCGGCGCGCACATCGCAGAGATCCGTGACATCGCCGAACCCGTCGTGTTCCCGGTGGTCCCCGATGGGCACGGCGACCACATCAGGTACAGCTTCGCAATGGCGCAGAAAGATGGTGTCCATGCCTAGCGGGCCGCTGGCCGGCGTGCGTGTCGTCGACCTCACCGCGATGGTGATGGGGCCGTACTGCACACAGATCATGGCGGACATGGGTGCCGACGTGATCAAAGTGGAGCCACCTCAAGGCGATAACACCCGCTTCATCTCCGTCGGTCCCGAATCGGGGATGAGCGGGGTGTTCGTCAACGTCAACCGCGGTAAGCGCAGCGTCGTGCTCGACCTGCAGACCGAGCGTGGAAAAGCCGCGATGCGGGCATTGATCGAACGGGCCGACGTGTTCATCCATTCCATGCGGGCCAAGGCGGTCGCCAAGCTGGGCTTCGGCTACGACGACGTCGCCGCCATCAATCCGGCGATCGTCTACACCAATTGCTACGGCTACGGCCGGCGCGGGCCCGACCGGGACCGGCCCGCCTACGACGACACCATCCAGGCCGAAGCCGGATTGCCGGCGGTACAACAACAATTGACCGGTGAGGCCGACTTCGTCGGCACGATCATGGCCGACAAGGTGGCCGGCCTGACCGCCCTCTACGCGACGACGATGGCGCTGTTCCATCGTGAGCGCACCGGGGAGGGACAAGAGGTCGAGGTCGCCATGTTCGAGACGATGGCCTCCTTCATGCTGGTCGAACATGCCAACGGCGCCATGTTCGACCCCCCGCTGGGCCCCGCCGTGTACCCGCGGACGGTGGCGCCGAACCGCAGGCCGTACCGCACCAGCGATGGGTACATCGCCGCACTGATCTACAACGACAAGCATTGGAACGCGTTCATCAACGCGGTGAGTCCGGCGTGGAACAACGAGTCGTACGCCACCCTCGAACAACGGGCGCACAACATCGATGCGGTGTACGGCCTGCTGGCCCAGACGATGACGGAGCGCACCACCGCCGAATGGCTGGAGTTGTTCCGAGAACTCGAAATTCCGGCTGCCGCTCTCAACACTCCCGATGCCCTGTTCGAGAACGAACACCTCAACGCGGTCGGACTCTTCGAGACCGTCGAGACCGCCAACGGACCCGTTCGCTTTCCCGGAGTACCGACGTGGTTCTCCCGCACCCCGGGCAAGGTGGCAGGACCGGCGCCGACGCTGGGCGCCGACACCGATGACGTGCTCGCCGAACTCGGCCTCGTCGACTCCGCCGAGCCCGCAATTCCTGTCGAAAACGGGGCCGAACTCGTCAAGAACCGTGGCGTCGGCGCCTCGGAGCTGGGGTGAACATGGATTTCGAGATGGGACAGAGGGCCGCGGAACTGCGCGGCGACCTGCGCGCTCTGGTCAAAGAGCATGTGACGCAGGACTATCTCGGGGCCTTCACCGACGACCCCGATGACCTCGAGATCGCCCAACGGTTCTGCCGCACGCTCGCCGAACGCGAACTGCTGTGCCTGGCATGGCCCAAGGAGTTCGGCGGTGGCGGGGCGTCGGTGTGGGAGCAGACGGTGGTCCGCGAGGAAATGTGGGCACACCACGAACCGCGCGGCGCGCAGTACATGGGCGTCAACTGGGTCGGCCCGATCATCATGCGGCACGGCACCGAAGAGCAGCAGCGCAAACACCTTCCGCCGATCGCGCGCGGTGAAGTGATCTGGTGTCAGGGTTTCTCCGAACCCGAGGCCGGATCCGACCTCGCCTCATTGCGCACCGCCGCCCGGCGCGATGGTGACGGCTGGCTGGTCAGCGGGCAGAAGATCTGGACTTCGTACGCCACCATGGCGCAGTGGTGCTTCCTGCTTGCTCGGACCACTCGGGGCGAGAAGAAGCAGCAGGGTTTGACGATCTTCCTTGTGCCCATGGACGATCCGGCCATCCAGGTGCGCCCGATCCGGTGCATGATGGGCCCGCACCACCTCAACGAGGTGTTCTTCGACGACCTGCGCGTCACCGAGGCCGATGTGCTCGGGACGGTCGACCAGGGCTGGACCGTGGTGCAGGACGTGATGGCCTTCGAGCGTGTCGGCATCGCCCGTTATGCGCGTTGCGAACGGTTGCTCGCCGCAGCGCCGGCGGTTCTCGGCGACCGGTGGGATGATCTGCCCGCCGAACTGCGCGGGCGATGGATCCGGATGTTGACGCACTGTCGGCGGGCCCGCCTGATGGCCTACCGGGTGGTGTCGCTGCAAAGCAGCGGCCGCATCCAACCGGGTGACGCCGCGGCATATCGGATCGCGGTCACCAAACTGGACCAGGACAGCGCTGAAGTCCTGATGGATATCGCAGCCGAGGTGTCGCACGACGATCCGAAGGCCTCGTGGTTCCTCGGCGAGGTCGAGGACCACTGGAAGTACTCCCAGGCCTCGACCGTCTCGTCGGGCAGCATCGAGATGCAGCGAATCCTTCTGTCGCGGGCTCTGTTGGCGGCGGCGAAATGAGCGAGATGATCCTGGACCTGTCCGACGACGCGAAAGAGTACGGCCGCGAAGCGCTTCGGGCATTCGAGGCCGCGGGCGGAGACCAGCTCGTCCAGCAGGCCGAGGCCAAACCCGAGGCGCGCGAGTCGTTGGTCGGTCCCAGCCTCGCGGGGATCGGCGCCTGGGAACTCGATGCGCGCAACGACGCCGACGGCCTGGAGGCAGCAGCCGCGCTCTGCCGCAGCGCCGGATACTGGGCCCTGCCCTATCCGGTCGCCGAACGGCTGGCCGCCCCGACAGATCTCGACACCGACGGACTGATCGTGGTATCGGGTACTCGACCCGCGGGCGCGGTGGCCGGGCTCGAAAATCGTTGGACGACGGTGACTCTCGACGGCGCGCGCGGCACGGTGACCGACGTCGGACCCGCCGGCCCGGGCTTCGTCTCCGAATTGCAGACGGCCGCCGTCGACGGGCAGGGCGCCTCCGACGTCGCGCTCGGGTTGGTGCTGCCCTGCTGGACGCTGCTCGGCATGCTGGACCGGGCGATCGAGCTGACGGTCGCCCACGTCAGCCTGCGTAAGCAGTTCGGCCAGACGCTCTCGTCGTTTCAGGGTGTGCAATTCCAGCTGACCGACGCCGAGGTCGAGCGCAACGGACTCGATATCCTCGCCAAGTACGCGCTGTGGAGCATCGCCACCGCGCGCCCCGAAGCGCTCACCGACGCTCTGGCCCTGCGGATGTCGGCGCTCGAGGCCGCCGAAGTCGTGTTCCGCGTGTGCCATCAGCTGCACGGCGCGGTCGGCTTCTGCGACGAGACCACGCTGTCGTGGCTGTCGCGTTACAGCCAACCGCTGCGCCGGCTGCCGCTCGGGTTGTCCGCGACACGCGACGCGCTGACGAGCGCGGCGGGACGCGCAGGGCTGACGGGGTTGTACGCATGAAAGTCGCGGTGATCGGCGCCGGGTTCGGCAGGCACGCCGCGGCACCCGCATACGCCGGGCTCGGCTTCGATGTCGAGGTCGTCAGCCCGCGCGACGAGGCCGCGGTCAAGGCCGCGCTGGCCTCGGACGTCGACCTGGTCTCGGTGCACTCACCTCCGTTCCTGCACCTCGAGCACGTCACCGGCGCGATCGAACACGGGCATGCGGTGTTGTGCGACAAACCGTTCGGGCGCAACGCCGACGAGGCGGCGCTGATGCGCGACAGGGCCCGCGACGCCGGCGTGCCACACTTCCTCAACTTCGAGTTTCGGTTCAACGAATCGTGGACCCGGCTCAAGGAACTGGCCACTGACGGGACGATCGGCACACCCAAACATCTGCAGTGGACGTTCTACGGAAGCGGTCTGCGCGGCCGTAAGTTCGGCTGGATCAACGACCGCGACCTCGGCGGCGGATGGATCGGCGCCTACGGCTCCCATCTGATCGACTTCACCCGGTGGCTTTTCGACAGCGAGATCACCGACTGCGGCGGAATCACCCGCATCGACGGATCGCCCGAGTCGGCCACCGCAGAAGACGCGTATGCGGCGTGGTTCGCAATGGCGAACGGCTGCACGGCCACTCACGACACCGGCTTCGCCGCGGCCGTACCGTCGGCCCCGTCGGTCACGCTGCTCGGCAGCGACGGCACCGTCGAGCTGGCAGCCGACACGACGCTCGTGGTGCGCCGTGCAGGTGTCGACCCCGAGACCGTCGAGTTCGCTCCACCGCCGCGGCGCTCACCGCCGCCCGCGCTGTCGACGTTCTTCGGTCACGTCGCCGACGCCTTGCGCACCGGCACACAGATCACCCCGTCCTTCGACGACGGTCTGGCCGTCGCACGCGCCATGGACCTCCTGCGCGCCAGGGCGGTTCGCCTGTGAGCGCGGACCTCGAGCAGTTTCGGCACCACGTGCGGCAGTGGTGCGTCGAACACATTCCCCCCGACTGGCGCCAGACCCAGACCGGTGCGAGCGACGAAGGCTTCGTGGCCTTCCAAAAAGCCTGGTTCGCCGAACTGCACGGCGCGGGTTTCGCCGTCCCGCACTGGCCCGCCGAATGGGGCGGCGGCATGTCCGTGGCCGAACAGGTGGTGCTGTACCAGGAACTGGCCGCCCACGATGCCCCGCGACTGGTGCTCGCGTTCGTCGGCATCCACCACGCCGCCTCGACGCTGTTGGTCGCGGGCACCGACGAGCAGCGGCGACGACACCTGCCCGCGATCCTCGACGGCGAGATCTGGGTGCAGGGATTCTCCGAACCCGAGGCCGGGTCCGACCTGGCGAGCCTGCGCACCACCGCCCGCAAGGAAGGCGACTCGTACATCGTCAACGGCCAGAAGTTGTGGGCGAGCGGCGGCAAGCACGCCGACTGGTGCCTGCTGCTGGCCCGCACTGACCCGGATGCTCCGAAACGCAAGGGCATTTCATATTTCCTGCTCGACATGACCACCCCGGGCGTCGAGGTCCGGCCGATTCGCAATGCGATCGGCGACTCCCACTTCTGCGAGATCTTCCTCAACGACGTGTCGATTCCCGCCGCCAACTTGATCGGTGCGGAGAACGACGGCTGGCGCGTCGCACAGGCCACCCTCGGCGCCGAGCGCGGCATGACGATGCTGGAACTCGCCGAGCGGCTGGGCAACGCGGGCTTCCGCTGGCTGGTCCAGAGTGCGCCGGTAAACGACCCGATAGTCGCGGACCGGCTGGCTCAGTTCGAGACCGAGATCAGCGGGCTGCGCGGACTGTGCCGAAAGCTGGTCGAGGACAACGAGAGCGGGACCGCCGGCCCCGCCGACGCGTCGATCGTCAAGCTGTTCTACAGCGAACTACTGCAGCGCATGACCGACTTCGGCGCCGAAATCGGCGGGCTCACCGCCCACACCGAGTTGGCCAAGCCCATGTCGAGCGGGTGGGAGTCGGGCGCCTGGGTGCTCGACTTCATCGGGTCGTGGGAGTGGACGATTCCCGGCGGCGCAAGCGAGATCCAGCGCACCATCATCGGCGAGCGCGGGCTCGGGCTGCCTCGAGAACCGAGTGCCGTCTGATGGCCGACTTCACCGAGTTCCACGACGAACTGCGCTCCGTCGCGGGCGATCTGCTCGCGAAGGACCGCAGCGTCGAGTGGTCCACGCTGGTGGACGCCGGCTGGGTCGGGCTCGAGGTGCCCGAGCAGTTCGGCGGAGCGGGTGCGTCGTTCGCCGAAGCCGCGGTGGTCTGCGAGGAAATTGGCCGTGCCGCCAGCGCGACCAGCTTCCTCGGCAGCGCGGTTCTCGCGGTTGGAGCGCTGAACGCGGTACAGCCCAGCACAACCCGCGACGAAATGCTGGCCGACATCGCCAGCGGCGTGACCAGGGCCGCCGTCGCACTGGAACCGCATGACTTCGTGCCCGACGCCGAGGGCGCCGATCGAATCCTGCTCGTGACGGACCGCGGCGTCGCGGTGACGGGGCAAGGGGCCACACCGCGGCCAGTAGTCGACGAGACGCGCCGACTCGCCGCCGTCGAGACCGACGCCGAAGTCATCGACACCCTCCCGTTCGCCGGTGATCCCGCGGTCGCCGTGCAACGGTTACAGGATCGGGCCGCCGTGGCGATCGCCTGCGACAGCCTCGGGTTGAGCGGAGCCATGCTCGCCGCGACCGTCGGATACGTGAAGGTGCGTCAGCAATTCGGCAGGGCCATAGGCTCGTTTCAGGCCGTCAAACACGCCTGCGCCGATATGCAGGTCGGCATCGCGGTGTCCCGCCAACTCGTCGGTGCCGCTGTCCGGGCCGTCACCGAAGAATCCCCAGACGCCGGGGCTGCTGTCGCCATGGCCAAGTCCCACGCCTGCTCCACCGCCGTCGACATCGCGGGCAAGGCCATGCAACTGCACGGCGGCATCGGATACACGTGGGAGAGCGGCATCCACGTCTACCTGAAGCGCGCAACCCTCAACCGCTCACTGTTCGGCTCCCCGGCCGAACACCGCAAACGACTGACACAACGCTATCTATAGACAAGGCAAGGAGTTCCCCGTGGGAGTACCCGTATACAAGCGCATCCTCGACCTCTTCGAGGCCGAGGGCGTCAACACGCTGTTCGGCATACCCGACCCGAACTTCGTGCACATGTTCACCGAGGCCCATGCCCGTGGATGGTCGGTCGTCGCACCGCACCACGAGCTGAGCGCCGGGTTCATGGCCGAGGCGGCGTCGCGCATGACCGGCGCACCGGGTCTGTGCATCGGCACCCTCGGGCCCGGCATGGCCAACATCGCGGGCGCGATTCAGTGTGCGTTGGTGGAGAACTCGCCCGTCATCTTCCTCGGCGGCCAGCGCGCCCGCATCACCGAACGCCGGGTCCGGCGCGGCCGCATCCAATTCGTCCAGCAGGAGGAGCTTTTCGCGCCGTCGGTCAAGTACAGCAGCTCGATCGAATACGCCGACCAGACCGACGAGATCATCCGCGAAGCGATCCGCCAGTCCATGTCGGGCACACCGGGCCCCAGCTACATCGAATATCCGTCGCACGTGATCCTCGAAGAACTCGACGTGCCGGATCCGTTGCCGCCACACCGGTATCGGCTCGTCGATCAGACCGCTGGCGAACGTGAGGTCGCCGAAGCCGTCGCGCTGATCAAGGCGGCGGAGAACCCGATCCTGTTGGTGGGCCACGCCGTTCACACCTCGCGGACCCAGGAGCAGGTCAGGGAGCTCGCCGAGCTGATGGCCTGCCCGGTGATCCAGACATCGGGCGGCACGTCGTTCATCCCCGGCCTTCAGGACCGCACCTTCCCCTACCTGTTCTCACCGGCGGCCAACGAGGCCGTCGAGAAATCCGATCTGTGCCTGGCGCTGGGCACCGAGCTCGGCGAACCCATGCACTACGGCCGCACCCAACACTGGGCCGACGGCGATGCGAATCGCAAATGGATTCTCGTGGAACAGGATCCGACCGCCATCGGGGTCAACCGGCCGATCGACGTGCCGCTGGTCGGCGACCTTCGCGGGGTGGTTCCGCAGCTCGTCGAGGCACTGCGCGACAATCCGCGGAAACCGTCGGCAGATCTCGATGCCCTGATCAAGGCCGACGCCGCCGAGATTGCGCGCGTAGCCGAGGAGGCGCCCAGCGGTCGCGCGCCGATCCACCCGGCCCGCTACGTCGTCGAGGCCACCAAGGCGTTCGACGAATGCACCGAGGACGGCATCCTGGTGCGCGACGGCGGCGCCACGGTGATCTTCCAGTGGACGTACTCGCAGACCAAACCGCGGGACGTGATCTGGAACCAGAACTTCGGCCACCTCGGCACCGGGCTGCCGTACGCCGTCGGCGCCTCGGTCGCGGAGGGACGCAAACGCCCGGTCATGCTGCTCACCAGCGACAGCGCGTTCCTGTTCCACATCGCCGAACTCGAGACCGCGGCGCGTGAGAACCTGCCGCTGGTCTGCGTCGTCGGCGTCGACCACCAGTGGGGCCTTGAGGTCGGCGTCTACAAGCGCACGTTCGAGCAGCCGTCACCGCAACCCGGCGTGCACTGGAGCAAGGACGTCCGGCTCGACAAGGTCGCCGAGGGCTTCGGGTGCCACGGCGAGTACGTCGAGAAGGACGACGAGATCGGCCCGGCGATCAAGCGGGCGTTCGCGAGCGGTAAGACGGCCGTCGTCCACGTCTGCATCGACCCGAAGGCCAATTCCGAGGAGATGCCGAAGTACGACCGATTCCGCACCTGGTATGCAGAAGGCACCCAGTAGGCCGGCCATCTAGGGAAGAGTGAGAGCATGCGCGAATATCTGAAGTTCTACATCGACGGTCAGTGGGTCGATCCGATCCGGCCCAACACCCTCGAGGTTGACAACCCGACCACTGAACAGGTTTCCGGCAAGATCGCGATCGGTTCGTCGGCCGACGTCGACGTGGCGGTGCAGGCCGCCCGGCGGGCGTTCGCCACCTGGTCGCAGTCCAGCCGCGACGAGCGGCTCGACCTGCTGCAGGCGATCATGGGCGAATATCAGAAGCGCGCGGGCGACCTCGCCGACGCGGTGAACGAGGAGATGGGTGCGCCCGCCTCGCTCGCGGCCGGACCCCAGGTCAACCTCGGGCTAGGCCATCTCGCGACGGCGATCGAGGTGCTGAAGAACTTCGAGTTCGAGGAGCAGCACGGCGCCACGCTGGTGGTCAAGGAGCCGATCGGGGTGTGCGGGCTGATCACGCCGTGGAACTGGCCGATCAACCAGATCGCCTGCAAGGTGTTCCCCGCGTTGGCCACGGGTTGCACGATGGTGCTCAAACCGTCGGAGGTCGCACCGTACTCGGGTCAGATCTTCACCGAGATCCTCGATGCGGCAGGCGTTCCCGCCGGCGTCTACAACCTGGTGTTCGGGGACGGTCCGGGTGTCGGTGCGGCACTGTCGGCGCATCCCGACATCGACATGGTGTCGTTCACCGGGTCGACGCGCGCCGGTGTCGACGTCGCGAAGAACGCCGCGTTGACGGTCAAGCGGGTCACCCAGGAACTCGGCGGCAAGAGCCCGAACATCGTGCTCGACGACGATGACTTCGCCAAAAGCGTCACCGCGGGTGTCTCGGTGATGATGATGAACAGCGGCCAGAGCTGTAACGCGCCGTCGCGCATGCTGGTGCCGAACTCACGCATGGACGAGGCGATCGCGATCGCCCGTGAGGTGGCGGGTGCGGTCAAGGTCGGCGATCCCGACGACAAGACCGCGATCGGCCCGGTCGCGTCCAAGGCGCAGTTCGACAAGATCCAGGGTCTGATCCAGAAGGGCATCGACGAGGGCGCGACCGTCGCCATCGGCGGTACCGGACGGCCGGACGGGCTGGACAAGGGCTACTACGTCAGGCCGACGGTGTTCGCCAACGTCACCAACGACATGACGATCGCCCGCGAGGAGATCTTCGGCCCGGTGCTGTGCATCCTCGGCTATGACGACCTCGACCAGGCGCTCGAGATCGCCAACGACACGGAATACGGTCTGGCTGGCTATGTTTCGGGTGCCGACCTGGAGAAGGCACGCGCGGTCGCGCGGCGAATCCGGGCCGGATCGGTCGCCATCAACCACGGCTTCGACATGGCCGCGCCCTTCGGTGGGTACAAGCGCAGCGGCAACGGTCGCGAATGGGGACACTTCGCGTTCGACGAGTTCCTGGAGATCAAGGCCGCTCTGGGCTACGCGCCGGAGGCCGCAGCCGGCTAGGGCTTGAGCAGCGGTCGCAGGTCGTCCAGGCGGTCGAACAGGTGCCAGACGTACGACGACGACCCGTTCTCTCGGTGCGCGTGGAGGTCGGCGAGTTCGGGGTCGTTGCAGTAGCCGTCGAACGCGTCCTTTGAGTCCCACTCGACGAGGATCAGCACCTTGCGGGGCTCGATGTCGCCGAGCACGGCCTCGCGGAACTGGCCCAGCGCGACGACGCGACCGCCGTGTTTGGCGACCTCGGCGGGGGATCGCCTCGAATAAGCGAGGTACTCCTCGCGGTCGGCGACGTCGAACAGGTTCAGCGCATATATGGTCACGTAGGTGACGGTACGCGGCGAGAAGTACGAATACGGCATCGATTTCGCGAGCATCGCAGCGGTCGACATCCACACCCACGTCGAGATCGACGGCCACGGCCACAAGGCGTACGTCGACGAGCTCGTCGAAGCGACCGAGAAGTACTTCAAGATGCCGCCCGGCGCGATGGCGGGTGTCGACGCGATCGCCGACCTGTACCGGCGGCACAACACGGCCGCGGTGGTGTTCACGATCGACGCGCGGACCGCGATGCGGCACACACCGAACTCGATCGAGGATCTCGTCGCGGGCGCAGCGCGCAACAACGACGTGCTGATCCCGTTCGGCAGCGTCGACCCCTGGCACGAGCGCCGTGCGGTGCACCGGGTCCACGAACTCGTCCGCGACTACGGGGTCAAGGGCTTCAAGTTCCATCCGAGCATGCAGGCGTTCGAGCCCAACGATCGTCGCTTCTACCCGATCTACGAGGCGATCACCGAGGCCGGGCTGCCCGCGTTGTTCCACACCGGCCAGACCGGGATGGGGTCGGGACTACCGGGCGGGCACCGCATCAAGTTGCGCTATTCCGATCCGATGCTGCTCGACGACGTCGCCGCCGACTTCCCGGACCTGACGATCGTGATGGCCCATCCCGCGGTGCCGTGGGTCGACTCGCAGATCGCGATCGCCACTCATAAGGCCAACGTGTACATCGACCTGTCCGGCTGGAGCCCGAAGTACTTCCCGCCGCAGCTCGTTCGCGCGATGAGCAGGCAGCTGCGGACGAAGGTGTTGTTCGGCACGGACTTCCCGTACATCCAGATCGACCGGTGGCGCAGCGACTTCGACACCCTCGACGTCGATCCGGCGGTGCAGTCGTTGGTCTACAAGGAGAACGCGCTGCGGGTCCTCGGCGTCACCCCTTGACCGGGAGCAGACGCAAAACTGTCCCTTTTCGCGGCATTTTGGGCAGCTTTGCGTCTGCTCGCCGAAGATGGCGATTGAGTTTTCGAGACGACGGCGGTCTGCACCGGTGACTGACCACTCACCGCGAAGGAGACCGCCGTGCCCGTCCGCAATTCCGCCCCTGTGGGCGCTCCGATCTGGATCGACCTGGCGTCCTCGGACGTCGAACGCTCGCAAGCCTTCTACGCTGAGGTCTTCGGCTGGAAGTTCGAGTCGGCGGGCCCCGAGTTCGGCGGCTACGTCACCGCGTCCAAGGACGGCAGGCCGATCGCCGGCCTGATGCCAAATGATCCGCAGTGGAACAGCCCCGACGGCTGGACCACCTACTTCCACACCACCGACGCCAAGGCCACGCTCGATGCCGCGATCGCCTTGGGCGCGACCACCTGCGGAGCGCCCGTCATGGAGATCCAGGACAAGGGTTGGATGGGAATGCTGTCCGACCCCAGCGGAGCGTTCGTCGGGCTGTGGCAGCCGGGCGGGCACCGCGGATTCGAGATCGTCAACGAACACGGCGCGCCGGTGTACTTCCAGTGGACCGGCCGCGACTACGCCAGCACCCAACGGTTCTATCGCGAGCTGTTCGGCTGGCAGGTCGACACGGTATCCGACACCGACGAATTCCGGTACAGCACAGCGAGCTTCGGCGGCGAGGCGCTGCTGGGCCTGATGGACGGCAGCGCGTTCCTGCCCGCGGAACAGCCGTCGAACTGGAATTTCTTCCTCGGCGCCGACGACGTCGACAAGACCGTGCAGCTGGTACTCGACAACGGCGGCAGCGTTATCCGCGACGCCGAGGACACGCCCTACGGGCGGCTGGCCGCGGTGGCTGATTGCACCGGCGCGGCCTTCAACCTGAGCTCGCTGCAGTAAGCGAGTGTCAGGCGGTCATCAAGTAGTCGGTCCTGCCGACGAACACGATGCTCGCCGGGTTCGCCGTGGTGGCCGCTTCGACGACGGCGTCGGCAAATGTCATGTGGCTCATGTCGCCGGACACCACCGTGAGCTGGACGCCGGCCTGGCGGAACTCCGAACGCCTTGTCAGCAGGGCGGTTTCGCCAGCCCGCATGCTCGCCGCGACGGCGGTATAGCCCTTGGGCACCGCCTTGTCGGGGAAGAAGTGGGCCTGGTGGCTGGTGACGAACACGATCCGGCCGCCGACCGGCATCAACGGGAGCGCCGCCAGCGCGAGGCGCCGTTGGGCATCGCGGTTCAGGCGCATCGCGCACTCGGGATCCGCCCCGGTGTCGAGCACATCCGACGAGTTGAGGATCAAGGTGTCCAACCGGCCGAAGCGGGATGCGATGCCCTCGATCACCTCCGCGGATTCGACCTCGTCGGAGACGTCGCGTGTCACCACGACGTGGGTGTCCACGCTGCCGAGCTGGCGCGCGACCCGTGCGCCGAGCCCCCTCGAGCCGCCGGTGACCAGAACGATGCGTTCGGGATCGTGATCCATGTCGGGCTCCTTCCGTCGCTGAGCGCCCGCGTGGACTCACCGTACACCTCTTTCTAAGAAAAATAAGGCAGAAATAAGGTCACAATAAGGTTGCCGTGGAGGGTTCATGATGGTGACGTGGAGTCGACCCGCGTAGACAGGTGGTTGTGGTCGGTCCGGCTGGCCAAGACCAGGCCGGATGCCGCAGAGGCGTGTCGCGGTGGGCACGTCCGGGTCAACGGTCGACCCGCCAAGCCGGCGACCATGGTGTCGCCCGGCGACGAGGTCCGGGCTCGAATCGGGCAGACCACCCGCGTCGTCGAGGTGCTGCGGGTGATTCAGAAGCGGGTGGGCGCAGCGGACGCGTCGACGTGTTACCTCGACCGGACGCCGAAGCCGGCGGTCAGCGAGACGATGCAGTTCGCGGCCCGCGACCGCGGTGCGGGGCGGCCGACCAAGCGGGACCGCCGGATGCTGGAACGGCTGCGCGCGGGCCTGCGATGACGATCAGCCGGTAGGGGGCGCGAGTTCGAAGTCGGCGAAATCGAAGCCCGGCACCACCACGCAGCTGACGAGGCTCGGCTCGTCGTCGCGGGGGCGGGCGCGCTGCCAGTGGCCCGGCGGCACGACGAACTGGGGCTGCTCACCGGCGAGGATGTCGGTGCCCAGTAGATGGGCTGCGGCACGGTCCTGCTCGGGTCCGACCTCGAGCAGCAGCGGGCTGCCCGCGTGAAACAACCACAGTTCCGCACTGCGCACGGTGTGCCACGCCGACTGCTGGCCCGGCATCAACAGAAAGAGGATCGCGGTGCCCGCACTGCGCGGGCCGGTATAGGCCGGCGGCAGCGCGGACTGCGGCACCGTCAGGTCGCTGCGCCACGTCTCCCTGTACCAGCCGCCCTCCGGGTGGGGGGACAGGTCGAGGCGTTGTGCCCAGTCCGGAAGATCGGCCATTCCAGTACCTGCCTTTTCGGTGTCGGACACTCAAGACTAGAGACCGTTGCGGCGCGATCCAGCCGATAGGCTCGTGGCATGCCGCGCGTGCGCCCCGGATGGCTGGTCGCCCTGTGCGGGGCGATTGTCTCCGTGAGCGGATGGCTGCCGTGGTTGACCGCGAACGGCGGTCGGGTCAGTGCGATCGGTGGAATCTTCGGTGACCTGCCCGCGCCGAAGCCGGGCTTCGGGGTGGGCCAGCTGATCGTGCTGCTGGCGTCGTTATTGATCGTCGCGGGGGCGATGTCGGCCCGCGGCTTCTCGGCTCGCCTCGCATCGACTGCCGCGCTGGCGATTTCGGTTCTGTTGGTGGTGCTGGCCGTGTGGTATTACCGGCTCTACGTGTACTCGCCCGTGTCCGCGGGTTACGGGCTCTACATCGGCGCTGCCATGGCCGTGGTCGCGGCCGTCCTGTCGGTCTGGGCGATGGTGACCTCGTGGGCGACGGTCGGGTAGACGGCGGAAGCGGTTTCGTCCAGCCGGTCGGTTTGACCGGCGACCGCTGGGTGACCCTGGAACCGCTGCGCCGAGAGCATGTCTCGGAGATCGCGGCGGTCGCCGCCGACGGTGAGCTCGGCCGGCTGTGGTTCACCGCAGCGCCCGCACCGGAAGACGTCGAGCGGTGGGTGGACGCCCGATTGGCGGTGCAGGCACCCGACACCGGGTTGACGTTCGTGGTGCGGCGTCACGACGGGACTCTGGTGGGGTCGTCGAGCTACATGGCCGTCGACGCACCCAACCGGCGGCTCGAGATCGGCAACACGTGGTACGTGGCCTCGGCGAGGCGCAGCGGCGTCAACTCCGAGACCAAGCTGCTGATGCTCGGCCATGCGTTCGACGAACTCGGTTGTGTCGCAGTCGAGTTCCGTACTCACTTCTTCAACATGGCCAGCCGTGCGGCCATCGAGCGGCTCGGCGCCAAACTGGACGGGATCCTGCGCAGCCACCAGGTGCTGCCCGACGGGTCGCGCCGCGACACGGTCGTGTACTCGATCCTTGACGTCGAATGGCCGGCCGTGCGAAACAACCTGCAGTACCGGTTGAACCGTCACGCGTGACGCGCGGAGACGCGCCGAGACAGCGGTCAGATCGCAGAACCGGACGGGAACGCGATCTGACCGCAGTCTCGACTAGGTGCGGTTACCCGGCTTCGACGGTCGTGGTCTCGATCGACTTCTGGCCGCCGCCGTGGGCGACGTCGATCTTGCGCGGCTTCGCGCGCTCGGCCATCGGGATGGTCACGGACAGCACGCCGTTCTCGTAGGTGGCCGAGATCTTCGACGCGTCAATGCCTTCGCCAAGGCTCAGCTGCCTGCGGTAGGTGCCGAAGAATCGCTCGTTGGCCAGCCACTGCACCCCGTCATCCGAGCGTGCCGTGCGGTGTGCGGAGATGGTCAGAGTGCCGTTGTCGACGCTGACATCGACCGAACCGGGGTCGACGCCCGGGAGATCGGCGGTCAGTAGGTAGTGGTCATCGACCTTGCAGAGGTCCATCGGCATGAACCGGGGTGAACGGTTTGATCCGGTCTGATTCGTCAGCAGACCCCGGGTCAGAGCATCTAGTTCGGTGAACGGATCAAAGCGAAGCACAGCAATTCACCTCCTACGTATCTCAGAGCCCGCCACCCTGGCGGGCAGCCAAATCACTGTGCGCACCAGCGAGTTTAGCACTCTCACTATGAGAGTGCTAGCACAAATTCTTCACGAATTCGGAACCATCGAGACCTGTGCGCCGGCCAGCCCCCGGCCACATTGATCGCACGCGAAGACGGCGGTGAAGGGGTCGCCGCACGTGGTGTGTGTCAGCAGGACGGCGGGCCCCTCGGGGTCCGGGAACCACCGCTGGGCCCACTGCAGCGCAGAGATCAGCACCGGGAACAGCGCGCGACCCTTCTCGGTCAGGTCGTACCGGTTGCCGGTGTCGATGAGCACGCCGTTGGCGGTGAAGATCGCCAACCGGTCGGCGATAGACCCAGGCGGCGCGCCGAGCTGGACCTGAAAGTCGGTGAACCGTCGTACGCCGACGAACGCCGCGACCAGCAGCGCGAAGCCCCAGCGGTTGCCCATGACGCTCATCGTCTGCGGGAAGAGGCCGGCCGCGGCGTGCTGGTCGGACTCCGAGCGTCGACGCGTCGGCGCCGCGGCGGGAACAGATCGCTCCCACGATCCGCTCGGACCCCACTGCGGGACAACATCTTTGTCGTCGGCCCGCTCGCCGCAGGAACGGCAGACCACCACCGGGGCGAAGTCGGCGCCGCACGCGGCGTGGCGCATGGCGGGTAACGGCTCGGCGTGATCGGGGACCCAGTGGCGTTCCCACTCCCAGATCGAGAGCAGCACCGGCCACAGCGACCGACCACGGGGCGTTCCGGTGTACTCGAAACGTTGTGGCCGGTCCTGGTATTGACGCCGCTCGAGCAGTCCCGCGGTAGTCAGCGTTCGCAGCCGCGCGGTCAGCACCGAGTTCGAGATCGGCAGCCGGGCCTTGAAATCCCCGAACCGTGTCGCGCCCAGCAGCGACTGCTGCATGACGAGCAGCGTCCACTCGTCTCCGAGCAGCCCGAGCATGCGGGCAACGGCGTTCGGGTCGGGTGCGGGCACCTAGAGGCCGACGGCCTCGGCTGCCGAATCGGTCTCCCGCCACCGCCGCAACTCCGACCCGGCGGCCCACGTGGAGTGCGTACCGCTCGAGACCCGTTCCGGCAGAGGAAGTTTACAGACGGGACCGTCGGCGACCCTGGCGGCGTCGAACACCAGGCAGTAGGAGGCGTCGGCGTTCATGTCCGTCGTGAGCGTGACGAGGTATCCGTCGTCCTCGGCGATCGCCCCCGGTCGCGACGCCATCGCGGTCTCGCTGCCGTACACCCCGTCGGGGAAGCTGAACCGTTGTTCGGCGCCGGTGTCCAGGTCGTGCTTGACCAATCCGTCGAACAGGAACCAACCCGGCTTGCCGGTGGCCGCGTATGTGTAGCGGTAGGGGAGACCGGCGAAACCGCCGTTGATCATGCCGAATTCGGTGATCGTGTCGGTCAGCTGTTCCTCGGTGGTCTGTCCGGTGACGAGGTTGAACCGCCAGCGGTGCAGCCGTGTCTGCAGCCGGTCGAGCGCCAGGAATCGGAAGGCCCGCTGCCACTTGTCGCCGGCCCTGGTGTCGACGGGCGACGGGTCACCTTGGAAGAAGCCGTCGAGGACGATTTCGTCCCCGTCCTCGTACGCGTTGGTGAAGTGCAGCACGAACGTCGGATCCGCCTCGAACCACCGGATGTCGGAAGGGCCACCGCGGCGGGGGATCACGGCGAACCGCGACGGCATGTCCGGGTGGAAACCCGGGAAGTGGATGTCGGCTTCGAGCAACTTCGGATCCCAGAACATGGGGAAGTCGTTGAGGATCGCGTAGTTCTCGGTGAACGCCATGTCGTGCGGTAGCCGCGGACCGGGCAGCGGTACATCGGTGAGGTGGACGAGGTTGTTGTCCTCGTCAACGACGCCGTAGCGCATATACGGGTCCTGCTTGCTGTAGGAGAAGAACAGCAGCTCGCCGGTGCGATCGTCGACCTTGGGGTGCGCCGAAACGCCCCAATCCACGGGGAACTTGCCCCGCCAGTCCTCCTTGCCAAGGGTGTCGCCGGTGAACGGGTCGACGCGGTATAGGTCGCCGCACTGGTAGTGGCTGGTGAGCGCGACGCCGCGGTGCACGAGGACGTCGGTGCTCGACGCGTCCTTCATCAAAGTGCGTGCGCCCCAGCCGTAATCACGCTTGGCCAGTTGGATCGGCTCTGCCAGCCCGGGCCACAGCGGCCCGCCGGCGTCGTTTTCCTCGATGAAACCGTCGGTACGGACGAACCGGTTGCGGTAGAACGCTTTTCCGTCGCGGAAGCCGACCACGTGCACCATGCCGTCCCCGTCGAACGGGTGGTAGAACTTCAGCGCCGGATGGAGCGGGTTCTCCGTGTTGCGCAGGTAGACGCCGTCGAGGTCGGCCGGGATCTCGCCCTCGACAGGCTGGAGGTCGTCGGCGTCCCACTCGGTGTTCTGCGGGCGCCACGGCCCGGTGCGGTACGGATGGTCGTCGTCGTCCGGAAGTGTCGTCAGGTATTTGCCGACGATCTCCACATTCGCGCTGCCCATGTCATGCCTTCCCGACGATGAAACTGATGGTGGTGGCGGTGCTGCCGCCGAAGTTCAAGGTGCCGAACGTGTTTGCGCCCTCGACCTGATAGTCCTCCGCGGTTCCGCTGACCTGTTTGGCCGCGTCCAGCAGCATGCGCACCCCGGAGGCGCCGACCGGGTGTCCGCCGCCGATCAGGCCGCCGCTCGGATTGATCGGTAGACGCCCACCGATCTCGATTTCGCCGTTCTCGATGGCCTTCCATGACTCGCCGGGCCCGGTGAGTCCGAGGTGGTCGATCGCGAGGTACTCGCTCGGGGTGAAGCAGTCGTGAACCTCGAACCCGTCGACGTCGTCGAGCGTGATGCGGGCGCGGTCGAAGGCATCGAGAACCGCACCTCGAACGTGTGGCAATACGTACGGATCGTCGGCCGCGCGATCGAATTTCTGCTGCAGCCCCAATCCGACCGTGCGGTGACCCCACCCGGCGATGCGGCCCAGCGGCCGCAGGTCCGGGTGGTCGCGGAGAAACCCGTTGGTGGCCAGCACTACGCCCGCTGCGCCGTCGGTGAGCTGACTGCAGTCGAAGCGGCGCAACCGGCCCTCCACGACCGGATTGGTGGCATCGTCATCGGTCAGGGGATCGGGGACAGACCAAGCGCGGGTCTGCGCATTCGGGTTCGCGCGGGCGTTGGCGAAGTTCAGCGATGCGATGGCGCGCAGGTGCGCCTCGTCGATGCCGTAGCGCCGGTCGTATTCGGCGGCCACCCGGTCGAACATATAAGGCCACATGAACTTGGCGTCGGCGCCCTCGTGCCCGGTCCAGGCGGCGGCTCCGAGGCGCCGCGAGCCCGTGTCACCGGGGACTGTCTTCTCCAGCTCGACTCCGAGCACCAGGGCTGACTGGTACGCCCCGGACCGAAGATCGGCGATGGCCGACAGGACGGCCACGCTGCCGGACGCGCAGGCTGCTTCGTGTCGTGCGGCCGGTGTGTCCCACAACCCCTCGTGCACCGAGGCGGGCATCGCCCCGAGATGGCCCTGAAAAGCGAACAGTTCGCCGAACGCGTTGCCGACGTGCACCACCCCGATGTTGGGAGCGTCCACCTTGGCCGCCGAGAGCGTCGACTCGACAACGTTCCTGGTCAGGTCCGCGTAGTCCAGACCTTCGCGGCTGAAGTTCCTGGCGAAGTCGCTCTGATAACCGCCGAGGATCCAGACATCGGATGCGTCCATGCCGATGACCGTACTACAACTAAGAGAGTGACCCTGCCTAAGTGGTGAAAGAGGGCGGCCCCGTCGGCTGCCTGTCTGAACCGACGAGACCTCAGCGCGAGTAACGGTCGACCGTCACCCGTGCTTCCACTCGACATGCCCGATGGGGCGAGCGGCAAACAATCGTGTAGTCGACGGCCCAAAAGGGAAGACTCCTCGGCATGACGCAGCCGCGTACCCATGAGCTGGCCGAGCGGATGGCCGAATTGGCGCGTGTGTCCGCTTCGCCGCGCACCGTCGATGACGTGCTGAACGACGTCACCGAGACGGCGTGTGAGCTGATACCGGGCGCGGAATCAGTCGGGGTGCTGCTGATCGGTAGAGGGGGCAAGTTCGAATCGGTTGCCGGGACCTCGGAGCTGCCGCACACGCTCGACGAAATCCAGATGCAATTCAGCGAGGGACCGTGCGTGGAGGCGGCCCTCAACGAGCTGATCCTGCGCACCGACGACTTCCGTAATGAGGATCGCTGGCCGTTGTATGCAGCCGCGGCGGTCGATCACGGCGTGCTCAGCGGGCTCTCGATCAAGCTCTACACTGCCGACCGCACCGCAGGCGCCCTCAACATGTTCAGCTCGAAGGCGCACGCCTTCGACGCCGAAGACGAAGTCATCGGCACCGTCCTGGCCGCCCATGCAGCTGCGGCGATACTGGCCAGCCGGCAGGGCGAGCAGCTGCAGTCGGCGATGGCCACCAGGGACCGTATCGGCCAGGCCAAGGGCATCATCATGGAGCGTTATGGCGTCGACGAGGTGCGCGCGTTCGAGATGCTCAAACAACTCTCGCAGGACAGCAACGTCAAACTCGCCGACGTCGCGCAGCGCGTCATCGATACGCGCAGCGGCGTCTGAGCATCGGCCCAGCTCGTCGGCATCAACCGCAGTAATACACACACAAAGTGCCCCCGGCAGGATTCGAACCTGCGACACCGGCTTTAGGAGAGCCGTGCTCTATCCCCTGAGCTACGAGGGCGGACCGCTGGCAGCTTACCGGCTGGCACCCGCTAGCAGCGCGGACCAGTCGTGCCGGGCGCGACGCGCCAAACGACACTGCGGGAAGTCCACGTCGATTACGCTACTGTTCGTTCCGTAATTGCAGAGACCATTGCGGTCAGGAGGATCTGTCGTGCGCAGTCGCTACGCGGGCATGCCGTTCACGACGTCGACCGCCGAAATTCAGCGGGCACTCGAGGACGTCAGCGTTCCCACGCTGTTGCTCAGCCTCGTGCACATCACCGGCGACACCCGCTTCATCCGCGACTACGCCCAGGCCGGGTTGTTCCTCAACGAGGTTCAGGGCTTCATGTCCGAGGATGACAAGGCTCGGGCGCGAGCGGAAGCGCTCGACGTGATCACCGACTACCGCGACCGCGGCTGTCCCGAACCCGCGCGGCTCGATGCGTCCGTCGTCAAGCAGATGATGGATTGGGCCGCTTGCGAATCCGTCGGTGAGGAGTATCTGCCGCTGCTGACCGAGGAGCTCGATCTCGACGGCGCCGACCCTCGCCGACCCGAACCCCTCGACCCGGAGGCCGCGGCGAACCTACCCTTGCTCGTCATCGGTTGCGGTGAGTCCGGCCTGCTCGCTGCAATTCGGCTCAAGCAGGCCGGCCTGCCGTTCACGGTGGTCGAGAAGAACGCCGGGCCCGGCGGAACCTGGTGGGAGAACAGCTATCCCGGCGCCCGCGTCGACGTGGCCAACCACTTCTACTGCTACAGCTTCGAACCCAGCAACAACTGGAGCCACTACTTCGCCGAGCAGCCGGAGCTGCGGCAGTACTTCGTCGACGTAATGAACAAGCACGGCGTCGGCGAGCACGTCCGCTGGGAGACCGAGGTGGTCTCGGCCGAGTGGGACGACGGACCCGGCACATGGACCGTCGCGCTGCGCGCCAAGGATGGCCGGATCTCGCGGGTGACCGTGCGCGCGATCATCAGCGCGGTCGGCCAGCTCAACCGCCCCCAGGTTCCCGACATCGACGGCGCAGACACCTTCGGCGGTCCGGCGTTTCACTCGGCCGCGTGGAACCACGCCGTCGACGTGACCGGCCGACACGTCGCGCTGATCGGCGCGGGCGCAAGCGGATTCCAGATCGCACCTGCGATCGCCGACCGGGTTGAGCACCTCGACGTCTACCAGCGCACCGCGCAATGGATGTTCCCGAACCCGATGTACCACGAGGAAGTCGGCGACGGCACCCGCTGGGCGATGGAGCACCTGCCGTTCTACAGCCGCTGGTACCGATTCCTACTGCTGTGGCCCGGCGCCGACAAAGGGCTGGACGCCGCCCGTGTCGATCCCGCATACCAGCAAGGCGATTACGCGGTCAGCGACATCAACGCCGCCGCGCGGATGATGTTCACCGACTGGATCACCAGTCAGGTCGACGGTGACGACGAACTGCAAGCCAAGGTCCTGCCCGACTATCCCGCAACGGGTAAACGCACGCTGCAGGACGACGGCACCTGGTTGCGAACGTTGAAGCGGGACGACGTCGAGTTGATTCGCACACCGATCGATCGGATCACGCCGACGGGCGTGGTGACCGCTGATGGCCGTGAGCGGCGTGCCGATGTGATCGTGTACGCCACCGGTTTTCGGGCCACCGAGGTGCTGTGGCCGCTTCGGATCACCGGCCGCGACGGTGACGGCAATCCGATCGACCTGCGGGACGTCTGGGGTGACCGCCCGTTCGCGTATCGGGGGATCATGGTTCCCGGCTTCCCGAACTTCTTCCTCACCTACGGCCCCGGCACCCATCTCGCGCACGGCGGCAGCCTGATCTTCAACTCCGAATTGCAGATGCGCTATATCGGACAGTGTCTGGACGCGCTGGCCGACGGGCTTCACTCGATCGAACCGAAGGTCGACGCGACCGAAGAGTGGCGCCGCAGGTCGCAGGAGGCGATCAAGATGACCGTCTGGTCGCACCCGTCGATCGAGCACTCGTACTTCAAGAACGCCCGCGGCGAAATCCACACCGTCAGCCCGTGGAAGCTCTACGAGTATCACGACGCGGTGCGCGAACCGGAATGGTCGGACTTCGAGTTGAGGTCCGCCGATACCGCTGTGGCTCAACCGTTATAGCTCGGCGATCACCTTCGCGAACGGCTCCGCATGCAACTGCTGGACCGTGATGTAGCTGACTCCGTACGTGTCGCGGTAATGGCGCAACGTGTCGGCGATCTCGCTCGTCGACCCGGACAGCACCGCCGGCGTCGCCAGCAGCTCCTCCTCAGACAGGTGTGGTAGGAACCGCCGGGTGATCGACAGGTCGGGCCTGCCGGAATCGTCGGTCGGCATGGCCGTGACGGCGATGTTGAGTTCGAGATCGTCGAACCGGTCTCCGGCGGCGTCGCGCACGAACGCGATGCGGTCGGCGAGCGGATCGGATGTCGCGGTGATCGGGGCGCCGCCCGTCAGCCCGATGATGTCGGCGCGCTGTGCGGCCAGCGTCAGCAGCTTGTCACCGTTGCCCGCGATCAGGATCGGCACATCGGGTGCGTGCTCTGCCATGTGTTCGGTGACATGACCCAACCAGTCCACGCGTTGGCCGGCGGTGGGGTAGGGCAGCTCCGCCTGTTCGAACTCCTCCTTGACGTAGCCGGCTCCGAGCCCGAGGTCGAAGCGTCCCCCGCTCAGGTCGCGCAGCGTGGTCACCTCGCGCGCGAGCAGGGCGGGCCGATAGAAGCCGGCATTGAGCACGAAGGTGCCCACGCGGAGGCGCTCGGTGGCCATCGCCATCGCCGTCATCATCGGAAAGGGCGCCGTCGTGTAGAGGTGGTCGGCGACGTGCACGATGTCGTAGCCCATGTCCTCGGCGCGGCGCGCCCAGTCCTGCACTGACTTCTGACGGCGCGCGGCCTGCAGGCCCACACCGAACCGGAAGGGTTTGGTCACGAATCGATCGTAGGAGGATCGCAGGCCGGCAAAAGAATGTTTGGCACGCAGACGCGCTGGGCAATACATCTGCCGCCGACTTCGAATCACCGAAGTCCACTAGCCAAAGGACTTGCTGCCCCGATCCGGCCCGTCGTGAACTTTTCCGACGGGCCGGATCAATATTCCGACCCCCTCAGTTATGGCCACTCATCCCACCATCGGTGTCGAAGAAGAGTTTCTGCTCGCCGACCCGGCGACCGGTGAACCGGTCGCGCTCAACGAGGCCGTCGCGCGCGAGGCCGCCGACCGCGGTGTGAAGCTGCAACTCGAGCTGACCACCTGCCAGGTCGAAACCACCAGCGACGTGGTCGGCTCGACCCGAAGCCTGCACGAACAACTGCTTCGGCTGCGTCGCCTCTCCGCAGAGGCCGCACAGGCCGCCGGGGCTCAGCTGCTGGCGGTCGGACTGCCGCCGACGCTGCCGCAGGATTTCCCGATCACCGACACCCCGCGGTACCGCGAGATCGGCGACAAGTTCGGCATGATCGCCCACGAACAGGGCATCTGCGGTTGCCATGTCCACGTCGCGGTGCCCAGCCGGGAAGCCGCGGTCCGGGTCAGCAACCGGCTGCGACCCTGGCTGCCCAGCCTGCTCGCGCTGAGCGCCAACTCCGCGATCTACCGCAACTCCGACACCGGCTATGCCAGCTGGCGCAGCGTGCTGTGGGCGCGCTGGCCCAGCGCCGGTCCGCCGCCGCATTTCGACTCCGTCGACGAGTACGACGCGGTCGTGCAGATGCTGCAGCAAGCCGGCGCGATGCTCGACGACGGCATGGTCTATTGGGACGTGCGCCCGTCGAAGACCTTCCCGACGATCGAGGTGCGTGTCGCCGACGTGCCCGCGACGGCGGACGAGACCGTCCTGCTGGCCGCGTTGACCCGGGCCGCGGTGATGACCGCGCTGGAGGACGAGCGCAGCGGCGAGCCGACGCCGCCGCTGTCCGCGCACGCACTCAAGGCCGCGTACTGGAAGTCCGCGCGCGACGGCCTCGACGGCGATGCGGTGGACCTGATGGAAAGCCATCAGCGGGTGCCCGCGCGCGAGCTGCTCGATCGCCTCGTCGAGCACGTCCGGCCGGCGCTCGAGGCGGTGGGCGACTACGACCTTGTCACCGACGGGTTGCGCCGCGTCAGCGAAGACGGCAACGGCGCCATGCGTCAGCGGCGGGCGTGGCAACGCCGCGGCGATGTGCGCGACGTCGTCGCGGAGGCCGCTGAAGCGACGCTGGCGGGAACGTAGGCCAACGCCTCAGACCAGCGGGAGTTCGGCGAATGGCGCGCTGGTCGGCTCCGCCGAACCGCCCGGCGGTTCGACGGTGAACGCCAGGGTGCTGGAGTCGCCGAGATCGGGCAGCACCGCAGTGGTCGACGGTGCAACGGACTGCGGGTCCATCGTGCCCGCCGGGTGCGGACCGTCCGCGCCGACCAACCACATCTGGTAGACGGTGCCGGGTTGCGGCGGGGTGACGTTGTTCATCACCAGTACACCGGCGTCCTTCTCACGGGAGAACACCACCGTCGCGGTGCCGCCCCCCGGGATCTCGCCCGAGACGGTGCGCACATCGGGTGCGGCGAACACCTGCTCGGCGGTCGAGGGTTTGGGCGTCGGCCGCAGGGCCAGGCCGACACCGACCGCGCCGAGGCCCACCACGAGCACGGCCGCGGCGGCCAGCGCCGTCCTCTGCCACCGGGTGGGTCGCGGCCGCAACTGGCGTACCGGTTGCTCTCGTCCACCGCCGACCTCGGCAAGCACACGCTCCCGCAGGTGCGGCGGCGGTTCGGTTGCGGTCGAGGCCGAAACCACCGCCATGGCCTCGCGAACCTTGCGTACCTCGTCGGTGAATGCCTGCGCGACGGCCGGCGGGGCGGCCGCCACCCGGCGGTCGACGTCCTCGCGTTCCGTGTCGGACATCGCGTTCAGGGCGTAGGGCGCCGCCAGCGCGCCGAGGTCGGAATCCATGGGCTCGGTCATGCCATCCCCAAGCACTTGCGCAGACCGCGAAGTCCGTCGCGCATCCGCGATTTGATCGTGGCCAGGTTCGCCGACAGTCGCTCGGAGACCTGGGCGTAGGTCAGCCCGTCGTAGTAGGCCAATTGGATGCACTCCCGTTGCACATCGGTCAGCGAACCCAGGCAGTTGGCCACCTGGCGGCGTTCGTCGCGCATGATCACCGAGTCGGCGACGTGATCGGCGGGCGGTTCGACGGTGGCCGCGCCGTAACGATCCTCTCGCTGGGTGGCTGCCTGTTCGGACCGCACGCGGTCGACCGCGCGGCGGTGCGCGAGCGTCATCAACCACGCCAGCGGGGAGCCCGCCGCCGGGTCGTAGGCGTCCGCGGTGCGCCACACCTGCAGGTAGATGTCCTGCGTCGTCTCCTCGCTGTACCCAGGATCGCGCAGGACGCGCGACACCAGGCCGAACACGCGCGCCCGGGTGCGGTCGTAGAAGGTGGCGAATGCCTCGACGTCCTGTTCGGCGACCCGGCGAAGCAGTTCGTCGAGGTCCGTGGTCACCAGCGGTAGCCTAGCCACCCGACTCTGTACCGGCACGGTTATCGCGATCTGGCCGCGTGGCCAACGAAAGTCGGTGCCGGAGTGGCGGTTTCGCCGCGCCGATCGGCAGTGGAGGCGACGGGGACACGCCTCAGTCGCAGCGTCAGGTGT
Organism: Mycobacterium sp. 852002-51961_SCH5331710; assembly: GCF_001665535.1. Classification (GTDB taxonomy): domain Bacteria; phylum Actinomycetota; class Actinomycetes; order Mycobacteriales; family Mycobacteriaceae; genus Mycobacterium. The sequence goes on from NZ_LZSQ01000090.1 coordinate 67,529, forward strand.
TGGAGCCGGTACTCCAGCGCGGTCATCAGGGGCGCCAGCGGAGCCAGCGCCTGCATCCGTAGCACCTCGGCGACGCTCGCGCGTCGGCGCGTGCCCCGCACCGTCGCGATGAACGCCGGTTCGCTGCCGCGGTGCAGCGACACCGTCACGTTCACCTCATCGCCCGGGTGCGGCGCGCGCACAAGGTAGTGACCGTCGGTGCCGTAAAACGGCGACACCCGCAGCTTCTTCGGCGCCATCGACGTACCGTCCGGGCTCGGCGGCAGCAGATAGGCGTGCCGTTCGCCGTGACGGTTGTGCATCTCCATCACGATGTGGCGCAGCACGCCCTCGCCGTCGTGGCACCAGTACAACGTGACCGGATTGAAGACATAGCCGGCGACTCGCGCCTGCAGCAGTGCGGTGACCCGCCCGCCGCCGAGGTCGACACCGCGGTCGAACAAGAACGCGTCGATGCGCTGCCGCAGCGTCTCGCCCGGGGCGCCTTCGAGATGGTCACGAGCGTCGAACCGCGCGAACGGGCGCAGCCACCGGGGGAGTCTCGGCAGCCGGTCGAGGTCGACGAGCCAGCTGTAGCCGTGATGCTCGAAATGGTGGTACACCGGCGCGCGCCGCAGGTGCGCCGTCCGGGTGCGGTACAGGTAGGAACCATCCACATAGCGGTATTCGGAGCCGCTCGCGCCGCGGATGGGTCCTCAGGCCGAGAGTCGTTCGCAGGAGTGCGCGGAGGCGACGAGCCCCTGGATCAACGCCGATGTGGCCGGCGTGAGCCCGTCGTCGCCGGGCAACTGGCTGCGTGGGCTGATACCCCGCACGCGCGGTGTCAGCTCGAGTTGTGCGCCACCCCCGCGGACGCGGTTGACCGGATTGTCGGGGTGCAGCCCGCGCAGTTCGCGAGGCATCGCATCGAGATCGGTGATGAGCTGGTAGCCAGGCACTTCGACGTGCATCGCGAGGTGTTCGGCGAGTGCGCGGTTGCGCCCGCCCACGAGCAATTGTGTGCTACGACCGATGCGGCCGTACCCGTGTAGTGACACCGCGACGTCGACGTGATCGAGGAACTCCGCGAGGCGTTCGGACTCCTGCGCCCGGTACAGCGCCGACGGCAGGTGATGCGGGTAGTGGTCGGGGTGGCGCACCACGTACAGCGAGGCGCCGGCGGCGTCGGCGGCGCGTTCGGCGATCACATCGGTCATCTGCTCCAGACCACCGCCGTGAATGGCCAGAAAGCCGAAGCGGGACCGCAGGATTCGCTCCTCGGCGATGCCGGGCTGCGCCAGGAGTTCCGAAAGCGACTCCGGGGCAGGCAGATCGGATTGAGCGGTGCGGCCCGGCCAGTGCGCCGGATCCCATCGCCTGAGGAACTCGATCCAGCGCTGCGGCAGTCCGTGGTGCAGGGCGCCGTCGATGATCCGCTCGAGGTACCCGGCCCGCGGCGGGCCCGGTTCGACGCGATGGTCGATGTAGACCCACGCATCGGCGGGCCCGTCGTCGGTGTGCACGGTGAGCCGGTCGCGACGGTAGCGCACCGGAACGCCTTCGGCGCTGTCGAGCACCGCCAGGTCGTGATCGCTGAGCTGCCACACCACGCCGTGCACCTCGGAACCGTCGAACGGCTCGACCGTCGCGACGCCGCGCTCGTTGATCAACCAGTCGTGGTCGGCAAGCCTCGCCGGCCGGGGATCGGCCGCATCGGGACACCGCAACGCCATCTGCGAGACGTTGAGGTTCGAGCCGTACGCGAAGTACGCGTGCATCAACCCGTCAGCGTCAGATAGATCAACACCACGTTCAAAAGGGTAATCAGGCCGGCGATGAGCCACCCGAGCGCGGTCGTCACCCGGTGATTGACGTCGTCGCCCATCAAAGCGCGGTCGCTGGTCAACCGCACCAACGGGATCAGCGCAAACGGAATCCCGAACGACAGCACCACCTGCGACAACACCAGCGCGCGGCTGGGGTCCAGGCCGATCGCCAGCACCGCCAACGCCGGCAACAGCGTCACGAGGCGGCGCAGCACCAACGGGATGGAGCGGTGCAGCAGGCCCTGCATGATCATCGCGCCGGCGTAAGCCCCGACCGACGATGACGCCAACCCCGAGGCGAGCAGCCCGATCGCGAACAGCAGGGCGATCGTCGGCCCGAGTGTCTCGTTGACCGCGGCGTGCGCCCCCTCGATCGAGTCGGTGTTCTCCTGACCGCGCAGGTTCGTCGCCGCGACCAGCACCATTGACAGGTTCACCGCGCCGGCGATGACCATCGCGATGCCGACGTCCCAGCGGGTGACGCGCAGCAGCATCCGCCGCATCGGGCCGGGATCGGGGTGGCCGTGCCGGTCACGGGCCAGGCCCGAATGGAGATACACCGCGTGCGGCATCACGGTCGCGCCCAGCATCGCCGCCGCGATCAATACGCTCTCTGCGCCAGCGAATTTCGGCACCAGCCCGGCGGCCGCTTCGTCGAGCGGCGGGTGAGCGACGAACAGGCTGGCGAGAAAGCCGACCGCGATGATCGCCAGCAGGCCGGTGATGACGCGTTCGAACGAGTTCTGGCCGCGGCGGTCCTTCACCATCAGCAACACCAGGGACACGACGCCTGTGATGATGCCGCCGACCAGCAGCGGCAGGTCGAACAGAAGGTGGAGCGCAATCGCGCCGCCGACGACCTCGGCGAGATCGGTTGCCATCGCGACCGTTTCGGCCTGCAGCCAGTAGGTCAGCCGGGCGCGGCGCCCCATTCGGTCGCCGACCGCTTCGGGCAGGGACATTCCGCTGACCAGGCCGAGCTTCGCGGAGAGGTACTGCACGATGCAGGCCATCGTGTTGGCCGCGACGATCACCCAGATCAGCAGGAAGCCGAATTGCGCGCCGGCGCTGACGTTCGCCGCGACGTTGCCGGGGTCGACGTAGGCGATGGCGGCCACGAACGCCGGTCCGAGTAGCAGCCAACTCGGCCGCAGTTTCACCTCGGTGTTTCCGGCCACCCCACCCTCTTTCTATCCGGAGCTGCGAATAGAAAAGTTAGGGTAGCCGAAACCCGTGCGGCCGTGGGGTAAGGGGTTACCTGTGCCAGCCGCCGAGCCCGATGACGAGACCGCCGCCGTACGGCCAACCCCAGTACGGGCTCGTCTGTACCGACGGTGACGTGACGATCTGCGAACTTCCGTTGGTCTGGCACTGCGTGGTGTTCGGGCCGATGTTGGTGCATTCGGGCGCGGCGCCCGCGATGGGTGCGACGAGGGAGAACGCGCAGACACCGCCGGCCGCGAAAAGCGGTGCGGCGTAACGCCTAAGAGCCTTCATGGTTGGCCTCCTCGGGCCAGGGCACTTCTATTCAGCGGCCGCTGGTCGGCGAGCGCTGCGAAAGATGTTGAGCGTCAGTCCCGAACGATCACGGGAAGAAGAAGCCGTCGCCTTCCCACATGCTGCCCCAGGGGCCGACGTACTCCTGCTGCGCGGGGGTCGCGTCGATGGAGACGTTGCCGGGCGTGGCGCACTCGGTGGTGGAACCGCCGATGGCCTGTGCGCCGCCGGTGTCGACACATTGCGGCAGCGTGGGATTGGGGGCCGGTTCGGCGGCGGCCAGCGGTGCCGCCGCAAGCGCTGCCGCGATGCCGCCTGCAGCGATCGCCGGAGCGAGATAACGAAGAGTGGTCCGCATAGGCACGTCCTTAGTCTGGTCTAACCCCGGCCTTGCTGCACAGCGTACAACCCTTTTCCGGTGATCAGCGGCAAGTCCAGGGTGGTGCGGATGCCGGGCGGCGCCGCCACAACCGCCGGGATTGCGTTGACGACCCGGGCGGCCGTCGCGACGAGTCCGGCATGGTTGTGGTCACCGTTCGGGCTGCTCAGGCAGAGGTCGACGGTGTAGGACGGCTCGCCGGTGATCTCGATGCGGTACGAACCGCCTTCCTGCGCCGGCTGCGGCCAGTCTGGGTGCAGGTCGTCGCGTAGCCGGGTGACGTGCTCGAGCACGACGGCCACCCTGCCGTCCTTGATGCCCTGCACTTCGAAGCGCAGCGCCGCCGCGGTGCCCTTGGCGATGTGGCCGGACGCGATGTCGAAATCCGCGGGAGCCGGTTCGCGCACATAGGTTTCCGACACCTCGTCGAGTTCGATGCCGAGCCCCGCCGCCAGCTGCCTCACCACCGATCCCCAGGCCAGGCTCAGCACGCCGGGCTGCAACAACATCGGGATCTCGTCGAGCGGCTTGCCGAAGCCCATCACGTCGAACATGACGGTCGCGCTGTCGTAGGTGTCGTAGTTGATGATCTCCATGCACCGGATCTGCTCGACGCTCTGGCAGGTGCCGGCCAGCGCGAGCGGAAGCAAATCGTTGGCGAAGCCGGGGTCGATGCCGTTGACGAAGACGCTCGACTGGCCCGTCTGGGTGGCCTCCTCGATGGGCTTGACGAGTTCGGAGGGCAGCACCTGCCACGGGTACTGCAGGAAGACCGCGCTGCTGCCGACGACGTTGACGCCGGCGGCGAGGATGCGACGGTAGTCCTCGAGCGCCTCGGGCAGCCGGTTGTCGGCCATCGCGGTGTAGACCGCGCAGTCGGGTTTGGTCGCCAGCACCGCATCGAGGTCCGTCGTGGCGGTGATGCCGGTCGAAACCTGCAGTCCCGCAAGCTCACCCGCGTCCTTATCGGCCTTGCCATCCGACGATACCCAGACCGCGGTGAGCTCGTACTGCGGGTCGTTGATGAGTTGGGTCAGCGCGTGCCTGCCGACATTGCCGGTGCCGATCGCGGCGACTTTGATGGTCACGGCTGTCCTTTCACAGGTCCGGGATCGGCATGTCGAGATTGGGCACCGTCAGCCCGCCGTCGACCTCGAGCGTCTTACCGGTCAGGTAGCTGCCCGCCGGCGAGGCGAGGTACACCGCCGCCGCGGCGATGTCCTGCGGATCGCCGAGCCGGCGCATCGGGGTGGCCTGCTCCATCGGCTTCCGCAGATCGTCGTTGGACGCCACGATGTCGAGCGCCGACGTGAGGATCGAACCCGGCGCGATCGCGTTGACGCGGATCCGCGGGCACAGGTCGAGCGCGGCGAGCCGGGTGTAGTGGGCGAGCGCGGCCTTGGCCGTTCCGTAGGCGGCGAAGCCTCGGCCGGCCAGCCGTCCCATCGTGGAGGTGATGTTGATGATGCTGCCGCCGCCGGAGTGCTCGAGCATCAGCGGCACCGCTGCTGTGGTGAGCGCGTGTGCGGTGCTGACGTTGAAGGTGAACGCGTCGCGCAGGTCCTTGGTCGAGGTGTTCAGGAGCGCGTTCGGCATGGTGCCGCCGACATTGTTGACGACGATGTCTAGTTTCCCGAACGCCTCGATCGCGGCGCCGGCGAGCGTGGCGGTGTCGGCGGGGTGCGCGAGGTCGGCCACCACGACGTGCGCGCTGCGTCCGACGCCCTTGATCTGCTCGGCGACCTCCTCCAGTTGCGACTGCGTGCGCGACGCGATCACCACGTCCGCACCGGCTTCCGCGAAAGCGATCGCCATCGCGGCACCCAGGCCGCGGCCTGCGCCGGTGACCACGGCAACCTGATCGTCGAGCCGGAATCTGTCAAGAATCACGTTTCGAGTCCTTCCCTTGCCCGGGGAACCGTAACAGGGTGCGACGGCCCGCGTGAGGGCTTTTTGAAACACGTTCTAATTCGGGTTCCGGGGGGTCGCCGAGTTCTGCGGCATGGCTGTGAAATACGCCGACACCACGACCGTGGTGCAGAAGTCGGCGCCGCGCGCCCTGAGAGGGGCGGCTACTTCTTGGCCGCGGTCTTCTTGGCCGCGGACTTCTTCGCCGTCGACTTCTTCGCGGCCTTCTTGGCGGGCGTCTTTTTCGCCGCGCTCTTCTTCGCGGGCGCCTTCTTGGCCGGCTTGTCATCGTCGCCGGAACTCTTTGACCCGCCGCGGCCTTCGCGGCGCGCCTTCACACTGGCCTCGAGCTTGGCCAGCAGATCGGAGACATCCTCGGTCTCGTCGAGTTCCTGTGGCTGCTCCTCGGTGGTAAACGCTTCGCCGCCTTCGAGTTTCGCCGCGATCAGCTCGCGCAGCTGCTCCTGGTAGTCGTCGTGGTAGCGATCGGGGTTGAAGTCGTCGGTCATCGAATCGACGACCTGGGTGGCCATCTTCAGTTCGGCCGGCTTGATGTCGACTTCCTTATCCAGCACAGGGAAATCGGGGTCGCGGATCTCGTCGGGCCACAACAGCGTCTGGATCACCATGACGTCGCGCTTGCTGAAGTCCTGAACCCGAAGCGCGGCGAGCCGCGTCTTGTTGCGCAACGCGAAGTGCACGATCGCGACTCGGTCGGTCTCCTTGAGCGTCTTGGTCAACAGCACATACGACTTCGACGACTTGCCTTCGGGCTCGAGGAAGTAGCTGCGGTCGTACATCATCGGGTCGATGTCGTCGGCCGGAACGAACTCCAGCACCTCGATCTCGCGGCTGCGTTCCTCAGGCAGCGTGGCGATGTCCTCGTCGGTGATGATCACGGTCTGCCCGTCGTCGGATTCGTAGGCCCGGGCGATGTCGCGATATTCGACTTCCTCGCCATCGATCTCGCAGACGCGCTTGTAGCGGATGCGCCCGTTGTCCTTCGCGTGCACCTGATGGAACTTCACGTCGTGGTCCTGCTGCGCGCTGTAGACCTTGACCGGCACGTTCACCAGGCCGAACGCGATCGAACCCTTCCATATGGAACGCATCAACCCAGTATGGCTGATTTGAGGGCCGCATCGCGGGTACTGCGATCGGGCAGGTCGGCGCCGGACTGCGAGACCGTCAGCGCCGACGACATCGCGGCGGTGCGCACGACGTCAGTGAGCTGGTCGGTGCCGATGCGTGCGAGGTCACGGCGGCGCTCGGCGCCCAAGAGTCCGAGCGTCCACAGCGCGTCGATCAGGCCGGTCATGTACGCATCACCCGCGCCGACGGTGTCGACGACGTCGACCTGGAACGCCGGAAGCCGCACCAGGCCCTGCGCGCACAGCGCGAACGAGCCTTGCCCACCCATCGTCACCGCGACGATCGACGGGCCCAGCGACAGCCACGTCTGCGCGATCTGCTCGGGGGTCCGTCCCGGATCGAGCCATCGCATGTCCTCGTCGCTGGCCTTCACCACGTCGGACCGTTCGATGAGCCGGTCGATGCGGGCGCGCGCCGCGTCGGCGTCCTCGGTCAGTGCCGGCCGCACGTTCGGATCGAACGTCACGGTGGCCGAAGGGTGATAGGTGTCGAGCAGCGCGGCGGTCGCCCGGCAGCCGGGCTCGAGCACCGAGGCGATCGAACCGGTGTGCACGACCAGGGGGGGACCGACCTCTGGCGTTCCGGTCAGCTGCCACTCGATGTCGAACTCGTACTCGGCCGATCCCTGCTCGTCCAGCGTCGCCAACGCCGTCGGCGTCCGCGCCGCGGTCGTGCTGCCTTCGACCAGCCGCACCCCGCACGCTTCGACATGGTCGGCGATGCGCCGTCCGCGCTCGTCGCCGCCGATGTGCGTCAAGAAGTCGACATCGCGGCCCAGGCGGGCCAGCCCCACCGCCACGTTGAGCGGGCTGCCGCCGACGTGCTCACCGATGACCTCGCCACCACGCCGGACGATGTCGATCAACGCCTCGCCGATCACCAGCGCCCGCTGCGTGCTCACGAGTCGTCCTTGTGCATCAATGCTTCCAGCGTCGCCCGCGCACCATCGCGGTGCAGTGAGTCGAGCGCCCAGACGTAGGCTTCGACGAATCGTTCGTCGGAGGCGAGATCGCCGAAGAGTTCGGTGTTCTCGATGAACGCGGTCAGATTCTCGCGCTGCTTCTTGGCCAGCGGTACCAAGACGTCGACGAGCTGATCCTGCACGTCGATCGGCTGGCCCTGTTCGTCGGTGCCCTCGGCATAGCGTGCCCAGCTGGCGACCGTCGCCGCCGACAGGCGGATCGGCGCGCCGGTTCTGAGGTTTTCGCGGATGACGGGCAGCAGCCATTTCGGGATGCGGTCCGAGGAGCCGTAGCACAGCCGGGCGACGGTGTCCCTGACGCCGGGGTTGGCGAACCGCTCGATCAGCGTGCGCTTGTAGTCGGGAAGGTCGATCCCGGGTACGGGTTTGAGCGTCGGTGTCGCCTCGTCGTCCATGTACGCAAGCAGGAAATCGGCGAACAGCGGATCGCCGGCGGCGTCGTGCACCAGCCGGTACCCGGCGAGATACGCGAAATAGCACAGGCTTTGGTGCCCGGCGTTGAGCAGCCGCAGCTTCATCAGCTCGTACGGGGTGACGTCGTCGACCATGAGCACGTCCACGTCCTCAAACGGTGGTCTGCCGTCGGCGAAGTCGTCCTCGAGCACCCAGGCGGTGAAGGGTTCGGCTACCACCGGCCATTGGTCGTCGATGCCGAATTCGGTTGCCACGACGTCGATCACGTCGGGGGTGGTCACCGGTGTGATACGGTCGACCATCGAGTTGGGAAACTTGGTGTGGGTCTCGATCCATTCGCCGAGGCCTGGGTGCACCCGTTCGGCGTAGGTGGTGAACGCATGCCGGGCGACGTCACCGTTGCCCTCGATGTTGTCGCACGACACGATCGTCGGTGAGGTGATGCCGCGGTCGCGCCTGCGGGCGAGCGCATCGACGACCAACCCGAAGACGCTCACTCCGTCGGCGCCGCCGACATTGTCGATCTTGTAGCCACCCTCGGTGATGGTCAGCGAGATGATCCGGGTGGTCGGCGCGGCCAGCAGTTCGATCACCGACTCGGGGTCGTCGGGTGCATAGCGGTAGTCGACGATCGAACCGATCACGCGTGCTTCGCGGCTACCGTCGGGCTTCTCCAGCAGCAGTGTGTACAGCCCGTCCTGGGTGGCCATCACATCGGCCATCTTGCGATCGGCGGGCATGACGCCGACCCCGGCGATGCCCCACTCCTTGGCGCGCCCCTTCTCCAGGAGCCGGTCGACGTACATCGCCTGATGCGCTCGGTGAAAGCCGCCGACTCCGAAATGCACTATGCCGACCGATATTCCGGAACGGTCGTAGGTCGGCTTGTCCGACTGAAGCTGTGCGAGCGTGGAGTTGTCGAGTTTCATGAGACCGTCACCACCGACTTCACGCTACCCGGCGTGCGGTCGGAGTCGAGGGCCTCGGCGGCCCGCTCGAGCGGAAAGCGGGCCGTCACCATCGCATCCAGATCAACCTGTCCCGATTCGACCAGGGCGATCGCCGTCGGCCAGGTGTTCGCGTATCGGAAGACGCCCGTCAGCACCAGTTCGCGATTCTGGATCACCTGCGTCGGCAGCTCCATCGACTCGGCGCCCAAACCGACCAGCACCACCTTGCCCGCCGGTCGCACCGCCCGAATGCCGTCGGCGACGGCCGTCGCCGCGCCGGAGGCGTCGATGAACGCGTCCACCCCGAGATCCGTGATGGGTTGGACGGTCGGATCGAGCACTGCCGTCGCGCCGAACGAGGTCGCCTGTCGTCTCCGGGCCTCGTCGGGATCGCTGACGACGATGTCCGTCGCACCGTAGGCGCGTGCGAGCTGGGTGATGACGATGCCGATCGGTCCGGCCCCGGCGACCAACACCCGCGAGCGACCGTCCACGCCCGCCTTGCGCACCGCGGCGATGCCGACCGACAGCGGCTCGCACAAGGCGGCGGCGTCATCGGAGACGGAGTCGGGCACGCGGTGGGCGAACTCCGCTCCGATGGTCACGTACTCGCACAGTGCCCCGTCCACAGGTGGGGTCGCGAAGAACCGCATATGCGGGCAGAGGTTGTAGAGGCCCCGGCGGGTCTCGTCGCTGTCGGGATCGGGGCGCTGCGGTTCGATCGACACGCGCTCACCTATGCGCGCGCGGTCGACGTTCTCGCCGACGTCGACGATCGTGCCGGCCGCCTCGTGGCCCAGGATCAGCGGCGCCTCCACGACGAAGCCGCCCACGCGTCCGTGCCGGTAGTAGTGGGTGTCCGATCCGCACACACCCACCGACGAGACGCGTACCAGCACGTCACCGGGGTCGGGCCGGGGCACAGGGCGTTCCTGCATCTCGATCCGCCCGGGCGCGACGAGCACGGCCGCCCGCATCCGGCTGTCCGGGGAAAGTGTTGTGTGCGTCACATCGACCATGTTAACGTGGTGAGCATCTAATCGCACCCCTGAGCAAATGCTCACCAAGGAGGCGGCAGGGCGTGACCGCATCGACGTCGACCGGTGAACTCGCCGGGGCCGCGGTTCCGGCGCAGGACATCCGGCTGGCGCTGCGTGCGGCGACGATGTACTACCTCGACGGCCTGACCCAGGCCGAGATCGCCGCCCGGCTCGGCGTCTCGCGCCCGACCGCGGGTCGACTGATCGCCCGCGCGAAGGCTCGAGGCCTGGTCCGCATCGAGATCGCCGTCCCGGCCGGGCTCAGTGAGGATCTGCACGCCGAGGAAGAGCGCGAGCTCGAGCGGCGCTACAGCCTCACCGAGGTGGTGGTCGCCGGACACGGCGTCGACCTCGGTGCGCCGGGCCGGCCGGCCGGGTTCGCCAGTGTCGGTCGCGCCGCGGCCGCGTTGTTGATGCGGCGTCTCACCCCCGACGACGTGCTCGGGTTCACCTGGGGCCCCGAACAGGTCGCGACAGCCAACGCCCTGGTTCCGGGGGTGGCGAGTTGTCGCGCAGTCGTGCAGCTCGACGGCGCCATGTCGACCGCGGCCTATCAGACCGGCACGGAATTCATCCTGACCCGGTGCGCGGAAACGTTGCGCGCGAGCACGTTACGGCTACCGGCACCGCTGTACGCAGACCCGTCGACGGTCGCGTCAATGCGCACCGATTCGGTGATCTCGCGCACGCTGGAGGCGGGTCGGCAAGCGGACATGATGCTCTTCGGTGTCGGTGCGGTGTCGACCTCGACCACGCTGTTCGAGGGCAGCTTCCTCGACACTCGCATGCTCGACGAGCTCGAGTCGCTGGGCGCGGTGGGGGAAATCGGCGGACGGTTCTTCGACGCGGACGGTGCGCCCGTCGACACCGAACTGCAGCAGCGTGCGGTGTCCGTGCCGCTCGAGGACATCCGTGATTGTGAAAAGACGCTGCTGATCTCCAGTGGCGCCACGAAGTACGACGCCGCCCTCGCCGCCCTGAAGGGCAAATTGGCCCGGCTGCTGGTGTGTGACATCGATTGCGCACGTTGGTTGTTGGCGCAGTAAGGAGACGACGCAGGTGAGACGGACAATGATCAGGCGATTCGCGGCGGTGGCCGCGGCGTCGGCCGTGGTGCTCGCATCCGGTTGCTCGGGCGCCGGGAGCCTCGGCGCCTCCGACAACCAGGTCACCATCGCGATGGTGTCGAACTCGCAGATGACCGACGCCAGGGATCTGTCCTCGAAGTTCGAGAAGGCAAACCCCGGAACGAAGTTGAAGTTCGTCACACTCTCGGAGAACCAGGCCCGGGCCAAGATCACCATGTCGACCGCGATGGGCGGAAGCGAGTTCGACGTCGTGATGATCAGCAACTTCGAGACCCCGCAGTGGGCGAAGGACGGTTGGCTGCAGGACCTCTCCGAATACGCCGCGAAGACACCGGGTTACGACGAGCAAGACTTCATCTCGTCGCTGCGCGAGTCGCTGTCGCACGACGGTGACATGTACGCGGTCCCGTTCTACGGCGAGTCGTCATTCCTGATGTATCGCAAAGACCTCTTCGAACAGGCCGGGATCAAGGTCGATCAGTCGCCGGACTACCAACCCACCTGGCAGGAAGTGGCGCAGTGGGCTGACACCCTCAAAACCAACAACCGCGCAGGCATCTGCCTACGCGGCAAGCCCGGGTGGGGTGAGGTGCTCGCACCGCTCGACACCGTGATCAACACGTTCGGTGGGCGCTGGTTCGACGAGCAGTGGAACGCGCAGCTGAACAGCCCCGAGGTGCGCAAAGCGGTCAACTTCTACGTCGACCTGGTCAAGCGTTCCGGTGAACTGGGCGCGGCCTCGACCGGATTCCAGGAGTGCGCGAACCTGTTCGGGCAGGGCCAGACCGCCATGTGGTACGACGCGACGTCCGCGGTGTCGGTCCTGGAGGATCCGAAGGAGTACCCGGACCTGGTCGGCAAGATCGGCTACCTGCCCGCACCGATCGCGGAGAAGCCGAACTCCGGATGGCTGTACACCTGGGCGCTGGGCATCCCGAAATCGGCCAAGAATCCCGACGGCGCCTGGAAGTTCATTTCGTGGATGACGAGTAAGGACTACATGAAGCTGGTGGGTGAGAAGCTCGGCTGGGCCCGTGTTCCACCGGGCAGCCGCACGTCGACGTATACCGGACTGCCGGAGTACGAGAAGATCTCGCAGTCGTACGGACCTCTGACGTTGCGCTCGATCCAAAACGCGAACCCGAACAAGCCCACGGTGCAACCGGTTCCGTACACCGGCATTCAGTTTGTCGCGATCCCCGAGTTTCAGGACCTCGGCACCAGGGTCAGTCAGCAGATCAGTGCCGCGATCGCCGGCCAGAAGACCGTGGACGAGGCCCTCGACCAGGCGCAGCAGTACGCCGAGGTTGTCGGCAAGACATACCAGGAGAGGTGATGACCGTAACCGCGGATACCAAGGCCGAAGCCAGCGAAATGGCGGTGGCCGAAAGGGTTCGAAGGATTCGAGAGGCGCAGAACACCGGCGTGAGCCGTGCCGAGGCCTGGCGTCGCCGCGGCCCGCTGCTGCCGGCGCTGATCTTCATGATCGTCGTCACGCAGATCCCATTCCTGTTCACCCTTTACTATTCGACGTTGTCGTGGAACCTGGTCCGTCCGGGTTCACGCAAGTTCATCGGATTGCAGAACTACGTCACGGTCGCCAAGGACAGCCAGTTCTGGACCGTCGCGCTCAACACCGTGATCCTGATCGTCGGGGTGGTGTTGCTCTCGGCGTTCTTCGGGCTGCTGCTGGCCTTGCTGCTGGACCGGGCGTTCCTGGGCCGCGGGATCGTACGGACCCTGTTGATCACGCCCTTCCTCGTCACACCCGTTGCGGCCGCGCTGATCTGGAAGACGACGATCCTCGATCCCAACAACGGCATCTTGAACTGGGTGATGTCGTTGGTCGGGATCGAGCGCATGGACTGGATCGGGCGGTTCCCGCTGCCGATGGTGATGGTGATGCTCATCTGGCAGTGGACACCGTTCATGATGCTGTTGATCCTCGCCGGCCTCCAGTCGATGCCACGCGACATCCTGGAGGCCGGTCGAGTCGACGGTGCCAACGCGTTTCAACTGTTTCGGGAGTTGACACTGCCGCACCTGCGGCGATTCATCGAGTTGGGCGTCGTCCTCGGAGCGATCTTCCTGGTCAACACGTTCGACGCGATCTACATGATGACCCAGGGCGGCCCGGGGATCGCGAGCGCGAACCTCCCGTTCTACATCTATCAGCGCGCGTTCCTCGGCTTCGACATCGGTCAGGCCGCGGCGATGGGCGTGGTGGTCGTGATCTTCACGATGATCATCGCCAGCTTCGCGCTCCGATTGATCTTCAAGTCGTTCACCGGGAAGGAAGAGGCGGCCTGATGACTACCACGGTCGAGAAAACCGCAGCCACACCGCAACCCGCCGCGAGAACCAAGAAGAAGTCGCGCACGTTCAGCCCATGGGGACTGGTGGCGTGGCTGGTTGGACTCGGATTCTTCTTCCCGGTGTTCTGGATGGTGCTGACGTCGTTCAAACAGGAAGCCGACGCCGCCACCAGCCCACCGAAGCTGTTCTTCTCCCCGACGCTGGATCAGTATTCTGCGGTCTTCAACCAGGGCATCGGCCCGGCGATGCTGAATTCGCTTTTCGCCACCGGGATCTCGACGCTGGTGGTGCTGTTGCTCGGCGTCCCTGCCGCGTTCGCCCTGTCGCTGCGGCCGGTCCGCAAAACCCAGGATGCGCTGTTCTTCTTCATGAGCACCCGCATGCTGCCCGTCGTCGCGGTGATCCTGCCGCTGTACGTGATCGTCTCCAATATCGGCCTGCTGGACAACATCTGGGCACTGATCGTTCTCTACACCGCGATGAACCTGCCGATCGCGGTGTGGATGATGCGGTCGTTCTTCCTGGAGGTGCCCGGCGAACTGCTGGAGGCGGCGAGCCTGGACGGGGCGAGCCTGTGGCGATCGGTCCGCGAGGTGATCTTGCCGCTCGTGTCGCCCGGCATCGCGGCGACGGCGCTGATCTGCGTGATCTTCGCCTGGAACGAGTTCTTCTTCGCGGTGAATCTGACCGCGGTGAACGCTCAGACCATGCCCGTGTACCTCGTCGGGTTCATCGCCGGTGAGGGTCAGTACTGGGCCGTGCTGTCGGCGGCCGCGACCATGGCCGCACTGCCCGTGATCCTCTGCGGGTGGATCGCACAGAACAAGTTGGTGCGCGGACTTTCGTTCGGCGCGATCAAGTAACCGTCAGAGCCGATCTACAGACACGGAGATACCAATGGCAACAATCACTTACCGCAACGCCACGTGCATCTACGAGGGCTCGGACAAACTCGCGGTCGACTCGCTCAACCTCGACATCGCCGACGGTGAGTTCGTGGTGCTGGTGGGCCCGTCGGGGTCGGGGAAGAGCACGGCCCTGCGCATGCTGGCCGGGCTGGAGGACATCGACGAGGGTGCGATCGAGATCGGCGGCCGGGACATGACCGGTGTGCCGTCGAAGGATCGTGACATCGCGATGGTGTTCCAGAACTACGCGCTGTATCCGAACAAGACCGTCGCCGAGAACATGGGTTTCGCGCTGAAGCTGCGCGGGGTGTCGTCGGCGGAGCGACGCAAGAAGGTCGAGGAGGCCGCGAAAATCCTTGATCTGACGGAGTTCCTGGACCGCAAGCCGGCCAAGCTGTCGGGTGGTCAGCGTCAACGCGTGGCGATGGGCCGTGCGATCGTGCGAGAGCCGCAGGTGTTCTGCATGGATGAGCCGCTGTCGAACCTCGACGCAAAGCTGCGCGTGCAGACCCGAACCCAGATCGCCGCGCTGCAGCGACGCCTCGGCACCACGACGGTGTACGTCACCCACGATCAGGTCGAGGCCATGACGATGGGGGACAGGGTCGCGGTTCTGCGGTTCGGCAAGCTGCAGCAGTTCGCCTCCCCGAACGAGCTCTACGACAGTCCGGCCAACGCGTTCGTCGCGGGTTTCATCGGGTCACCGGCGATGAACCTGGTGACGCTGCCGATCGCCCCCGACGGCGTCCGGGTCGGCGACTCGATTCTGGAGATCGAGCGTGATCGACTCACCAAGTTGAGCGATGCGGGCTTGTCGGAGGTCACGATCGGAATCCGGCCCGAGCAACTCGAACTCACCGACACGGGTGGTGTGCCGGTCGTCGTCGATCTGGTCGAGGACCTCGGCAGCGAGGCCTACCTTTACACCCACGCCGGGTCGGGCTCGGGCGTGGAGCTGGTCGCGCGGTGCAACCCGCGCACGGCGCCCAAGCTCGCGGAGACGGTGCGGTTGCGCAGGCATCCGGAAGGCTTCGTGCACCTGTTCCACCCGGAGACGGGTGAGCGCATCGACTGACGCTCGCTGACGTCGAGTTCTACACCACGGCTGTGGATAACGCGAAATCGCGACCCTGGTGCAGAAGTCGACGGTGAAGCCGGCCGACAAGCTAGCTGTTCTGACCACGGACGTTAGGTACGGCGTGGCGTGGTGACATGACGAAGACCTCCGAGTGAAGTGCGAGCTGTCAA
>NZ_LZSQ01000091.1 GCF_001665535.1 Mycobacterium sp. 852002-51961_SCH5331710
GCGGTGTGGTGGACGCGGAGTTCACGCCGCCGGCGATCACCACCTGGTCCATGTCGGCGCCGATGTGCGCGGCGGCGGGATGGGATCGGCCACGGTCATCGAGGTGCCGGCTCCGTAGACTGCCAATCGATGACCAGCTCAGACCGCATCGCCGAGCTCATCGAGGCGGCGCGTAACGGATCGGCCCGCGCGACCGGCCGGTTGCTCAGCGTTGTCGAAAGCCCCCGGCGCAGCGAGCTTCTCGAAGCGCTCGGACCTGTCGACCTGCCGCGGGTCGTAGGCGTGACGGGTCCGCCGGGAGCGGGGAAGTCGACGACGGTCGGTGCGCTCGTGGGCGCATATCGGGAACGCGGCGAACGTGTCGCGGTGCTGGCGGTCGACCCGTCGTCGCCGTACAGCGGGGGAGCGCTGCTCGGCGACCGGATCCGAATGGCCGCCCACATCAACGATCCCGACGTGCTCATCCGATCCGTCGCGGCGCGCGGACATCTCGGCGGGCTGGCCGCAGCGGTACCGGCGGCGATCCGAGTGCTCGCGGCGCTGTCCTACGGGTTGGTGGTGCTGGAGACCGTCGGCGTCGGGCAATCCGAAATCGAGATCGCGGCCGTCGCCGATCCCACCGTCGTCATCCTGAATCCCGGCGCCGGTGACGCCGTACAAGCGGCCAAGGCCGGCCTGTTGGAAGTGGCCGACATCGTCGTGGTGAACAAGGCCGACCGCGAGGGTGCCGATCAGACCGTGCGCGACCTACGCGCCGAGACGATGGCCCCGGTCCTGAAACTCGTTGCGGCACAGGGTGAGGGCCTCGCCGAACTCGTCGATGCCATCGAGGCGCACCACCGCTCCGACAGTCCAGAACGACGCGCCGCGCGGGCCAGGGCGCAGATCTTGTCGTTGGCGCAGACGCTGCTGCGTACTCATCCCGAGCTGGACCGGTTGGCGGCGGCCGTCGCCGACGGCGACGACGACCCCTACACCGCCGCCGAGCGCCTTTTCGTCGCGCGCGACGAGCCTTGAGCGGGCAGGTCCAGCATGCGGCGCGTCATCTGCTCGAGCTGGACGCGCAGCGTTTCGCCGTCGATGTCGGCCAGTAGCGGGTGCATGACCGCGACGCTGATCGCGCTCGACAGCATCGCCGCGTGCAATCGCGCCTCGACACCTGCCTCGGTGCCGAGCAGCGCGGCATAAAGGCGTTCGATGAACCGTTGAAATGGTTCGTACTCGGCCTGCAACCGGATGATGACCGGATCGAAGAGGGGCACGCTGAACGCGCCGCGACGATCGATCGCCTGCTCGATCATCCGGTCGAGGAGCACCTCGCGCGCCCGCAGCGGATGTCCTTGAGCCTCGGCGGCTTCCAGAGCATCCTCGAGCTTGCTCATCTCCCGCTCGGTGATCGCGATGACGATCTCTTCCTTGGTCTTGAACTGGCGGTACACCGCCGCCTTCGTCACACCCATCGCGTCGGCGATCATCTGCAGCGACGTCCCACTGACGCCGTGTTCGGAAATCAGCTCCAAAGCGGCGTCGAGCACGCGCGTCTGGGCCGCGGTGCGCGTGATCGCGCTGAATCTCTGCTCTGCCGTGGCCACATCGACGAGGGTAGCCGACCATTGACCGCTTAGTTGCCGATCGGCTACCGTCCGAGTAGCCGATCGGCAACTAGCGTTGGGACGGACGATGAGACGAACTGATGGCGAGTTGATCATGCTGTGGGCGTTGCCCGCGATGGTGATCATCTGGGCCTCGGCCTTCTTCCTTTTTCCCGGTTTCCTGCACCCGATGTCGCCGACGATGTCCGCCGAGGAGGTCGCGGGTTTCTACCGCGACGAGACGGCCCGAATCCGGTACAGCATGATCCTGTTCAACTGGTTCGGCGTCGGGCTGATCCCGACTGTCGTCCTGATTGCGATGCAGGTCCGCAAGATGGCACACCGGACGCCGATCCTGTCCTACTGCCTGATCGCGTGCGCCGGCGGGCCGCCGACGCTGTTCCTGATCGCCAACATGTTCTGGTTGCTGGGCTCCTTCCGGCCCGAGCGTTCCCCCGAGCTCACACAACTGCTCAACGACCTCGCCTGGGTCACCTTCACAGTGCTGGTGCCCTATCTCATCGCGCAGTGCCTGATATTGGCACTCGCGATCTACTGGGATCGTCGGGATCAGCCCGTTTTCCGGCGGTGGGTGGCGCACTTCAACCTGCTCATCGCCGTCGCACTGATGCCGGCGGCCTTCGGCGCGGTGACGTTCGAGGGCCCGTTCGCGTGGGA
Source organism: Mycobacterium sp. 852002-51961_SCH5331710 (assembly GCF_001665535.1). GTDB lineage: Bacteria > Actinomycetota > Actinomycetes > Mycobacteriales > Mycobacteriaceae > Mycobacterium. The sequence continues at coordinate 2,271 of NZ_LZSQ01000091.1, forward strand.
CGGCGTGCTGTCCTTCTGGGTCAAGAACATCGCGATCGCGGTCTGGATCGCGGTGATGGGAATCGTTCTGGCTCACAACATCCGCCGCCAACGGTCAGAGGTCGCGGTCGCCGCATGAGCTCGAGCACCGAACCGATGGCACCGCCCGAGCCGCCCGGCGAGTCGCGGCTAGCCCGCCTGGTCTGGAACTGCCGCTACCACCCCAAGCGTGAGTTGTGGTTCGCGTGGTGGGTGATGGTGATCTTCTATCAGCTGTACGGCGTGCTGTTCTTCCTCGTCACCCGGGTGCAGCCGCCACCGAGTCCCGACTGGGACACACCGTTGGTGGTGCAGTGGTTCGCCGATCGTCATCTCGGTCTGCTCACGGGGTTCGGCGTCGTGTTCCTGATCTCGGGCATGTGTGCGCCGATGAATGCCCTTCTCGCATACTCGATGTGGCGAATGTCGGTGAGCCGCGTGTTCGCCTACTCGTACCTGATCATGTATTCGCTCGCCGCCCTGCCCGGCATGCTGGTGATGGCCATCGCGATGACCGTCGGTGCGTTGCGGCCGGACCGCGACCCCGAACTGATCGTGTGGATGTATGACTTCGCATTCCTGTCGTTCAGCGGAACGATGGGGGTCTTCCTGGTCGGTTCGGTGGTCTGGCTGGTCGCGATCCTGCTGGACAAGAACAACGTGTTCCCGAAGTGGTTCGCATATCTGGGGCTGTGCAACGCGCTGACCGAAGTCGTCGTCGCGCCGGCCTGGATCTTCCAGCGCGGTGCCTTCGCCTGGAACGGTGCGATCGCGTGGTGGATCAACATGGTCGTGTTCATCCTCTACACCGCGGCGTTCATCATGTTGCTGCGAAAGATGATCGAACGAGAGGACTTCGGGACGGGGCCGCTGCCCGACCTGCCGTCGAAAGGTGTCACCGAACCACCGCAAACCGTGGAGGCGGTTCGATGACCGATCTGGTCGCCGGCGAGTCGAATCGGCTCGACGACAAGCCACAGCGGCGGGTGCCCGGTCAGCCGGACATGTGGTTGTTCGTGCTGTTCGAGGCCATGCTTTTCACCGGCTACTTCTCCGTCTACCTGGCGCTGCGCACGCAGAACGCGGATCTTTTCCTGGAGTCCCAAGCGGATCTCGATCTGCGGATCGGAGTGTTCAACACCATTGTCCTGTTGACCAGTTCGTGGGCGATCGCCCGTTGTGTTCGCGCCGCACGCGAGGGCTCCTACCGCTCGGCGATGAGGTTCGCCTGTGCGACCGTCGGTCTCGGCGCGACGTTCGTCATCTCGAAGGTGTGCGAGTGGATCTCGGAGATCCGGATGGGGAACACGTTCACCAGCGACGAGTTCTTCCAGCACTACTTCTTCCTCACGTCGCTGCACTGCATTCACGTGCTCATCGGCTTCATCGTGTTGGGCGTGGTCGTCTACCAGTTGCGCAGCCCGGCGCGACGCTCGCAGGAACTCGTGGAAACCGGTGCAACATACTGGCACACAGTGGATTTCCTGTGGGTGCTGATTTTCGCGATGCTCTACGTGGTGAGGTGAGCGGTGACCAACGCGTCGAACAAGAGGCTCGTGATCGCCTGGGCGGTGCTGACTCTGTTGACGTTGGCCTACGTCTGGATGGACGAAGCGGTCGACCAGAACGGCACGCTGAAGGCCAGCACCGTGGTCACCGTCAGCGCGATCGCCATCGCTCTGATCAAGGTGCGCATCATCTTCCGGGAGTTCATGGAGGTGCGCCACGCCCCGGCCTGGCTGTGCCGCCTCACCGACGGCTGGGTGGTTCTCGTCGCGACCTGCCTGTTGAGCAGCTACTTCATCGGTATGGCGGTCGCCTGACTCTTTCGCGAGCAGACGCAAAGCTGCCCAATTGCCGCGTGAAATAGGCAGTTTCGCGTCTGCTCGCGAGGGAAAGGGAGGGGGTTACACGCGCGCGGAGACCGCGAGACCCGCGCGGTAGCCGAACACCATGGCCGGGCCGATCGTTCCACCGGCGCCGCCGTACGCCTTACCGGTCGCGCCCGCCATGGCGTTGCCCGCGGCGAACAGGCCAGGTATCGCCGACCCGCTGACGTGCAGCACCCGACCATCGGCGTCGGTGCGGGGCCCGCCTTTCGTGCCCATCGCCCCGATCGACACCGGCACGGCGTAGTACGGCGGCGTATCGATCGGCCCGAGGGTGCGACGGGCGGGCGTCGGCGCCTTGTCGTCACCCCAGTAGCCGTCGTACGCGCTCGAGCCGCGACCGAAGTCGGGGTCGACGTCGTCGGCCACGCTGTCGTTCCACGCTCGCAGCGTGCGCGCCAGCCCGTCGGGATCGATGCCGGTCTTCTCGCCGAGCTCCTCCAGATCCTTCGACGGCGAAAACCAATCCGGGGCAGGGCCGTCCGGGTCGATGCCAAGGAACCCGTACTTCTTCAGGTGAAGCGAGTCGAAGACGATCCACGCCGGATCGTTGGCGTACCCGAGCTTCGGGTCCAGATAGTGGAACGGGCCCGCCATCGAGTTGTACTCGCCGGCCTCGTTGAGGAATCGCTTACCCGCCCGGTTGACGATGATGCTGCGCGGTCGTGTCCGTTCCAAACGCACGCTGCGGCTGCGCGGTTGCCCTCCGAAGGTGTCGCCGGGAAGTTGGACGATCGGCACCCACCATGCCTCGCCCATGTTGGCCAGATCGGCGCCGTGCGCCATCGCCATCCGCAGGCCGTCGCCGGTGTTGTTGGGCGGTGACACCGGTCCTCGCATCGGACCCCGCAGATACGCCTCGACCAGCTTGCGGTCCCACTCGAACCCGCCGGTGCTCAGGATGACACCGCGACTGGCGCGCACGCGCAAGTCGTTGCCGTCCTGCGAGATTCGCACACCGGTGATGCCGAGCGGATCGGCGAGCAGTTCGACCGCCCGTGCGTTGGTGTGCGGCACCACGCCGAGGTCGAGCAGGCCCTTGAGTAGTCCGGCGACCAGGGCCGTGCCCGCCACACAGTAATCACCGGATTCGTCGTCGACCGACGCGTGGATGCGCGCGCGGGTCTCGGCGTCGATGCCGACGTTGCTGAAATCGGCCGGAAACGAGGTGATGCGGTCACGCCACTCACCGAGGCGGCCCAGATCGAACGGTTTGGCGTTGAGAGACCGCCCGCCCGCCGGGCGTCCGCCGGGAAGCTCGGGTTTGTAGTCCGGGAACCCCTCGGCGACCTCGAACCGTAGATCACTGTGTGCCTCAACGAAATCGAGCATTTCCGGGCCGGTGCGCACGAATGTCTCGACGAGGTCGTCGTCCATGTAGCCCAGCGACTGTGCCCGCAGGTAGGCCATCGCGTCCTCGACGGTCAACTCACCCTCGGCGGCCCGATTGTGCGCCGGAATCCAGATGATCCCGCCCGACACCGCCGTCGTTCCTCCGACGGTGGCGGCCTTCTCGTAGACCTCCACCGACGCGCCGTTGGCGGCGGCGGCCAGCGCCGAGGTCAGACCGGCTCCGCCGCTGCCGAGTACGACCACGTCGACGTCATGATCCCAATCGGTCACGTGCTGCTCCTTCCGGCTGGACTGATATCTAGCTGAGGATCGCGGACAGCTCGTTGGCCGCCCGGACGACCGCGTCTTTTCCGCGCATCAGGACATCTTCACGATGCGAGATGAGGTTGATACACGTCGGCGGCGCCGGCGGCCGCCTGCGCACCGGGACCGCGAGCCCGTAGGTGTTCGGCTCGATCTCACCGTGCGTGATCACCCAGCCCTGCTCCCGGGTGACCGGAACCAGGTCACGCTCACCGGGGCGCGGCGGCATGCTCGACAGCAGCGCGATCCCGGCGGCGCCGCGGTCCAGCGGATAACGGCTGCCCTCGTGAAACGACAGTTGGTAGAAGACGTTCGTCGGCACGATAACGGCGATCGCGACCTGCTGATCGCCCTCGGCGACGAGTAGCGACACCGTGCTCGCGAGTTCGTCCGCGAGCCCGCGCAGCGTCGGGATGCTCAGCTGGCGCACGTTGTTGTCGAACGACGCCCCGAGCACCGCCAGGGCCGCCGCCGACCGGTAACGGCCGTCCTCACCCTTGAGCACCAACCGAAACTGAGACAGCGTCGAGAGCATCCGATACGCGATGGTCCGGTGGACACCGATGTCGTCGGCGACCTGCTGCGCGGTCAGGCCGGTGCGAGAGCTGGCCACCAGCTGCAACGCGGCCAAGCCTCTGGCCAGCGTCTGCGAGCCGGGCGCCCCGTTGGGCACGGCGCTGGTCGGCTCCGTCCCCTGCCGGGTCCGGCCCTGCTCGACTCGGTGTCGGGCTCCGCCCTCCGAAGGCATGGCGTCCCTTCCTCGACTTCCCTTGACATCTAGCTGCCACGAGAGTGATGCTCTGACTATAGTGCACATGGATGTGCGATAAATGAGCAAAGTGCTTACAAAATACGAGAATTCAATTCTCGCGGTCAAGAGAGGGTGAGCGTGTCTGAGCCGGATTCGCTGGTGGCGTCCACGGCGGCCGACGGGCGTTCCGCCTCGGCCGAATTCGAGTCCGTCTGGAGCGATCTGCAGGGCGTCGCGTTCTCGCAGGGCTATCTCGACGCTGGCGGTATCCGCACCCGGTATCTGCACGCCGGTGACACCGACAAGCCGGTGCTCGTCTTCCTTCACGGGTCCGGCGGGCATGCGGAGGCATACGTGCGCAACCTCGAAGCGCATGCCGAACACTTCTCGGTCTGGTCGATCGACATGCTCGGTCACGGCTACACCGACAAGCCCGGGCACCCACTCGAAGTCCGCCACTATGTCGACCACCTGCTGGCGTTCCTCGATGCCGTCGGCGCCGAGCGCGCCCACATCAGCGGCGAGTCGCTCGGCGGCTGGGTCGCCGCCCGTGCCGCCGTCGACCACCCCGACCGGTTGGACCGGCTGGTGCTCAACACCGCGGGTGGATCGCAGGCCGATCCCGAGGTGATGAAGCGGATCATCACCCTGTCGATGGCCGCCGCCGAGAACCCGACCTGGGAGACGGTTCAGGCCCGCATCAAGTGGCTGATGGCCGACAAGACAAAGGATTACGACGACATCGTCGCCAGCAGGCAGCGGGTGTACCGCCAGCCCGGCTTCGTGGCGGCGATGCGCGACATCATGGCGCTGCAGGATCCGGAGATCCGGGCCCGCAACCTGCTCGGGCCCGAGGAATACGGATCGATCGCCGCGCCGACGCTGGTGGTGTGGACCAGTGACGATCCCACGGCCGACGTCGCCGAGGGACGGCGCATCGCGTCGATGATCCCGGGTTCCCGCTTCGAATTGATGCCGGGTTGCGGTCACTGGCCCCAGTACGAGGATCCCAAGACGTTCGATCGCCTGCACCTTGACTTTCTGCTGGGGCGGCGATGACGGCGACCGACGTCGACGTCGTCATCGTGGGCGCAGGCCCGTCGGGCCTGACGCTTGCCAACATCCTTGGCCTGCATCGGGTTCGGACGCTGGTGGTCGAGGAGCGCGACACGCTCATCGACTATCCGCGTGGTGTCGGTCTCGACGACGAGGCGCTGCGGACGTTCCAGTCGATCGGCCTGGTCGACCGGGTACTGCCGCACACCGTACCGAATCAGATCCTGCGGTTCTTCGACGCGAAGCGACGGCTGCTCGCCGAGATGGCGCCGCCCGACGCCCGGTTCGGCTGGCCCAAGCGCAACGGCTTCGTGCAACCCATGGTCGACGCCGAATTGTTCGGCGGCCTGGACCGATTCGACCATGTGGAGGTCCGGTTCGGGTGCCGGATGGAGAACTGCGACCAGAGCGACGACGCGGTGACGGTGCATTTCGCCGACGGCAAACCGTCGGTGACGGCCCGATACGTGGTCGGATGCGACGGCGGCCGCAGCGCCACCCGGCGGTTGATGGGAGTGTCGTTCGACGGAACCACATCGTCCACCCGCTGGCTGGTCGTCGACGTCGCCAACGACCCGCTCGGTCACCCCAACAGCGAGGTCGGCGCGGACCCGGCGCGTCCCTACGTGTCGATCTCGATCGCCCACGGCATCCGCCGCTTCGAGTTCCTGATCCATCCACACGAGACCGATGCGCAGGCCGACGACCCGGTCTTTGTCAGAAAGATGTTGGCGCAACGGGTTCCGTACCCCGACCAGGTCGACATGATCCGGCACCGGGTCTACACCCATCACTCGCGCATCGCCGGGTCGTTCCGCAAGGGCCGAATGCTGCTGGCCGGTGACGCCGCCCACCTGATGCCGGTCTGGCAGGGGCAGGGATACAACAGCGGGATCCGCGACGCGGCCAACCTGGGGTGGAAGCTCGCCGCGGTGGTGACCGGTCAGGCCGAGGATGCCCTGTTGGACACCTACGACGTCGAGCGGCGCAAGCACGCCCGCGCCATGATCGATCTGTCCACGATGGTCGGCCGCGTCATCTCGCCGACCAACCGCCGCGTCGCGGCGTTGCGAGACAAGGTCATTCATGCCGCGTCCGTGGTGCCGTCCCTGAAGCGCTACATCCTCGAGATGCGTTTCAAGCCGATGCCGCGCTACCAGCAGGGCGCCGTGTTCCACTCCGCGCCCGGCGCGGGTGCCACCGGGGCGGTGTCGCCGACGGGCACGCTGTTCATCCAACCCCGCGTCGACACCCGCACCGAGCAGAACCTGCTGCTCGACGACGTCCTGGGCCCGGGCTTCGCGGTGCTGTGCTGGAGCAACAACCTGCGCGCGATCCTGGGTGAGAACGCGTTCAACCGCTGGAAAGCGTTGGGCGCGGAGTTCATCGAGGCCCGCCCGATGACCCAGCTGCGCTGGCCCGGCCACGACGATGACGATGTCGTGGTGGTCGGCGACAAGACCGGTGCGCTCAAGTCGTGGTTCGACACCTACACCGACTCGGTGCTGTTCCTGCGGCCCGATCGCTGCATCGCCGGGGCCTGCATCGCCCAGCGCGCCGCCGAAGTCAGCGAAGCGCTCTTCGACGTCCTTTATCTGACCCAGGGAGGAGGCACCGGATCTCATGGGCACACTGGCCCTGTGCTGCATGTCGCACAGCCCGCTACTGAACCTTCCGGGACCGTCACGGGAACTCCTTGACGACATCGAGACGGCGATCTCCGGTGCACGCCGGTTCGTCAACGAGTACGACCCCGAACTCGTCGTCATCTTCTCCCCGGACCACTACAACGGGTTCTTCTATCGGACGATGCCGCCATTCTGCATCGGCACCGCCGCCCAGGGCGTGGGCGACTACGGCTCGCACGCAGGACCGTTGAACGTGCCCGAAGACATCGCGACCGACTGCGCGCGAGCGGTTCTCGAGTCCGGTATCGACGTCGCGATCTCGGCGAGCATGGACGTCGACCACGGCACGGTCCAACCGCTGCAGAACCTGTTCGGCGAGGCGACGGCCGTGCCGGTGATCCCGGTCTTCATCAACTCGGTCGCCACCCCGCTCGGGCCCGTGCGGCGGGTGCGGGCGCTCGGCGCGGCGCTCGGCGCCTTCCTCGCGACGCTCGACAAGCGCGTTCTAGTCGTGGGATCCGGTGGGCTGTCCCACGATCCGCCGGTGCCCACGCTGGCCACGGCGCCGCCGGCGGCACTGGAGCGGATCGTGCACGGCGCGCCGATGACGCCCGAGCAGCGGCAGGCGCGTCAGGTCGCGGTGATGGACGCCGCACAGGCATTCGCGCACGGCGAGAGCCCGTTGCAGCCGCTGAACCCGGACTGGGACGCCGCCTTCCTCGAGTTGATCGACAACAACCGGCTCGCCGAGGTCGACGCCTGGTCGAACGAATGGATCGAGCGGGAAGCCGGCCACTCCGCCCATGAGGTCCGGACGTGGATCGCGGCGTTCGCCGCTCTCGCCGCACACGGCCCATACCAAACCGAGCAGCGGTTCTACCGAGCGGTGCCGGAATTGATCGCAGGATTCGCAGTCAGGACGGCGGTTTTGGATGTCTGACAAGTTCGACCACACCGTCGACGTGCTCGTCGTCGGCTCCGGTGGCGGCGGGATGACCGCGGCGTTGGCGGCCGACGCGTTCGGCCTGGACACGCTCGTCGTGGAGAAGTCGTCATACTTCGGGGGGTCCACGGCGTTGTCGGGCGGCGGCATCTGGGTGCCGGGCGCGCCGGCGCAGCGTAAGGCGGGGTACGTCCCGGATCCCGACGGCGTCGTAGAGTACCTGCGCCAGATCACCGGCGGCCTGGTCAGCGACGCGCGGTTGCGCCAGTACGTCGACACCGCGCCCGAGATGATGGAGTTCCTCGAAAAGCTCAGCCCCTGGTTCGAATTCGTGTGGAAGCCGGGGTACGCCGACTACTACCCGGAGGTGCCGGGCGGGTCCGCGCAGGGCAGCACCATCAACGTGCCCGCCATCGACCTGCGCAAACTGGGTGACGAGGAGCAGCACCTGCTGCAGCCGCTCGCGCTGGCGCCGAAGGGAATCTGGTTCGCGCCCAAGGATCTTCGGCTGTTCTACCAGGTCCGGCAGAACTGGCGAGGCAAGGCCGTCCTAGTCAAACTGATCTGGCGGATGTTTCGCGCGCGTGTGTTCGGCGATCGGATGGCCGCCATCGGCCAGTCGCTTGCCGCCAGGATGCGACTTGCGCTCAAAGCGCAGAACGTCCCGCTGTGGCTCGACTCGCCGATGACCGAGTTGATCACCGATGTCGACGGCGCCGTCGTCGGTGCGGTGGTTGAGCGTGACGGCCGTCAGCAGCGGATCGGGGCGCGCCACGGCGTCATCCTTGCCGCGGGCGGCTTCGACCACGACATGGAATGGCGCCGCCAGCACCTTCCGGTACTCGAAAAGGATTGGAGCTTCGGCAATCCCGCATCGATGGGTGACGCCATCCGGGCGGGGGAGAAAGTGGGCGGTTCGACCGATCTGCTCGACGAGGCTTGGTGGTTCCCCGCGATCTGCTGGCCCGACGGACGGCTGCAGTTCATGCTCAACGAACGCATGATGCCGTCACAGTTCGTGGTGAACGGCGAAGGTAAGCGGTTCATCAACGAGGCCGCCCCCTATATGGACTTCGCGCACGCGATGATCGAAGGCCAGAACAGCGGGGTCACCCACATACCGTGTTGGCTGATCACCGACATCCGGTCGTTCCACCGGTACGTGGTCGCCGGGCATCTGCCGATCCCGAAGATCCCGTTCGCGCCCGTGCCGACCGGCTGGAAGGTGCCCAGGGCGTGGCTGGAATCCGGTGTCGTGCAGGAGGGGAGCAGCTTCGAGGAACTCGCGGGCAAGATCGGCGTGCCGCCGGACCACCTGCGCCGGACCGCCGAGCGTTTCAACGAACTGGCGCGCAAGGGTCACGACGACGATTTCAACCGGGGAGATTCGGCCTACGACAACTATTACGGCGATCCGACGCTGCCGAATCCGAATCTGCACCCGTTGGGCGAACCGCCGTATTACGCGTTCCAGATCATCCTCGGCGACCTGGGCACCTCGGGCGGTCTGCGCACCGACGAGTACGCCAGGGTGCTGAGTGCCGACGACGGGGTCATCAGGGGCCTCTACGCCGTCGGCAACACGTCGGCCGCGGTGATGGGCCGCAGCTATGCGGGCGCGGGCGCCACCATCGGGCCGGCCATGACCTTCGGCTATGTCGCGGCCAAGCACATCGCCGAGCAGCTGTCCGGGTCTGGAGTTCAGACCGGCACTAGTACCGATTCGTCACTCGATACACATCGAAAGGTAACGAAATGAAGATCTCGCTGTTCTACGAATTCCCACTGCCGCGGCCGTGGAGCGAAGACGACGAGCACAAGCTTTTCCAGGACGGTCTCGACGAGGTGGAGCTCGCCGACAAGGCCGGGTTCTCGACGGTGTGGCTGACCGAGCACCACTTCCTCGAGGAGTACTGCCACTCCACCGCCCCCGAGATCTTCCTGTCGGCGGCCAGCCAGCGGACCGAGAACATCCGCCTGGGCTTCGGCATCATGCACCTACCGCCGGTCGTCAACCACCCGGCCCGCGTCGCCGAGCGCGTCTCGACCCTCGACCTGATCTCCAACGGCCGAGTCGAATTCGGCACGGGCGAGTCGTCGTCGGTCGGTGAACTCGGCGGCTTCGGTGTGGACCCCGCCGACAAGCGCGCGCAGTGGGAGGAAGCGCTCGAGGTGTCGATCCGATGCATGACCGAGGAGCCGTTCAGCGGCTTCAAGGGACAGCACATCGAGATGCCGCCGCGCAACGTGGTGCCCAAACCGCTGCAGAAGCCGCATCCGCCGGTCTGGGTGGCCTGCACCCGGCCCGCATCGGTCGCCATGGCCGCCCAGAAGGGGCTCGGCGCACTGAGTTTCGCCTACACCGGGCCGGGCCCGCTGAAGGAGCGGGTGGACGGCTACTACAAGGAGTTCGAAGAGAACGGGGCGCCGGTCACCCCGCAGATGAACCCGAACATCCTGGCCATCGGCGGCGACCTGTCGATGATGGTGGCCCCCACCGACGAACAGGCCATCGAACGGCTCGGCATGGGCGGTGGCTTCTTCGCGTTCGGGATCATGCACTACTACATGACGGGCATGCACACGCCGGGCCGCACCGGGGTGTGGAAGCGCCACCTCGAGGAGATCGAGAAGGATCCCAGCATCGTCTACGGTCCCGACCGCGGTCCCATCGGCAGCCCCGACACGGTGCGTCAGTTCCTGCGTGGCTACGAGGAAAGCGGTGTCGACGAGCTGATCCTGCTGCTGACGCCGCGCAGGCACGAGGAGACCATGGAGTCCATCGAGCTGATGGGCAAGGAGGTGCTGCCCGAATTCATCGAACGCGACGAGAAGGCGCGGGCGGAGAAGGCCAAGCGACTCGAACCGGTCATCGAGAAGGTCGAAGCGCGCCGGCCACCGTCGCAGGCGCCGGTCTTCGACGAGAGCTACGCGTTCGGCGGGCTGCCCACCGGCCGCCAGAACTACACCGCCAACGAGGTGTCGCTGGCCATGGACGAGATGAACGCGGGTATCGAGGCGGCGGCCGCGAAACTCAAGTCAGGAGAAGGGTGGACGAGCCGCAACCCCGACGCGGACGCCAAGACCGCGAAGTGATCGGGGCCGGCCAGAGATGAGCCATGGGCCGAACTGAGGAACTGTGGCGCTACGACGGGCGCCGTGTGGTCGTCACCGGATGCGCCTCGGGCATCGGTGCCCATGTCGCCCGTCAGGTCGCCGACCTCGGCGGTGAGGTGATCGGACTCGACATCAAGCCGCCGGCCGAAAGCATGGGCGAGTTCGTCGAACTCGATCTGTCGGATCAGGCGTCGATCGACCGGGCCGCCGACGCGGTCGGTGGCCCGGTCGACGCGCTGTTCAACGTCGCCGGGGTCTCGTCGGGGATCAAAGACCCGCTGCGCGTGGTGACGATCAACTTCCTGGGCACCCGGCGGTTCACCGAGGCGCTGGTGCCCCGGATGCCGACCGGATCCGCGATCGCCAACGTCTCGTCGCTGGCGGCGTCGGCGTACCGGCAGAACGCGCCCGTCACCTCCGGTCTGGTCGACACGGACTCGGTCGAGACGGGAATCCAATGGTGTGAAAGCCACCCCGAGGCGCTGGCCGACGGTGGCGGTTACCGATTGTCGAAGGAGGCGATCATCCTCTACGGCATGGCCCAGGTGACCGCATTGGGCGCAAAGGGGATTCGAATCAACTGCACCGCACCCGGAGTGACCGACACGCCGATCCTCGACCAGTTGCGCAGCGCGTACGGGCAGGAGTTCCTCGACTCGTTCCGGACGCCGTTGGGCCGGGCCGCCGAGCCCGAGGAGCAGGCCAGCGTGCTGACCTTCCTCAACAGCAGGGCGGCCAGTTACCTCACCGGACAGGTGATCTGGGTGGACGGCGGCACGACGGGGGAGACGGACCTCGCGGGATCGGTACGGCGGCGGTGAAGTGAGAGTCGGGACGGTGAAAGGCAATCCATGGCCAGCATGAAGGAGTTCCGTCGCGTCGCCGACGAGGTGCGCAACTGGGGCCGCTGGGGTGACGACGACGAGTTGGGCACGCTGAACTTCATCACGCCCGAGAAGGTCGCCGAGGCGGCCTCGCTGGTCAAGAAGGGGACCGTCATTCCGCTCGGCGGTGACTTCGGCTCCAACGGCCCGCAGGGGGCGTTCCAGTTCCGACCGAACCCCACCCATGTGATGACGGTCGACGGCGGTGACGCGAACACACTGGTGCAGTACGGGCCCCAGTGGCTGCGCAACTCGGTCGCTCATCAGCTCAGCGAGTTCTTCGTCGACAACCCGTTCCGCTTCAACGACGACATGATCGTGATGCCACTACAGGCGGCGACGCAGTGGGACGCGATCTCGCACGTCTACTACGACGACAAGCTCTACAACGGATTCCCCGCAGATTCGGTGACCAGTTTCGGGGCGTTTCATCTCGGGATCGAGAAGGTCGACGTCAAGGGCATCACCTCACGGGGGGTGCTGCTCGACGTCGTCAGGCACCGCGGCGCCGACGTCTTCCTCGAACCCGGAACTCCGGTGACACCAGCAGAACTCGACGATGTCGCCAAGGCCCAGGGGGTGACGATCACTCCCGGGGACATCGTCGTCGTGCACACCGGCTGGTGGACGCGGTTCCTGTCGACGGGCGACGGCGCCGAGCCGGGATCCGGGTTGGACTGGACCTGCGCTCGGTGGCTGCACGACCACGACGTCGCCGCGGTCGCGGCCGACAATCTGATGGTCGAGGACCCCGATCCGGCCAACGGTGTGGAGGGCACGTTTCTGCCCATGCACATGGTCTGCCTGCGTGACATGGGCCTGATGTTCGGTGAGTACTGGGACCTCACCGGGCTGGCGGCCGACTGCGCCGCCGACGGCGTCTACGAGTTCCAGCTGATCGCCCCGCCGCTGAAAGTCGTTGGCGCGGTGGGCGCTCCCGTCAGTCCGATCGCAATCAAGTAGTAGGTGAAGGAAATGACCGCAAGCACCACAACCGGCGGTGCGCCGTTCGTCGTCGGACTCGGCGGCACCCTGCGAGCGAACTCGTCGACTGAACGCGCGCTGCGATACTGCCTGGCATCGGTCGAGCAGCAGGGCGGGCGGACGAGGCTGTTCGCGGGCCCCGATCTGGACTTACCGATGTACGCCCCGCACTCGCTGGAGCGCACGCCCGCTGCCCTCGAACTCGTCGGCGCGCTGCGCGATGCGGACGCCGTCGTCGTCGGCTCGCCCGGATACCACGGGGCGATCTCCGGGTTGGTCAAGAACGCGCTCGACTACATCGAGGACCTGCGCGAGGATCCACGCGTCTATCTGGACAACACACCCTGGGGATGCATCAGCTGCGCCTACGGGTGGCAGGCCGCGGTCGGCACCCTCGGGCAGTTGCGGTCCATCGGGCACGCGTTGCGCGCGTGGCCGACCCCGCTCGGGGTCGCGATCAACTCCGCCGACGAGATCTGGGACGCAGCAGGGGAATTGGTCCACGACGCCACCCAGAATCAGCTCGATATGCTCGCCACGCAGGTGCTCTTCTTCGCCAAGACTGCCCGGGAGACCGCGTGACGCATCCCGAACGCAAATCGGTGCTCGTCGACGGCCTCGTCACCGGCTATCTCGAAGCGGGCGATGGCGATCCGGTGGTCCTGCTGCACGGCGGTGAGTTCGGCGCCGGCGCAGAGATCGGGTGGGAGCACAACATCGCCGCGCTCGCGACGCGCTACCGCGTGCTCGCGCTCGACATGCTCGGGTTCGGCGAGTCGGCGAAGGTCATCGACTTCAACGACGGCCGCGGTATGCGGATCCGGCACATCGCCCGGTTCTGCGAGGTCGTCGGCGTCGATTCGGCGCATTTCGTGGGTAATTCGATGGGGGCGGTCAACCTCTTCGTCGACGCCACCTCCGAGTCGCCGGTGTTGCCCGCGCGCAGTCTGGTGGCCATCTGCGGGGGCGGTGAGATCCAGCGCAACGAGCACTCGGCCGCGCTGTACGACTACGACGCGACGATCGCCGGGATGCGCCGGATCGTGACGGCGCTGTTCTATGACGCGTCCTATCCCACCGACGATGCATACGTCCAGCGTCGCTACCAGGCGAGCATCGCGCCCGGGGCGTGGGAAGCCTTGGCGGCCGCCCGGTTTCGGCGGCCTGGCCTGGAGCCCCCGCCTTTGCCGTCGAGCACGCGGGCCTACGAACGCATCACGGTGCCCACCTTGGTCGTCGAGGGCGGCGGTGACAAACTGCTGCCCCCTGGGTGGGCGGCCGAGATCGCGGGACAGATCCGCGGCGGCCGGTCGGCGGTGATCGACGCTGCCGGGCACTGCCCGCAGATCGAACAGCCCGACGCGGTCAACGAACTACTGCTCGGCTTCCTGGCCGACTTACACGAAGGGGCGGCATGAGCGGCGAACTCGAGGGCAAGGTTGCGGTCGTCACGGGCGGCGCATCCGGACTCGGCGAAGGTCTGGTGCGAAGGTTCTGCGCCGAGGGCGCGAAGGTTGTCGTCGGCGACATCGACCGCGAGGGCGGCGCCCAACTCGTCGCCGACCTCGGCGATTCCATCCGCTTCGTCGAAACCGATGTGGCCGAGATCGATCAGGTGACCCGGTTGGTGACGACGGCGGTCGAGGAGTTCGACGGCCTGCACGTGATGGTCAACAACGCGGGCGTGTCGGGCAAGATGTTCCCCAAGTTCCTCGACGACGACCTGGCCGATTTTCATCAGGTGATGGCGATCAATGTGCTTGCCGTCATGGCCGGTACACGCGACGCCGCCCGGCACATGTCGAAACACGGTGGCGGGTCCATCATCAACCTCACCTCGATCGGTGGCATCCAGGCCGGCGGCGGGGTGATGACATACCGGGCGTCCAAGGCGGCCGTCATCCAGTTCACCAAGTCGGCGGCGATCGACCTGGCGCACTACGAGATCCGTGTGAACGCCCTCGCGCCGGGCAACATCCGGACCGCGATCGTGCGCAAGTCCGCCACGGGGGAGGACCTCAAGCGTCTCGAGGAGTTCGAGGCCAAGATCCGCGAACAGATGCGCAACGACCGACCCCTGAAGCGCGAGGGCACGGTCGACGACGTGGCCGAGGCCGCGCTGTACCTCGCCGGTGACCGATCGCGGTACGTCACCGGAACGGTGCTGCCCATCGACGGCGGGACCAGCGCAGGCAAGGTGATCGTTCGCAAACCGAAGCCGTGACAACTTTAAATCAGTCACTTGACTTAAGAACGCGGGCGCGGTTGACTGTGACGGTGACCACTGCCAGAAGCGTGCGCACCGAACGGGCCAGCACGACGCGGGAAGCGATCCTGGCCGCCGCCGAGCGATTGTTCGCCGAACACGGTGTGTACGCCGTGTCGAACCGCCAGGTCAGCGAGGCGGCGGGGCAGGGCAACAACGCCGCGGTGGGCTACCACTTCGGCACGAAGGCGGATCTGGTGCGGGCGATCGAGCAGAAGCACCGCGTCTCGACCGAACGCCTGCTGTCGCGGATGGTCGGCGAGATCGGCGAGTCGACGGATCTGCGGGACTGGGTCGCCTGCCTGGTGCGCTCGCTCACCGAACACCTGGCCCAGATCGGGACCCCGACCTGGTACGCGCGCTTCGCCGCACAGGCACTGGCCGATCCGGAGTACCACAAGATCGTGGTCAAGGGAGCGCTCGAGTCGCCGTCGGTGCAACTCGTCGTCGAGGGCATCACCCGATGCCTGCCCGACCTGCCGCCCGCGGTGGTCACCGAACGCAACATCATGGCCCGCAACCTGATGATGCACACCTGCGCCGACTTCGAGCGCGCCTTCGCAGAGGGTGCCGACATGCCGCGCACCACATGGGATTCCGCGGCATCCGGGCTCATCGACGCGATCGTCGGGCTGTGGCAGGCGCCGATCACGGAGCACCCGGCACCATGAAACTTACCGTCGACCAAGACAAGTGCGTGTCGTCCGGGCAGTGCGTGCTCAACGCATCCGACATCTTCGACCAGCGCGACGACGACGGTGTCGTGGTGCTGCTCAACGACAGTCCGGCGGACAACCAGGCCGACGACGCCCGCAAGGCCGCCGCAGCCTGCCCCGCACTCGCCATCCACATCGAGGAATGAGAAAGACTGCATGTCCGAAACCTTGACCGGAACACCCGACGTGTCCGCGGATATCCCCGAATACCCGATGGAACGCGACACGCGCTGCCCGTTCGCCCCACCGCCGCAGATGCTCAAGATGGGTGAGGTCAAACCGCTGTCGCGGGTACGGATCTGGGACGGCAGCACCCCGTGGCTGATCACCGGCCACGCGGTGGCCCGCGAACTGTTCGCCGACTCCAGGGTCAGTGTCGACGACCGCCGCGACGGGTTCCCGCACTGGAACGAGCACATGCTCTCCACGGTGTACAAGCGCCCGCGCTCGGTGTTCACCTCCGACGCCGAGGAGCACACCCGATTCCGCCGGATGCTGTCCAAGCCGTTCACCTTCAAACGGGTGGAAGGGTTGCGGTCCGCCATCCAAGCGGTCACCGACGAGTGCATCGACAACATCCTCGCCGGCCCGCAACCGGCCGACATCGTCGCGAAGCTCGCACTGCCGGTGCCCACGCGGGTCATCAGCGAGATGCTCGGCGTGCCTTATGAAGACCACGAATTCTTCCAGCACCACGCCAACGTCGGCCTGGCCCGCTACGCCTCCGCCGAGGACGGCCAGAAGGGTGCGATGGGCCTGGCGAAGTACCTCAGCGACCTGGTCAAGGCGAAGATGGAGAACCCATCGGAGGACGCCGTCTCCGACCTGGCCGAGCGAGTGAACGCCGGCGAGATCAGCGTCAAGGAGGCCGCGCAGCTCGGCACCGGCCTGCTCATCGCCGGCCACGAAACCACCGCCAACATGATCGGAATCGGTGTGTTGGCGCTGCTCGAGAACCCCGAACAGGCGGCGCTCCTGCGGGATTCGGACGACCCGAAGTTCATCGCGAACGCGGTCGAGGAGTTGATGCGCTACCTGTCGATCATCCAGAACGGCCAGCGGCGCGTCGCGATCGAGGACATCGAGATCGCCGGTGAGACCATCCGCGCGGGCGAGGGCATCATCCTCGACCTGGCCCCGGCGAACTGGGACGCGAGCGCCTATCCCGAACCCGACAAACTCGACCTCGGTCGCGACGCGGGCCAGCAGCTCGGCTTCGGTTACGGCAGGCATCAATGCGTCGGGCAGCAGCTCGCCCGCGCCGAACTGCAGATCGTGTTCCACACCCTGTTGCGGCGCATCCCGACGCTGCAACTGGCCGTGCCGCTCGAGGATGTGCCGTTCAAGCACGACCGGCTCGCCTACGGCGTCTACGAACTTCCGGTGACCTGGTAGTCAGGTCCATTCCCCAGCCCGATTGGAGTGTCAACGATGTCAGCACCAAGTACCGCAACCCTGTATCCCCCCGAGGGGTTCGGCGCACCCAAGCACCGCAAGGGCCACGCCACAGGCGATTTCGGATTACCCACCGGCACCGAGATCTTCTCCGCCGACAATCACATCTCGGTGGCCGACGACATCTTCTACGACCGCTTCCCCGAGGAGCTCAAGGGCGCCGCGCCGCGCATCTGGTACGAGGACGGCGCCTATATGGTCGGCATGAAGGGCAAGGCCTGGACCGGTGGTGACTTCGGCCGCGTGCTGATGCAGTACGACGACCTGGCGGGCGCGGCGTCGAACAACATCGAGGCCCGGGTCCGCGAGCTCAAAGAGGACGGCATCGACAAGGAACTCGCCTTCCCGAACGCGGTGCTGGCCCTGTTCCACTACCCCGACAAGGCGCTGCGCGAGCGGGTTTTCCGGATCTACAACGAGCACGTCGCCGATCTGCAGGAACGCAGCAAGGGCCACTTCTACGGCGTCGGACTGATCAACTGGTGGGATCCGAAGGGCACTAGGAGCACGCTGGAGGAGCTGAAAGCGCTCGGGCTGCGGACATTTCTGCTGCCGCTCAATCCCGGCAAGGACGACGACGGCAACATCTACGACTACGGCAGCACCGACATGGACGCGGTGTGGGACGAGATCGAGGCCGCAGGCGTGCCGGTCAGTCACCACATCGGTGAGACACCGCCCAAGACGCCGTGCCAGAACAACAGCGTCGTGGTCGGCATGATGGTCAACGTCGACTCGTTCCGCGAACAGTTCGCCAAGTACGTGTTCTCCGGCATCCTCGACCGTCACCCGTCACTGAAGATCGGTTGGTTCGAGGGCGGTATCGCTTGGGTACCAACGGCTTTGCAGGATGCCGAGCACATGCTCGCGTCGTACCGGCACATGTTCAACCACCAGCTCGAGCATCCGGTCCGGCACTACTGGGACAACCACATGTGCGCGTCGTTCATGGTCGACCCCCTCGGCCTGGAGCTCATCGACAAGATCGGCGTCGACAACGTGATGTGGTCGTCGGACTACCCGCACAACGAATCCACCTTCGGATACTCGGAGAAGTCGCTGAAGACGGTCGTCGACGCGGTCGGACCGGAGAACGCGGTGAAGATCGTCAGCACCAACATCAAGAACTTCCTGGGGATCTCGTGACCACAGTCGCTCCACAATCGGCGCAGATCGACATTCCGGACACCCCGGATCTGGCCCGGATGTACCGGGAGTGCGGTGCCCGGCTGCGTGATTCGATGCGGGAGAAGGGCGTCGACGCGCTCGTCCTGCTCGGCAACGGCAACGTCGTGTACGCAACCGGCATCAGCTGGCCGCTGCTCGACGCCGGCCTGTCGCACGTCGAGCGCCCAGTGGCGATCGTCCTCGCCGACGATCCACACCCGCATCTGTTCATGCCGCTGCGGGAAGGGTCGTCGTCGCAGACCGAGGTGCCCGACGACCATGTCCACGGACCGCTCTACCTCGAGTTCGACGAAGGCGTCGAACATTTCGCGAAGGTGCTGGCCGACTTGGTGCCCACGGGCGGGAAGGTCGCGGTCGACGAGCTGACCGGTGCGATGCGCCGCGCGTCGGCCACGCTGTTCCCCTCGGGTCCGCCGTCGGACGCGGCGCAGGTCGTCGGTCCGGCCAAGCTGGTCAAGACGCCCGATCAGATTTCGTGTGTCCGCAGCGCCTGCCGCATCACCGAAGAGGCGATGGTGGACGTGCAGAAGGCGCTCGCCCCCGGGGTTCGGCAGGTCGACCTGTCCGCGGCCTTCGTCCGGCGCGCGTTCGAGCTCGGCGCGACGGCCAACATGCTCGAGGCCATCTGGCAGGTGATGCCCACGACGAAGACCAGCGGTTCGGTCTGGACCACCACCGGAGACCTGGCGCTGCCCCTGCTGACCACAGAGCGCGAACTCGAGCGCGGGGACGTGCTGTGGACCGACGTGAGCATCACCTACAAGGGTTATTGCTCTGACTTCGGCCGCACGTGGCTCGTCGGCGACGAGCCGAGCGATCGCCAGCAGGCGCAGTTCGACAAGTGGCGTGAGATTCTGTCCGCCGTGCTGTCGGTCACCAAGGCCGGCGCCACAAGTGGTGATCTCGCCCGCGCGGCGATCGCCGCCAACGGCGGAACGAAGCCGTGGCTGCCGCACTTCTACCTCGGTCACGGTATCGGCACCAACGCCGCCGAAATGCCGATGATCGGAACCGATCTCGGCCAGGAGTTCGACGACAACTTCGTGTTCCCGGCCGGGATGCTGCTGGTGCTCGAACCCGTGGTGTGGGAGGACGGCACCGGCGGCTACCGAAGTGAGGAGATCGTCGTCATCACCGACGACGGCTGCCAGTCGATCACCGATTACCCCTACGCGCCCTACGGACAGGAACGGATCGGCCCCTAAATGAGCACAGAGATATTGCCTGACGCAGCCGATCTGCGTCGCGGCCGCCGCGAGCGTGCGCTGGCCCAGATGGAAGAACGCGACATCGACATCCTGGTCCTGGGCCGGCAGGCCAACGTGCGTTACGTGACCGGAGCGCCGCAGTTGTGGGTGGCGGGCACCCGGCCGTTCGGACCGATCTGCGAGGTCGTTCGGTCGACCGGCGAGATCCACCTCAACAGCACTTGGGACGAGGGGATCCCCGACGAGATCCCGCACGACCACCTGTACGGGCTCGCGTGGAACCCGATGACGCTCGTCGAGGTGCTCAAGGCGCTGCCCGGCGCGGCGACCGCCAAGCGGGTCGGAACCGACTCGCTGACACCGACATTCGCCCAACTGCTGCCGATGGCGTTCCCCAACGCCGAACTTGTCGACGCCGAACCCGCGCTGCGGGCGGCGCGGCGGATCAAGACGCCCGATGAGGTCGCGGTGTTACGCGGTGCGCTGGGCGTGGCCGAAGCGGCGCTCGACGCGGCCCGCGCCGAGTTGGCCGCCGGTGCCACGGAGAAGTCGCTGACCGGAGCGCTGATGGAGGCGATGGCTGCCGGCGGCGTCACCACACCCGCCACCCAGGACGGCGCGTGGGTGACGAGCAAGGACCATCCCTGGCGACGCGCCCGCAGCGACGGTCGCATCGAGGACGGTGACCTGGTGGCGTTCTCGGCCGGTGCGCTGGCCGACGGCTATGTCGGAGAGGTCGGCCGCACCTGGCCCGTCGGTGAGGTCGGGGGGTCCGCGGTCCCGCAACTCTATGATCGCTGGAACCGCCTGTGGGACAGGCTGTTGGAGGCCTGTCGGCCCGGCCGACCCGCGAGCGGCCTGCTCGCCGCTTACGAAGCGGCGGACGAGCCCCTGCCCGCGATGCCCGTCGCACACGGCCTCGGGTTGGGCTACGACTCACCCGTCGTGACCCCCGCCCTGCGGGCCACCATCGCCGACGAGGTACTCGAACCGGGCATGGTGCTCGCGGTCAGCGGCTACGTCTGGCAGGAGGGTGTGGGTGCGGTGTTCAGCCGCGACGCTGTGCACGTCACCGCCGACGGGGCCGAGGTGCTTACCTCCAGCCCGCTGTGGAGTGGTGCGGGCGTCGGAATCGGCTGACATGTCGGACTCCGGGAGTCGGCCCGCCCCCGAGGACATCGTCCTCTACGAGAAGGATCCGGCGACCAAGATCGCGACGATCACGTTCAACCGGCCGGAGTACCTGAACGCACCGACGTCGGCGGCGCGGTTGCGCTACGCCGACCTGTTGCGCGGTGCGAGCGTCGACGACGACGTGAAGGTTGTCGTGATCCGCGGTGTCGGAGACAATCTCGGCAGCGGTGCGGACCTACCCGAGTTCATGGAGGGTGACGACGCCGCGCGGCTGGCCGAGCTGCGCGTCGACGATCCGAACGTCACCTATCCGCCGAAAGGGTCATTCCGGCACGGCGCGACGATGGGGCAGTGGTACGCCAACGTGGCGGCGGGCAACCGGGCGTTGCAGGAGCTCAAGAAGATCAGCATCGTCGAGGCGAAGGGGTACTGCTACGGCTGGCACTTCTACCAGTGCGCCGACGCGGACCTGGTGATCTCCAGCGATGACGCGCTGTTCGGCCATCCCTCGTTCCGGTACTTCGGTTGGGGCCCGCGGATGTGGACGTGGGTGATGACCATGGGGCTGCGACCGTTCCAGGAGATGGTGTTCACGGGCCGTCCGTTCACCGCCGACGAGATGTTGGCGTGCAACTTCCTCAACAAGGTCGTGCCGCGCGACCAGCTCGAAGCCGAGGTCGCCAAGTACGCCCACGCGTGCGCACGGAACCGGCCGGTGGACAGTGTCTTTCAGCAGAAGGTGTTCTTCGAGGTGGTCAAGCAGTTCCAAGGCGAATACCTCGGCAGCCTGCTGTCGGCGATGTTCGAGTCGATGGGCGGCGCGGCGCGACCCGACGGCGACGACTTCATGCTCGCCGACGCGATCGATGTGGGCCTCGCCGACGCCGTCAACGACATCGATGACAAGTTCCCGCCGGAGTTCCGGTTGAGCAAGACGAACCGCAGGAAGAAGGACTAGTGCCGGCGCTGGACGACCTCACCATCGTTGACCTGTCGAGCGGCATCGCCGGAGGCTACGCCAGCAAGCTGCTCGTCGACGGTGGCGCCACAGTGGTCAAAGTCGAGTCACCGCAGGGTGATCCGCTGCGGGCGTGGTCGGCGTCCGGCACGCCCATAGAACCCGGCAGTGACGGAGCGTTGTTCAGTTTTCTGGCCTGCTCGAAACACAGCGTCGTGGTCGACCCGGGCAATGCCGGCGACCTGGCCTTGCTGCGCGCGCTGCTGCGGTCGGCCGACGCGGTGGTGTGGTCGCGCGGTTCTGAGGTGGCCGAACTCGACGAGTTCGCGCCCGCCGCGATCGCCGACGCGTACGGCCAGCTGACCGTCACCGCGATCACCCCGTTCGGGCTCGAGGGCCCGTGGGCCGACAGACCCGCCACCGAGTTCACGTTGCAGGCGTGGTCGGGCGGCATGATCGGCCTGGGCAGAGGTGCACAGGACCGCGCTCCGGTCTACGTCGCGGGCCAGATCGGGGAATGGCTTGCGGGCGCGTACGCGGCGGCGGGCACAACGGCGGCGTCGGGCCTGGTGGACGTCTCGATCCTGGAAGCCCAGATACTGTGCCTCACTTACTATTCGGTGTCGTTCCACGACGCGCTGGGGCGGCCCTTCCGTGACCGCCGCCGGCTGACCGTCCCCGGGGTGGCGTCCGCGGCCGACGGTCTGGTCGCGTTGGGATGCGGCACCGCACAACAGTGGTTCGACTTGTGCGCGATGGTCGGCCACGACGAGTGGATCGACGAGGGCGGCGACCTGTCGATCACCGAACAGGCCAACATCCACGCCGAGCAGATCTACGAGTGGGTGCGCGAGAACCGCGTCGAGGACATCCTCGAACTGTCCAGCGCCTTCCGGATTCCGAACGCTCCGGTCGGAAACGGAGCCACCGTAACGGGTTTCGACCAGTTCGTCGAACGCGGCACTTTCGTCACCAACCCCCGCGACGGATTCACCCAGCCCGGCGCCCCGTACCGCACCACACCCTCGCTGCTGCGCGAGCCGCAGCCCGCACCGAGGCTCGGCGAGCACACCGAGCAATACCGTTCGCGACCGGTACACCAGGGCCGCGATTCTGCCGAGATCACGACCCGGGGTGGGGTTACGCGAACACCGTTCGAAGGTCTGCGCGTGCTCGACATGACGAGCTTCTGGGCCGGGCCGTCGTGCACCCATGCGCTCGCGCTCCTTGGCGCCGAAGTCATCCACATCGAGTCGACGGCTCGCCCTGACGGCACGCGGCTGATCGCCGGGGTGCCGATCACCGAGGAGCAGTGGTGGGAACGCTCGCCGATCTTCTCCGGGCTGAACACCAACAAGAAGAGCGTCACGCTCGACATCCGCTCGGAGCGCGGCATCGAACTCCTGCGCGAGCTGATCGCGACCTGCGACGTGATCGTCGAGAACTACACCCCGCGCGTGCTCGACCAGATCGGTCTGGATTTCGACGCGGTACACCGGTTGCGACCCGACGCGATCGTCATGCGCATGCCGGGGTTCGGGCTCGACGGGCCGTGGCGCGACAAGCCGGCGTTCGCCTACGTCATCGAGGACTGTTCCGGGATCACTTGGTTGACCGGCCATCCCGATCAGAACCCGGTCGAACCGTATTCCGTCGGCGACCCCAACGCGGGGGTGCACGGGCTCAACGCGCTGATGCTCGCGCTGGCGCACCGTCGTCGGACGGGCGAAGGTGTCCGGATCGAGGCCGCGATGGTCGACGCCGCGCTCAACGTCGCCGCCGAACAGGTCATCGAGTACTCCGCATACGGAAACCTGCTGCAACGCCAGGGGAACCGGGGACCGACCGCGGCGCCGCAGAACCTCTACCGCACCAGCGAACTCGACGAGTTCGGCCGCCCCGACGACTGGGTGGCGATCGCGGTGGCCACCGATGACCAGTGGGTGGGCCTCCTCGACGCGCTCGGACGGCCCGCATGGGCGACCGACGAATTCGCCACGGCCGAAGGCCGGCGCCGCCACCACGACACCATCGACCAGCACCTGAGCGCGTGGTGCGCCGACCGAACCGCTGATGAGATCGTCGAAACCCTGTGGGCGGCAGGCGTGCCGGTGGCCAAGGTGATGCAACCGCACCGCGTGGCCGACCTTCCGCAGCTGGTGCACCGCGGCTTCTACGAGAACGTCGACCATCCGGTCAACCCTGCGGCGCGGCACAGCACGCTACCCATGCGCATCGCGTCGAAGCGCAGCTTCCACCGCGACCCCGCACCGCTGCTGGGACAACACAACCGCGAGGTACTGACCGGCCTGGGACTCGGCGAGGACGACATCGCCGAGCTGGAGGAAGAGGGCGTCATCGGATCGGCGCCAGCGGGTCTGACCATTCGCACGACCAAAACTGGTTGACTCGACCCGTGGCCATCGATCCGTCGCACATCTTGCTGACCGGCCGCGTCGCGGTCGTGACAGGCGGTGGCGCGGGCATCGGCAAGGGCATCGCCGAAGGGCTGGCGGCCTTCGGGGCCTCCGTCGCGATCTGGGAGCGCGATCCGCAGACCTGCGCCGCAACCGCCGAAGGCCTCGGCGGAATCGCCGGCGCCGCCGGTGGAAGCGCGCTGGGCGTCGTCACCGACGTGCGCGACAGCGCGCAGGTCGACACCGCGCTCGAATCCACCGTCGCCGAACTCGGCGAGGTGTCGATCCTGGTCAACAACGCCGGCGGCGTGTTCAACTCGCCGATTCTCGAGACGACGGAGAACGGCTGGGATGCGCTGTACAAAGCCAACCTTCGTCACGTCCTGTTGTGCACCCAGCGCGTCGCGCGCCGGCTCGTCGAGGCGGGCAGGCCTGGCAGTGTCATCAACGTGACCTCGATCGAAGGTGTACGGGCCGCGCCCGGATACGCCGCCTACGCCGCGGCCAAGGCAGGCGTCATCAATTACACACAGACCGCCGCGTTCGAGCTTTCACCGCACGCCATCCGCGTCAACGCGCTCGCCCCGGACCTCACGCTGACCGAGGGGCTGATGCAGATCTCCGGCGGCGCGTTGCGGCCCGACGTCGCGCCCGGCATACCGATGGGCAGGCCTGGCCATGTCGACGAGATCGCGGGTGCCGCAGTGTTTCTCGCGTCCGACATGGCCAGCTACATCACCGGCCAGACCATCCATGTCGACGGCGGCACCCACGCCGCGGGCGGCTGGTATCACCATCCGCGGACGGGCAGGCCGACGCTCGGCCCGCCGGGGTGAGCGCGTCAGTGCGTCCAGCCGGCGGCGGACTGGTCCTCGAATGTGCGGTCGATGCGCTCGAAGCGGCGGCGGATCGAACCGCGAGCCGCGCTGTGCGGCAACACGTAGAGCCGGTTGGCCTCGATCGCATCAGCCGTCAGGCGGGCCACCTCCTCGACGTTGAGCACCGAGTCGTCGCTCGGGTCCGAGGCCAGCTGCTGCACCGTTTCCGCATCCGACGCGCTGGCCGGGCCGTAGTCGTCGCTGCGGACGCGTTCGGTGTTGGCCAGCAGGTTGGTGTCGACGATCATCGGGCACAGCACAGTCACACCGATCCCGTTGCCGCGCACCTCCCGCGACAGCGTTTCGGCGAGCGCGACGACGCCGTACTTGGCGACGCAATACGGCCCCAGCCCGACGTTGGGGATCAGCCCGGCGAACGACGACGTGAACGCGATGTGGCTGTCGGCTTCCTGCGCGATCAGCCGAGGCAGGAACGCCTCGACGCCGTGGATCGGTCCCCACAGATCCACGTCGATGACGAACCGCCAATCGTCGTGGCTGGTCTCGACGATCGGCCCGGCGTAGGCGATGCCGGCGTTGTTGAACACCAGATGCACGTCGCCGAACACGCCGAAGGCCTCGTCGGCCAGCCGGTTGACGTCATCGAGCTTGCGCACATCGCACACCACTCCGTGGGCGTCGACGCCGTCGGCGCGCAGGTCGGCCACCGCGCGATCGAGCGCCGTCGAATCGATGTCGCTGAGCATGATGCGCGCCCCGCGCCGGGCGAATTCCTGTGCGGCGGCGAAACCGATGCCGCTCGCGCCGCCGGTGATCACCGCGGCGCGTCCGTTGAACGTCTCCACCCGCCGAAGACTAGGCGGTCAGGACAGTTCGCGGGGTTGATCCCACGCGGGCTCGCCGAGTCGGGCGCGGATGGCGGCCCACGGATCCGCGTACTTGCCGGGGGTGTTGCGGTATGCGCCGCGGCGTTCGAGGATCGCGCGCAGCAGCGGTGCGAGCGGGGTCAGCAGGCGCATCAGGTAACGCGTCCAGCCCGCGTTCTTGGCGGCTTCGGCTTGCATGTCGGGCCACGAGTAGTGCTGGAACTGCAATGCCTCCTGCGCTCGAGCGGTGTCCATCCAGTCGGTGACGAACCACGCATCGTCGCGGTTCGGGTCGCCGGGCCTGCCCGGCGGTAGTACCCCCGGAAGGCCCCGGGCAGCCGCCAGCGCCACGCCCACCTCCTGCTGCCGGATCCGGTGTGAATCGTCGCCGGCGATCAGCAGGATCTCGCCGACGACGTCGGCTGTGGTGGCGGCGGCGAAGGCCCACGCGACGTCACGGACGTCGACAGTGTGCAGGCGTCCGTCGGTCGGTAGCAGGCTCTCGAAGTACAGGGCGTCGGCGCTCATCGGCATCGCGTTGGGATCGGTGCTCAGCACGCCGCCGAGGCGCAGCACCACCCACGGCAGCGTCGACGCGCGCACGACCGACTCGGCCTCCGCCTTGGTGCCGCTGTACAGATCGCACGGCCGCATCGGATCGTCCGCACGCACGGGCGCACTGGCGGTGTGCGGGTTGCGGGCACCGTAGACCGCATTGCTCGACGCCTGGATGAAGCGCGGGGGAGTCGGCTGTTGTTCGGCGATGCGCACCAGCGTGGCGGTGGCGTCGACGTTGACGCGCCGCGCCAGCTTCGGATTCTTGTAGATCGGCGGCGGGATCACGGCGGCCAGATGGATGATCGCCTCGGGCGCGACGTCCGAGACCAGCCTCTGCACGGATGCCTCGTCGGTCAGGTCGGTCCACCGCACGGTGACGCCCCGCGGCAGCTTCGACTGTGCTTTCCTGTTGGCCGGGGTGTCCAGGTCGGCCACGACGACCGTGCGTCCGAGTTCGGCCAGCCTGCGCACAGTGGCCGAACCGACCAGGCCGAAGCCGCCGGTCACCAGTACCGTCCCCGCCATTACGCCTCCCACCTGCGAATATGACATTCTCTTTTTACGAAAGTAGCATATTCACGTGGCGGGGAGGGCGGGCGCGGGTATGACAGATGCGGCATGAGTAGCAACGGGGCGCAGAAGCCGGAAGTCGCAAAGTGGGACCCCGAGTTCACCCGGGGGATCGTCAACAGGGTCGGCCCACTCATCAAGCGGTACTTCCGCGCTGAAGTGCGCGACCTGGATGTCATGCCGCCCGCCGGGGGAGCGCTGCTGGTGTCCAACCACTCCGGCGGGATGCTCACTCCCGATGTCCTCGTCTTCGCGCCGGCCTTCTACGCGAAGTTCGGCTTCGACCGTCCCGTGTACACGCTTGGACACGACGCGATCTTCGTCGGGCCCGTCGGCACGCTGCTGCGTCGCGCCGGGGTGATCGGCGCCAACCGGGAGAACGCGGCCAAGGCGCTGCGCGAGGGTGCGGTCGTGCTGGTCTTTCCGGGCGGTGACTACGACTCGTACCGGCCGACGTTCACGGAAAACGTGATCGACTTCGCCGGCCGCACGGGATATGTGCGCACCGCGATCGACGCCGGTGTCCCGATCGTGCCGATGGTGTCGATCGGCGCCCAGGAGACCCAGCTGTTTCTCGCGCGTGGCGATTCCATCGCCCGGCGCATCGGGCTCAAACGGTTGCGCGCCGAGATTCTGCCGATCAGCGTCGGGTTTCCGTTCGGGTTGTCGGTGTTCTTCCCGCCGAACCTGCCACTGCCCGCCAAGATCACCACCCGGGTCCTGCCGCCGATTAATGTGGTCGAGCAGTTCGGGAAGGACCCGGACGTGAAGGAGGTCGACGCGCACGTGCGCTCGGTGATGCAGGCCGCGCTCGACGAACTCGCCACAGAACGCCGCTTCCCGGTGTTGGGCTGAGCCATGGCCGACGTTCTCGGACTCGTGCAGACACTGTGGCGGGCCGGCCTGATCGCGCCATTACGACCCGACAAGTACCTGCGGATGGGTGCGGCGATGCGCCGCGTGGGGATGACGGCGACCGTCGGTTTCGCCGCGGCCGCGCAGCGCTGCCCCGACCGTCCCGGACTCGTCGACGAGCGCGGCACCCTGACCTGGAAGCAGATCGACGACCGCTGCGACGCCGTGGCCACCGGTCTGCAGAACCTGCCCGGCGGCACGCCGAAAACCGTTGCGGTGATGTGCCGCAACCACCGCGGTTTCATCGAGTCGCTGGTGGCGTCGAATCGCATCGGCGCCGATGTGCTCCTGCTCAACACCTCGTTCGCGGGCCCGGCGCTTGCCGAGGTGGTCGATCGCGAAGGCGCCGACATCGTCATCTACGACGAGGAGTTCTCCGAGATCGTCGAGCGGGCCATGGCCGACAAACCCGACGCCACGCGCATTCTCGCCTGGACCGATGAAGCCGCCGACGGTGTGACGCTCGATCGGCTCATCGAGTCCAACCTCGGCAAGCGGCCCGCGGCCGCCGAACGCAAGAGCGACATCATCCTGCTGACATCCGGCACCACCGGAACCCCG
>NZ_LZSQ01000092.1 GCF_001665535.1 Mycobacterium sp. 852002-51961_SCH5331710
CAATCACCACCGCGGCCACACCGCACTCAAAGGTCAACCACCGGCCAGCCGTGTACCTAACCTGTCAGGTCAGAACAGCTAGCTCATCAACATGATGTACTGCGCGGCCGTCATCTGTTGCGCCGCAAGCAGAGTCGGGGCGCTGGTCTCGATGGTGTAGCGGTCGGCGGTGGCCAGACAGTAGAAGGCTCCGTCATCCGTGCGCAGGCACCGGCTGCCAGGCATGTCCGAGACCGGGTTGGCCGGTTTGGCGGTCGCCGACACCTCGTCGGCGAACTCCTCGACAACGTCGTCGGCCCCCGCGCCGTCCTCGGCCTCGTAAACCGTCGTGCCACCCATCGCGACGAGGTCGACGCCGGTCTCGGAGAAGAGCTTGTCGGACCGGACGGGATCGGACTGGAAATGCAGCGCGCCGCGCCGTTCGTAGGTGCCGCCCTTGGTGAAGGTCGGGTCGCGACCGTCGAGCGGCAGGGTGCGGGCGAGCAGCCCGGTTGGATCGATCGAGATGTCGGCCAGCTCGTTGGGGGCCGTGGCGCGGAACCTGTCGATCTCCGAGGCCTGCATGTCGATGCTCTTGGTGACCAGCCGGGCGGCGGCGTCCACACCCGCGGTCGCCTGCGCCAGCTGCATCATCACGTAGGGACCGTGCGCGGTGAACGACCGCACCGCGCCGAACTTTCCGATGTTGCGATCGGTTCCGGTGTGGCTGCTGGCGCGCGCCTCGGGATGGCCGGGGAGGTCCATTCTCGGCGAAGGCCCGTCGGGGCCCTGAGGCTGCGCCACCGCGTCGCCCATGTCGTCGGCGGCGGACTTGGCGGCCCGGTCGTCGACGAAGCGCAACACCGCGTTGAGCAAGATCTGCTTGTTCTTCTCGGTGCGCGTGGTGGCGAAACCGGTGACGAAGTCGTGCCGGGCCGCCGCGGCGGCGACGTTCATCGGTCCGATCGCCGCCAGCGCCTCGGCACGGGGCAGCACCATGGCTCCGAGTCCGAACCAGTCCTTGATCGCCGGGTCGACCTCCCATGGTCCGATGACGTGGTTGGCCAGCCGCTGCCCTTCGAGCACCACGCCGAGCATCGGGTCACCGGCGACGCCCAGCGGATCGCGCGGCGCCGTCGGGAACCGGCCCGGGTCCAACTGGTCGAAGTCGAGCGCGGGACCCGACGCTCGTACGGCCGATCCCTCGACGGTCGATGTGCACGCCGTCGCGAGCAGCGCGACGACAGAGATGAGCGCAAGGATCGCGTTCCGCATAGCGGCAAAATTACCCGCGCCGAGAGGGCGGAAGTTTCAGGCGTGCCGACGCCGCGAGCGGACTTCATAGAAATGAGACGAGCCGCTCTGGCGTCTTAGCCGGTCCCTAACGGGCGGCGCCCGATATCGAGGGACTCGGGCGCTCGCCGTGTTTGGTAGGTCTTCTCGATTCGGTAACTTGTGAGGTTGACGAGCTGGGTGATGTGGGACCACAGGTTAGCTGGGCCTCGTCGGCGGCACCAGGCGTTACACAGCTGATTACCTGCGTAAGGCGGGATCACCGTCACGGTAATCTGGCTTGACTGTTGTTGCTCGGCGCGTGAGGAGGGTCTGTGCCGACGGACGCACAAAACGCGGAGAGCCTCACGGCGGCGGGCGATCATATGACCGAGGTCGACCTTGGGCTCTAGCGGTCGGCTGCCATGACGGTCTCGGTTGCCGATGTCGATCGCTGGGACGCAGGAGACGTCCGGGAAGTGTTCCACGCTGCGCGGAGCCGGGCAGAGGCCACCTTCGAGGCGCGCGACGGCATCAGCACTCTGCCGGCCTTCGGAACGTGGGGCGGTGACGCCGCTGAAGCGGCGAAAAACGCGAACGAGCAACTGCGTAAAGACCTCGACGCCCACGGTAACGAAGCATTAGCTGTCGCACGGGCGGCCGACCAGGCAGCCGGTGGCGTCGAGTCGGTCAAGAATCGGTTGGCCAACGTGCGCGCTGAAGCCTCGCGGCTCGGCATGGAGATCGACCCGGTCACGAGCACGGTTGTGCCGGGGCCGAACGCCGGCGACAACCCGATGGAGATCTTGCTCAAGACCGAACAGCTCCAGGCTGAGCTGGCGTCGATTCTGGCGGATGCACAGCAGGTCGATGAGGAACTCGCCCGCGCGATCAACATGGCCACCGGCGCCGAGCCGATTCCACAGGACGCCGGGCCGCCCGTAGGGCCGGCCGGTCTCACACCTACACAGATCGCCAGTGACGCCAACGAGCGGCGCCTGACCGAGGAACGGGTGAGCACACAAGCCAAGGTCGATGAATTGCAAAACCGCTACGACCAGCTGGCCGCCCAGGCTTACACGAACGGCGATCACAGCCCTGCCGCGATGCGTGAGCTGGAAAATTTGGGGAAGGAGCTCACGGACGCCAAAAGGTACCTCGGTGACCTGAACGCGGTGCACGACGCTCTCGGTAAGGCTCCGGAAACTTACTTGACGATGTTCGATCCGCGCACGGGCACGGGCAAGCCGGTTCTGGCCGCGGTTGCGGTCGGTAACCCGGACACCGCCAAGAACGTGTCGGTGTCGGTGCCCGGCGTAGGCACGACACCCGGCAGCTTGCCTGACATGGTCACGGAGGCAAGCAATCTGCGTGATACCGCCCAGCGCCAGCTTGACCGGGTGGGTATGCCGGGTTCGGTCGCGGCAATCGCGTGGCTTGGGTACGACGCTCCGCCCAATCCCATCGACACCAAAAGCCCCGCGGACCTGTGGACCACGATGACCGATGATCAGGCCCATGCCGGTGCGGGCGCACTGTCCTCGTACCTACAGGAGGTACGGGCCGATAATCCGGATGCACATGTGACGCTGCTTGGCCACTCCTACGGCTCGCTCACGTCGTCGCTGGCCCTGCAGGACCTGCACGCGCAGGGCGTGCATCCGGTGAACGACGTGGTCTTCTACGGCTCGCCCGGTTTGGGGCTCACCAATCCGGAGCAGCTCGGACTTGGCGCCGACAACGCATACGTGATGCGAGCGCCAGATGATCCGATCACCACTTTCGTCGCGCCGACGGCTCCGCTGCACGGGTGGGGTGCCGACCCCTATGCCGGTATTTTGCCCGAGCTGTCGTCACAGGCGGGTTTCGATGCCGGCAACACCTTCCGCGAAGGCGTCCATAGCCACTCCGACTACCCGCGCGCGGACAACGACGGCAACCTGCGCATGTCCGGCTACAACCTGGCGGCCGTCGTGGCCGGACTACCGGATAACCAGCTAGTGTTCGCGCCACCACCGCCCGCGGTTCCTCTCATCCCGCAGGATGGCCAGATACCGCTGCCGCGAGCGATACCGGGAGGCTGAACGTGGCGACACACGTCGTGAGGATCATCGCGCTGACCCTTCTCGGGCTACTCATCGTGACCGGCTGCAGCAGCGGGTCAGAACCCGGCCAAGAGGATGACGGTATGAGCACGTCGACGGGCGATCCCGAAGCCACGCTTCGTTCGAGGCCACCATTTGAAGCGGCACAAGAGGAGTACCGAAATGAGTTGCGGGATATGGCTGATCGGGTCGCCGCGCTCGTGCCGGGCCTGACATGGCAGATCAAGGAAGACAGCTGGCGCGGCTGCGGTGGCGCGTACGCCAGGACGTCCGGCGTTCAGGCCTATGTGTACATCGTGTTTGCCGGGCCGGTACCGGATGACAAGTGGGCGGCCGCCTTGGCGGTCGTCAAAGACGGTGCTGCGCGCCTCGGCGCATCGAACATGACCACACTCGTCGACAATCCGGGCGACCGTGACGTCATGTTCGGCGGCGCCGACGGCATAGAGATCGAGTTCGGCACCAAAACGAACACGATCTTGTCCGCGAAATCAGACTGCCGCTTACGGCAGGCCGATCTTCCCGCGCCCGCAACCGGCGCGTAGCCGACCCAGCCGCTTCAGCCGCCTGCGGACCCGAGTCGTCGCGAAGACACGGGCAGGCTCCCATGACGCCCATCCCGAGGCGGACAATCGAGGGGTATCTGCGAACACCGCTCCGCACTCCAGGCGACATCCCGTCAAGCTGGATCAAACGCGTTGAAAATACAAAAGCCACGAACCTTTTCTGGTTCGTGGCCTCTGTGTTCGCAGTTCGTAGACCGCTCCTTGTGGGCGAAGGGGGACTTGAACCCCCACGTCCCGAAGGACACTGGCACCTGAAGCCAGCGCGTCTGCCATTCCGCCACTCGCCCCAACAACCGGGGGAGCCTATCACGCACGACGCCCCGCTCCCCAACCGTACCGGCCGCCCCGCGCGACTACCGCCACCACGTTCGGCTGATCGTGATCCGCGGCGCTGAACTGCGGCGATCCGATTCTCAGAGTTCTGTTGGTCCCGCAGCGCAGCGCTTGGCCGATACCATGCACATGAGCATTGTGGCCAGGCGACACGCAGGCACGGCGGCTATGAGCAGGGCCGACGGACGACGACGAGTGAGGCGGGCGGTGACATGGGTCTAGTCGACCGCATCGAGCGCAAGCTCGAGTCGACGGTCGGTGACGCCTTCGCCCGCGTGTTCGGCGGGTCGATCGTCCCGCAAGAGGTCGAGGCGATGCTCCGCCGGGAGGCCGACACCGGTGCGCGCGAAGTGCTCGGCGGTCAGGTTTTGGCACCAAACGACTACGTCATTACCCTCAGTGTGCCTGACTATCAGAAGGTGAGCGCCGACCCAGACCTCACGTCAGCGACTTTTGCCAAGCACTTGGAGGGATACATCCGTGAGCAGGGGTGGCAAACGTATGGTGATGTGGTCGTCAGATTCGAACAATCACCCACCCTGCACACCGGACAGTTTCGCGCGCGTGGAGCGGTCAATCCCGACTCGACCACTGGCGAACCCGCCCCACCACCTCATGTACGTGCGTCCAGCGCAGAATCAGGAGTACCACCGATGAGCGACAACCCGACCTACCGCGGCGGCCAGGGGCCGGGGAGGCCCGCCGACGAGTACTACGACCGTCCCCAAGACCGTCCCCAAGACCGTCCCCAGGACGACCGCTACGGCCGCCCGGACGACCGCGGCCAGTACCCCCAGCACGAGCAGGGCGGCTACCCCCCGCAGGGCGATCCGTACGCCCCGCGCCAGGGGGGCTACCCCGAGCAGGGCGGCTATCCCGACCAGGGTGGCTACCCGGATCAGGGCGGATATCCGGATCAGGGCGGCTACCCCGACCAGGGTTATCCACCGCCGTCCTACGAGCAGCGCCCCCCGGCCGGATACGGCCCACCGCCGCAGCAAGGTGGCTACCCCGACCAGGGCTACCGCCAAGCCCCGGGTGGCTACGGTCCCCCGCCGGGCGGTCAGCCCGGCTACGGCGGCGCGCCCGCGGGTGATTACGACTACGGCCGTGCCCCGGCCCCCGGCCGGCACGAGGAGGGCGGCTATGGGCGTCCCGAGGGCCGTCCCGAGCCCCGGCCCGCCTACCCCGATCAGGGCGGCTACCCCGACCA
The DNA here is from genome assembly GCF_001665535.1 of Mycobacterium sp. 852002-51961_SCH5331710. GTDB lineage: Bacteria > Actinomycetota > Actinomycetes > Mycobacteriales > Mycobacteriaceae > Mycobacterium. Next base: position 5,469 of record NZ_LZSQ01000092.1, read on the forward strand.
GGGTGGCTACCCGGACCAGGGCGGCTACGGCGGCCAGCCCTACGGCCGACAGGACCAGGGCTACGGCGCCCCGCCGGAGTACGGCCGGTACGGCGATGCGCCCGGCGGATACGCCGAGCCGGGCTACGCCGAGCCCGCAGGCGGCGGCTACGACTACGGACAGCCGGCCGGGTACGGCGGTTACGGCCAGGGCGACTACGCCGCCGGCGGTGCGACCGTCACGCTCCAGCTCGACGACGGCAGCGGCCGGACCTACCAGTTGCGTGAGGGCACCAACGTCATCGGCCGCGGCCAGGACGCGCAGTTCCGGCTGCCCGACACCGGGGTCTCGCGCCGTCATCTGGAGATCCGCTGGGACGGTCAGGTCGCGCTACTGTCCGACCTGAACTCCACCAACGGGACCACGGTGAACAACGCGCCGGTCCAGGAGTGGCAACTCGCGGACGGCGACGTGATCCGGTTGGGCCACTCCGAGATCATCGTCCGAGTGCACTGAGCGTCGGCCGGGGGCGGAGAAGCTGGTCGCTTCCCCCTCATGTCGGTAACCGTCCAAGTATCGTGACGGTGCCGAGGCTGGCTGCGTTGCCGAGGTGACTGAACGGGATGGAGACGGAGAGGACGTCAGATGCAGGGGTTGGTACTGCAGCTGACGCGCGTCGGATTCCTGTTGCTGCTATGGCTGTTCATCTGGTCGGTGTTGAGGATTCTGCGCACGGATCTCTACGCCCCGACCGGTTCGGTCATGGTCCGTCGCGGGCTGCCGTTGCGCGCCTCGCTGCTCCCCAGCCGAGCCCGACGTAATGTGCCACGACATCTGGTGGTCACGGAGGGCGCGCTCGCGGGAACCCGCATCACACTGGGCACTGCGCCGGTGTTGATCGGCCGCGCCGACGACTCGACCTTGGTGCTCACCGATGACTACGCCTCGACGCGCCACGCGCGGCTGTCGCCGCGAGGTTCGGAGTGGTACGTCGAAGACCTAGGATCGACCAACGGCACATACCTCGACAGGGCGAAGGTGACGACGGCGGTACGCGTTCCGATGGGCACGCCGGTTCGGATCGGCAAGACGGTAATCGAGCTGCGCCCGTGACACTGGTGCTTCGATACGCCGCGCGCAGCGACCGCGGCCTGGTCCGGGCGAACAACGAGGACTCGGTGTACGCCGGTGCCCGGCTGCTCGCGCTCGCCGACGGCATGGGCGGCCACGCCGCGGGCGAGGTCGCCTCGCAGTTGGTGATCGCCGCGCTGGCGCACCTCGACGACGACGAACCCGGCGGAGATCTGCTCAGCAAGCTCGACGCGGCGGTGCGCGAGGGCAACTCCGCGATCGCCGCGCATGTGGAGGCCGACCCCGAGCTCGAGGGCATGGGCACCACGTTGACCGCAATCCTGTTCGCGGGCAACCGTCTTGGCCTGGTGCACATCGGCGACTCGCGGGGTTATCTGCTGCGCGACGGTGAGCTGACCCAGATCACCAAGGACGACACCTTCGTTCAGACGCTCGTCGACGAGGGCCGCATCACCGCCGAGGAGGCCCACAGCCACCCGCAACGGTCGTTGATCATGCGCGCGCTGACCGGCCACGAGGTCGAGCCCACGCTGATCATGCGCGAGGCCCGCGCCGGCGACCGGTACCTGCTGTGCTCCGACGGCCTGTCCGATCCGGTCAGCCACGACACCATCCTCGAAGCGCTGCAGATCCCCGACGTCGCCGAAAGTGCCGACCGGCTCATCGAATTGGCCCTGCGCGGCGGCGGACCCGACAACGTCACCGTCGTGGTGGCCGATGTCGTCGACAACAGCACCTACGACTACGGACAGACCCAGCCGATCATCGCTGGAGCGGTATCGGGTGATGACGATCAGCCGCCGCCCAACACCGCGGCCGGTCGCGCGTCGGCGTTCAACCCGCGTCGCAACGAGACCAAGCGCGCGCTACCGGAACCGGAGGAACCGCCGCGACCGCCCAAGTCGCGGCGGCGAATGTTCATCGCCGCCGCCCTTGTGGTCCTGGTCATCCTGGCCGGGCTGGCCGTCGGCCGCGAGATCGTCCGAAGCAACTTCTACGTCGCCGCCCACGACGGCGTCGTCTCGATCATGCGGGGTGTGCCGGGATCGGTGCTCGGATACCCGCTGCAGGAGCCGTACCGGCAGGGCTGCCTGACCGAGCGCAACGGCCTGACCCTCATCAATCCCGGCCAGAAACCGCGCGACTGCCAACTGCTCAAGGTCGGCGACCTCAAGCCCTCCGAGCAGCGTCAGGTCATCGCGGGGTTGCCGACGGGATCGGAGGATCAGGCGATCACCCAGATCAACCAGCTGGCGCGCGACTCGCTGCTGCCGATCTGCGCACCGCCGCCGCCTCCGCCGCCGCGCACCAGCGCGGTGCCGCACAGCCCGGCGCCGTCGAATTCGCCTGGCGTACCGAATAATCCGCCGCCCCGCGGCGAGGACGAAACCCCGGCACCGGAGACCCCGCGGACCGTGACAACGCCTCCCCCGTCACCCGCGCCCAAGCCGCCGTCGCCCGGACCGGAATCTCCGCGGGCCGAACCGGGCACGCCGCCACCGCCCGAGGGTCCGGAGTCGCCGACGCCCAAACCGCCGCCGTCCCCGACCGTCACCGCGCTGCCTCCGCCGCCGCCCGAGCCGGGGACCACGTGCCGGGAAGTGTCATGACGACACAGCCGCAGTCCGCCGTCTCCGTCGCGCCGCCACTTCCCAACCGGCGCAACGCCGAACTGCTGCTGCTCGGCTTCGCCGCCCTGATCACGACGCTGGCGCTGCTGCTCGTGGAGGCCAACCAGGAGCAGGGCGTCCACTGGGACCTCGCGCAGTACACCGTCGCGTACATGGCGTTGTTCAGCGGCGCGCACCTCGCCATCCGGCGCTTCGCGCCCTACGCCGATCCCCTGCTGCTCCCGGTCGTCGCGCTGCTGAACGGCTTGGGGCTGGTGATGATTCACCGTCTCGACCTCGCCGACGGCGAGCTGTCCCAGGACGGGCTGGGTGGTACCGCCAACCAGCAGATGCTGTGGACGCTGCTCGGCGTCGTCGGCTTCTCGCTCATCGTGATCTTCCTGCGCGACCACCGGCTCCTGGCCCGCTACGGCTATATCTGCGGCCTGTCGGGTCTGGTGCTGCTGGTGATCCCCGCCGTGCTGCCGCGCGCGATGTCCGAACAGAACGGCGCGAAGATCTGGATCCGCTTGCCGGGCTTCTCGATTCAGCCCGCCGAGTTCTCCAAGATTTTGCTGCTGATCTTCTTCGCCGCTGTGTTGGTGTCCAAGCGCAACGTTTTCACCAGCGCGGGCAAGCACGTTCTCGGCATGGATCTGCCGCGGCCCCGCGACCTCGCGCCGCTGCTGGCCGCGTGGATCGCGTCGGTCGGCGTGATGATCTTCGAGAAGGACCTCGGAACCTCGCTGCTGCTGTATGCGTCGTTCTTGGTGTTGGTCTACGCGGCCACCGACCGGTTCAGTTGGGTCGTCATCGGGTTGGCGTTGTTCGCCGCGGGAAGCGTTGCGGCATACCACCTTTTCGGTCACGTCCAGGTGCGCGTGCAGACCTGGCTCGACCCGTTCGCCGACCCCGACGGCGCCGGCTACCAGATGGTGCAGTCGCTGTTCAGCTTCGCCACCGGAGGGATATTCGGCACCGGGCTCGGCAACGGTCAGCCCGGCACGGTGCCCGCCGCGTCGACCGACTTCATCATCGCCGCCGTCGGCGAGGAGCTCGGCCTGGTTGGCCTCGCCGCGGTGCTCATGCTGTACACCATCGTGATCATCCGTGGCCTGCGCACCGCGATCGCCGTGCGTGACAGCTTCGGGAAACTTCTGGCCGCCGGCTTGGCCTCCACGCTGGCGCTGCAGCTGTTCATCGTCGTCGGCGGGGTCACCAAGCTGATACCGCTGACGGGGCTGACCACGCCGTGGTTGTCCTACGGCGGCTCGTCGCTGCTGGCGAACTACGCGCTGCTGGCGATCCTGGTGCGGATCTCGCACGCGGCCCGCCGCCCGATCATCGCCGGACCGCAGACCCCCACCCCGATCGCTGCGGCCAGCACCGAGGTGATCGAGAAGGTATGAACACCTCGCTGCGCCGCATCGCCGTCACGGTCATGGCCCTGATCGTGCTGTTGTTAGGCAACGCCACGCTGACGCAGGTGTTGACCGCCGACGGGCTGCGCTCGGACCCGCGCAATCAGCGTGTGCTGCTCGATGAGTACTCGCGCCAGCGAGGGCAGATCTCCGCGGGCGGCCAGCTGCTGGCGTATTCGGTGTCCACCAACGGCCGGTTCCGCTTCCTGCGGGTGTATCCGAACCCGATGACGTATGCGCCGGTCACCGGCTTCTACTCGCTGCAGTACTCGAGCAGCGGGCTGGAGCGCGCGGAGGACTCGGTACTCAACGGCTCCGACGAGCGGTTGTTCGGCCGCCGGCTCGCCGACTTCTTCACCGGGCGCGACCCGCGCGGCGGCAACGTCGACACCACCATCAAGCCGCAGGTCCAGCAGGCGGCGTGGGACGCGATGGAGGACGGCTGCGACGGCCCGTGCAAGGGTTCGGTGGTGGCCATCGAACCGTCGACGGGCAAGATCCTGGCGATGGTGTCGTCGCCGTCCTACGACCCGAACCTGTTGGCCACCCACAACCTGGAGGCGCAGAGCCAGGCGTGGCAGCGGCTGCGCGACGATCCGAACTCGCCGCTGCTCAACCGCGCGATCTCCGAGACCTATCCCCCGGGGTCGACGTTCAAGGTGGTCACCACCGCCGCAGCGCTGCAGCGCGGCGCGACGGTCAACACCCAGCTCACCGCGCAGCCGCGAATTCCGTTGCCGGACAGCACCGCAACGCTGGAGAACTTCGGCGGCGCGTCCTGCGGCGGCGCCCCCACCACGACGCTGCGAGAGGCGTTCGCCCGGTCCTGCAACACCGCCTTCGTCGAACTGGGCATCGACACCGGGGCCGACGCGCTGCGCTCGACGGCGCGCTCGTTCGGTCTGGACGCGCCCGCGGAGCCCATCCCGCTTCAGGTGGTCGAGTCGCGCGTCGGGCCCATTCCGGACGGCGCCGCCCTGGGCATGTCGAGCATCGGGCAGAAGGACGTCGCGCTGACCCCCCTGCAGAACGCACAGATCGCCGCGGCCATCGCCAACAAAGGGGTGGCGATGCAGCCCTATCTGGTCGATAACCTGAAGGGACCGGACCTCTCGAACATCGCCACCACGGCGCCGCAGGAAGAGCGCCGGGCGGTGTCGCAGCAGGTCGCGGATACACTTACGGACTTGATGGTCGCCGCCGAGCAGGTGACTCAGCAGAAGGGAGCCATCGCCGGCGTGCAGATCGCATCCAAGACCGGCACAGCGGAGCACGGTACCGATCCTCGAAACACCCCTCCGCATGCCTGGTACATCGCCTTCGCCCCGGCCCAGGCCCCCAAGGTGGCGGTCGCGGTGCTGGTCGAGAACGGCGGTAACAGGCTGTCGGCAACCGGAGGCGAGCTCGCCGCTCCGATCGGCCGGGCCACGATCGCCGCGGCCCTGCGGGAGGGCTCATGAGCGGCGCACGGCGGACGTTCCGCATGACTCACACCCGGGGGGCCGTATGACGGCTCGCGTGGGAGTGACGCTGTCCGGGCGCTACCGGCTGCAGCGGTTGATCGCCACCGGCGGCATGGGACAGGTCTGGGAGGCCGTGGACTCCCGGCTGGGCCGCCGGGTCGCGGTGAAGGTGCTCAAGGCGGAGTACTCGACCGACCCCGAGTTCGTCGAGCGGTTCCGCGCCGAGGCCCGCACCGTCGCCATGCTCAACCATCCCGGCATCGCCAGCGTGTACGACTACGGCGAGACCGACATGGACGGCGAAGGGCGCACCGCCTACCTGGTGATGGAACTCGTCAACGGCGAACCGCTGAACTCCGTCCTCAAACGGACCGGCCGGCTGTCGCTGCGCCATGCACTCGACATGCTCGAGCAGACCGGGCGTGCGCTGCAGGTCGCCCACAGCGCAGGCCTGGTGCACCGCGACGTGAAGCCCGGCAACATCCTCATCACGCCGACGGGCCAGGTGAAGCTCACCGACTTCGGCATCGCCAAGGCCGTCGACGCCGCCCCGGTGACGCAGACCGGCATGGTTATGGGCACCGCCCAGTACATCGCCCCCGAGCAGGCGCTCGGTCACGACGCCACCGCCGCCAGCGATGTGTACGCGCTGGGAGTCGTTGGCTACGAATCGGTTTCGGGTAAGCGGCCGTTCACCGGCGACGGTGCGCTGACGGTCGCGATGAAGCACATCAAGGAGACTCCCCCGCCGCTGCCCGCCGATCTGCCGCCCAACGTGCGCGAGCTGATCGAGATCACCCTCGTCAAGAACCCCGGTATGCGGTACCGCTCCGGCGGGGCGTTCGCCGACGCGGTGGCTGCGGTGCGCTCCGGGCGCCGCCCGCCGCGACCGAACGCCGCCCCCTCGATCGGCCGGGCTGCCCCCACCGCCGTGCCGTCGGCCACCCAGGCCCGTGCCGCCGCCGATATGACCGGACGCGCCCCGGCCACCGCCGCGCGCCCGCGGTCGGTGAGCGGAAGCCACCGGCCGCCCCCGCCGCGGCGTACGTTCTCGTCGGGCCAGCGCGCGCTGTTGTGGGCCGCCGGCGTGCTGGGAGCGCTTGCGATCATCATCGCGATCCTGATCGTGCTCAACGCCCAGGACCGTCAGGACAAGCAGACACCGCCACCGACGATCACCAACACCATCACCGAGACGACGCCGTTCGAGACCCCCGAGGCGCTTCCCGACCGGACCATCCGCGAGGGGAGCGACGGTGGTGAGGGACAATCAGGGGTAACCACACCGCAGGCGATGGCGTCACCGGCAATGCCGCTGGTACCGGCGTCGCCCCCGGCACAGGAGCCGTACCAGCGGCTTTCGGCTCCAGAACAGACATTGCAATGACGACCCCGCAACATTTGTCCGACCGCTACGAGCTGGGCGAGATCCTGGGCTTCGGCGGTATGTCCGAGGTCCACCTCGCGCGCGACGTCCGGCTGCACCGCGACGTCGCGATCAAGGTGCTGCGCGCCGACCTCGCCCGCGACCCGAGCTTCTATCTGAGGTTCCGCCGCGAGGCCCAGAACGCTGCCGCACTCAACCACCCGGCGATCGTCGCGGTCTACGACACCGGTGAGGCCGAGACCCCACAGGGCCCGCTGCCCTACATCGTCATGGAGTACGTCGACGGTGTGACGCTGCGCGACATCGTCCACAACGACGGACCGATGGAGCCGCGCCGGGCGATCGAGGTGATCGCCGACGCCTGCCAGGCGCTGAACTTCAGCCACCAGCACGGCATCATCCACCGCGACGTCAAACCGGCCAACATCATGATCAGCAAGACCGGCGCGGTGAAGGTGATGGACTTCGGCATCGCCCGCGCGCTGGCCGACGCCAACAGCGTCACTCAGACCGCCGCCGTGATCGGCACCGCACAGTATCTGTCGCCGGAACAGGCCCGTGGCGAGAAGGTCGACGCCCGCTCCGACGTCTACTCGCTGGGCTGCGTGCTGTACGAAATCCTCACGGGGGAGCCACCTTTCATCGGCGACTCGCCGGTGGCGGTGGCCTATCAGCACGTCCGCGAGGATCCCGTCGCGCCGTCGCAGCGCAACCCCGCGATCAGCCCCGAACTGGACGCGGTGGTGCTCAAGTCGCTGGCGAAGAATCCCGACAACCGGTACCAGACCGCCGCCGAGATGCGCGCCGACCTGGTCCGCGTCCACAGCGGCGAGCAGCCCGAGGCGCCGAAGGTGTTCACCGACGCCGAGCGCAGCTCACTGCTGTCGTCGCCGGCGCCCCACGAGCGCACCGAACCGATCGACCCGATGCCGCCGGTTCCCGCCCCCGACTACGCCGAGCGCGACCGGCGCGGCTCGGTCGGACGCTGGCTGGCCGCGGTCGCGGTGCTGGCCATCCTGACGGTCGTGGTCACGGTCGCGATCAACATGTTCGGCGGAAGCACCCGCAGCGTCGAGGTGCCCGACGTCAGCGGCCAACCGTCGGCCGACGCCATCGCCGAACTGCAGAACCGCGGTTTCAAGACCAGGACGGATCAGCGGCCCGACTCGACGGTGCCTCCCGACCATGTCATCAGCACCGATCCCAGCGCCGACAGTTCGGTCGACGCGGGGGAGGAGATCACCCTCAACGTCTCGACCGGGCCGGAGCAGCGGGAGATCCCCGACGTGAGGAACCTGAGCTACTCCGAGGCCACCGAGAAACTGAAAGAGGCCGGCTTCGAGAAGTTCAAGTCCTCGTCGTCGCCGTCGACGCCGGAGCTGAAGGACAAGGTGCTCGGCACCAACCCGCCGGCCAACCAGACGTCGGCGATCACCAACGAGATCACGATCATCCTGGGCTCGGGCCCGCAGAGCCGCGCCGTGCCGAACGTCGAGAACCAGACGGAGGAACCGGCGCGGCAGATCCTGACCGCCGCCGGCTTCACCAACGTGGTGCCAGTTCAGGTCGACAGCCCCAAGCCGTGCGGACAGGTCATCGGCACGCTGCCGCCGGCCGGTCAGGAGTCGGCGGTCGACTCGCCAATCCAGCTGCAGCTCTCGGCGTGCAACCAGTTCGTCATGCCCGACCTGCGCGGCATGTTCTGGACCGACGCCGAACCGCGGCTACGGGCGCTGGGCTGGACCGGCTTCCTGGACAAGGGCGCCGACGTGCAAAACAGCGGTCAGCGAACCAACGCGGTGGTGACTCAGAATCCGTCGCCGGGCACCGGCGTGAATTTCGGCGCGACGATCACGCTGAGCTTCGCGTCGTAGCGGCGTCGCGGCCGGCCGCGATGGCCCCCGCGACCTCATCCTCGAGCTGGCGGACCAGCGCCTCGGCCGGTGCGGCGCCGCAGTACCCCAGCCAGTTGGCAAGCATGCGGTGCCCGCCCTCGGTCAGGATCGACTCGGGATGGAACTGCACGCCGTGGATCGGCACCTCGACGTGCCGCACCCCCATGATCACGCCACCCTCGGTCCGCGCGGTCACCTCGAGCACATCCGGAACCGTGTCCGGCAGAATTGTCAGCGAGTGATACCTCGTCGCGGTGAAGGGGTTCGGAAGACCCTGCAGCACACCGGAATTGGTGTGGTGGACGACGCTGGTCTTACCGTGCAGCAGTTCGGGTGCGCGGTCGACGGTGCCGCCGAACGCGACACCAATGGCCTGGTGACCGAGGCAGACGCCCAGCAACGGGGTGCCCGCACTCGCGCATGCCTTCACCAGGGGGATCGACGCGCCCGCACGCTCGGGCGTGCCCGGGCCGGGCGACAGCAGCACACCGTCGAAATCAGTGGCGGCCTTCGCGACGTCGGCGTCGGTGGCCAGGCGGTCGTCGTCGTTGCGCCACACCTGGGCCTGCACCCCGAGCTGACCGAGGTACTGGACCAGGTTGAACACGAAGCTGTCGTAGTTGTCGACGACCAAGACCTGCATCCGCCCAGGTTACTGGTTGCGGGGGCGCCGTACCCGGTCGCACCCAGTCCGCTCACCATAGAGAGGTCAGTAGCCGATTGGGCCTGCCGGCTTGGCGAACCGCATCCGCACGGGCTCCTTGTGGCCGACCAGTTCCACCGATGCCTGGGGTTCTTCGGCATAGCCGAGACCGAACCGCACCACGTACTGGCGGTACAGGTTGACCAGGGGAGCGTCCGCCAGGGCCGCCTGCATGGCGGACGCGTCGCCGATCGCGGTGATGACGTAGGGCGGGCTGTACGTGCGCCCGTTGAGCAGCAGGGTGTTGCCGACGCATCGTGGCGCCGAGGTACCGATGATCCGCTGATCCTGCATCTGGATGCCCTCGGCGCCCGCGCTCCACAGCGCGTTGAGAACGGCGTCGATGTCCTGCTGGTGCACCACCAGGTCGTCGGGGGAGGCGTCGCGCGGGAACCGGCCTTCGGCGTCGCGCTGCGCGTCATTGAGCCGCACGATGAGCCCGGCCCCCCGCATCGGGTCCAGCCCAGCCTCGGCCGACAGGCGTGCTGCGCGAGTGGTGATGGCCGCCAAGGCCGCGTCGGCGCCCGGGCTGCCCCCGTGATGGCTGTCGATGGTCGATACGAGGGCATCGCGCTCGGCGCCGAGCCGGTCCACCGACTGCTGCGTCTCGCGGACCAGGTCGACCAGGCGGGGGGCGTCGCCGCGGCGGATCTCGCCGCCCCGGGAGACACCGTGCGTGGCGGACAGTAGGAGCCCGGCCAGCAGACACACCACCGGCACGCCGTATCGCCACACCGTCGATCGGCGGCTCTGCTCGTGTGTCGCCTGCTTCGGGCGATGCGACCCCTGCAACTGCCTTACCTGGCTTCCTTGACTCTGCGGTGCCGGTCCTACGTTAGGCTCGTCAATACATCGTCGCACTCAGTTGTCCCGAAGGTACCCATGCCCAAGTCGAAGGTCCGCAAGAAGAACGACTTCACCGCCAACCAGGTGAGCCGCACGCCCGTCAAGGTCAAAGCCGGGCCGTCGAGCACCTGGTTCGTCGTGCTGTTCGTCAGCTTGATGCTGATCGGCTTGGTGTGGCTGCTGGTGTTCCAGCTCGCGTCGTCGGCCATCCCCTTCCTCGCGGAGCTGGGGCCGTGGAACTACGCGATCGCGTTTGCCTTCATGATCACCGGTCTGTTGCTCACCATGCGGTGGCGCTGAGATCCCCGTCCCTGGAATGAATTCAACCCCGTTGCTCCGCGTTACCCTGCTAGCAACCTCCGGGTAATCAACTCACACGGTTGTGATTCATCCCCATTGGGGATAGCACTTGTGGATAACCGCATACCCCGCGGTGAAAGGGTGTGGAAGAGCCGTGCAGCAAACTCAATGGAGCCCTCCCGCCGTCGGCATCGCAGCGTGCGGCATAGGCGGAATCATCTTGGCTACCACCGCTGTGAGCCTGATCACAGACCCTCCGGGCCGCCTCCTCGGGGGAGTTGCCGGGGTGGGTTTGATCGTGTTTGCAATTTTCTCGTGGCGCGCGCGGCCGAAGCTGGCAATCAAACCTGACGCTCTCGTCAACCGCGGTTGGTTCGGCACGAAGATTTTGCCGCGCAGCGAGATCAAAGTGATCCGGATCACTGAGTTCCGCCGCTTGGCCCGCAAAGTCCGGCTACTCGAGATCGACACCGAAAGCGGCGACCTGACCGTGTTCACGCGTTGGGATCTGGGCACCGATCCGCTGCACGTACTCGACGCGCTGACCGAGGCCGGCTACGCCGGCCCGCGTTCCTGACCGCTTCGGTCAGGCGATGGTGATCGAGTCGACGACCACGGGGTCGGTCGGTCGGTCACTGCGATCGGTCGCCGTCGTCGCGATGGCGTCGATCACCTTCTGCGACTCGGGGTCGACGACTTCACCGAAGATAGTGTGCTTGCGGTTCAGGTGCGGGGTCTTGGTGACCGTGATGAAGAACTGCGAGCCGTTGGTGCCCGGCCCGGCGTTGGCCATCGCCAGGAGGTAGGGCCGGTCGAACTGCAACTCGGGATGGAATTCGTCTTCGAACTTGTACCCCGGGCCGCCGCGGCCGGTGCCGGTCGGGTCGCCGCCCTGGATCATGAAGCCGTCGATCACACGGTGAAAGACCACACCGTCGTAGAAGGGTCCGGACGTGCCGCCCGATGCGTTCTCGCCGCTGTAGTCCTTGGTGCCCTGCGCCAGGCCGACGAAGTTGGCCACGGTCTTGGGCGCGTGGTTACCGAAGAGTGCGATCTTGATGTCGCCGCGGTTGGTGTGCAGGGTCGCGGTCGCTGTCTGAATGGGGCTCGTCACGGGATGTCAGTGTGCCACGCCGCGTTCGGCGCCCATCCGGCACCGGTGTGTTCGGCTAGATGGCAGGCTGTTGTGGTCGCACCCCGGCCGCGAGAAAGGTACGCCCATGAGCGCTAAGACGGAGATCCGGATGAGCCCCGCCCAGCGGTTGAGCCGCGGCCTGAAGTACACGGCGGTCGGGCCCGTCGACGTCACCCGGGGCGCTCTGGCGCTGGGGCTCAACGGTGCTCAATCGTCGGCGTCCTGGGTGGGCGACCGATATCGGCGCGGCCGCATCAAGGCTCAGCTGAGCGAGGACCTGGCCACTGCGCAACAGACCATCACGCAGGAGCTCGCCGCGGCCCAGGAGGCCGTCTCGCAGGTGCTGCAGGGGGCGGTGCCGCCCCGCCCGTCGAAGGCCAAGCAGCGCAGGCGTCGGCTGGTGATCGCCGCAGCCGGCGTCGTCGTGTTGGCCGGGGGAGCGGTGGCGTTCTCGATCGTGCGGCGGTCAACGCAGCCGGACCCCTCGCCGCTGCCGCCGAGTGTGGAAGTGTCGCCGAAACCCTGAGATCTCAGGGCGGTGAAGTAGGAGTGGAGCCTAGGAGAATCGAACTCCTGACATCTACCTTGCAAAGGTAGCGCTCTACCAACTGAGCTAAGGCCCCTGGTCCGCAGGCGGCGCGTCCGGCGCCACATGCCACACCTCGATGCCGTGGCGCGAACGCCAGACGGCAACGGTGACTGCGGCGCCGATCGCCGTGGCGATCAACAGCACCCGCCTCATGGTGTGAACCTTTCCGTGGGGCTAGGAGGACTCGAACCTCCGACCTCTTCGTTATCAGCGAAGCGCTCTAACCGCCTGAGCTATAGCCCCGTGCCGCCGTAATGGCCGAGCGACGAGATTACCGCAATCGTGGGCTCCCGCCCAAACCGCGGCCTGCGCCTCAGTCCCGATCAGCGAGCGTGACTTCCACGCCGCCAACCAGGTCCGTGGTCAGGTTGTAGATGAACGCGCCAATCGTGGCCATCGCCGTCAACAACACGATGTTGACCAACCCGATCAACGTCGCACCGCCGAAGATCGTCCCGCTCGACACCAACTCACCGCCGGAACCGCCGCCGGCACTGGTGAGCAGGTCCCCGACGTTGCTGTTGAGCTTGCTCCACACACCCATCCCGCCGAGCACGAGATACAAGAACGCGACGGCGATCATCCACACGAAGAACAGGGCGACCGACAGCACCGCCGACACCTTCAACGTGCTCCACGGGTCGATGCGACGGATCTGCATGCTGGCCCGCACCGGACCCTTGTGCCGGGTGCCGACCTGGATACGGCCGCCCGGCGACGGCCGGCTGCCCGGCTCGGACGGCGCGCGGTCCGCGGGCTTGCGCTGCTGGGGCCCGCGCGGCATTGGCCCGGACAGGTCCGGCAACTCGCTGGCGTAGGTCTCTTGGCGTGGTGCCTCCGACGGCCCGCTGCGGGTCGGGACCTCCTCGGTGGGCGTGGTGCCACCCGGGACGAACCGGTTGGCCCGCGCGCCGACGTTGGGGGAGTTGTTGGCGTTCCCCCGCTGGTCGTCGGCGGGCCGCTCGGTCGCGTGACCCTCATCGACGGCTCCCTCACCGCGCGGGCCCGGTCCGGGTGCGCGCCTCGGCGGCTCCGGCGGCCGCTGACCTCCAGGTGCCGTGCGCGCCGCGGGGCCCCGCTGCCACGGGGGCACCTCGGCGCGGTCCGGAACCTCGGGGCGCTTGCCGAGCGCGTCGTGGTTGCCCGCGGAGCCGTTGGCGCCGCCTGGTCCGTCGCCCGCGCGGGGGCGTCCCGGCTCGTTCGGTGAACTCACCTACGGCTCCTCACTGGTCCCGTCGCTGGGTCAGGCACCGGGGTCGGTGTTGACTTCGTCGGTGCTGTCGCCTTCCTCCGCGTTGCGCGCGATGGCTATCAGTGTTGTGCCCTCACCGAGGTTCATCAACCGGACACCCTTGGTCTGCCGCCCGGCCTTGCGAACCTGGCGAGCCGCGGTCCGGATGACGCCCCCACCCGAGGTGATGGCGTACAACTCCGTGTCGTCGTCGACGACCAACGCTCCCACAAGATTGCCACGGCGTTTGTCGAATTGGATCGTCAGGACCCCCTTCCCGCCGCGGCCCTGCACCGGGTACTCGTCGATCGCGGTGCGCTTGGCGTAGCCACCGGACGTCGCCACCAGCAGGTACGTATCGGGCCGCACCACGTTCAGCGACAGCAGCGCGTCATCGGCGTTGAACCGCATGCCCTGCACACCCGACGTCGCGCGCCCCATCGGCCGCAACGCCTCGTCGGTTGCCGAGAACCGGATCGACTGCCCCTTGGCCGAGACCAGCAGCAGGTCGTCGTCGGACGAGCACAGCACCGCCCCGACGAGTTCGTCGCCGTCGCGCAGGTTGACCGCGACGATGCCGCCGGAGCGGTTGGAGTCGAAGTCGACCAGCCGGGACTTCTTGACCAGCCCGTTGCGGGTGGCCAGCACCAGGTACGGCGCGTCCTCGTAGCTCTTGATCTGGATCACCTGCGCGATGCGCTCCTCGGGCTGGAACGCCAACAGGTTCGCCACGTGCTGGCCGCGCGCCGTGCGCGAAGCCTCGGGCAGGTCGTACGCCTTGGCGCGATAGACCCGGCCCTGGGTGGTGAAGAACAGGATCCAGTCGTGCGTCGAGCAGACGAAGAAGTGGTTGACGATGTCGTCCTGTTTGAGGCCGGCGCCCTGCACGCCCTTACCGCCGCGCTTCTGGCTGCGGTACAGGTCGGTCTTGGTGCGCTTGGCATAGCCGGTCTCGGTGATCGTGACGACGACGTCCTCGCGGGCGATCAGATCCTCGTCGGCAACCTCTCCATCGGCGGCCACGATCCGGGTGCGACGGTCGTCGCCGTACTTGTCGGCGATCTCCTTGAGCTCGTCACGGACGATCGCGCGCTGCCGTTCGGGCTTGGCGAGGATGTCCTCGAGGTCGGCGATCTCGGCCTCGATCTTGGCCAGGTCGTCGACGATGCGCTGCCGTTCCAGGGCGGCCAGGCGGCGCAGCTGCATGTCCAGGATCGCCTGCGCCTGGATGTCGTCGATGTCGAGCAGCTCGATCAAGCCCTGCCGCGCCACGTCGACGGTCTCCGACGCCCGGATCAACGCGATCACCTCGTCGAGTGCGTCGAGCGCCTTGACCAGACCACGCAGGATGTGGGCCCGTTCGTTGGCCTTGCGCAACCGGTACCGGGTGCGCCGCACGATCACGTCGAGTTGGTGGTTGACGTAGTGGCGGATCAGCTGGTCGAGGCGCAACGTGCGCGGAACGCCGTCGACGATGGCCAGCATGTTGGCCCCGAAGCTGGTCTGCAGCTGAGTGTGCTTGTAGAGGTTGTTGAGCACCACCTTGGCCACGGCATCGCGCTTGAGCTCCACCACGATTCGCAGCCCGACGCGGTCGCTGGACTGGTCCTCGATGTTGGCGATGCCGTTGAGCTTGCCGTCGCGGACCTGTTCGGCGATCGAGGTGATGAAGTTGTCGTGGTTGACCTGATACGGCAGCTCGGTGATGACGATGCCGGTGCGGCTGCGGTTGTCCTCTTCGATCTCCACCACGCCGCGCATCCGGATGGACCCGCGGCCCGTGGTGTAGGTGTCGGTGATCCCTTGTGACCCAACGATCAAGCCGTGCGTCGGGAAGTCCGGGCCCTTGACGCGTTCGGTGACCGCGGCGAGCGTGGCCTCCTCATCGGCGTCGTGGTTCTCCAGGCACCAGTACACCGCCTCGGCGAGCTCGCGGAGGTTGTGCGGCGGGATGTTCGTCGCCATCCCGACCGCGATGCCGCCCGAACCGTTGGCCAGCAGGTTCGGGAACCGGCTGGGCAGGACGGTCGGCTCCTGCACGCGCCCGTCGTAGTTCGGGACGAAATCGACTGTCTCCTCGTCGATTTCGCGCAGCATCTCCATGGCCAGTGGAGTCAGCCGGGCCTCGGTGTACCGCATGGCCGCCGGCGGATCGTTGCCCGGGGAGCCGAAGTTGCCCTGGCCGTCGACCAGCGGGTAGCGCAGCGACCACGGCTGGGCCATCCGGACCAGGGTGTCGTAGATCGAGGCGTCACCGTGCGGGTGGTAGTTACCCATCGTCTCGGCAACGGAGCGTGCGGATTTCGCATGGCTGCGGTCGGGCCGGAAACCGGAGTCGAACATCGCGTACAGCACGCGGCGGTGCACGGGTTTGAGGCCGTCGCGCACCTCGGGCAGCGCGCGCCCGACGATCACGCTCATCGCGTAGTCGATGTAGCTGCGCTGCATCTCCTGCTGGATGTCGACCGGTTCGATGCGGTCGCCTGCTTCGTCGCCCGGCGGCAACGTGGTGTCAGTCATTATCTGCCTTCGGCTCTAGAGGAACTTCGCCTTAAACATCAAGGAAACGAACGTCTTTGGCATTGCGGGTGATGAAGCTGCGACGTGCTTCGACGTCCTCGCCCATCAGGATGGAGAACAGCTCGTCGGCCGCCGCGGCATCGTCGAGAGTGACCTGGCGCAGCACCCGCACCGACGGGTCCATCGTGGTCTCCCACAACTCCTTGGCGTCCATCTCGCCCAGACCCTTGTAGCGCTGGATGCCGTCGTCGGTGTTGATCTTCTTGCCCGCCTTGCGCCCGGCTTCGAGCAACCCGTCGCGTTCGCGGTCGGAGTAGGCGAACTCGGGTTCGCTGCGCTGCCACTTGAGTTTGTACAGCGGCGGCTGGGCCAAGAAGATGTGCCCGTTCTCCACAAGCGGTTTCATGAACCGGAACAACAGCGTCAGCAGCAGCGTGGAGATGTGCTGGCCGTCGACGTCGGCGTCGGCCATCAACACGATCTTGTGATAGCGCAGCTTGGAGATGTCGAACTCGTCGTGAATGCCGGTGCCCAGCGCAGTGATGATCGCCTGGACTTCGGTGTTCTTGAGCACGCGATCGATGCGCGCCTTCTCGACGTTGATGATCTTGCCGCGCAACGGCAGGATCGCCTGGAACATCGAATCGCGTCCGCTCTTGGCCGAACCGCCGGCCGAATCACCCTCCACCACATACAGTTCGGACTTGCGCGGATCGGTGGAGCGGCAGTCGGCCAGCTTGCCCGGCAGCCCGCCGATGTCGGTGGCACTCTTGCGCCGCACCAACTCACGCGCCTTACGCGCGGCGATGCGGGCCTGCGCCGACGAAACCGCTTTGTTGACAACGGTCTTGGCCTCGGCCGGGTTGGCGTCGAACCAGTGGGTGAGTTCCTCGTTGCAGATCTTCTGAACGAACGACTTCACCTCGGTGTTGCCCAGTTTGGTCTTGGTCTGACCCTCGAACTGAGGCTCGGAGACCTTCACGGAGATGACCGCCGCGAGCCCCTCGCGGATGTCGTCGCCGGTGAGGTTCGGGTCCTTGTCCTTGAGCAGCTTCTTGTCTTTGGCGTACTTGTTGACCACCGAGGTCAACGCCGCACGGAAGCCCTCCTCGTGGGTGCCGCCCTCATGGGTGTTGATCGTGTTGGCGAAGGTGTGCACCGACTCCGAATAGCCCGCGTTCCACTGCATCGCGATCTCGACCTCATGACCGGCGGCCTTGCCGTCGAAGTCGATGATGCTCTGCTGGATCGGCGTCTTCGTGCGGTTGATGTGCTTGACGAAGTCGACCAACCCGCCGGGGTAGTGGAAGACGCGGTGCTTGACCTTGTGGCCGGTCGAGGATTCGGCGGCCTTCTCATCGGCGGTCTTGGGCGCCTCGGCGGTGTCGCTGACCACCTCGTCGACGACCTCCTCGGCGGTCACCCGCTCGTCGGTCAGCTCGATGGTCAGACCCTTGTTGAGGAACGCCTGTTCCTGCAGGCGGCGCGCGACGGTCTCGAAGTCGTATTCGGTCGTCTCGAAGATGTCCGGATCGGCCCAGAACCGGACCGTCGTTCCCGTCTTCTTGGTCTTGCCGCCCTGCTTGAGCTCCCCGGGCACCGAGCGGTCGTAGTACTGGAACCACTCGTATCCGTCGCGCAGGATCGTGACCTCGACCCGCGTGGACAGCGCGTTGACCACCGACACACCGACGCCGTGCAGACCACCGCTGACCGCGTAACCGCTGTTCTCGCCGCCGAACTTGCCGCCGGCGTGCAGCTGGGTCATGACCACGTCGACCGTCGGGATGCCCGCCTGCTTGTGCTTTTCGACCGGGATGCCGCGGCCGTCGTCGGTGACCTCGACGCTGCCGTCGCCCAGGATGCGCACGTCGACTCGGGTGGCATAACCGGCCATCGCCTCGTCGATCGCGTTGTCGACGACTTCCCAGATCAGGTGGTGCAGACCCCGCTCACCGGTGGAGCCGATATACATACCCGGGCGCTTACGAACCGCCTCGAGACCTTCCAGGATGGTGATGGCATCGGCGCCGTACTCTTTAGGAGCATTCTTCTTCTGGGCAGCCACGTTGGACGGGTCTCCTTGGTCTCTTGCCGGGGAAGGCTGGCTGGGCGGTCGGACTACCGCCTGCGATCTGCCTCCATCCTACCGGGAGAGTCAGACAGGACCGACTCTGAGGCGGCGTTTCTGCACACCTATTTGCGCCGTCTGGGGAATTTCTCGATCCAGGGTGCCTCAAGACGCTTGAGAACTAAGATCGCGGCGTCCTCGCGGCTTTCAGCCGACCGCTATCCATACGTGTCCCGCGGCCCCCGGCCGGAGACGTGGTAACGGCCCTTGCGCCACGACGGGGCGACCGGTCCGACGATCTTCAGCGACTTCACGACACCGTCGCCCACCGCATCAGCGATCTTGGCCAGCACCTGCGCCTGCACCATGCGCAACTGCGTGGCCCAGGCGGTGGACTCCGCCGAAATCGTCAGCACGCCGTCGTTGAGTGAGGTCGGCGTTGCGTGCGCGGCGATACCTTCGCCGACGACGGCGACCCATCGGCCGAACACCGCGCCCTCGGCGACGCGACCCGACCATCCGCGGCTACGGGCCAGATCGCCGGCCGCCGATCCCAGCGGTTGCGGATCGCGGGCGTCCGGGCCGGGGCCCGACCACCGGCGCCGTGTGTTGCCCGCGATCTTTCGGGGTGCGGCTCCGCGTCGGCCGCGGCCGATGTCCTTACCCTGGCTACGCGCCGCACCGCGCGCCTCTTCGAGCGTGCGCCGCACCAGATCCATCCCGCGCAGGTGCGCGAGATGCTCCGGCGGGCCGGTCTGGTCATCCGACGATGTCACTGCTCCACCACCGAGATTCGTCCGGAGTCGTCGTCACGCATCGTGACCCCGATCCTGCGCGCGTCCCAGTCCGTCGGGACGTCCTCGGCCACCGCCGCCGTCACCAGCACCTGTTCGGCCGACGCCGCCACGGCGGCCAGCGCCTGCCTGCGCGCCTTGTCCAACTCCGCGAACACGTCGTCGAGTAGCAGCACCGGATCGCTGCCCTCGGCGCGCAGCAGTTCGTACGCTGCCAGCCGCAGCGAGAGCGCCATCGACCACGATTCCCCGTGGCTGGCAAAGCCTTTCGCGATCTGGTCGCCGAGCCGCAGCTCGAGGTCGTCGCGATGCGGCCCCACCAGGCAGACGCCGCGTTCGAGTTCGGCGTCGCGGCGCCGCGCCAGGGCGTCGAGCAATGCCGCCTCGAACATCTTTGCATCAGCGGTGCCCGCGGCCGCCTCTGCTTCCACCACATCCACCCCGCTGCGGTACCGGATCGCAGCGGGCCGCGACGATGGCGCCAGCAGCTGGTATGCCTTCTCCACTTCGGGCGCGAGCTGGTTGACCAGCTCGGCGCGGGCGGTGATCAGCTTCGCGCCCTTCTCGGCGAGGTGCCCGTCCCAGACGTCGAGGGTGTCGAAAACGCTTCTGTCACCCCGGAATCGAGCCCCGGACGCCGTCTTCAACAGCGCGGTACGCTGACGCAACACCTTGTCGTAATCGGCGCGGATCGCGGCCACCTGCGGGCGCCGCGTGGTGGCGAGCTCGTCCAGGTAGCGGCGTCGCTCACCCGGGTCCCCGCGCACCAACGCGAGATCCTCCGGGGCAAACAGCACGGCCCGCAGCACGCCGAGGATCTCGCGCGCGGAGCGGACGGGGGAGCGGTTGATGCGCGCCTTGTTCGCGCGCCCGGCGGGGATCTCCAGGTCGACGGCGAGTTCGCGGCCCTCGTTGACGACGATCGTCGACACCACCGCGCGTTCAGCGCCGGTGCGGATCAAGGGTGCGTCGGCCGCGACCCGGTGTGATCCGAGAGTGGATGAATACCAGAGTGCCTCAACGATATTCGTCTTACCGAAGCCGTTCGGACCGACGAAAACCGTACGCCCCGGCTCGAGCTCCAGCTCGACGCGCGGCCACGATCGGAAGTCGGTCAACGCCAAGCGGCGGACATACACTGCGCAGCCGCCTACCCGGACTCGCTGATCCGCTTCACCGCGTGCCCGCCGAACTGGTTCCGCAACGCCGAAACCGCCTTCATCGACGGCGAGTCCTCCTGCCGCGAGGCGAACCGCGCGAACAGCGACGCCGCGATCACGGGCATAGGCACCCGGTGGCTGATCGCCTCCTCGACCGTCCACCGGCCCTCACCGGAATCCTCGGTGTACCCGCTGATTTCGCCGAACTCCGGATCTTCCTTAAGCGCCTTGGCCAGCAACTGCTGCAGCCATGACCGCACGACCGTGCCGTTGGTCCACGCCTGGATGACCGCCTGGGTGTCGGTGATGAGTTCTTCGGCCGCCAGCAGCTCGTAACCTTCGGCGTAGGCCATCATCAATCCGTATTCGATGCCGTTGTGCACCATCTTCGCGTAATGCCCGGCACCCACCGGGCCGGCGTGCACGAAGCCGTCCTCCCGCAGCCCCGGCGGCCGCAAGGTGTCGAAGATCGGCATCGCGCGTTCGACGTCGGCGTCGCTGCCACCGACCATCAGGCCGTAGCCTTCCTTCAGCCCCCACACCCCGCCGGAGACTCCAGCGTCGATGAACGCAATTCCTTTGTCACCCAACAGTTTTGCGTGCGGGGCATCCTCGGTGTAGCGGGAGTTGCCGCCGTCGATGACCAGATCACCCTCGGCGAGCACGTCCGCGAGCGACGTGATCGTGTCGTGGGTGATATGCCCCGACGGGACCATGACCCACACCACCCGCGGCGCATCGAGGGCCTCGGCCAGGGCCGCCAGCGTCGGAACGTCGGTGACTTCGGGCCTGGGGTCGTAGCCGACCACTTCGTGGCCCCCCTCGCGCAGACGTTCGCGCATGTTGAAGCCCATTTTGCCGAGACCGACCAGACCGAGTTGCATCTGCGCCCCTTCCGTGGCGTCGGGCCGGTCAGCCTGGGAGCCGCACCGGCATCAACAGGTAGACGTAGTCGGTCTGCTGGGCGGGGAACGGGCCCGCGGCACCGACGGTTGTGTCGTCGTCGCTGGCCGGGCGCAACACTGCGGGCCGGCTCGGAGTCGTGAAACCGAACGTCACCCGCTCCGAATGCAGCGAGCTCAAACCGTCGGTCAGATACGTGGGATTGAACGCGATGGTCAGCGGGTCCCCGGCGAAACTGACCGGAAGATCTTCCTCCGCGCGGCCCACGTCGTCGGCTCCGGCGGAAAGATGCAGCGAGTCCTCCGAGAACTCCATGCGCACCTGCGCGCCGCGGTCGGCCACCAGCGCTACACGCTTGATGGCCTCGGTGAGTTCACCGACACCGATGGTCGCCATGGCGGTGTGCTCGGTGGGCAGCAGCTGGCGGAATTTCGGGAACTCCGCATCCAGCAGACGCGTGGTGCTTCGCTTGCCGCCGCTGCTGATCCCGAGCAGTCCCTCTTTGCCGACCGCCGACCCGGCGCCCAGCGCCAGGTGCACATCGCCACCGTCGGCGCCGGCCTTGGCCGCTTCCGACAACGTCTTGGCCGGCACCAGCACGGCTGCCTCCAGATCGGCGCCCGCCGTCGACCATGTGAGTTCACGCACCGCCAGACGGAACCGGTCGGTCGCCGCCAAAACCACCTTCTCCCCGGCGATTTCGACCCGGATACCGGTCAACATCGGCAACGTGTCGTCGCGACCGGCGGCGATCGCCACCTGGCCGATGGCCTCGGCGAACAACTCGGCGGAGACGACACCGGTCTCCTCGGGCAGCGCGGGGAGGGTCGGGTAGTCCTCGACAGCCATGGTCGGTAACGAGAACCGCGAACTCCCACACGTCAGTGAGACCCGGGTGCCGTCGACACTCACGTCGATCGGCTTGGCGGGCAGCGCCCTGGTGATGTCGGACAGCAGCCGGCCGGATACCAAAACGCTGCCGGGTGAAGCGATCTCGGCCGGTACCCGCACCTCGGCGGACACCTCGTAGTCGAATCCCGAGATCGTCAGGCCGTCCTCGGACCCGGTCAGCAAGACGCCGGCGAGCACCGGAACCGTCGGGCGAGTGGGCAGGTTGCGGGCCACCCATGCCACGGCTTCGGCGAAGTCCTCTCGTACCAGGCGGAACTTCAGATCGGTGACACCAACCGTTGTCGTCGCCACGTCCATAGGGTCCCTTCGGTCACAATCACGACAAGCCTCAAGCAGCGGTTTCTCGGTGTCTCACCACGCGTCCGACCGATGCGTCCCCGACGACCGTAACGGCTGTGATGAATCACCGTAGAGCTTTCCGCCCCAACTTGAAAGCTAATCGATCGGGGCGACATCGACGGCGTCCGGTGGGTCGAACGTCCGCCGGATCCGTGCTTCCCCAACCGCCTTCTTCGAAGAAGATTCTTGGGAGATATTCAAGCAACAGTATTAGGTCCTGTGGATGTTGGGGATGAATACATGTCGGCGCTGCTTACGGCCGTATCGGGTTGTGAGAGAGCTGTGGATGAACGCCAGCTGGTGAGCGACGAACTGTGGACTCGCTGCCGGTTGTGTAGTGATCGGCTGGTAGTTCATCGGTTGATCCCAAGTTCTCCACACCGGTGTGCACAACCCGGCGCTGTGACTGGTGTTGCCGGCGGTGCAGAAGATTTTTCGAAAAAATTTGTCGGCACACCCGCATGAGCGCGCGATCGAGCCCCACGAGAGGGGGACAGAGGCGATGTGAGTCAGCGCTTGGAGCGCTGACGGATCCGTGTCGTCAGTTCCTTCACGTGATCGAAGACCTCACGGCGCTCGGCCATTTCGCCGCGAATCTTCTTCTCCGCGTACATGACGGTGGTGTGGTCACGGCCGAACGCCTGGCCGATCTTCGGCAGCGACAGGTCGGTGAGTTCGCGGCACAGATACATGGCGATCTGTCGCGACTGCGCCAGGGCGCGGGTCTTACCGGGTCCGCGTAACTCCTCGACCGTGGTCTCGAAGTACTCGGCGGTGGCCGCCATGATCGTCGCGGTGCTGATCTGCATGGTGCTGGCGTCGGAGATCAGATCCCGCAGCACGATCTCGGCCAGCGACTTGTCGATCGCGGTCTTGTTCAACGAGGCGAACGCTGTGACGCGGATGAGCGCGCCCTCGAGTTCGCGGATGTTGCGCTCGATGCTGCTGGCGATGAGTTCGAGGACGTCGTCGGGAACATCGAGACGGTCCATCTGCGCCTTCTTACGCAGAATGGCGATCCGGGTTTCCAGCTCCGGCGGCTGTACGTCGGTGATCAGTCCCCACTCGAAGCGGGTGCGCAGCCGGTCCTCGAGGGTGGCCAGCTGTTTGGGCGGCCGGTCCGACGAGATGACGATCTGCTTGTTCGCGTTGTGCAGGGTGTTGAACGTATGGAAGAACTCTTCCTGGATACCTTCCTTGCCCTCGATGAACTGGATGTCGTCGACCAGCAACACGTCGATGTCGCGGTAGCTGCGTTTGAACGACGCCTTGCGGTCGTCGCGAAGCGAGTTGATGAAGTCGTTGGTGAATTCCTCGGTCGAGACGTACTTGACGCGCATGCCGGGAAAGAGTCGCTGCGCGTAGTTTCCCGCGGCGTGCAGAAGATGGGTCTTGCCCAGGCCGGACTCGCCCCAGATGAACAGCGGGTTGTAAGCCCGCGCGGGTGCCTCGGCAATGGCTAGCGTCGCGGCGTGGGCAAACCTGTTGGAGGCACCGATGACGAACGTGTCGAAGGTGTAGCGGCGGTTGAGGTTGACCGCCGTGGTGTCGTCGGCGAGCGTGTTCGGCGGTCGGCTGGTGAAGTAGGTCGGCCAACTCTCCTCGGCGCTGACGCGCGCCTCGAGATCCTCGTCGACTTCGTCGGGTTCGGCGATCGTCGACAACCCGTTGAGCGCAGTGTCGGTGTCATCGGGGCCCGGGTCGGCGATGCGCACGCCGAGTTCGACGCGCTGGCCGAGCTGTCGGCTCAAGGCCGTGATGATGGGCTCGCGCAGATGGCGTTCGATCTCGTTCTGGACGAACGGGGTGGGCACGGACAGCAGGGCAAAACCTTCGGTGATGACAAGGGGTTTGACCAGCTTCAACCAGGCTCTTTGCTGTGGCGTGAGGATCGGTCCGGCGAAGTCGTCGCCTCCGGTGCCGGGGTTGCCGTTGAGCTCTGCGACCACCGTGTTCCACACGGCTACGAAGGGGGGATCGGGGTCAGCTGTCAACGACGACTACCCCCTTGCGGTCTGTCCAGGGACGACCAAAAGGAACGATGACGATCTGTCCACAAAGTTATCCACAGGCTGTGGAGACTGGACAGTCGTCGTCGTTCTGTTTTACACCGGCGGGGACGCCGCGGGCCGGGGCTCATCACAGATGCGAGACATCCTGTGGGCTCACGACTGGTCGGGCATCCTCGCTTCGTTGTCCGTCGCCGTTTCGTTATCGAATCGGCATTGGCAGAAGCTAACAGTTTTCTTCGCGGGTGCCAACCGTTCTGCAACATTGTGTGGACGGATATTTCGGGCCGTTGGTCGGCGGTGACAGGTGTTGCAAATGTGGCTGTCCCCACTGTCATTCGGCCAGGTTTGACCCAGCGAAATCTGCTCAGTACCCTCGAACAGTCGCCCGTACGAGGCGATACGGCTGCGACCCGGGCATCGACCGGGGACCGCGCCGGCTAGCAAGATGGACGAGCTTAACAACGGCAACTGCGTCCAAACCGATTCGTACGTCGTCGGTGGGGGATGCGGGTGCCAGACGCAACAAGGAGACAGCCGTGGCCAAGGGCAAGCGGACCTTCCAGCCGAACAACCGGCGCCGGGCGCGCGTGCATGGCTTCCGGCTGCGGATGCGCACCCGGGCAGGCCGGGCGATCGTCGCGAACCGGCGCAGCAAGGGTCGGCGCAAGCTGACCGCGTGACTCCCCGTGATCTCTAGCGGGAGTTGACGCTGTGCTTCCGGCGCGCCACCGAATGACGCGCTCGAGCGAGTTCGGAACCACTGTCAGTCGAGGGGTGCGCGCTGTGCAGCCCGACATTGTCGTGCACGCGTTGCGCTCTGATGCGTCATCCGACCCCGGTCCGAGGATCGGACTGGTCGTCTCCAAAGCCGTCGGCACCGCCGTGCAGCGTCACCGGGTGGCGCGCCGGCTGCGCCATGTCGCACGCAATCTTCTCCAGGAACTCGATCCCGCCGATCGCGTGGTGATCCGTGCTCTACCCAGCAGCCGTCACGCCATCTCGGCACGACTCGAACAAGAATTGCGGACCGCGCTGCGCCGGGCCAAGCCCAAAGTCGAGGCCTCGCGGTGAGAGTGTCGATGCGTGCGGCCGGGGCGTGGACGGCTCGCGCCGTGATCTATGCGATCCAGCTGTACCGGCACACGATTTCGCCGCTGCGGCTGCCGACTTGCCGATTCACCCCGACCTGCAGCCAGTACGCGGTCGACGCGCTGACCGAGTACGGGTTGGTGCGCGGCGGCTGGCTCGCGACGGTACGGCTGCTGAAGTGCGGACCGTGGCATAAGGGAGGATGGGACCCGATACCGGATCGTCCCGCATCCGACGGGCAAGACGACGCGCATGCGTCGGGTGCTCCCGCGGGCGAGTCCTCGGAGGATCGGGGCACCGCTGCCGACGTCAGTGGTGGCCACCGAGCATTGCGAGCAGGAAGCGAGACGCGTGTTTAACTGGTTCAGCCTGGACATCATCTACTACCCGGTGTCGGCGATCATGTGGGTCTGGTACAAGCTGTTCGCCTTCCTGCTGGGGCCCTCCAACTTCTTCGCATGGGCACTTTCGGTGATGTTCCTGGTGTTCACCCTGCGCGCGATCCTCTACAAGCCGTTCGTCAAGCAGATCCGGACGACGCGCCAGATGCAGGAGTTGCAGCCGCAGATCAAGGCGCTGCAGAAGAAGTACGGCAAGGACCGCCAGCGGATGGCGCTGGAGATGCAGAAGCTGCAGCGCGAGCACGGGTTCAACCCGATCCTCGGCTGTCTGCCGATGCTGGCCCAGGTGCCGGTGTTCCTCGGGCTGTTCCACGTGCTGCGGTCGTTCAACCGGACGCAGGGCGGGTTCGGCCAGATCCATCTGTCGGTCGAGCAGAACCGGGCCACCGGCAACTACGTGTTCAGCCCGTCGGACGTGGCCAACTTCCTCGACGCCCACCTCTTCGGAGCGCCGTTGGGCGCGACCATGATTCAGAAGACCGGCCTCGACGCCTTCACCGAGTTCAACCGGGCGTCGGTGATCGCGGTCGGTGTGCCGATCATGATCCTGGCGGGCGTCGCGACGTACTTCAACAGCCGCGCGTCGGTGGCCCGGCAGAGTCCCGAGGCCGCCGCCAATCCGCAGACGGCGATGATGAACAAGCTGGCGCTCTACGTCTTCCCGCTCGGCGTCGTCGTCGGCGGACCGTTCCTGCCGCTGGCGATCATCATGTACTGGCTGGCGAACAACATCTGGACCTTCGGCCAGCAGCACTACGTGTTCGGCAAGATCGAGAAGGAAGAAGAGGCCAAGAAGCTCGAGGCTCAGGAGCGGCAGTCCAAGAACGCACCGCCGCCCGGAGCCAAGCCGAAACGCGACCGCAAGGCCCAGGCGACGAAGACCGCCGAGGCAGCCCCTAGCGACGAAAGCGACGACGGCGAGGCGCCGTCGGACAACGGCGCGGCGGGGAAGAAGCCGACCGGCAGCAGCCCCGGCAAGGCCGCCAGCGGAGCGGCCAATCGCACACCGCGGCCCGGCGCGAGCCCGCGCCCCGGGGCGCGGCCCAAGAAACGTAAACGGTGACCGGGCGACCCCGGCGGGATGAGGAGAGAACGACATGACTGACGCCGATACGACCGAACGCGACGAGGTGCTCGAGGGTTCCGCGCCGGCAGCGGAGGACGACCTCGAGGAGAAGTTGGTCGCCGAGGGTGAGATCGCGGGCGACTATCTCGAAGAGCTTCTGGATCTGCTCGACTTCGACGGCGACATCGATCTCGACGTCGAGGGTGACCGCGCGGTGGTGAGCATCGACGGCGGCGCCGACCTGAACAAGTTGGTCGGGCGCAAGGGCGAGGTGCTCGACGCGCTGCAGGAGCTGACGCGGCTGGCCGTGCATCAGAAGACCGGTGAGCGCAGCCGCCTGATGCTCGACATCGCGCGCTGGCGCCGCCGGCGTCGTGACGAGTTGGCCGCCCTCGGTGACAAGGTGGCCCGGCGAGTGCTGGAGACGGGGGAGCGCGAGGAGCTGGCGCCGATGACTCCGTTCGAACGCAAGATCGTGCACGACGCGGTGGCCGCCATCGACGGCGTGCACAGCGAGAGCGAGGGCGTCGAGCCGTCGCGCCGGGTGGTCGTTCTCGCCGACTGACCCAGAGTTACAACTGTGTAGTTCATAAGGCGTCGTCGTCCGACGCGACGATCCGGAGGATGTTTCACGTGAAACATGGGGAGGTGTCGGCGCCGCCCGAAGCGGCCGCCTCCTTGTTCGGGGAGCGGCTTGAGCTGACGGAGCGATACGCCGGGGTGCTCGCCGGCGCGGGCGTCGAGCGCGGCCTGATCGGACCCCGCGAGGTCGATCGGTTGTGGGACCGCCACATCCTCAATAGCGTCGCTCTGGCTGAGCTGATCGAGCCGCGGTGCCACATCGCCGACATCGGCAGCGGCGCGGGCCTGCCCGGGATACCGTTGGCGTTGGCCCGACCGGATGTCCGGGTGACGCTCATCGAACCGCTTCTGCGCCGCAGCGAGTTCCTGCGCGAGGTGGTCGATGAACTCGGCATCGACATGACGGTCGTTCGGGGGCGGGCCGAGGAGCCAGGGGTGAGGAAGCAAGTGGGGGAGACCGACGTGGTGGTGTCCAGGGCGGTGGCCTCCCTGGACAAGCTGACTCGATGGAGCATGCCGCTCCTTCGCGTGGATGGCCACATGCTCGCCCTCAAGGGGGAGCGTGCCGAAGAGGAGATCCGTGACCACCGGCGTGTGATGGCGTCGCTCGGTGCGGCCGATGTAAAGGTGATGAGGTGTGGCGCGAACTACTTGGATCCACCCGCGACCGTCGTCGTGGCACGGCGGGGGAGGACGGTAGCGCACCGGTCGACGGGCAGGAGACGAGGATGACGTCGCCGCGGAACGGCGCGCGGCCGCCGACGGATGCGTCGGGCGGGCAGCGCCCGGATGTTTCACGTGAAACCAAGGCACCCGTGGTTTCACGTGAAACGAAGTCCGAAACCGGCGACGCGCAGAGTGAGGCTTGGACCCAGAAGAACGATCCGGGCGCGTGGAACGACCCCGCGGGGATCGACACTCCGATCGGGGCCGAGGCCGAACGCGCGGTGCGCTTGCTACACGCCGCGTCGAAGGGCAGCCTGCCGCGGCCGGACCGCCAGCGGGTGTTCACGATCGCCAATCAGAAGGGCGGCGTCGGCAAGACGACGACGGCCGTGAACGTCGCGGCGGCGCTCGCGCTGCAGGGGTTGCAGACGCTCGTCATCGACCTCGACCCCCAGGGCAACGCGAGCACGGCGCTGGGCATCGAACACCGCCCGGGCACTCCGTCGTCATACGAAGTGTTGATCGGAGAGATCCCGTTGCGCGACGCGCTGCAACGCAGTCCGCACAACGACCGCCTCTACTGCGTACCCGCGACCATCGACCTGGCCGGCGCCGAGATCGAGTTGGTCAGCATGGTCGCGCGTGAGGGACGGCTGCGCACCGCGCTGGCGTCGCTCACGGACTTCAACTTCGACTACGTGTTCATCGACTGCCCGCCGTCGCTGGGACTGCTGACGATCAACGCGTTCGTCGCGGCACCCGAAGTGCTGATCCCGATCCAATGCGAGTACTACGCGCTCGAGGGTGTCGGCCAGTTGATGCGAACCATCGAGATGGTCAAGGCGCACCTCAATCCTCAACTCGATGTCACGACGGTGATCCTGACGATGTACGACGGACGGACGAAGCTCGCGGACCAGGTGGCCTCCGATGTGCGGGCCCACTTCGGCGACAAGGTCCTTCGGACCGTCATCCCGCGCAGCGTCAAGGTGTCCGAGGCCCCCGGTTACGGGATGACGATCCTCGGATATGACCCGGGGTCGCGGGGCGCGATGAGCTATCTGGATGCGAGCCGTGAGATTGCGGAGCGCCGATGAGCGCTTGCGCGAAGAGCATCGAACCCGGTCAGAACCGAAACAACCGATAAGCGTTTGCGCTAAGGAGAAGAACATGAGTCAACCCACCCGCAAGCGCAGCGGCCTCGGCCGGGGCCTGGCCTCGCTGATCCCGACCGGACCCGCCGACGGGGAGAACACCGGGTTCGGTCCCCGGATGGGCGACGCGGCGGCCGACGTCGTGATCGGCGGGCCTTCCAACGGCGGCCCGACCAACGAGGTCGGCGCGGTGTACCGCGAGATCGACCCGTCGGCGATCGAGCCGAATCCCCGCCAGCCGCGCCAGGTGTTCGACGAAGAGGCGCTCGGCGAACTCGTGCACTCCATCCGTGAGTTCGGCCTCATGCAGCCGATCGTCGTGCGCGAATTGCCGGCGGCCGAAGCGGGCGCCGCGCGCTTCCAACTCGTGATGGGGGAGCGGCGGTGGCGAGCCGCGCAGGAGGCGGGCCTCGCCACCATCCCCGCGATCGTCCGCGAGACCACCGACGACAGCATGCTGCGCGACGCGCTGTTGGAGAACATCCACCGCGTG
This sequence comes from Mycobacterium sp. 852002-51961_SCH5331710, assembly GCF_001665535.1. Taxonomy (GTDB): domain Bacteria; phylum Actinomycetota; class Actinomycetes; order Mycobacteriales; family Mycobacteriaceae; genus Mycobacterium. The sequence goes on from NZ_LZSQ01000092.1 coordinate 35,283, forward strand.
CAGCTGAATCCGTTGGAAGAGGCCGCCGCTTACCAACAGCTGCTCGACGAGTTCGAGGTCACCCACGATGAACTCGCGTCCCGGATCGGGCGGTCCCGGCCGGTGATCACCAACATGATCCGGCTGCTGCGCCTGCCGATCGCCGTGCAGCGCCGCGTCGCCGCCGGCGTGCTGTCGGCCGGCCATGCGCGCGCGCTCCTGTCGCTCGAAGGGGGACCGGAGAAGCAGGAGGAGCTCGCCGCGCGGATCGTGGCCGAGGGCCTGTCGGTGCGCGCCACCGAGGAAGCGGTCACCCTCGCCAACAGCGCGGGTGCGCCGTCGCCGGCCGCGCCGAAGCGCAAGCCGATCAACATGCCGGGGCTTCAGGACGTTGCTGAACGGCTGTCGACGGCGTTCGATACGCGGGTGACGGTCAGCTTGGGTAAACGCAAGGGCAAGATCGTGGTCGAATTCGGCTCGGTGGACGACCTGCAACGCATAGTCGAACTGATGAGCGCATCTGAGCGGTGACCCACCACACCGGGTAATTACGTCACTGTGACACAACCCGGGCCGACTCGGCGTGAACGCCGTCCTTCGAAGGAAACCACCTGTGACACAACACGTTTCGTCCCCCGCCCTGAGAGGCCCCCAAAACGGAGCGTCGACCCGGCCACGTGCTTCTATCCTGGACTGGAAGCTGTACAACGCGGCATCGCGTAGGACTCGGGAAGTTTAGTGTCGGCACGCATCACGCCTCTTCGGCTCGAAGCCTTCGAGCAGTTGCCGAAGCATGCCCGCCGCTGTGTGTACTGGGAGGTCGATCCCCTGACCCTCGGGCGCGACGCCGCGGGCGCGGCGGTGCCGGGGGTCGACGATCACCTGTCGGACCCCGAATTCGAGAAGGAAGCGTGGCTGTCGATGGTCATGCTCGAGTGGGGGTCGTGCGGTCAGGTCGCGGTGCAGTGCACGGACGAACAATCCGACGACGGCCTGCCCCCGTTGCGCGGAGACGAGGCCTGCCTCGGCTACGCCTTCTACGCGCCGCCCGGATCCGTTCCGCGGGCACGACGATTTCCGACCGCACCCGTGAGCGCCGACGCGGTTCTGCTCACGTCGCTCGGCATCGAGTCGGGGGAGGACACCGAGGGAATCTCGCGAGCGCTGATCGCCGCGGTCGTTGGCGACCTGGTTCGCCGCGGTGCCCGCGCGCTCGAGGCCTTCGCACACACCGCCGCGGTCAGCGAGCTCGCCGAACCGGGCGCTGTGACGCCGGCGCTGCGCCCGGTCGTCGAGGTTCTCGGTGACTGCTCGGTCGAACAGTGTGTGCTCGACTCCGACGTCCTCCTCGATGCGGGTTTCGTCGTCGTATCCCAACACCGGTACTTCCCGCGGCTGCGGCTCGAGCTTGAGCAGGGGTTGGGCTGGAAGGCCGATGTGGAGGCGGCACTGGAGCGATTGTTCGAGTTCGCCCAGATTCGGCAACCGGTCGGGGCAGGCGCGGGCTCGGTCGGATTGACCGCGGCCGAACGCTAGGAGGGGCTGACGCGCCCTGCGGCCTGCTCGACCGAGAGCTCATGGGCCAGCAGCTCGGCGAAGGTGAAAGTGCCTGTGGGGCGGTCGTTCTTGCCGAGCAGGTAGAGCCGCTTGACGGCGGCGAGCATACCCTCGGCGATCGCGTCGCGGGCCTGGGTGGACACCAGCGTGGCCCGGTCGTGCGGGTTGGTGATGTAACCGACGTCGACCTGCACAGTGGGCATCCGCGTCAGGCGCAACAGGTCCCACGTCCGCCCATGGGTACGGCAGTCACGTAATCCAGTGCGGGCCACCACTTCTCGCTGAATGAAGTCGGCGAGGTTGCGTCCAATGGTCGACACCGAGCCGTGCGAATTACCGAAGTGGAACGAGGCGACGCCGTTGGCGGACGGGGTGGGCTGCGTGGCGCAGCGCAGGCTGATCATCAGGTCGGCGCCGACGGCGTTGGCGGTCGCGGCGCGTTCGGCATCCGACGGGGCGCGGTTGGCCGGCCGCGACAGGAAGGTCTCCATGCCGATGGCGGTCATCCGGCCTTCGAGACGACTTGCCAAGTCCCACAGGATGTCCGACTCGCTGATCGGGCCGTTGGGGCCCTGCATGATCTGACCATGGTCGTCGCCGCCACGGCCCGGGTCGATGATGATCCGCTTGCCCGACAGGCGCGGACCGGAGCTGCGGACCAACTCCTCCTCGCGGATCGCGTGCGGAGAACCGCCGGTGACGCGGGATCCCAGAAAGTACAAGGAGCGCAACGTTTCCGGGCCGCAGATGCCGTCGGGATACAGCCCGTACTCGCGCTGGTAAGACATCAGCGCGTTGTGTGTTGTCAGCCCGAAATGCCCGTCGACGAGCCCGGTGTAGAAGCCGAGATCCTGAAGGCGCGCTTGAAGTGTCGCGACGTCGTCACCGAACATCGGTGCGCCGAACTGGTGACTGAGCGTGCGCGCACCGAGCCGGTACGACGCTTCCTTCAGCGCGCGGTACGTCGCCTCGCCGACGATCCCGTCGACCAGAAGTCCGCGATGCTGTTGGAAGGCCCGCACGGCCTGGTCGAGTTCGCCGTCGAAAACGTCGAGTGCGACATGTCTACCGGTGGTGATCTCCTCGTCGGAGTTCTCGAGCATGCCCAGTGCCGTCAACGCAGCCCGGATCTCGGTGACCGCGGACCCGCGGTCACCGCGACGCAGACTGGACATATGCGGCCTTTCAGTCACGGTTGTCAGCTGCGCAAAGGCGCCGACCAAGTTGACGGGCTAGGCACGATTGTCGCAGACACACCGCCGATTCAAGAAAACCCCAGGCCGGTGTCCGCGTCCCGGATTACTGATCCAGCCGGGTATCAGAGCACGTCAGCGAGCTCGCGCAGCAGCGCAGCCTTACCTTTTGCGCCGACGATCCGCTTCACCGGGGCGCCGTCCTTGAAAACGATGAGCGTCGGAATCGACACCACCTGAAAATCGCGGGCCGTGGCCGGGTTCGCGTCGACATCGAGTTTCGCGACCGTCAGCGCGTCGGCCTTCTCGGTGGCGATCTCCTCCAGCACCGGGGCGATCATCTTGCACGGACCGCACCAGGTCGCCCAGAAGTCCACCAGCACCGGTGTGCTGCTGGACAACACGTCCGCAGAGAACGTGTCGTCGGTCACCGCAACGGTGGTTCCAGTGGTCTCGGCCATCAGTGATGCTCCTATCAAACGGGGGTTTCGGTGGTCTCATCGCTTGGGCCAGAACCGATTTCGGCGAGCCAGCGTTCTGCGTCGATGGACGCCGAACAGCCGGTGCCCGCGGCGGTGATGGCCTGGCGGTAAGTGCGGTCGACGAGATCGCCTGCGGCGAAGACGCCTTCGATCGAGGTGCTGGTCGAACCACGTTGCGTCACGACGTAACCGTCCTCGTCGAGCTCGACCTGGCCGCGGACCAGATCCGATCGCGGATCGTGGCCGATCGCGACGAACACACCGGTGACGGCGAGCTTGGACTCTTCACCGGTCGCGGTGTTACGCAACCGGACTCCGCTGACCTTCGGGCTGCCTTCGATCTCGACGACCTCGGTGTTGGTCAGGAACGTGATCTTCTCGTTCGCGCGGGCGCGGTCCAGCATGATCCGCGAGGCGCGGAACTCGTCGCGGCGGTGCACCAGCGTGACGTTGCGGGCGAACTTGGTCAGGAAGATGGCCTCCTCCATCGCCGAGTCGCCGCCGCCGACGACGATGATGTCCTCGTCGCGGAAGAAGAACCCGTCGCACGTCGCGCACGTGCTCACGCCCATGCCGAGCAGGGCGTCTTCACCGGGGACGCCGAGGTGCCGCGCGGCGGCGCCCATCGCGAGGATGACCGCACGTGCCTGGTACGTGTCGTCACCAACGGTCACGGTCTTGACCGGGCCGTCGAGCGAGACCTCGTCGACGTCCTCCATGCGCAGGTCCGCACCGAAGCGCAGCGCCTGTTCGCGCATCTCGTCCATCAGTTCCGGACCGGTGATTCCGTTGCGGAAGCCGGGATAGTTCTCCACCTCGGTGGTGGTCATCAAAGCGCCGCCGAATTGGACGCCTTCGAACACCAAGGGCTTGAGCTGCGCGCGCGCCGCGTAGATGGCGGCGGTGTAACCGGCCGGGCCGGATCCGATGATGATCAGCTCGTGGACCGTGGATGTGGTGGTCATTTGCGCCTTTCTGCCGCATTCCTGCGACACCGGTGTAAACACCAGCGTAGGCGGTGGTGTTCCCCGGACTTTCCGAACAACCTCGGGGGACAGACTACGGTCGTTTGACCACTGTTTCGGCCAGCAGCCCACTGTGAGCCGCGTGGCACCCCGTGTCGACGACCACCGCCACCACCTCGGTCGCGGCGTGCGCGGGTAGGAGCAACACGACCGCCGGCCGCCCGCCCATGTCGACGGTCCGGGCTCCGAGGACGGGCGTATTCGCCGGGCGGCCGAGTCCCTCGAGACATGCTGCGCGGCGCGCGGGGTCCGCCAGCGGGCCGTATTCGGCAGGCGCCGACAGCAGACCGGCGAGCTGGGGGCCGGTCAGCGGCACGGTCGGCGGCGGACGCGACACCGTGATGCGCTCGGCGGTCAGTCCGGGCTGGGAGAACCGGGGCGCAGGGTCGCGGACCAGCATCGACGTGCCGATGACGGCGCCGGTCACAACGGCGGCGAGGCCGATGACGAGCCCGAAAACGTGGATTGGGCGCAGCCGGGGCCGTTCGACGGCGTGCGTGGGCTCACCCGCGGCCCGCAGCGCCGCGCCGACGCGCTCGGCGACACCGGCAGGCACGTCGGGCGCGGAGGCCTCGTCGTGCGCCAACCGGGCCAGGCCGCGGCGCACCCGCTCGACCGCCGGATCCGAGCCGTCGTCCTGCATCTCAGCCAGTCTCCACCACGACAGGTAAGACGCGGCGGATATGCCGACGGTTCCGCTCAGTCGGTGCGCGCGGTGGCCTGCGCGTCGAAGCAGTCGAGCGCCTCGGCCAGCTTGGACCTGGCGCGGGAACACCGGCTCTTGACGGTGCCCTCGGGGACACCGAGCATGCGAGCGGTCTCGGCCACCGAATACCCCTGCATGTCGACGGCGACCACGGCGGCACGCTGTTCGACGGGTAACCGCATCAGGGCCCGCTCGACGACGATCGCGGTGTCGACGTGCGAGGCCGGGTCGCCGACGTGTGCGATGTCGTCGGACAACGTTTCGGCCGCTCGGATCTTGTTGCGCCGCAATCGGTCCAGGCAGGCGTTGACCACGATGCGGTGCAACCAGCTGTTGACCGCGGAGTCGTACCGGAATGCAGGGGCCCGCCGGTGCGCCTTGAGCATGGCGTCCTGCAGTGCGTCGGCGGCGTCGTCGGGGTTGCGGCTGGTGATGCGTGCGATCCGGTACAGCTGGCGGTGGTGTCGGTAGAACAACTCCTCGAACGCATACCGGTCGCCTGCAACGTGTGCGGCGAGCAGTTCCGCGTCACTGCGTTGCCGACCGGAATGCCCCCCGAACGTCCCCACAGCCGAACACTAAACGGGCCGGCGGGGGCCTCCCGACACATCTTTGCCGGGTTGGGGATGAACGGGTCAGGAGGCGGACTTGACCGTGATCTCGGCGATGTTGGAACGGCTCTGGCCGTTGACCTGACCGAGGGTCGACACCCAGACCAGCAGGTTCGACGTCGGCGACGCGTCCTCCACCTTGATCGTGTTGGACCCCGGCTTGAGCTGGGTGGCCGGCGTCAGCACCGTGGTGTCGGACAGCGACGACGGATTCGGCGACGGCGCGGAGCGGATCTCCACGGCGGTGCCGGTGCTGTCGAGGTCGATGTCGACCTCGCCCACCTTGGTGGCCTGCGGCAGCTGCAACATCAGCCCGACGCCGTTCTTGAAGTTGGGGAACGGCACCGGGTCGGTGTAGGTGTCGATCGGCCACGCCGTGGACTTGTCGCCGTCGATCGCCTTACCCGCCTCGGACGGCGCGTCGGCTTCGCCCTCCGGCGAAAAGACAGTCACTGCAGTGGGTTTGACGACATTGCCGCTACCGCCACCGCCTCCATCGGCCGACTCGGAGGTGGTGGGGTCGTTGAGGCCGAGCCGGTCGCCGCCGAGGCCGTCGCCGACGTCGCCGAAGATCCGGCTCAGCACCGTCGCCAACACCACCAGCGCGACCACGACGATCGCGCCGCCCACACCCAGCCCGATCATCAGGGCCTTGCGTCGCCGCGCCTCGGTCTCCGGATCGGTGGCGGCCCCGACTCCCGGTGCGCCGGAGCGGTCGGGTTCGTCGACGGGGGAGATCAGCTCGGTGCGATCGGCGATCGCCGTCGCCTGCTGCAGCAGGTTCAACAGGGTGGGCGCGCTGCGGATGCCGCCACCCTCCTGGACGGCGCGTGCCGCCGCCGCGGAGATCTGGAACGGGATCTGTCGGTCGATGGCGCGCGGTTCGATCGGCTGCCCGGCCGAGTCGAGGTCGGCGGGGGCCAGGCCGCTGCGGACGCCGTGCTCGGGCAGCGGCCACCGGTTGACCAGCAGCGCGTACAGCGCCGCCCCGATTCCGCGGATGTCGTCCTCGGGTGTCGCGTCGGGCAGCGTCGCGGGGAAGGCCAGCGCGACGTCGCCCTCGATGCTGACGCGGACGCGGCCCGGGTGGTCGATCGACAGGGCGACCCCGGCGCGGTGCGCGGCCTCGGCGGCCGCGGCGAGCGACTGCATGGCCCTGGCCCCGCCGATCGGGGAGGGAGAGGTGTCGGCCACCTCGACCAGCGAGCCGCCCCGGATCCATTCCGCGACCACCAGACCGCCGGACCCGGTGTTGACAACGTCGAGCACCCGGGCCACGCCGGGCATGTCGAGGCTGCTCAGCTTGCGGGTGCGGGTCAGGATGTCGCGCAGTGTCTCGTCGGACAGCGTGTTGTCCGGATCGACGAACGTGAGCGCCACCTGGCGGTCGAGCGCGGTGTCGAGCGCCTGCCAGAACTGCAGCGTGGGCGGGCCACCGTGGAACACCAGCAGCCGGTATCGGCCGCCGCCGACCATGGCCCCGGGGATGAGATGGACGTCCTCGTCGGAGGTCGCGGCTTCGATGGCCGGTTCGCGCGGCGCGTCGAAGGCGAGGGGCTCCCGAGAGGGGTCGCCGCCGTAATCGGACGGCGGCCGGCCCGACACGGGAAGCCGCGTCGTGCCGTTCTCGGTGGCCAACTCGGTGGTCTCGCCGGGGTCGGGCACGTCGGGCCGCAGGTCGTCGGCGACGACGTCGGGCTGACCGCTCGGAAGCTTGGCGGTGGCGGTGCTGTCGGGTGTGGGCGCGGAGCCGCCTGCGGATTCGTCGCTCACCGCTGGTCCTTTCCGCATCCGGTCCCTGGCAACTAGGTCGGGTGGTCCGCGCCGGACCGCCGGCGGGCTGTGCCGACGCCCCGACAGGGACGGATTCCTCTGATCAGAGTACGTGAGTGAGGTGCGCGTCCGTGGCCTGTCGGCGGCTGCAGTGGCCGACGCGGCTACCGACCCGCCCGCCGGAACGGGGCGGGACCGAGCGCCGAGGCGGCGGCGGACGGCCTCGAGTGCGGCCTGGGCTTCCGGAACACGTGCACCCAGCAGAACCCCGACGATGACCGGCACCATGATCAGACCGAGCGCGAGCAGTCGCAGCAGCGAGCCGCCGCCGCCCCAGTTTCGGGTCAGCGCCTCCAGCCCGAACAACTGGTCGGCGACCTGGCCGACCATTGCGGCCAGCAGTGAGGCGGCGATGGTGACCAGCACCGTGCGCACCACCTGCAGGTCGAGCAGGCGGCCGCCGGGCGGGTCGAGGTTGGCCCGCAACAGGAAGTAGCCGACCACCGCGCCGGCCAGGAAGCCCAGCCCGTTGGCCGTACCGAGATAACCGGCGACGAGATCGGGGTCGTTGGTGAGATGCGGGGCGATCAGCGAAGCGATGATCTTCACGGTCGTGATGACGACGATCAGCAGGATCGGCGTCCACGGCTGCTGACGGGCGTAGAACACCCGAAGTTGAAGCAGCACAAGCGCGTAGGGGATCAGCGTGAACGCCGACAGGGTGATCGCCATACCGAGGTAGTTGGCGTCGACCTCGCCGAAGTTGCCGTAGGCGAACAGCGCGCTGCCGATCGCGGGGCCGCCGACCGTCATCAGCGCCACGATCGGGATGAGCGTCACCATCGTCAGTCGCGTCGCCAGCGAGAGATCGTTGAGCACAGCGCGCTGGTCGTTGGAAGCGGCGTTTCGGCTCAGCCGCGGCATGACGACCGTCAGCACCGTCACGCCGATCATGCCGAACGGCAGCTGCAGCACCAGCCAGGTGTAGTTGTAGATCGCGGGGCCGGAAGCCGCGGCGCCGCTGGCGATTCGGTTGCCGACGATCAGGCCGACCTGGCTGATCAGGACGTACAGCACCATCGCCGACGCCATGGCGCCGAACTGCTTCATCCGGTCGTCGACACCCCACAGCGGGCGCAGGCTGATGCGTTCGCGGTGGATCGCCACCAGCAGAACCAGGACCTGGGTGACCGTGCCGAGCGTCATGCCGATGCCCAGCACGAGCAGTTTGGCGTTGCCCATCTTCACCGGGTCGACCGAGAGTTCGCCGGGGACAATCAGATACACGCCGAGCGTCACGATGGCGACGACGTTGTTGCACACCGGTGCCCACGCGGGGGGCCCGAACACGTTGCGGGTGTTGAGGATCGCCATGAACACCGACGACAAGCCGTAGAACAACACCTGGGGCAGCAGCAGGTAGGCGAACGCGGTGGTGAGATCGCGGTTGACCTCCGGATCGCCGCCGAGCATGAGGTTGACGAGCATCGGCGCCGATGCGATCGACAACGCGGTGATGATCAACAGCAGGGTCGTCGCGAGCGTCACCAGGCGGCGGATGAAGGCGGTGCCGTTGTCGGGGTCGTCGCGCTCGGCGCGCGCCAGCACCGGCACGAAGATCGCGGTGAAGGTCGCCTCGAGGACGAGCGCCGCGATCAGGTTCGGCAACTGGTAAGCGACCGAAAAGGCGCTGGTGAGCGCGGCGCCCAGGATGGTAGCGAGCAGGACGATGCGGGCGAACCCGGTGAGCCGGCTGACCAGCGTCGCCACGGCCATGCCCCACGACCGCGACACCACCGCCGCGTCGGACAGTTCTTCGCGGCCGGCGCGGCGCCGGGGAGCTGGCCGGTGGC
>NZ_LZSQ01000093.1 GCF_001665535.1 Mycobacterium sp. 852002-51961_SCH5331710
GATGTGTATAAGAGACAGGCGGAGGAGGAGGCGGCTCATGGTGACGTTGCTACTGGTGATCGCGCTGCTGCTGGCGGTGTTGGCGTTCATCGTGTTCGTGTTGGGCTACAACAAGTTGCGCTCGGCCGACGTGCGGGTCGCCGAGGCCCTCAGCGGCATCGATGTGGAACTCACGCGTCGGGCGTCGCTGATCCCGAGCCTCGTGCACACCGTGCAGACCTTCGCCGCGCACGAGAAGGGCATCCTCGACCACGTCACCAATGCCCGTGCCGCGCTGGCCTCCGCCACCACCGGCAAGTCGGTGGCGCAGCGCAGCGCGGCCGAGAAGGAACTCGACACCGCGCTGGCGCCGCTGTTGGCGCTCGGCCAGCAGTACCCACAGCTCAACTCGTCGAACAACTTCCTGAACCTGCAGGAGAACCTAACGGACAGCGAGAACAAGCTGGCATTCGCGCGGCAGTACTACAACGACGCGGTCGCGACCCTGAACCGGTCGCTCACCACGATCCCGTGGATGTTCGTCGCCCCGCTGACCGGTGTGTCCGAGCGCGAGTACTACCAGACCCCGCGCTGAGCGCTCCGAGACGGCGCGAGCGTCGTCTCTAGACTGACCCGGTGCGCATCGTCTTCGCCGGCACCCCGGAACCCGCCCTGCCGCCGCTGCGCCGACTCATCGAATCGCCACGTCACGACGTCATCGCGGTGCTGACCCGCCCCGACGCGGCGGCGGGCCGGCGCGGTAAGCCGGCACCGTCCCCGGTCGCACGGCTGGCGCTCGAGCACGACATCCCGGTGCTGCGGCCGTCGAAGCCGAACTCCGACGAGTTCGTCGCCGAACTGACCGAGCTGGCACCGGAATGCTGCGCGGTGGTCGCCTACGGCGCGCTGCTGCGCGAGCCACTCCTCGCGGTGCCCGAGCGCGGCTGGGTGAACCTGCATTTCTCCGTGCTGCCCGCCTGGCGTGGGGCGGCCCCGGTGCAGGCCGCGATCGCCGCGGGCGACACCGTGACCGGTGCGACGACGTTCCTCATCGAACCCGCGCTCGACTCCGGTCCCGTCTACGGCGTCGTCACCGAGACCATCCGGCCGACCGACACCGCCGGTGATCTGCTTGAGCGACTGTCGATCTCGGGGGCCGAGCTGTTGAGCCACACGCTCGACGGCATCGCCGACGGCACCCTGACCGCGGTGCCGCAACCCTCGGAGGGGGTGACCATCGCCCCGAAGATCACCGTCGACGAGGCCAGGGTGCGATGGGACCTACCCGCGCACGTCGTCGAGCGACGGATCCGTGCGGTCACACCGAATCCCGGCGCCTGGACGATGATCGGCGACCTGAGGGTCAAACTCGGCCCCGTCACCGTCGAGGAAGAGGCCGTACCCCTGCAGCCCGGCGCGATTCGCGCCGCCCGCGACGGGGTGCACATCGGTACCGCATCGGCCCCCGTGCGTCTCGGTCTCATCCAGCCACCCGGCAAGAAGGCGATGAACGCGGCCGACTGGGCCCGCGGCGCCCGGCTCGACGACACGGTGCGAGCCGAATGACGCGGCCGCACAACCGTCGACCACAACGGCGCAAGCCGCTCGACCCGGCGCGCCGCGCCGCGTTCGACGTGCTACGCGCGGTCTCGGAGAAGGACGCATACGCCAATCTCGCGCTGCCGCCGATCCTGCGCGATCGCGGTATCAGCGGCCGCGACGCGGCCTTCGCCACCGAACTCGCCTACGGCGCCTGCCGGACCAGGGGCCTGCTGGACGCGGTCATCGCCGCCGCCGCGGGCCGTCCGACGGACAGGATCGACCCCGTCCTGCTCGACCTGCTGCGGCTCGGCGCCTACCAACTGTTGCGTACGCGGGTCGAACAACATGCCGCGGTGTCCACCACCGTCGAGCAGGCCGGCATCGAATTCGACACGGCCCGTGCGGGTTTCGTCAACGGTGTGCTGCGCACGATCGCATCCCGCGACGAACAGGCCTGGATCGCGGAACTGGCGCCGGACGCGGCTTCCGATCCGGTCGGGCATGCGGCGTTCGTGCACGCACACCCGCGGTGGATCGCTCAGGCCTTCGCCGATGCGCTCGGCGCCGACGCCGGTCAGCTCGATGCGCTGCTGGCCAGCGACGACGCCCGGCCCGCGGTCCACCTCGCCGCCCGTCCCGGGGCGCTGACCGCCGCCGACCTGGCCGCGCAGGTCGACGGCAGCGTCGGCCGGTATTCGCCGTACGCGGTGTATCTCACGGGAGGCGACCCTGGCCGACTGCAGGCCGTGCGCGACGGCGCCGCGCTGGTCCAGGACGAGGGCAGCCAACTCGTGGCGCGGGCACTGACCCTGGCCGAGGTCGACGGCGCCGACGGCGGGCGATGGCTGGATTTGTGTTCCGGCCCCGGCGGGAAGACCGCGCTGCTGGCCGCACTCGCCCCGGACGGTGCCCGGGTCACCGCGGTCGAACCCGCACCCGCGCGCGCCGACCTCGTCGAGCAGAACACCCGCGGCCTGCCGGTCGACGTGCTGCGCGTCGACGGCCGCGACCCGGGCATCGAGCCGGGTTTCGACCGCGTCCTGGTGGACGCCCCGTGCACCGGCCTCGGGGCGCTGCGACGCAGGCCGGAGGCGCGCTGGCGACGCAAGCCGAACGATGTGCCGCCGCTGGCCAAACTGCAACGCGAACTCCTCGCCTCGGCGATCCGGCTGACGCGGCCGGGCGGCGTGGTGCTCTACGCCACCTGTTCGCCGCATCTCGCCGAGACGGTCGGCGTCATCTCGGACGCGCTGCGCCGGCACCCCGTGACGGCCGTGGACACCCGACCGCTCTTCGCGCCCGTCGACGGTCTCGGCGACGGGCCGCACGTTCAGTTGTGGCCGCACCGCCACGGCACCGATGCGATGTTCGCCGCCGCGCTCAAAGTAGGGTAGGCCCATGGCTGGACCCCTGATCGCGCCGTCGATCCTGGCTGCCGACTTCGCCAGACTCGCCGAGGAGGCCGAGGCGGTGCGGGGTGCGGACTGGCTGCACGTCGACGTGATGGACAACCACTTCGTCCCGAACCTGACGATCGGTCAGCCGGTTGTCGAGTCGCTGCTGAAGGTGACCGACATCCCGATGGACTGCCACCTCATGATCGAGAACCCCGACCGGTGGGCGCCGCCGTATGCCGAGGCGGGCGCGTACAACGTGACCTTTCACGCCGAGGCCACCGACAACCCGATCGGCGTCGCCCGCGACATCCGGGCGGCGGGGGCCAAGGCAGGCCTCTCGGTCAAGCCCGGCACCCCGTTGGAGCCGTACCTGGAGATCCTGCCGGAGTTCGACACGCTGCTGATCATGTCGGTGCAGCCGGGCTTCGGCGGCCAGAAGTTCATTCCGGAAGTGCTGGTCAAGGTCGGCACCGCTCGGCGACTCGTGGACGCGGGCGAGTTGACGATCGTGGTCGAGATCGACGGCGGCATCAACGCCGACACCATCGAGCAGGCGGCCGAGGCGGGCGTGGACTGCTTCGTCGCGGGATCGGCCGTCTACAGCGCGGAGGATCCGGCCGCGGCGGTGGAGTCGTTGCGCAGGCAGGCCGCCGCGGCGTCCAAGCATCTGCGGGCATGAACCTCGAAGCCGCGATGCGGCTGGCGATGCAACAGGCCGAGAAGGTCAAGGGCACGACATACCCCAATCCACCAGTCGGAGCGGTGATCCTGGACCGCGACGGCGAGGTGGCCGGCGTGGGCGCGACGGAACCCCCCGGCGGTCCGCACGCCGAGGTGCTCGCGATGCGCAGGGCGGGTGAACGTGCCGCGGGCGGCACCGCCGTCGTCACGCTCGAACCGTGCAACCATCACGGCAGGACGCCGCCGTGCGTGGACGCGCTTGTCGCCGCGGGTGTTTCGGCGGTCGCCTACGCGGTCGCCGATCCCAACCCGATCGCCGCGGGAGGTGCCGCGCGCCTCGCCGAGACCGGAGTCGCCGTGACCGCCGGAGTGCTCGCCGACGCGGTAGCCGGGGGCCCACTTCGCGAGTGGCTGCACAAACAGCGCACCGGATCTCCGCATGTGACATGGAAATTCGCGACGAGCGTGGACGGCCGCAGCGCGGCCGCGGACGGCAGCAGCCAGTGGATCACCAGCGAAGCCGCCCGCGCGGACGTGCATCGCAGGCGCGCGGTTGCCGACGCGATCGTGGTGGGCACCGGGACCGTCTTCGTCGACGATCCTGCGCTGACGGCCCGCCTTCCCGACGGCACGCTGGCCGAGCGTCAGCCGTTGCGCGTCGTCGTCGGTGAGCGTGAGATCTCGCAGGAGGCACGGGTTCTCAACGACGACTCGCGCACGATGGTGATCCGCACCCACGATCCCCACGAGGTGATCAAGGCACTGTCGGATCGGACCGATGTGCTGCTCGAGGGCGGCCCGACGCTGGCGGGCGCCTTCCTGCGCGCCGGCGTGATCGACCGGATCCTCGCCTACGTCGCGCCCATCCTGCTCGGCGGTCCGATCACCGCGGTGGACGACGTGGGCGTGTTGAGCATCGCGCACGCGCAGCGATGGCGTTTCGACGGGATCGAGCCGATCGGTCCCGACGTTCTGCTGAGCCTCATTCCTGCGTAGATTCGTCTGATTCGCCGCTCAGCGGGCGGTGCTCGATTAGGTCGCGAACTCCCGCCATCCCCAGGCGTTCCCGGAACGCCTGCACGGTGTGGCCCACGACGGTCGCATCGGTGCGGGCGCGAGCGGTGGCCGACCGGGGCAGGTGAAACAGCGGCCCGATCTCCCCGAAATAGTCGCCCTTGCCGGCGGACTTCAGCAATTCCTCACCACCGCCGGGCAGTTCGCGAACGATCTCGATCTCGCCGTCGTCCACGGTGTAGATGAGGTCACCCATCGTGCCCTGTTCGAAGAGCACCTGACCGGCCTCCAATTCCACCGTCTCTGGCGGACGGTCGGCGGAGGCGAAGTTGGGCACCATCTCGACGACGCGGTCGGCCAGCGGAAGGATTCGGCTGTCGTGAGTGGCGACGACGACCATCCGGGTGCCGGAGGCGAGTTCGCGAATCAGCTTGAGCACCTCCTCGACCTGGATGAAATCCAGGTGCGCGGTGGGCTCGTCGGCCAGGATCAGCGGGGGATCGAGCGCGATGGCGCGGGCCACCGCCACGCGCTGCTGCTGTCCGCCGCTGAGGTCGCCCGGCCGGTGGTCCAGGCGGTCCTCCAGACCCACGCGGGCCAGGAGCTGTTCGGCGCGTTTGCGAGAAGCGCGGCGCGACATACCCGATGCGCGCAACGGCACCATCACGTTCTCCACCGCGGTGAGGCTGGGCACCAGGTTGAAAGCCTGGAACACGAAGCCCACCGTCTCGCGTCGATAGATCGCAAGCTCCTTGGCGCTCAGCGACGTCACGTCGACATCGCCGAACTTGATTGCGCCCGCGTTGGGTTGGAGGATCCCGCCGAGACACGACAACAGCGTGGTCTTCCCGCATCCGCTGGGGCCCATCAGGATCACCAACGATCCCGCAGGCACATCGAGGTCCAGGCCGTCGATCGGGCGGACGGTGTGTCCGCCGCTGGTGTATTCGACCACGAGGTTCTGGATCGACAGATCGCCCATCGGTCAGGGTCCCCCGAAAGCCAGTGCGGGATCGACGGATACCGCGCGGCGCAATCCAGCCGCGCTGGCGATGAGGCCGATCACCACCGCGACCACCGGCAGTGCGACGAAAGCCGTTGTGGGGATGATCACCTGCATCGGGAAGAGTGGTCCGAGCAACAACGAGAGCCCGGCCCCGACCAGCGCGGCCGCCAGCGCCACGATCACCGCCTGCAGGGCGAGCCCGGCCATCACCGAACGAGTCGGCACACCAATCGCCTTGAAAACGGCGAAGTCCCGCAGCCGCTCCAACGCCGACAGATAGACCACCGACCCCACGATCAGCGCCGCGACGATCCACAGCAGGACCGCGACGATCGTGATCGAATTGACCGCCACTTTCAGCGGTCGCAGCAGATCGGCGATGGCGCCGGCGCGATCGACCGCCCGATATCCGTTCGGCACGCGCTCCAGCGCACCGCGCACACCGATGGAGGCGACCAGTGGCTCACCGCCGTACACCAACTCCTGCGCACCCTCTGTGGTGAGAAACACATTGGGCAGGTTGGCCAATGCGGTCGAGTTCTCCACCAGGCCGACGATCCGCAGGCGCTGCGAGGCGATCTCGACCTCGTCGCCGAGGCCGCGGCCCAGCGTCGTCGACACCGCGACCTCGCCCGGGACCGTGGGCGCACGACCTTCGATGACCGGCGGCATCCCCGGTCCGCGCTCGGGCGCGCCGAAGATGTCGACGTTGCGGGTATCCCCGTCGAGCGTCGCGGTGCCGCCGGCATAGGCCAGGGGAGCGGCGACGTCGACGCCGGGAGCCGCGGCAATGCGGCGCAATTCCACCGGCGCGAACGGTGTGGCGCCGACGAACGGACCGGATGCGCCCGCCTTGACGATGAACTGGTCCACACCGAGTGAGTCGACCGTGCGTCTGGCCTCGGTCTGGAAACCGTTGGCCAGGCCCGTGAGCGCCAGCGTCATCCCGAAAATGATCGCCGTGGACAGCACCGCGATGGCGAAACGTCGCCTTCGCCACTGCATGTCGCGCAGCGCGGCGATGAGCATGTCGGCGACGTTACCCCGGCGACGTCGGTCGGCGCTTCGGGTTTCGGCTACTTCGCGAAAGCACTGACCAACGTGTTACAGAATGCGGGCAGGTCATCCGGCTTACGGCTGGACACCAAAGTGTTTGGCCCACGCGAGCATTCGACGACCTCGTCGTCGACCCAATTGGCACCGGCGTTCACCAGATCGGTCTTCACGCTGGGCCACGACGTGATGGTGCGTCCCCGCACCACGTCGGCCTCGATGAGCGTCCACGGCCCGTGGCAGATCACCGCGACCGGTTTTCCCGCATCGAAGAAGCTCTTCGCGAACGCGACCGCGTCGCCGTTCATCCGCAGATTGTCGGGGTTGGCGACGCCGCCGGGCAGCACCAGCGCGGCGTAGTCGGACGCCGACGCGGAGTCGGCGGACTTCTCGGCGTCGAAGGTGTCGGCCGGGGTCAAGTGGTTGAACGCCTGGATCTTGCCGACCTCCGTCGAGACCAGTTCGGGGGTGCCACCGGCCTGCTCGACGGCCTTCCACGGCTCGGTCAGCTCGACCTGCTCCACACCTTCGGGGGCGACCAGAAACGCAATCTTCTTGCCATTCAGTGAACTTGCCATCAGCTTTCTCCGTTGAGGTAGGTGTGATGCCCCGCATACCCCGCGCGTCTAGGAGTCAATCAGCGCGATTACCTCGGTACACTCGTACCAGAGTGGGCCCCGACGGGCCCGCCGCAATCGCGCCTTCACCGACGATTTGCGCGCTGGTGAGCACGAACAAAGGACGACCCATGACTGCACTGCAGGACTGGCTTACTCATCGCCCGATGCATCCTCGGACCCTCAAGGCGTTCATCTGCGACGCCTTCAGGATCCCGACCTCACAACCCACCGAACAGGACGCCCGGCCGGCCGAGCCCGCGCTGCTTCAGCCCGGCCTCGAGCGCTGCTAGGCGCCCTCGACGGGATCCGGGCTCGCGGCCTCCTCCAACTCCGCCGGTTCGTCGGCGTGCTCCTGCTTGCCACCGATGAGTAGGCCCAGGAGCGCGCCGACGACGCAGACCACAACCGTGACCAGGAAGATGTCGCCGTACTGCAGGACATAGGCCTCGCGGTACCGGTTCGCTTCGGCCGCCACGCGTTCGGCCAGGGTGTTGGCCGGCGGAAACGGCAGGCTTTGAAGGTGCTGGTTGAGGCGGTACAGGCCCCAAGCGGTCAACCCGGCCAGCCCGATCAGCATCCCGACCATGCGTGCGACCACGACGGCCGCTGAAGCGATCCCGTGCTGGGCGGCCGGTACGACGCGGAGGGCGGCGGAGGTGAGGGGGCCGATCACGAGGCCGAGGCCCAAGCCGGCGATGGCCAGGTCCGTGTCGAGCACGGGCAGCTGCACAAAGCCGAGGTCGTGATGGGTGGTGAGCACATCGGCGTGCCAGTGAGACACAAGCCAGTACCCTCCAGCGGCAATCATGAGCCCGATGAAGGTCACCGCGCGGTCGCCGACGCGCGTTGCGAGCCACCCGCCGATCACGGCGCCGATCGGCAGGGCGATCAAGAAGCGCAGCAGCAGAAGGACGGCCTCCGTCTGATTCTTGGCGAGGACCCCCTGGCCGAACAGTTCGATATTGACGAGCGTCACCATCAGCGCAGCGCCCGCGCACAGCGATGCTCCAAGTGCTGCCAGGAATGGTCGGAAATGCACGCCTGCCGGTTCGATGAGCCGTGTGCGGGCGAATCGCTCCCAAATGAAGAACAAGATCAGGGCAATAGCCGCGCCTATTAGAACGGGCAGTCCATAGCTCGGCAGAATCTTGCGGCCGTCGGGCGCGGGGTTGTAAAGACCGATCACCGTCAAGCCGAGCGCAATGGCCAGCAGAATGCCGCCGACCACATCGACCCGCTCCGGGATCTCGGGTTTCAGGCGCCCGGGCAGGCTGAAGTGGATCAGCAACATCGCGATCGCAGCTAAGGGGACATTGATCCAGAACACATCGCGCCACGTGCTCAGGGCCGCGACAACGACGATGCCGTACAGCGGCCCCAGGACACTGCCCAACTCCTGCGCAGCACCTATGCCGCCCAGAACCGACGCCCGGCTGCGGCTGGCCCATAGATCGGCCGCGAGCGCCAATGTGACCGGCAGGAGAGCACCGCTGGCGACACCCTGGATCGAGCGCCCGATCACCATGGGAACCAGGTCGTTGGACAGCGCGGTGATGACCGACCCGACGGCGAACCCGGTCAGACTCAGTTGAAGGATGAACTTGCGCCCGAACCGATCGGAAGCTCGGCCTAGCAGCGGCATTGCGGCGATATAACCCAACAGGTAACAGGTGATGATCGGGGTCACCCGTTGGATCTGATTCACCGGAATACTGAGATCGGTGATGATGTCGCTGATGATCGCGACGACGACGTAGGTGTCGAGCGCTCCAAGCAACACCGCTAGGCTGCCTGCGCTGATCGCGATTCGACGATTCGACGGCGTAGGCGTGTTTTCCCTGCTGGTGTCGGTAGCTCGTGCTGAAACAGACATCAGGCCGCCGGCGGCTTGGTGACCGTCACCGGCTTGCCCCACTCCGACATCGTGATGGTGATGCTGGTGTCCGAACTGGTTTGCAGCTTGACCTGGGACAACTTATGGTCGCCTTCCTCGGCGATCCACGCGGTGCCTGGCACCGGACCCGTCGCACCGATCTGTGGGGCGATCTTGTTCACAGCGTCAGCGCTGACGTTTCCGGTGATGCGGACGGTCTCTGTGCCGTTGATCGTCTCGCGGTCCTCGGCCTTCGGGTCAGAGAAATTAGCGAGGACATTGGCGAGGCCAGTCTCCGGGTTGAGTATCAGCGACGCGTCATACACATCGGCTGCAGGCCCGAAGTTCGACAACCCTGCGCCCGGAGTCAACGACGCGTAGAGGGTGCCATCGACCACCTTGAATTCCACCCCCTCAAGGCGTTGGCCCATCATCCGCAAATTGACCGTCCCTTGAGCGACGAATGTCGGGGCGTTGCTGAGATCGCCTTCGAGCATCTCGATCGGCAACTTCTCGGGTGGACCCTCCATTGCGAGCTTCATGTGCGCGCTCGTCTGGCTCTTGGTGGTTTGGCTGGACTGCTGGAGGAGCGTCGCGGCATCGGGGAGATCCTTCGCGGGCTCCTCGGACTTGGAGCACCCCGCGAAGAGAGCGACAGCGGCGGCAAAGGTGAACAAGATCATCACGAGGCGCTTGGGCATGACTTGCATCGTAGAGGGTGCAGATGCACCGTCGGCGCCGGCGGGGCGCGTTCACATGCCTATAAATGACTCCTAACCTCGGCATTTCCGAAGTTTCCGAGCAGCCATGACGGCGGTGTCGCGGTGAGACGTTTCCTCCGAAGCTGACACCTCACTCCATAAGTCGCACCCGATAGTCTGGCGGCGTGTTCACCGGAATCGTCGAAGAGGTCGGTGAGGTCGTCGGCAAGGAGGATCTCGGCGACTTCGCCCGGCTCGCCATCCGCGGCCCCCTCGTCACATCGGACGCCCGCCACGGCGACTCGATCGCGGTCAACGGTGTCTGCCTCACCGTCGTCGAGGCGCGCCCGGATGCGATCTTCACCACCGATGTGATCGGCGAGACATTGGACCGCTCCAGCCTCGGCCGCCTCGGGGTGGGCAGCAGCGTGAACCTCGAGCGGGCCGCGGCCGTCAACAGCCGCCTCGGCGGTCACATCGTCCAGGGACACGTCGACGGCACCGGTCACGTCATCGCGCGGACTCCGTCGGAGCGCTGGACGGTGGTGCGCATCGCGCTGCCGACCGCGCTGTCGCGGTACGTGGTCGAGAAGGGCTCCATCACCGTCGACGGAGTCTCGCTGACGGTGTCCGCGCTCGGACACGACTGGTTCGAGGTGTCGTTGATCCCGACGACGCTCGACCTCACCATCCTCGGCCGTGCCGAGGTCGGCACGCTGGTCAACCTCGAGGTGGACGTGATCGCCAAATACGTCGAGCGGCTCCTCTCACCCGAAAACGATTGAGCTGGAGCCGCATTGCGGCTCGCGCAACCCGCTCAGCGGAGCCGGAACTGCTGGATGAACGAGAAGAAGTCGCTGACCTGGTTTGGTGTCGGCACGAAATCGTCGAAGAACCGATCGACCGCGCCCATCTGCGCCGGCGGGGCCGCGTCGCGGGGCACGTACTGACGCCACATGCCTTCGAGCACCCCGACCGCCGGGATCACATCGGACGCACCGGTGGAGGGCCCGGGTGGGGCCGGATCGAACGGCTCGGCTGCCGCGGGAGCGGAGGCGAAGAAGAACCCGGAGGCGGCCACACCACACGCGGCGATCAGCAGCCTCGGGGCCGTGAGACGTGACGCTTTCATATGTGTCCTTCGAAATGACCGGGAAAATTAGCGTAGGCGTCAGGCGACGTCGCCGAGGAGTGAATACGAAAACACCGCTCGCCGGGCCAGGGCGCCGGCACCGACTACACCGGTATACCTCCAGGTCAGCGGACCGGCAATAAGTTTTGGGCCCTGGTGGTTCATACTGATGTGGTGACGAGGCTTGACACTGTTGAGCGCGCGGTGGCCGATATCGCCGCGGGCAAGGCCGTCGTCGTGATCGACGATGAGGATCGCGAGAACGAGGGCGACCTCATCTTCGCCGCCGAAAAAGCGACCCCCGAACTCGTCGCGTTCATGGTCCGCTACACCTCCGGTTATCTCTGTGTGCCGCTCGACGGGGCGATCTGCGACAAGCTCGGCCTGCTGCCGATGTACGCGGTCAACCAGGACAAGCACGGCACCGCCTACACCGTCACCGTCGACGCGAAAAACGGTGTGGGAACCGGTATCTCAGCTGCGGACCGCGCGACGACGATGCGCCTGCTGGCGGATCCGTCGAGCATCGCCGACGATTTCACCAAACCGGGGCACGTCGTGCCGCTGCGCGCGAAGGACGGTGGGGTGCTGCGCCGTCCGGGCCACACCGAGGCCGCGGTCGACCTGGCGCGACTCGCCGGGCTGCAGCCGGCCGGTGCGATCTGCGAGATCGTCAGCCAGAAAGACGAAGGCTCGATGGCGCAGACCGACGAGCTGCGCATCTTCGCCGACGAACACGACCTCGCGCTGATCTCGATCGCCGACCTGATCGAGTGGCGGCGCAAGCACGAGAAGCACATCGAGCGCATCGCCGAGGCCCGGATTCCGACCCGCCACGGCGAATTCCGCGCCGTCGGCTACACGAGCATCTACGACGATGTCGAGCACGTTGCGCTGGTCAAGGGTGACGTCGCGGGTCCGACCAGCGACGGCCATGACGTGCTGGTGCGCGTGCACTCCGAATGCCTCACCGGCGACGTGTTCGGTTCCCAGCGCTGCGACTGCGGACCCCAACTCGACGCGGCGATGGCGATGGTCGCCCGCGAAGGCCGCGGCATCGTGCTGTACATGCGCGGACATGAGGGTCGGGGCATCGGACTCATGCACAAGCTGCAGGCGTATCAACTTCAGGACGCCGGCGACGACACCGTCGACGCCAACCTCAAGCTCGGCCTGCCCGCCGACGCCCGCGACTACGGCATCGGCGCGCAGATCCTCGTCGATCTCGGTGTGCGGTCGATGCGTCTGCTGACCAACAACCCCGCCAAGCGCGTCGGGCTCGACGGCTACGGGCTGCACATCATCGAACGTGTGCCGCTGCCGGTGCGCGCCAACAAAGAGAACATCCGCTACCTGATGACCAAGCGCGACCGGATGGGCCACGACCTGAGCGGCCTCGACGATTACCACGAGGCGACCACCATGGCCGACTACGACGAGGGCGTGTACCTGCTCGGTGATCGCCGGCCGACCGATCTCGGCGGAGCCCTGTGAGCGGTACGGGCGTACCCGATCTCCCACACATCGACGGATCGGGACTCAAGCTTGCCGTCGTGGCCAGCACCTGGCACGAGACCATTTGCGATGCCCTGCTCGACGGCGCGCTCAAGGTCGCTGCGGATGCCGGCCTCGACAATCCCACGGTCGTGCGGGTGCTCGGTGCCATCGAGATTCCCGTCGTGGCACAGGCTTTGGCGGCCACTCATGACGCGGTTGTGGCGCTCGGTGTGGTGATCCGCGGTGAGACACCGCATTTCGACTACGTGTGCGACGCGGTGACCCAGGGTTTGACCCGGGTGTCGCTGGACGCGTCGACGCCGGTGGCCAATGGCGTGCTGACGACGAACACCGAACAGCAGGCCCTTGACCGGGCCGGCCTGCCGTCGTCGTCCGAAGACAAAGGCGCGCAGGCGGCGGCCGCGGCCCTGTCCACCGCGCTGACGTTGCGGAACCTGCGTTCGGGCTCATGACCGACTGGGACGTCGAGGTACGGCCTCACCTGGCACCGTATTTCGCTTACACCGCTGCAGCGCTGATCCTCATCGCACATGTCACGGTCGGCGCGCTGCTGAAGGTCGGCTCCACCGGCGTGATCTTCCGCACCGCCGACCAGGTGGCGATCGCGCTGCTCGGTGTCGTCATCGCCGCGGTGGTGTTGATGTTCGCGCGTCCCCGGCTGCGGGCGGGCGCATCGGGTGTAGCAGTGCGAAACCTGGTCGCCGACAAGGTGATTCCGTGGTCCGAGGTCGTCGACATCTCGTTCCCGCGGGGTGCGCGGTGGGCCCGTGTAGATCTGCCCGACGACGAGTACATCCCGATCATGGCGATTCAGGCCGTTGACAAGGACCGCGCGGTGGACGCGATGGACCGCGTACGCGGCGTGCTCGAGCACTACAAGGGCCTCAACTCACGCTGAGCGACATCGCCAGTTCGTCGGCGATGGACGTGGTTTGGTCCTCTGCGACCGTGAACCCGATGCTCTCGTACACCTGGCGCGCCGTCGCGTTGTCGGTCGCCACGCGCAACCGGACGGTGTGAACGTTGCTGCTGCGTGCCCAGTCGAGCGCCGCCGCGACCAACTGCTTCGCCAACCCGCGCCCGCGCACCGCCGGTTCGAGCCACAGCGAGTACAGGTACACGGTCTCGGCGTTCTCCTGTTGTGCGCCGATCAGGCCGACTGGACGCTCGCCGAGCAGGGCGACGAACTGCGCGTGGTCGCGTAGCCGTCGGCGCCACTGCGCGGCGGTGAAGGCGGCCTCGTCGCGATAGCTCGGGTCTTTCTCGCCCAGCGAGTCGGCCAGCGCCCTCATCCGAACGGCGGCGAAAACCTGCCAGTCGGTTTCGCCCAGTCGGGCAATGCGTTCGGTCATCGGGTGTCGCCCATGACCAACCCTTCCCGGCGCGGCTCCGCGCCGCCGATGAGGCCCGGGCCGTCTCGGGTGATCGCCGACAGGCCGCTCGATTGGTCGGCCAGATCCACCTGGTGGCCGAGTTCGCGCAAGCCACGCACGAGCGGGTCAAGGTCTCCAGCCAATGCTGGTGGGCCGGATATGTCGATGATCGGATGCTCGCCGCCGACATTCGTCTTCGGCGTGTTGGCGGCACCGAAGTCGACCATCGACACCGCCTGCTGCGGGTCGAGCCCCCAATCCAGCATCCCCACAGTTGTTTTCGCCACGAACTGGATGATCACCGCGCCACCGGGCGAACCGAGCACCGCGTACAGGTCGCCACGTTGTCCACCCTGCGCCTGATCGAAGATCAGCGTCGGCGCCATCGTGCTGCGGGGCCGCTTTCCGGGCTGGACGCGGTTGGCGACGGGCGTTCCGTCGGGGCCGGTGGGTTCGGCCGAGAAGTCGGTGAGCTGGTTGTTGAGGATGAACCCGTCGACCATGTGGAACGAGCCGAACGCGGATTCCACCGTGGTGGTCAACGACGCGGCGTTGCCCTGCGAGTCGACGATGCTGACCTGGCTGGTGCCGTGTTCGGGAACCGGCGGCGCCGGACTGGTCGGCGGTCCGAACTCGCCGGGCTTGGCGGTGCCCATACTGTGCTGTTCGGAGATCAGCGCGGCGCGCCCGGCGAGGTAGTCGCTGCCGAGCAGCGTCTCGGGGGAACCGCCGGGCAGCGGAACGAAATCGGTGTCGGCAACGTACTTGTCGCGGTCGGCGTACGCCAGCCGTTCCGCCTCGGAGATCAGGTGCACGCCCATGACGGAGGGCCGACCGCCGTTGCGATCGATATCGGTGGGCTTGTGATCTGCCATCGGGAAGTGTTCGAGGATGCCGAGCGTGGCCAGGACCGCGATGCCGCCGGACGACGGTGGCGGCATCCCGCACACCTCCCGGCCGCGGTACGGCGCACACAGCGGTTCACGTTTCTTGGCCGTATAGCCGGCGAGGTCCTCGGCGGTCATCAGGCTGGGTGTGCGCCCGCCGGAGCCGTCGGTCGCCGCCGCGACGATGTCGCGGGCGATCGCGCCGGTGTAGAACGACTGGGGGTCGGTTGCGATGACGCCCAACGTTTTCGAGTACGCCGGGTTGGTCAGTCGGGTGCCCTCCGGTTTCGGGCTGCCGCCGGATTCGAGGAAGTATTCGGCGGCTTCGCGGTCGAGCTTGAGCTCAGGTGCCGCGTCCTCGATGGCCGCCGCGAGCCGGGCGCTGATGTCGAAGCCGTCGTCGGCCAGCCGGACGGCGGGGGCGAACAGGTCGCGCCAGCCCGTCTTGCCGTGCTCGGCGTGGACGTCGGTCAGCATCCGCAGGATGCCCGGTACGCCGATCGAGCGCCCGGAGGCCCTGGCGTCCGGCTTGGGTTCCGTGCGGTCGGCATCGGAGACCCAGCGCAGATAGTTCTCGGTCGCGGCGGCCGGCGCGACCTCACGCCCGTCGTACGCCTGGACGCTTCCGGACGCCGCGTCGAAGTAGAGCAGGAAGCCTCCGCCGCCAAGGCCGGAAGCCTGCGGCTCGACGAGGCCGAGCACGGCTTGCGCGGTGACGAGCGCGTCCGCCGCCGTGCCGCCGTCGCGCAGCACTTCGCACGCGGCCTGGGTGGCCAACGGATTTGCGGTGGCGACGGAGAAGCTGCTGGTGCGCACCGGCGTCATGTCGCTGCGGTACCCCGTGGCCACCTCGGGGTTGGTGGAGATGTCCCTGGAGGTGGGAGGGGAACCGGGGGAGGCTGCGGCGGTGGTCTTGACCACCGGGGTGCCGTTCTCGACGATCGCGCACGGTCCCGAGGCCTCGGGTTCGGTGCGCTCGTCTGCGGAGCATCCGGCCAACACCAGCACCAACCCGGTCAGCGGGGCCATCACCCTCGTCACAGAGGAGATCCGCATCACTCGACGGTAGTGGATCGGGGCCGTCGGGAGGCGGCAGTAACCTGGAATCCGTGCCCGATCCATCGACGTACCGACCCGCCCCCGGGTCGATTCCCGTCGAACCGGGCGTCTATCGATTCCGCGACCCACACAGCCGGGTGATCTACGTCGGCAAGGCCAAGAGCCTGCGCAGCCGACTGAACTCCTACTTCGCCGACATCGCGAACCTGGCGCCGCGCACGCGCCAGATGGTGATGTCGGCGGGCAGCGTCGAGTGGACGGTGGTCAACACCGAAGTCGAGGCGCTGCAGCTCGAATACAACTGGATCAAGGAGTTCGATCCGCGGTTCAACATCAGGTACCGCGACGACAAGTCGTATCCAGTGCTGGCGGTGACGCTCAACGAGGAGTACCCGCGGCTGATGGTGTACCGCGGTGCGCGGCGCAGGGGCGTCCGCTACTTCGGTCCCTACTCGCATGCGTGGGCGATCCGCGAAACACTCGACCTCCTCATGCGGGTGTTCCCGGCACGGACCTGCTCTGCGGGAGTCTTCAAGCGGCACAGGCAAATCGACCGACCCTGTCTGCTGGGCTACATCGACAAGTGCTCGGCGCCGTGCATCGGACGGGTGAGCGCCGACGAGCATCGCCAGATCGTGCTCGACTTCTGCGATTTCCTCGCGGGCAAGACCGACCGACTGGTCCGCGACATGGAACAGCAGATGAACGAGGCCGCCGAACAACTGGACTTCGAGAGGGCCGCACGCCTGCGCGACGACATCGGCGCGCTCAAACGTGCACTGGAGAAGCAGGCGGTGGTGTTCGGTGACGGCACCGACGCCGACGTGGTCGCGTTCGCCGACGACGAACTCGAAGCGGCGGTGCAGGTTTTCCACGTCCGCGGTGGCCGGGTTCGTGGCCAGCGCGGGTGGATCGTCGAGAAGTCCGGTGAGCCTGGAGAAACCAGCCAGGAACACCTGGTCGAACAGTTTTTGACCCAGTTCTACGGCGATCAAGCCGAATTGGGCGGGGCCAGTGACAGTGGCGGCGACGAGTCGACCAACCCGGTGCCGCGCCAGGTACTGGTTCCATGCCTGCCGAGCAACTCCGACGAGCTTTCGGCCTGGCTGACCCAGCTGCGAGGGTCGCGGGTGATGCTTCGGGTTCCCCAGCGCGGCGACAAGCGTGCGCTCGCCGAGACCGTGCGTCGCAACGCGCAGGACGCGCTTACCCAGCACAAACTCAAGCGGGCTGGTGACTTCACCGCGAGAACCGCTGCACTGCAGAGCATTCAGGATGCGCTCGGGCTGGCCGACGCACCGCTGCGCATCGAATGCGTCGACATCAGCCATGTGCAGGGCACCGATGTGGTGGCCTCGCTGGTGGTTTTCGAAGACGGCCTGCCGCGCAAGTCCGACTACCGGCACTACGCGATCCGGGAGGCCGCGGGCGACGGCCGCTCCGACGACGTCGCCTCCATCGCCGAGGTGACCAGGCGGCGCTTCTATCGTCACCTGCACGACCTCCAGCATCCGACAGAGCTTGCGCCGGAAGGCAAGTCGCGCAAGTTCGCGTATCCACCCAACCTGTACGTCGTCGACGGTGGTGCGCCGCAGGTCAATGCCGCGCAATCGGTGCTCGACGAACTCGGCATCACCGACGTGGCGGTGATCGGGTTGGCCAAGCGCCTGGAGGAGGTGTGGGTTCCGTCCGAGCCGGATCCGCTGATCATGCCGCGCAACAGCGAAGGGCTCTATCTGTTGCAGCGCGTGCGTGACGAGGCGCACCGGTTCGCCATCGCCTACCACCGCAGCAAGCGATCGAAACGAATGACCGCGTCGGCGCTGGACTCGGTCCGGGGGCTCGGTGAGCATCGACGCAAAGCGCTGGTCACCCACTTCGGCTCGGTGGCCCGACTGAAGGAGGCATCGATCGAGGAGATCACCGCGGTACCCGGTATCGGGGTCGCCACCGCGCGCGCCGTGCTCGACGCGCTGGGCGTACCGTCCGAAAGCGACGCGCCCGACGCAGCGATCGGCAATGATCAGAGCAAGGTATCGGGATGACGGACCAGGGCATGCACGCGGATCTTCGGGATGGGGCCAGCGCCGACTCCGGCATCGACGTGGTTCTCGTCACCGGCCTTTCGGGAGCGGGCCGGGGCACGGCGGCCAAGGTGCTCGAGGATCTCGGTTGGTATGTCGCCGATAACCTGCCCCCGGAGCTGATCGCGCAGATGGTCGAGTTGGGGCTCGCCGCCGGATCGCGGATCACCCAGCTGGCGGTGGTGATGGACGTGCGGTCGCGGGGTTTCACCGGTGACCTGGATTGGGTGCGCAACGAGCTCGCGACCCGCAACATCGCGCCGCGGGTGTTGTTCTTGGAGGCCTCGGACGAGAGCCTGGTTCGCCGATACGAGCAAAACCGTCGCAGTCACCCGTTGCAGGGCAATCAGACACTGGCAGAAGGCATTGCGGCCGAGCGCGCGCTGCTGGCTCCGGTGCGCGCGTCGGCAGATCTGGTGATCGACACCTCGGCGATGTCGGTGCCCGCGCTGCGCGAGAGCATCGAACGCGCCTTCGGCGGCGAGACCGTCGCCCACACGAACGTCACGGTCGAGTCCTTCGGCTACAAGTACGGGTTGCCGATGGACGCCGACACCGTGATGGACGTCCGGTTTCTGCCGAACCCGCACTGGGTAGACGACCTGCGCCCGCATACCGGGCAGCATCCCGCGGTTCGCGACTACGTTCTCGGGCAGCCGGGTGCAGGGGACTTCCTGGAGACCTATCATCGTCTGCTCGACGTAGTCATCGACGGATACCGTCGCGAGGGGAAGCGATATATGACCGTCGCCATCGGATGCACCGGCGGCAAACATCGAAGCGTGGCGATCGCCGAGGCGCTGGCGGCGCGGCTGCAGGACGGTGATGACCTCACGGTGCGGGTGCTGCACCGGGATCTGGGTCGCGAATGACCGCGCGGATCGTCGCACTCGGTGGTGGCCACGGACTCTACGCAACCCTGTCGGCGGCGCGCCGGCTGACGCCGCACGTGACGGCCATCGTCACGGTTGCCGACGACGGCGGCTCCTCGGGTCGGCTGCGCAACGAGCTCGATGTCGTGCCCCCCGGTGACCTACGAATGGCGTTGGCGGCGTTGGCATCTGACAGCCCGCACGGCCGACTGTGGGCGACGATCATCCAGCACCGGTTCGGTGGCAGCGGGGCACTCGCGGGGCATCCGATCGGCAACCTGCTGCTCGCGGGTCTCAGCGAGGTTCTGGCCGACCCGGTGGCCGCCCTCGACGAGCTGGGTCGCATCCTCGGCGTGAAGGGCCGCGTGCTGCCGATGTGCCCGGTGGGGCTGGGCATCGAGGCCGACGTGGCGGGTCTGGAATCCGACCCGCGGATGAGCCGCGTGATCCGCGGACAGGTGGCGATCGCCACGACCGTGGGCAAGGTCCGCCGTGTGCGTCTGCTGCCGGGCGATCCGCCGGCGACCAGGCAGGCCGTCGACGCGATCATGGCGGCGGACCTGGTGGTGCTGGGCCCGGGCTCCTGGTTCACCAGCGTCATTCCGCATGTGCTCGTTCCCGAGCTCGCGGCGGCGCTGCAGGCGACCGCGGCGCGGCGGGCGCTGGTGCTCAACCTGGTGGCCGAACCGGGGGAGACGGCCGGCTTCTCCGTCGAGCGGCACATCCATGTGCTGGCGCAGCACGCCCCCGACTTCACCGTGCACGACATCATCGTTGACGCGAGCCGAGTACCCAGCGAACGTGAGCGTGAGCAATTGCGCCGAACCGCGAACATCCTTCGTGCTCAAGTTCAGTTTGCTGACGTGTCCAGACCTGGTACACCTTTACATGACCCGGCGCGGCTGGCCGCGGCGCTGGAAGGTGTGCGTCTTCGCGGCGCCGCCGACCCGGCGCCGGCAGTGCCCACGTCGACAGCGAATGGACCGAGAGGTGACGACCCGTGGCGATGACAGCCGAGGTCAAGGATGAGTTGAGTCGGCTGATCGTCAATTCGGTCAGCGCTCGACGCGCCGAGGTGGCCTCCCTGTTGCGCTTCGCGGGCGGACTGCACATCGTCTCGGGACGCGTGGTGGTGGAGGCGGAGGTAGACCTCGGCATCATCGCCCGGCGGCTGCGCAAAGACATCTACGACCTGTACGGCTACAGCGCCTCGGTCCACGTCGTATCGGCCAGCGGAATCCGCAAGAGCACCCGGTATGTGGTACGGGTGGCCAAGGACGGCGAGGCGCTGGCCAGGCAGACCGGTCTGCTCGATCTGCGCGGCAGGCCCGTGCGGGGGCTGCCGGCGCAGGTGGTCGGCGGCAGTGTGGCCGATGCCGAAGCAGCTTGGCGCGGAGCGTTTCTGGCGCACGGATCGCTCACCGAACCGGGGCGGTCCTCGGCGTTGGAGGTCAGCTGCCCTGGTCCGGAGGCAGCGCTGGCACTCGTCGGCGCTGCCCGCAGGTTGGGGGTCAGCGCCAAGGCGCGCGAGGTGCGCGGAACCGATCGGGTGGTGGTGCGCGACGGCGAGGCGATCGGCGCCCTGCTCACCCGGATGGGTGCGCAGGACACCCGCTTGACGTGGGAAGAGCGTCGGATGCGGCGCGAGGTGCGGGCCACGGCCAACCGGCTGGCCAATTTCGACGACGCCAACCTGCGTCGCTCGGCACGTGCGGCGGTCGCCGCGGCCGCGCGAGTGGAACGGGCGCTGGAGATCCTCGGCGATACGGTGCCCGACCACCTCGCCGCCGCGGGCAAGCTGCGGGTGGAACACCGGCAGGCGTCGTTGGAGGAGTTGGGCCGGCTCGCGGACCCGCCGATGACGAAGGACGCTGTGGCGGGCCGTATTCGACGGCTGCTGTCGATGGCCGATCGCAAGGCCAAGCAGGACGGAATCCCGGACACCGAGTCGGCCGTCACCCCGGACCTGCTCGAGGACGCCTAGCTCGATTCGCCGCCCGGCGGCCATTTCGGTGAAAAGCGTGTGACAAGCGGCCACTCGGCCGACACTTCAGTTGTGTCCGCGGGTGACCCGCCCACCGGAGTCGTGACGTTCCTGTTCACCGATATCGAGGGTTCGACTCGTCGGTGGGAGTCCGACGCGGATGCCATGCGGGTCGCGCTTGCTTGCCATGACAAGGTCTTGCGGTCGGCCATCGAGGCGCACGACGGATTCGTGTTCAGCCACAGCGGTGATGGTCTTGCCGCCGCGTTCGCGTCGCCGAGCGCCGCCGTGGATGCCGCCGTCGACGCCCAGCGTGGGCTGGAATTGCCGGTGCGCATGGGTATTGCGACCGGTGAGGCCGAGCTTCGCGACGGTGACTATTTCGGCACGGTGCTCAATCGTGCGGCGCGCGTGATGGCGGCCGGGCACGGCGGCCAGATACTCGTGGCCGAGTCGACGGCTGTCTCGCTCGACGGCGTCGAATTGTTGAATCTGGGGCCGCGGCGGTTGCGCGACGTGACGCATCCGATCACGATCTTTCAGCTGCGAACCCAAGGCCTTCCGCGTGACTTCCCGCCGTTACGCAGCCTGGACGCTGACCGGGGAAACTTCCGGCCTGCGGGACGAAGGTTGGTTGGGCGTGATGACGAAGTAGCCCGGATCGCGGCGGCGTTGCGCACCAATCGATTCGTCACATTGACCGGTGTCGGCGGAGTGGGCAAGACGCGACTGGCCCTCGAGGTCGCTGGTGGTTTCGCCAACGACTTTACCGACGGTGTCTGGGTTTTCGAGCTTGCGTCCGTGGCCGACGCGAGTGCCGTTGCTGATTCGGTCGCCGCGATCTTGGGCATCGCTCAACAACCGGGGATGAGCATGCGCGATTCGGTCGCAGCAGTCTTGGAGAACCGGAAGCGGCTGTTGATCTTCGACAACTGCGAGCACGTATTGGATGCGGCCGCATCACTTGTCGAGGCCATCCTCGCGAAGTCCTCGACCGTGAGCATCCTCGCCACCAGCAGAGAGGGCCTGGGCGTCGCCGAAGAACAGATCTGGCCGGTCCGCTCACTCTCTGACCATGCGGCGGCGGAGCTGTTCGTGGAGCGCGCGGGGAGCATCGCTTTGGGCACCGCGGTCCACGATTTAAAGGTGGTCACCGACATATGTCGTCGCCTCGACGGCATTCCGCTGGCGATCGAACTCGCTGCGTCCCGGGTTTCGGTCATGACGCTGACCGACATTCGTGACCGGCTCGACAAGAGGTTTCAACTCCTCGTGGGGTCACGGCGCAGTCTCGAAAGGCACCAGACACTTCGGCACGCGGTGCAATGGTCATACGACCTGTTGAGCGCCGAAGAAAAGAGGCTGTTGGAGCGCTGTTCGGTGTTCGCCGGTGGATTCGACATCCGGAGCGCCTGCGCCGTGGCCGGACCGGAGTACGACGAGTTCGCCGTCGTGGACCTTCTCGACTCCCTCGTGCGCAAGTCGTTGCTCACAGTGGACCGATCCGAGCATACGGCGCGGTTTTCCATGCTCGAAACCGTCCGCCAGTTTGCTGAGGAACAGCTCGCCTTTTGCGGTGCGGCAGAGGAGGTTCGAACGGCTCATGCCCGCTATTTCGCACAACGCGAGGGCGCCATGATGTCCTTATGGAACAGCCCTGAACAACACCACGCGTACCGCTGGGTGGCGACCGAGCTGGCGAATCTGCGCACGGCCTTCCGGTGGGCTGCCGACAACGGCGACATCGACGTGGCCGCGACGATCACAACCTATGTGGGGTTGCTTGGTTTCGGAACCGAGAACTACGAGCCCATCGCATGGGCCGAAGAAGTGATCGAGCCCGCTGTCGCAGTCGGACATCCCCGTGTCCCCAGTCTGTACGTGATCGCAGCGGTGGCGTGGATGGCCGGCAGGCTGGAGCAGGCGCTTCGATATGCGGAGATCGGTGCAACAGTGTTGGCGCACAACGAAAATACGCCCCCGCACGGAATGGAGGGCTGGCTCGGAGCAGCGTATCTTCCCGGCGGCGAGCCGTTGCGATGGGCAGAAATGTGTCAGGCGCAACTTAAACGACGCGGCGACAGCGATGTATACATTCGCGGCTGCCGCGTCTTCGCTCTGACTTTCGGGGGACGGATCGACGAAGCGATGCAAGCCGCCGAGGGTCTGGTCGAAGCAGGAGCCGCAACTGATAATCCTTACCTGTATACCTTCGCGGTCGCAGCCAGCACATTTCCGAGCCATGCGAAGGGGTCGGTCACAAGCATCCAAATTTGCAGCGACGCTCTGGCGATGGCTCTGGAAAGTGGCAATCGTTTCAACGCATCGATTCTCGCGCTCGCCATGGCCAGGTTCGAGGCGCTCGATGCGGTGAACCGGGAGGCGCTCGAGCACCTGACCTTGGTTCTCCGCAATTACCACGACTCGGGCAACGTCGGCAGCATTCGCAGCCCACTTGCTGTGCTGAGCACGTTTCTCGATCGTGTAGGCCGATATGAGGAGGCCGCGGTCATCAGCGGGTTCTCGCTGAGCCCGCTGGCTCTGGCCGTGCTTCCTGAGTTCACGTCTTCTATAGCCCACCTCCGCACCGTGCTCGGTGACGACACGTACGAATCGCTTGCTCGAGAGGGTGGGTCGATGACGCTGGCCACGATTGTGGCCTTCGCCTATGAGCAGATCGATCACGCTCGGGCGCAGTTGCAACAACTACGGTGAACCCATGGAGACACTGAGAGTCGGCGTGGCCAAACCCGACCCGCCCTTCAACGGGATGCCCGACGACGGTGGCCTCGACATCGACCTGATGCAAGCGCTCGGCGACAAGATCGGCGCGACAGTCGAATTCGTGTCCTACGCGGGCGCCGACTTCGACGGTATCTTCGATGCGCTGGGATCGGAATATGACTGCGTCGCCGCCGGGACCACTGTCACACCCGAGCGCGAGCAGAAGGCGACGTTTTTGCCGCCGTACGTCATCTCCGGTCAATCGCTGGCCGTCGACACTCGCCGCCTGCCCCGCGTCGCCTCGATCGACGACCTGGAGGGCCTCACCATCGGCGTGCAACGGGGCAACACCAGCCAGCCGATCGCCGAACGGCTCGTCGCGGAAGGGAAGGCAGGCGCGGTCCGCGTCTATGACTACGGGTCGATCCGCGCCGCGTTGACCGACCTGTCCACCGGGGACTGCGACGCTCTGATGAAGCTTGCGCCGGTGCTGACCGAACTGGTGAGGGCGGTCCCGGGGGTCGAAGTCGTCCAGCGCGGCATCACCGTCGAGGACATCGCGATCGCGGTTCCGCTCGGTGACCAGGCGCTTCTCGGACGGCTCACCGTCGCGCAAGCCGAGTTGGAGGCGGACGGCACTCTCCAACGGATTCGTCGCAAATGGCTCGGCAACCCGTACGCGGATCAACGCCTGGCCGTGCACTGACCAGGTGACACGTGGCCGCTATCACACCACTAGGCTGGCGGTCGAGCACTACACGCTGAGGCAACTAAGGGAGAGACCAGTGACCATCCGGGTAGGCGTTAACGGCTTCGGCCGCATCGGGCGCAACTTCTACCGGGCGCTCGCCGCGCAGAAGGCCGAGGGCAAGAGCACCGACATCGAGATCGTTGCCGTCAACGACCTCACCGACAACGCCAGCTTGGCGCACCTGCTGAAGTTCGACTCGATCCTCGGCCGGTTCCCCGCCGAGATCAGCCTCGAGGGCGACGACACCATCGTCATCGGCGATCAGAAGATCAAGGCGCTCGAGGTCAAGGAAGGCCCGGCGGCTCTGCCCTGGGGCGACCTCGGGGTCGACGTGGTCGTCGAGTCGACCGGCATCTTCACCAAGCGCGACAAGGCGCAGGGCCACCTGGACGCCGGCGCCAAGAAGGTCATCATCTCCGCGCCCGCCACCGATGAGGACATCACGATCGTCCTCGGCGTCAACGACGACAAGTACGACGGCAGCCAGAACATCATCTCCAACGCCTCGTGCACGACGAACTGCCTCGGCCCGCTGGCCAAGGTGCTCAACGACGAGTTCGGCATCGTCAAGGGCCTGATGACGACTGTCCACGCCTACACCCAGGACCAGAACTTGCAGGACGGTCCGCACAAGGACCTGCGCCGCGCTCGCGCCGCCGCCCTGAACATCGTCCCGACCTCCACCGGCGCCGCCAAGGCGATCGGCCTGGTACTCCCCGAGCTCAAGGGCAAGCTCGACGGCTACGCGCTGCGCGTGCCGATCCCCACGGGTTCGTGCACCGACCTGACCGCGGAGCTGTCGAAGTCGGCCACGGCCGATGAGATCAACGCCGCGTTCAAGGCCGCCGCGGACGGTCCGCTCAAGGGCATTCTCAAGTACTACGACGCACCGATCGTCTCCAGCGACATCGTCACCGATCCGCACAGCTCGATCTTCGATGCCGGCCTGACCAAGGTGATCGACAACCAGGCCAAGACCGTGTCCTGGTACGACAACGAGTGGGGTTACTCAAACCGGCTGGTCGACTTGGTCGCGCTTGTCGGCAAGTCGCTCTGACACCGTGGGCATCAAGACTCTGGAAGACCTTCTCGGTGAAGGTGTTTCGGATCGCGGCGTGCTGGTCCGCTCGGATCTGAACGTCCCGCTCGACGACGACGGCAACATCACTGACCCGGGTCGTATCACCGCGTCGGTGCCCACGCTGAAGGCGCTTTCCGACGCGGGTGCCAAGGTGATCGTCACCGCGCACCTGGGCCGGCCCAAGGGTGAGCCTGATCCGAAGCTGTCGCTGGCTCCGGTCGCGAAGGCGTTGGGGGAGCAGCTCGGTCGCCACGTTCAGCTGGCCGGTGACGTCGTCGGCACCGACGCGCTCGCCCGTGCCGAAGGACTGACCGACGGCGACATCCTGCTGCTCGAGAACATCCGCTTCGATGCCCGCGAGACCAGCAAGGAGGACGCCGAACGGCTGGCGCTGGCCAAGCAGCTCGTCGAACTCGTCGGCGACGACGGAGCTTTCGTCTCCGACGGTTTCGGCGTGGTGCACCGCAAGCAGGCTTCGGTGTACGACGTCGCGACCCTGCTACCGCACTATGCGGGCACGCTGGTGGCCGCCGAGGTGAAGGTGCTGGAGCAGCTGACCACCTCGACCGACAAGCCCTACGCAGTGGTGCTCGGCGGGTCGAAGGTCTCCGACAAGCTGGCGGTCATCGAGTCGTTGGCGGAGAAGGCGGACAGCCTGATCATCGGCGGCGGCATGTGCTTCACATTCCTTGCCTCACAGGGTGTTTCGGTGGGTACCTCGCTGCTGGAAGAGGGCATGATCGAGACCTGCCGCAAGCTGCTCGACACCTACGCCGACGTCATCCACGTCCCGGTCGACATCGTGGTGGCCGACAAGTTCGCCGCGGACGCGACGGCCGAGGTCGTCGCCGCCGACAAGATTCCCGAGGACAAGATGGGTCTCGACATCGGCCCGGGTTCGGTGGAGCGCTTCACCACGCTGCTGTCCAACGCCAAGACCGTGTTCTGGAACGGCCCGATGGGCGTGTTCGAATTCCCGGCTTTTGCAGCGGGCACCAAGGGCGTCGCCGAGGCGATCATTGCCGCGACCGGCAAGGGCGCCTTCAGCGTCGTCGGCGGAGGCGATTCCGCAGCCGCCGTCCGGCAGCTCGGTCTGGACGAAGAGGGCTTCTCCCACATTTCGACCGGGGGAGGGGCCTCGCTGGAATACCTTGAAGGCAAGAAACTGCCCGGTATCGCTGTTTTGGAAGAGTGAGAGGTACTCGAATCGTGAGCCGTAAGCCGCTGATCGCCGGCAACTGGAAGATGAACCTCAACCACTTCGAGGCGATCGCGCTGGTGCAGAAGATCGCATTCGCCTTGCCGGCGAAGTACTTCGACAAGGTCGACGTGACGGTGATCCCGCCGTTCACCGATCTGCGCAGCGTCCAGACCCTCGTCGACGGCGACAAGCTGCTGCTGTCGTACGGCGCGCAGGATCTCTCACAGCACGACTCGGGCGCTTACACCGGCGACATCAGCGGCGCGTTCCTGGCCAAGCTGGGATGCACCTTCGTCGTCGTCGGACACTCCGAACGACGCACCTACCACCACGAGGACGACGCGGTCGTGGCCGCCAAGGCGGCGGCCGCCTTCCGGCACGGATTGGTGCCGATCATCTGCATCGGTGAGCAACTCGAGATCCGTGAGGCGGGTAACCACGTCGAGCACAACGTGGAATCGCTGCGGGGGTCGCTGGCGGGCCTGTCGGCCGAGCAGATCGGGCAGGCCGTGATCGCCTACGAGCCGGTGTGGGCCATCGGGACGGGCCGGGTGGCCAGCGCGGCCGACGCCCAGGAGGTCTGCAAGGCGATCCGCGACGAGCTGGGCAAGCTGGCGTCGCCGCAGGTGGCCGCCGGGGTTCGGGTGCTGTACGGCGGGTCGGTCAACGCCAAGAACGTCGGCGACATCGTGGCGCAGGAGGACATCGACGGAGCCCTGGTCGGCGGCGCGTCGCTCGACGGCGAGCAGTTCGCCACACTGTCGGCCATCGCGGCCGGCGGGCCCCTGCCGTAGCGCGCCGATTAGTGAGCGTCGTCGTCGATTAGGTAGTCTTGCGCCCATGGAATTGGCCCTGCAGATCACCCTGGTAGTGACCAGTGTCTTGGTTGTGCTCCTGGTGCTGCTGCATCGCGCCAAGGGCGGCGGCCTGTCCACGCTGTTCGGCGGCGGCGTTCAGTCCAGCCTGTCGGGCTCGACGGTCGTGGAGAAGAACCTCGACCGGTTGACGCTGTTCGTGACCGGCATCTGGCTCGTCTCGATCGTCGGCGTCGCACTTCTGATCAAGTACAGCTGATTCTGCGCACCTCGCTGTGCGGCCCGGCCCGGAGCCGTCGATACTTGACTCATGGCTGAAGTCGCCGGACTCGAACCGATAGGCGCGGTCAGGCGGACCAAGGTCGGTCGCGACGCCACCGAGCCGATGCGTGAGGACATCCGACTCCTCGGCGCCATCCTCGGCGACACCGTCCGTGAACAGAACGGTGACGAGGTCTTCGATCTGGTCGAGCGCGCCCGCGTCGAATCGTTCCGGGTGCGCCGCTCCGAAATCGATCGTGCGGAGCTGGCGGACATGTTCGACGGCATTGAGGTCCGCCAGGCGATCCCGGTGATCCGCGCGTTCACCCATTTCGCGCTGCTGGCGAACGTCGCCGAGGACATCCATCGGGAGCGGCGCCGCGCCATCCATGTCGCAGCAGGGGAGCCGCCGCAGAACAGCACCCTCGCTGCGACCTACGCCAAGCTCGACGCCGTCGACCTCGACGCCGATACCGTTGCCGAGGCCCTCACCGGTGCGATGGTGTCGCCGGTGATCACCGCGCACCCGACCGAGACCAGGCGACGCACGATCTTCGACACGCAGCACCGCATCACCGAGCTGATGCGGCTGCGGCTACACGGGCATGAGCAGGCCGACGGCCGAGACATCGAGAGCGAGCTGCGCCGCCACATCCTGACGCTGTGGCAGACGGCACTGGTTCGGTTGTCGCGGTTGAAGATTCAGGACGAGATCGAAACGGGCCTGCGGTATTACCCGGCAGCGTTCTTCGAGGTCATTCCTCAGGTGAACGCCGATGTGCGCACCGAGTTGCAATCTCGTTGGCCCGACGTCGGGCTGCTGGACGAACCGATCGTGCGGCCCGGGTCGTGGATCGGCGGGGATCGGGACGGCAACCCCAACGTGACCGCCGAGGTCGTCCGGCTCGCGACCGGCCGGGCGGCCTATACGGCGTTCGACCACTACTTCGCCGAGATCACAGCGCTGGAAGAGGAGCTGTCGATGTCGGCGCGGCTGGTCCGGATCAGCGAGGGGCTCGAAGCGTTGGCCGCGCGTTGCGAGGAACCCGCGCGGGCCGACGAGCCGTATCGCCGAGCGTTGCGGGTGATCCACTCCCGGCTGACGTCGACAGCGAAGGAAATACTCGACGAGCAGCCCGAGCACGAACTCGATCTAGGGCTCGAGCGCTACGAGTCGCCCGCCGAGTTGCTTTCCGATCTGGACGTGGTCGACGAATCGTTGCGCACCAACGGCAGCGCGGTGCTGGCCGACGATCGCTTGGCCCGACTGCGGGAGGCCGTGCGCACCTTCGGATTTCACCTCTGCGGTCTCGACATGCGGCAGAACTCCGAGGTTCACGAGGAAGTCATCGCCGAGCTCCTGGCCTGGGCGGGCGTGCACCCCGACTACGGCTCGCTGACGGAAGCCGACCGCGTCGAGCTGCTGGCCGGCGAGCTGTCGACCCGTAGGCCGCTGGTCAAGGACGGTGCGGAGCTGTCCGAACTGGCCCGCAAGGAACTCGACATCGTCGCGGCGGCGGCGCGGGCGGTGCGGGTCCTCGGTGCGCGGGCGGTGCCGAACTACATCATCTCGATGTGCGAGTCGGTGTCGGACATGC
Source organism: Mycobacterium sp. 852002-51961_SCH5331710 (assembly GCF_001665535.1). Taxonomy (GTDB): domain Bacteria; phylum Actinomycetota; class Actinomycetes; order Mycobacteriales; family Mycobacteriaceae; genus Mycobacterium. The sequence continues at coordinate 29,207 of NZ_LZSQ01000093.1, forward strand.
TGGAGGCGGCGATCCTGCTCAAGGAGGCCGGGCTGCTCGACGTGTCGGGGGAGAAGCCGTACGTCCCGGTGGGCATCGTACCGCTGTTCGAGACCATCGACGATCTGCAGCGCGGCTCCTCGATCCTCGAAGCGGCGCTGGACCTTCCGGTGTACCGCTCGATCGTTTCGGCGCGCAGCGAGAGCCAAGAGGTGATGCTCGGCTACTCCGACTCGAACAAGGATGGCGGGTACCTGGCGGCCAACTGGGCGCTGTACCGGGCCGAACTCGACCTGGTGGAGTCGGCGCGCAAGACCGGAATCCGGTTGCGGCTCTTCCACGGTCGCGGTGGCACCGTGGGCCGGGGCGGCGGTCCCAGTTACGACGCCATCCTGGCCCAGCCGCCCGGCGCGGTGAACGGGTCGCTGCGCCTCACCGAGCAGGGCGAGGTGATCGCGGCGAAATACGCCGAGCCGCAGGTGGCGTCCCGCAACCTCGAGACCCTCTTGGCGGCCACGTTGGAGGCCACACTGCTCGATGTCGAGGGACTCGGCGACGAAGCGGGTCCGGCGTATGAGGTGCTCGACGACCTGGCTGCGCGAGCGCAACGGGCGTACGCCGAATTGGTGCACGAGACACCGGGTTTCGTCGACTACTTCAAGGCGTCGACGCCGGTGAGTGAGATCGGCGCACTCAATATCGGGAGCCGGCCGTCGTCGCGCAAGCCGACGACGTCGATCGCGGACCTGCGAGCGATCCCGTGGGTGTTGGCGTGGAGCCAGTCGCGGGTGATGCTGCCCGGGTGGTACGGCACGGGGAAGGCCTTCGAGGAGTGGATCGCCGGGGGTCCCGAGTCGGAGGAAGAGCGCGTCGAGGTCTTGCGGGACCTGTACCGGCGGTGGCCGTTCTTCCGCACCGTGCTGTCGAACATGGCGCAGGTGCTGGCGAAATCCGATCTAGGACTGGCGGCGCGGTACTCCGTGCTGGTCGACGACGAGGAGCTGCGGCGGCGGGTGTTCGACAAGATCGTTGACGAACACGACCGGACGATCCGGATGCACAAGCTGATCACTGGTCAGGACGATCTGCTGGCGGACAACCCGGCGCTGGCGCGTTCGGTGTTCAATCGCTTCCCGTACCTGGAACCGCTGAACCACCTACAGGTTGAGTTGTTGCGTCGCTATCGATCCGGGGATGACGACGAACTTGTGCAGCGGGGGATTCTGTTGACGATGAGCGGTTTGGCGACCGCGCTGCGCAACAGCGGCTAGACCAATTCAGAGGCCGGCGGACCGGCGCACCTTGTTCACCGCGCCGCGCACCACCTGTTCGGTCGCGGCCAGTGGAGAGATCACGGACTCGCCGAGGCCGACGATCCGTTCCACGCGGCTGACGATGCCTTCCATACGGTCGACGACGCCGTTCAGGCGTGGCGCCAACTCGTTGATCTGGTTGATCGTCTCGTTGAAGCGCTCCAGGGTGGCATCGAGGTTGGCCGTCGAGCTGTTGAGGTCCTCGAGCGTCTCGCTCAGCCCCTCCAGGATGGTGTCGACCTGCTCGACTGTGACGTCGGCGTTCAGCGCCGCCTGTGCGAGCTTCCTGATCCGTTCGGGCCCGGTGCGCACCGGCCGACCACCCTTGTCTGCCATGACGGCCATTATGACCGCAGTCGGTGGAACCGCCGGGCGGAACCCGTCGTCTGAACAGATATGAGCCATAGAGCGCCCACGTCCCGGCAATGCGTGATCGACCCGCGCAGCGTCACGGTCCGATCCGCCTCGGTGGACTACGAGGCGGGTTTTCGTGATGGCCTCGACGATTTGTCAGAAGGGCGGCGGTTCGTCGTCCCTGGCGATGCGCTCGGACAGGAGTAGCTGTTTTCGGGCGATCCGCGCGGCATTGTGTTGCCGCTCGAGCGCGATGCGGTAGGCCCTTTCCTCGGCGCGGCTGTGACGACGCAGCGGCATCATCGCTCCGCGGTGTCTGGAAGCCGGTGGGTTCGACTGCGTGATCTCGACCTGGCCGGTGGGCACCGCCAGCTGTCGGAAGAACTCCGCACCGGCCGGTGTCGTGGTGTACGTCCGCCCACTCGGCGCCCGCCAGATCACCGTTCCGTCGGGCAACTGCTGGTCGCTCCAGCCGCCGTCACCGATCCAGAACGTCTTCAGCAGATGATGAAACACGCACAGTAGCTTGAGGTTTGACGGGTGAGTCGGTCCCATCGGCCAGGGGATCGTGTGGTCGATCTGGCAGTGCTCAGCTGGAACGTCGCACCCCGGGAACCGGCATGTCAGGTCGCGCCATCGGATGAAGCGGGCCAGCGCCGCCGACGGTCGGTACCCCGCCTCGGCGCAGGGTTCGGGAAGTGCGACCGGACGCAACTTGGCTCTCGTCAGCTGTTCGCGCAACATCGCCGCCGGCACCGCACCGAAGCCCGGGAGAAAGCCCGGGTTGTTCGACCGGCCTTCGATCGTCGCCTGCTCGGCGAGCACGTTGATGACGATCTGGGTGGACGGCTCGGCGGCGGCACCGCTTTGACAATTCTCGGCGCCGCAACCGCACACGAGAGACATCCGGCCTTCGGACATTGCCATCATCGCATCGACGCGACGCTGATCCTGGGTGCGCGGGTCGTCATCGCAGACGGTGGCCACGACCTGGTCGACGCGGGTATCGAACGCGACCCCCTCCTCGAAGGTGAGCCGCGCCCACACCCCGACCATCCCCTTGCCCATCGGCCCGACGTGCACGTACCGACCATCGCTCTCCGGCTTGGGTTCGCGCACACCCGCCGGATCGAACTTCTCCACCCACATGTCGATGCGTTCGTGAAGTTTGGGGCCGGACAACTTCATCCACTTCGGTGCCCATTTCGCGAACGCCGCGTCGAGGCGGGCAAGGCAGTCGCCCTGCTCGACATTGGAGCTGCGGCTGACCAACGCGGCCATCATCCTGAAGTCGATTTGCCCGTTAGCGAAAACCTCAGCGACCTTGGGCAAGCGCTCGCGCAGGTCGATCGCGTAGCGAAGGCGGCCCGCCGCGCGGCCCCGACTGATGTTCAACGCCGCCGCAACCTCGGCCACCACGTTCGCGTGGCCGTCGATGGCCCAGTTCACCCGTTCGCGATCGTCCTCGGGGGCACGACGGGCGTAGAGCTCGCCGATGGCCATGAGTTCGCGGCCGCAGGCTGCGCTCTGCTCGCGCGACGCCGCGGTGATGGTCCCGACCACCGCCGCATCATCACAGCTCTCGAACATGTGTGCGATATTACTCGGCCCCACTGACATTGATTCCGTTAATCGGGTTCGGGTGAGGATGGTCTTGCTCGTTCGCCGCCGGTGATGACTCGGCCTGTGAC
>NZ_LZSQ01000094.1 GCF_001665535.1 Mycobacterium sp. 852002-51961_SCH5331710
GTGATCGCGCGGGAGGACCGTCCGGGGGATAAGCGGTTGGTGGGTTATATCACCGGGACCGCGCACCCGGGTGTGGTGCGTGCGGTGTTGGGGCATCGGTTGCCGGGTTATATGGTGCCGGCGGCGGTGGTGGTGCTTGATGTGTTGCCGTTGACGGTCAACAACAAGCTCGATGTTCGTGCGTTGCCGGCTCCGGCGTATAGCGATGTGCATAGTTATCGGGCGCCGTCGAGTGTGGTTGAGGAGATCCTGGCTGGGATTTATGCCCAGGTGCTCGGGGTGGAGCGGGTCGGGGTTGATGATTCGTTCTTCGAGTTGGGTGGGGATTCGCTGTCGGCGATGCGGTTGGTGGCTGCGATCAACACGGGGCTGGATGCGGGTCTGGGTGTGCGCGCGGTGTTCGAGGCGCCGACGGTGGCTGAGTTGGCGTTGTGTGTGGGTGTGGGGGGAGTTCGTCGGGCGCCGGTGGTTGCGGTTGAGCGGCCGGCGGTGGTTCCGTTGTCGTTTGCCCAGCAGCGGTTGTGGTTCATCGAGCAGTTGCAGGGTCCCTCGCCGATGTACAACATGGCGACCGCCCTACGCCTCACAGGACAGTTGAATGTTGAGGCGTTGGGGCAGGCGTTGGGCGATGTGGTGGCTCGCCATGAGAGTTTGCGGACGGTGTTTGCTGCCCCGGATGGGGTGCCTCAGCAGGTGGTTGTTTCGGTCGAGCGTGGTGGTTTTGGCTGCGACGTGGTGGATGCCAGTGGTTGGTCGGTGGGTCGGCTGCGTGAGGCCATCGATGAGGTGGCGTGGCGTCCGTTCGATGTGGCGGTTGAGATTCCGTTGCGGGCCAGGGTTTTCCGGGTTCGTGATGATGAGCATGTTTTGGTGGCGGTGGTGCATCATATTGCCGCTGATGGTTGGTCGATTACGCCGTTGGTGCGTGATTTGGGGGTTGCTTACGCCAATCGGTGCGCGGGGCGGGTGCCTGATTGGGCTCCGTTGCCGGTGCAGTATGTCGATTACACGTTGTGGCAGCGTGAGCAGTTGGGTGATCTCGATGATCCGGGTAGTCCGATTGCGGCGCAGGTGGGGTATTGGGAGCAGGCGTTGGCGGGGATGCCTGAGCGTCTTGATTTGCCCACTGATCGGCCGTATCCGGCGGTAGCTGATCATCGTGGTGCCCGGGTGGCGGTGGATTGGCCGGCGCAGTTGCATGAGCAGGTTGTGCGGGTGGCTCGTGAGCACAACGCGACCAGTTTCATGGTGGTTCAGGCTGCTCTTGCGGTGTTGTTGTCCAAGATCAGCGCG
>NZ_LZSQ01000095.1 GCF_001665535.1 Mycobacterium sp. 852002-51961_SCH5331710
CGCGGCGTGTCGTGTGCAAACACGGTCGCTCGCGCAGAAGGAGTCAGGCGTGGAGTGCCGACAGCAGTCGGCGGGTCGCGGCGACCCGGTCGAGCGCGGGGCCGGTCAACGTGTCGAGCGCGCACTCCGGATCGGCGGGCGGACCCATGTGCCCGCAGCCGCGCGGGCAGTCCTTGATCGCCTCGGCCAGATCGGAGAATGCCAGCAGCACATCGTCGGGCTCGATGTGCGCCAGCCCGAATGACCGGATACCGGGCGTGTCGATCACCCACCCCCCGACGTCCAGCGGCAGCGCGACCGACTGTGTCGACGTGTGCCTGCCCCGCCCGATGTCCGTCACCTCTCCGGTGGCCCGTTCGGCCTGCGGCACAAGGCGATTCACCAATGTCGACTTCCCGACGCCCGAGTGACCGAGCAGCACGGTGACCCGGTCGGCCAGCAGCGGGGCCACCGCATCGAGCGGGTCGTCGCGGCCCGCCGTGGTGATCGTCAGGTCGAGGTCGGCGAACTGCGCCGCGAACGGCTCCGGCGCCGCGAGGTCCGTCTTCGTCAGACAGAGGATCGGCTCGAGCCCACCGGCGTAGGCCGCGATCAACGCCCGTTCGACCAGCCCGGCGCGGGGTGGCGGGTCGGCCAGCGCGACGACAATCAGCAACTGGTCGGCGTTGGCGACGACGACGCGCTCGGTCGGATCGGTGTCATCGGCCGTGCGGCGCAACACCGTTCGCCGATCACCGCGCCGAACGATCCGGGCCAGTGTGTCCGGCCGCCCGGACAGGTCGCCCACGATGCCGACCTCGTCGCCGACGACGATCGGGGTGCGGCCCAATTCGCGGGCGCGCATCGCGACGGCGCGGTGGTCCGGGTCACCGCCGAGCGCGCATCCCCACCGCCCCCGGTCGACGGTCACCACCATCGCTTCCTGCGCGTCGGCGTGGTCGGGCCGAATCTTGGTCCGCGGCCGCGAGCCTCGGCCGGGCCGCACCCGGACGTCGGACTCGTCGTACTCGCGTCGGCTCAAGCCCGGTCGACCTCCGGCGTCTGCCCCGCAAGCATGTCGGCCCACAACTGGGGGAATTCGGGCAGCGTCTTGGCGGTGGTCTCGATGTCCTCCACGGTGACGTCGGGCACCCGCAGCCCGATGATCGCACCCGCGGTGGCCATCCGGTGATCGGCGTACGACCGCCACAATCCGCCGTGCAGTGGGCGCGCCGTGATCACCAGCCCGTCCGCGGTCTCCTCGCACTGACCGCCGAGGCCGTTGATCTCCGCCGACAATGCTGCGAGCCGGTCGGTTTCGTGTCCGCGCAGATGCGCGATGCCCGACAGCTTCGACACGGATTCGGGCGTGGCCAGGGCGGCCAGCGCGGCCACCGCGGGCGTGAGCTCGCCGACCTCGTGCAGGTCCACATCGATACCGCCGTAGAACTCGGCGCCACACACCTCGAGGTAGGTATCACCATGCCGCACAACCGATCCGAGCTTCTTGAGGATCGCGATGATGGCGTCGGCCGGCTGGGTGCTCGCCTTCGGCCAGCCGGTCAACCGCACGGTTCCCCCGCTGACCACCGCGGCCGCGAGGAACGGCACAGCGTTGGACAGGTCGGGTTCGATGTCCCAGTGCCGCGCGGCCACCGGTCCCGGAGACACCCGCCACTGGTTGTCGCGGCGGTCGTCGACGTCGACTCCGGCGTCGCGCAGCATCGCGACCGTCATCGCCACATGCGGCGCCGACGGTACGGTTTCGCCGGTGTGCACGACGGTCAGCCCGTCGCGAAAGCTCGCCCCGGACAGCAGCAATCCGGAGACGAACTGCGATGAACCCGACGCGTCGATCTCCACCGTCCCGCCGGAGACCGACCCATCGCCCCGCACCGCGAAGGGCAGCCCGTCGCCGTCGATGTCGACACCCAGGCCGCGCATCGCATCGAGAAGCGGCGCGATCGGGCGGGCGCGTGCCTGTTCGTCACCGTCGAACGTGACCGTCGCGGTGCCCAGGGCCGCCAGCGGCGGCACGAACCGCAGCACCGTGCCTGCCAGCCCGCAATCGATGCGCGCACCGTCGCGCGGTGCGATCCGCCCGCTCACGCGTAGCTCGTCGGCGTGGCCCTCGACCGTCACGCCGAGCGCCTGCAGCGCGCCGATCATCAGGTCGGTGTCGCGGCTGCGCAGCGCGCCGCTGAGCGTCGATTCGCCGTTCGCCGTGGCCAACGCCGCCAACACGAGCGCACGGTTCGTCTGCGACTTCGAGCCGGGCACGGTGACCGTGGCGTGCACCGGCGTCGACGCTTGCGGTGCCGGCCAGGCCTGACGTTCTTGGTGTCCGGGGGCGCTCACCGCTCCATCTTCCCCTGTCGGCTTCGCGTGCCACCATGGGATTCATGTGTGGACGTTTCGCAGTCACCACCGACCCGGCGCTGTTGGCCGAGAAGATCAAGGCGATCGACGAGACCACGTCGGCCACCTCCGACGGTAAGGACGGCTCGGGGCCCAACTACAACGTCGCGCCCACCACGACCGTCACCACGGTGGTCAAGCGCCACAGCGAACCCGACGACGACGCCACTCGTCGGCTGCGCTCGATGCGATGGGGCTTGGTGCCGCCGTGGGCGAAGGCCACGCAGGACGGCAGCCCCGAGACCAAGGGGCCGCTACTGATCAACGCCCGGTCGGACAAGCTGACCACCTCGCCGGTGTTCCGGAATCCCGCGAAGGGCAAGCGGTGCCTGGTGCCGATGGACGGCTGGTACGAGTGGCTGAAAAAGGGAGAGGGAAGGGCTCCGAAAATTCCCTACTTCATGTACGCCGGCGACGGCGAGCCGCTGTTCATGGCGGGACTGTGGTCGACGTGGCGACCGAAGGAGGCGGCCAAGGATGCCAAACCGCTGCTCAGTTGCACGATCATCACCACCGACGCCGCCGGTCCGCTGGCCGAGATCCACGACCGGATGCCGCTGACGATCAGCGAACGCGATTGGGACCACTGGCTCGATCCCGACGCCCCGATCGACAAGGGGCTGTTGCGCGGCCACGGTGACCTCGACCGGATCGAGATCCGTGAGGTGTCGCGGCTGGTGAACAGCGTGCGCAACAACGGCCCCGAGCTGATCGAGCCCGTCGAACCCCAGGCCGAACAAGGCACCATGCTTTGACGCAGCCGGACCCGCCCGGCCCGTTGTCCGATGTCGCGGTCGTCGACGCGCTGGCCGCCGACCTGCGCAGCGCCGGCTACACCACCGATGGGGTGGCCGCCCTGCTCGGCGCCGGCGTCGACGCGGCGTTCGCCAGGGGAGTGTGGTGGCCGGCTCTGCGGGAAACCGCCCGCGCCCTCGACAGCGGAACTCCGCAGCAGCGGCGCCTGGCGGTGTTGGTGCGCCTGCTGTTGCTGGGCTCCGACGAGCCCGCCGAGTACGTCGCAATGGCGCTGCCAAGTGTCGGCCTCGACGCATTGGCAGTCAGCGGCGCGGTGGAGGCGACGGCCGAGGGGCTGCTGCGCGCCGCCCTGGACATCCGGCCGCACGGCGACGGCGTCAACGACTTCTTCGTGGTCTCGGACCTGGACGCCGCGATGCGCCCGGGGCCGGTGCGCCGCGATCACGTCCTCGGCATCGGCGGCGCGTCGGTCTCGCTGGCGCGGGCCGTGGTGCGCACGCCGGCCGCCCGCGCGCTCGACCTCGGCACCGGATGCGGGGTGCAGGCGCTTCACCTCGACGGTCACTGCGCGCAGATCGTGGCCACCGACACCAACGCCCGCGCGCTCGCGCTCGCCGCGGCGACCGCGCGGCTCAACGGTATGTCCTGGGATCTGCGGCGCGGCAGTCTTTTCGAGCCGGTGACCGGTGAGCGCTTCGACCTCATCGTGTCCAATCCGCCGTTCGTCGTGGGCGCCGGTGACCGCGACTACATCTACCGCGACTCGGGCCTCGCCGGAGACGCCCTGTGTCGCAACCTGATCGAGCAGGTCGGCGCACACCTGGAGCCGGGCGGCACCGCGGTGGTCATGGCGAACTGGATCGTTCGCGAGGGCGAGGATTGGCGCGACCGGGTGCGCGACTGGCTCGCCGGCACCGGCCTGCACGCCTGGGTCGTGCAGCGCGAGCTCGCCGATCCGGTCAGCTATGTGTCGCTGTGGACGGCTGACGCCGGCGAGGAACCCGAACAGGCCGCGCGTCGCGGAGGGCAGTGGCTCGACTGGTTCGCCGAGGAGCGCATCACCGGCATCGGGATGGGCGTGATCGCGCTGCGCGCACCGCGCTTCGGTGAGCACCGCCCGCCCGACCACGTCCTCGAGGAGATCACCGGATCCGACGAGGCGCCCACCGGCGACGAGGTCGACGCGTTCTTCGCCCGCCGCGAATACCTGCACGACACCAGCGATGACGGACTGCTCGCCGTGAGGCTGTCCACCGCGCCGGTGTTCCTCGACGAGCAGTCCCTGCCGGGCCCCGACGGTTGGCAGGTCGTCGGCGCGGCGGTGCGGCGGCCCGGTGGGCCCGGTGCCGTCATCGGCGTCGACGAAATCGGGCGCGCGCTGTTGGCCGGATGTCGAGGCGAGGTGCCGTTGGGCACGCTGATCGCGATGCTGGCCGCCGCTCACGGTGTGGACGCCGACGCGCTGGCGCAAGCCGCGCTTCCCCTCGTACGAGAGGCGATCGGCCGCGGGATTCTCTACCAGTCCCACTGAGCCTTGACAGAGGATTCCTCGGTTCAACTAGAGTAATCCTCGTGCCGTCGAACACGCGTCCCGATGCACGGAGCCGGCTACTGGAGGTCGCACGTCGCCGCTTCGCGTCCGACGGCGCGCTCTCGGCCACGCTCGACGAGGTGCGCCGCGAAGCCGAGGTGAGCGTCGGTGCGCTGTATCATCATTTCCCCGACAAGCTTTCGCTCGCGACCGCCGTGTTCGCCCAGTTGCTCGGCGAATACCAGGCCGGGTTCGTGACGATGTTGCGCGGACACGACACCGCCGAAGGCGGCATCCGCGGCGGCGTCGCCTACCACCTGCGATGGGTGTCGGCGCACCGCGGCGAGGCCGGCCTGCTGCTCGGCCCGCGACTCGAGAGCGCCGAACTGCGCGCGAACAACGACGCCTTCTTCGCCGCGGTCCGCGACTGGTGGCGCCCACACCACCGCTACGGCGCGCTACAACCCATGCAGCCCGGGGTGACGGCGGCGCTGTGGCTCGGCCCCGCGCAGGAGTACAGCCGGTACTGGGTTGCAGCAGGAGCGAAACGGATACCGCCGGGGACTATCGAGATCTTCGCCGGCGCCGCGTGGACGGCGTTGCGCGCCAACGAGACCGAGGAGGTTCGCTCATGACCGATTCGCTGTACCGATCGATGGTGGCCCGCGGTGACGACGCCGACGCTCCGGTGCGGGTACGCGTCGAGCACCGCGGGGACAGGGCCGTGGTCACGCTCGACGAGCCGCGGCGGCTCAACGTGCTGTCCGCCCCGCTGGTGCGACAACTGCGGCGCGCCCTGACCGACCTCGACGCGGACCCGGACGTGCGTTCGGTGGTGCTCACCGGCGCCGATCCCGGCTTCAGCGCGGGAGGTGACCTGAAGATGATGGACGCGGCGATCGACCAACTCGGCGCCGAGGAGGGCGCGGCCGACATCTGGCGCTGGATCCGGCGCGAATTCGGCGGTATCGCGCGGTTGATCGCGGGCTCCGAGACGATCTTCGTCGCGGCGCTCAACGGCGCGGCGGCGGGCGTCGGGCTGGCCTGGGCGCTGACGTGCGACCTCGTGATCGCCAGCGAGCGCGCCGTCGTCGTGCCCGCATTCGGCAAGCTCGGGCTGATCCCCGAGGTCGGCACCAGTTGGGCGCTGACCCGGCGCCTGGGCTACCAGGGTGCGCTGGCCTACTACCTGCGCGGTGAGCACATCGACGCGCGCGAGGCGCAGCGACTGGGCCTCGTGCAGGAGGTCGTCGAGCACGATCGCCTGCTCGCTGCCGCCGACGGGTGGTGCTCGCGGATCGGCGCCATGCCGCCGCACGCGGTCGCAATGACCAAACCGCTGTTGCGGGCGGCCGCCGATGCCGACTGGGCCGATGCGCTCACCTTGGAGGAGTTCGCCGAACCGTCGTGTTTCACCACCGCCGCCTTCGCAGGCAGCGTGCGATCGATGCTGTCCTGAGCCCGCTGCGGGCCCGATGCCCCTCCGAATATTTCCCGCATTTGCCTGATCAGCTCGGAATGGGCGTTAACATAGTGCGGACAGGTCGAGTCAGGGGGTCGGTGTGGTCGGTGCGGTGAAGAAGGTCTTGAGCTTCGAGATGACCCTCGCCGAATGGATCGGCACCGGGCTCATCCTCGCCGCACCCTACGTCGTGGTCGGCATCGGCTGGACGGCCCTGCGCCTGGACCGACTCGATGGCAGCGGGCTCACCTGGCTGGTCCAGTTGATCGGCTCCGTCGCGTTCTGGCCCGCGCTCGTCTTCTCGGCGGTGTGCGTCGGATGACGGACCGCTACCGCATCTCCGCCCGGCGCCGCACCGCCCGATGGGACCCCGAGGCGGAGGTCACCGCCGCGGAGGCGATGGACTTCTGGGCGTTCGCCGCGGGCGCCGCCAACGTCGTCATGCAGCTGTCCTGGCCGGAGGTCGGCTACGGCGTCGCGGAGAGCAAGGTCGACTCCGGGAACCTGCTCAAGCATCCGTGGAAGCGGGCGCGGACGACGTTCCAGTACCTCGCCGTGGCGGTGCTCGGCACGGCCGATGACCGCGTGGCGTTCCGCGAGGCCGTCAACACCTCGCACCGGCACGTCAAGTCGACCGACGAGAGCCCGGTGCGGTACAACGCCTTCGACCGGGACCTGCAGATGTGGGTGGCCGCTTGCCTTTTCGTCGGCCTGGAGGACACTTATCAGCTCCTGCGCGGGGAGATGACACCGCAGCAGGCCCAGCAGTTTTATCGCTCCGCGTGGCCGCTGGGCACCACGCTGCAGGTCACCGAGGACCAGTGGCCGCCGACCCGCGCCGAGTTCGACGACTACTGGCGGACCGCGTGCGAACGGGTCAAGATCGACGACCAGGTCCGCGGGTACCTGATGCACATGCTCGACCTACGCATGATCAATCCGCTTCTGGGGCTGCCGTTCCGCCCACTGCTGAAATTCCTGACCGCCGGGTTCCTCGCGCCGGTCTTCCGCGAACAGATGGGCTTGCGCTGGAGCGGGTTCCGCCAGTTCCTCTTCGAATCGCTGTTCCTCACAGTCGCTTTCGTCAACCGTTTCATGCCGGTGTTCATTCGCCAGGGTGGCAGCTATGTGCTGCTCGGCGACGTCCGCCGCCGGGTCCGCGCGCACAAGGCGCTGGTGTGACCGCGCTGCGCCGCCTGCTCAGTCGTCGCATCAGCGTCGAGGCGATGCTCGAACTCGGAATGTGGCTGGCGATCCCGTACCTGTTGATCGGCTTGGTGTGGGCGTTCTTCGACGCCGAGCAGGTGCAGCTCATCGACACCGCGTTCCGCACCCGGATCCCGGCCGGTTCGGACATCGGCGCGTTCATGGCGACAGCGCTGTTCTGGCCGGCCAACCTGGTCGGCTTCGAACTCTGCGTTCCCTGACGATCGCGTGACCGCGATGTCACGATGAGCCGATGACGGGCCCGATCGACGACGACGCGCCGGCGGGGTACCCCGTCGTCGCCGGTACGGTGCCGCGACCGGTCTTCTCCCAACAACGTTGGTGCGACCTGACTTTCCTGCACTGGCCGGTGCGCCCGGACACGGTCGCCTCGCTCTACCCGCCGGGCACCCGCCCCGACGTCTTCGGCGACGGGCTCACCTACGTCGGACTCGTGCCGTTCCGGATGCGCGGTACGACGCTCGGGCGCGCTGTGCCGCTGCCGTACCTCGGCACCTTCGCCGAGACCAACGTCCGGTTGTACTCGATCGACGAGTCGGGGCGCCACGGCGTGGTGTTCCGTTCGCTGGAGACCGCCCGGTTGGCGGTCGTCCCCACGCTGCGCCTCGCCCTCGGCATCCCGTACACCTGGGCGAAGATGGGCATCGACAGGACGGCCGACACCATCACCTACACCAGCGAGCGGCGGTGGCCGCACCGCGGATTGCGCAGCGTCGTCACCGTGCGCGTCGGCGAGGTGGTGACACCCACCCCGCTGGAGGTGTGGCTGACCGCCCGCTGGGGCGCGCACACCCGCAAGGCGGGCCGCACGTGGTGGGTGCCCAACGAACACGACCCGTGGCCGCTGTGCGCCGCCGAAATCATCGGCCTGCGCGACGATCTCGTCGCCGCCGCCGGAGTCACCCCCGCGGGCCCGATGCTGCGGGCGCTGTTCACGACGGGCGTGCGGGCGCGGTTCGGGCGCCCGTGCGTCGTCGCCTGACTACGGACCCGTGTATCCGGGCGGATTGGGGGTGTCCACCCAGAGGTCGACACCCAATTCCGCACCGGGAACGCAGTTGTACACCGACAGGTCGGTCACCCCGGAGTCCAGCAACACGTCCTCGCACAGCAGCGACTGCCCGGTGAACTCGCGCGCGGGCTTGGTGAGGACCATGTACGCCGCGTCGGCGTAGACGTCGGGCTTGCGGGCGCGGCCCATCGCCTCGTCGCCACCCAACAGGTTCTGCACGGCCGCCGTGGCCACCAGCGTGCGCGGCCACAACGTGTTCGAGGCGATGCCGGCGTCGCGCATCTCCTCGGCGATCGCCAACGCGCACAACGACATTCCGTACTTGGCCATCATGTAGGCGGTGGGCTTGAGCCACTGGGGCTCAAGGCGAACCGGCGGCGACAGCGTCAGGATGTGCGGGTTCTCCCGGCCCATCATGTGCGGGATGCACGCCGCCGAGACCGCATAGGTGCCGCGCACCTGGATGCCGTTCATCAGGTCGAACCGCTTCAGGGGCACGTCGGTGATCGAACCCAGGTTGATCGCCGAGGCGTTGTTGACGCAGATGTCGATGCCGCCGAACTGCTCGACGGTCTTGGCGACCGCCGCTTCCACCGAGTCACCGTCGCGGATGTCGCCGACGATCGGCAGCGCCTGCCCGCCGGCTTCCTCGAGTTCCTTGGCCGCGGTGTAGACCGTGCCCGGCAGTTTGGGGTGGGGCTCGGCCGTTTTCGCGATCAATGCGATGTTGGCGCCGTCGGCGGCCGCGCGCTTGGCGATCGCCAGGCCGATGCCGCGGCTCGCGCCGGAGATGAACATGGTTTTCCCGGACAACGCTGCTTGTGCCATGCGTCTCACCCTAGAGCCGCGAAACGGTAGTCCAGCAGGCCCCTGCTCGGCTTTTCTCTGCCGGAAGACGGTTTCGCGGACCGTCAGGCACAGATGTCGGCGGTGACGGCGTCGGTCAGCCGGACGAGGTCCTGCGGCGCCACCGCGACGTCCCAGCCGCGTTTGCCTGCGCTGCACAGCACCCGGTCCCAGGCCAGCGCGCTCTCGTCGACGACCGTCGGCAGGGGCGTGCGCTGGCCCAGCGGGGAGATGCCGCCGATCACATAGCCCGTCGACCGCTCGGCCGCCGCGCGTTCGGCCATCGTGGCCTTGGGCACGCCCAGGGCGGCCGCGGCCGCCTTGAGCGAGAGCTTGGCCGGCACCGGCAGCACCGCGACGCCGAGGCCCTTGGGCAGCGTGAGCACCAGCGTCTTGAGGACCTGCGCGGGCTCGACGCCCTCGGACTTCGCGAGCGCGTCCACGGCCTCGTCGCCGAACGACGCGTTGCGAGGGTCGTGGCGGTACCGCAGGACCTCGTGCGCGACGTCGGCGGCCAGCAGGGCCGCAATCGCCGGAGTTGCTGCGCGTGGCACCGCGTCAGCCTAGTGCGATGCGCGTACGTCGCGATTCGGGGAACAACCGGGGCCCGTGCCGCTGTTATTGACGGTGGCTGTACCGCGGCGAAGGTTCGCGGACAGAAAACATGTCGGTCTCAACCTCTAGGATGAGTGAAGGGGGTCAGGTGCCAACGCTGGCCATGGACTTTCCAGTGCTCTCGATGGATCTATCGGGATTGTTCGCTGGCACCGCGACAGAAGGGACGGTGTTCCCCACGATGACCGACTCCGACGGGTCAACGCGAGATTCGACGCCGGAGGCTCCGCAGGAGACCGACGCCGAACTGACCGCGCGATTCGAGCGCGACGCGATTCCGCTGCTCGACCAGCTCTACGGCGGCGCGCTGCGGATGACGCGCAACCCCGCCGACGCCGAGGACCTGTTGCAGGAAACCATGGTCAAGGCCTACGCCGGCTTCCGTTCCTTCCGCGAGGGCACCAATCTCAAGGCGTGGCTGTACCGCATCCTGACCAATACCTACATCAACAGCTACCGCAAGAAGCAGCGCCAGCCGGCCGAGTACCCCACCGAGGAGATCACCGACTGGCAGCTGGCGGCCAACGCCGAGCATTCCTCGACCGGATTGCGCTCGGCGGAGGTCGAGGCGCTCGAGGCGCTGCCGGACAGTGAGATCAAGGAAGCGTTGCAGGCGTTACCCGAGGACTTCAGGATGGCCGTGTACTACGCCGACGTCGAAGGCTTCCCATACAAGGAGATCGCCGAGATCATGGACACGCCGATAGGCACAGTGATGTCCCGGCTGCACCGGGGCAGGCGACAGCTCCGTGACTTGCTGAGCGACGTGGCCCGCGACCGCGGGTTCATCCGGGGAGAGCAGATGGACACACCCGAGGAGGTCTCGTCGTGAGCTCGTTCTCTGACGATGAGCGATGGCAGCCCCCCGTCGGCCCGATCGACCCCGAACATCCCGAATGTGCCGCGGTCATCGCCGAGGTGTGGACGTTGCTGGACGGCGAATGCACCCCTGAAACGCGCGACAAGCTGCGCCATCACCTCGAGGCATGCCCCGCATGCCTGCGGCACTACGGTGTCGAGGAGCGGGTCAAGAACCTGATCGCGAAGAAGTGTGGGGGCGAGAAGGCCCCGGACAGCCTGCGTGAGCGGCTGCGCATCGAGATCAGCCGCACCACCATCATCCGGCGCGGTTAACGCCGGAGATCACCTCTGGGCGCGTCAGCGCACCGACTTCGAACCGGCGTTGGGCCGCTTGCCGTGATTGGCCTTCGAGTGCTTGCGGTCACGCTTCTTACGGCCACGCTTGGCCATGGTCTACCTCCGAATGCTCTGCGGGATTGCTCGGCCCGTATCCACCGGGCACGTTCAAACCATTGTCTCATGACCCGGCGACAGCGCTGACAAGCCGGTCGTGTGGTTCGATGTATGCCGAAACGCATACGGCAGCGAAGAGTAATGGGGTGATGATGGCCGAGGACGTTCGCGCTGAGATCGTGGCCAGTGTGCTCGAGGTCGT
Source organism: Mycobacterium sp. 852002-51961_SCH5331710 (assembly GCF_001665535.1). Taxonomy (GTDB): domain Bacteria; phylum Actinomycetota; class Actinomycetes; order Mycobacteriales; family Mycobacteriaceae; genus Mycobacterium. The sequence goes on from NZ_LZSQ01000095.1 coordinate 11,303, forward strand.
GGTGAGCGAGGGCGATCAGATCGGCGAGGGGGACACCCTGGTGCTGCTGGAGTCGATGAAGATGGAGATTCCGGTGCTGGCCGAGGTCGCGGGCACCGTCAGCAAGGTCAGCGTCTCGGTCGGCGACGTCATCCAGGCCGGCGATCTCATCGCGGTGATCAGCTGATCAGCGCGGCCTCGTGACACCCCGCCGGAAGTAGTTCGCGATGTCGACCCTCGGTGACCTGCTCGCCGAGCACACCATGCTGCCCGGCAATGCGGTCGACCATCTGCACGCAGTGGTGGGCGAGTGGCAGTTGCTCGCCGACCTGTCCTTTGCCGACTACCTGATGTGGGTGCGCCGCGACGACGGCGCCCTGGTCTGCGTGGCCCAGGTGCGGCCGAACACCGCCCCGACGGTGCTGCTGGCCGACGCGGTCAGCACGCTGGCCGACGCCGATGCGATGCCGGTTGTGACCGCGGCCTTCACCAGGGGCGACATCGTCGTGGGAGACGGTGCGGGACAACAGGTTTCCCCTGGGCTCAACGTGGAAGCCGTCCCCGTGCGGTACAAGGACGAGGTCGTCGCGGTGCTGACCCATCAGACCGCGCTGGCAGCCAGGAAGGCCAGCCCGTTGGAGTCGGCGTACCTCGACTGCGCGGGCGACTTGCTGCACATGCTCTCCGAAGGCACCTTCCCCAACGTCGGCGACATCGCGATGTCACGGTCGAGTCCACGCGTGGGCGACGGCTTCATCCGGCTCGACGAGGACGGCGTGGTCACCTTCGCGAGCCCCAACGCGATTTCGGCCTACCACCGGATGGGCCTGGCCGCCGAGCTGGGCGGCCACAACCTGGTCACCGTCACCCGTCCGCTCATCGGCGACCCGTTCGAGGCGCAGGAGCTGGCGAACCACGTGCGCGACTCGCTGGCGGGCGGATCGAGCATGCGCATGGAGGTCGACGCGGGCGGCGCGGCGGTGCTGATGCGCACCCTGCCGCTGGTGGTGCACGGCAAGCCCGTAGGCGCCGCGGTGCTGATCCGCGACGTGACTGAGGTCAAGCGTCGCGATCGGGCGCTGCTGTCGAAGGACGCCACGATCCGCGAGATCCACCACCGGGTGAAGAACAACTTGCAGACCGTCGCCGCACTGCTGCGACTGCAGGCCCGGCGCACCAACAACGACGAAGGCCGCGAGGCGCTGATGGAGTCGGTGCGACGGGTGTCGTCGATCGCTCTGGTGCACGACGCGCTGTCGATGTCGGTGGATGAGGAGGTCAACCTCGACGAGGTGGTCGACCGCATCCTGCCGATGATGAATGATGTTGCCGCCGTCGACAGCCCGATCCGCATCCACCGCGTCGGCGACCTCGGTGTGCTCGATGCCGACCGCGCCACCGCGCTGATCATGGTGATCACCGAGCTGGTGCAGAACGCGATCGAGCACGCCTTCGAACCCGGGGCCCGGGAGGGGAGCGTTACGATCCGGGCCGAACGGTCGGCGCGATGGCTGGACGTCGTCGTGCACGACGACGGCCGCGGGCTGCCCGACGGGTTCAGCCTGGAGAAGTCCGACCGGCTCGGCCTGCAGATCGTGCGGACGCTGGTGTCGGCGGAACTGGACGGGTCGCTGGGCATGCACGAGGTGCCGACCGGGGGGACCGACGTGGCGCTGCGGGTGCCGCTGGGCCGGCCGCGGCGTGCCGCGCAGTAGACAACCGCGCAATTCGCGAATCGGCCAATTGCGTCGCTAAATGGCTATTAGTGCATTGGCAGAAAAATACGGCCCCGACGAATGTCGGGGCCGTAGTTGTTTGGTTCTGGTGAAGCTCAGACTCCGCTGCGAGCCTTGGTGCGGGCGTTGCGACGCTTGAGCGCGCGACGCTCGTCCTCGCTCATGCCGCCCCAGACGCCAGCATCCTGTCCGGACTCCAAAGCCCAGGTCAGACACTCGGTGGTCACCGGGCAGCGGTTACAGACAAGCTTCGCGTCGGCGATCTGAGCGAGCGCCGGGCCGCTGTTTCCCACCGGGAAGAACAGTTCCGGATCCTCATCGCGACAGACCGCCTTGTGGCGCCAATCCATTAGATCAAACTCCTCGTCAGATACGTCACCTGTGCGCAGCACGACGCACGGCATTTTCTTCGGCTGTTTAACGCGTGCACATTGAATGTTTCTGCAACGTTGCTTCGATGCTTTCACAGGCTGGACAGATGTCAATACTCGCGAGTTAACAAGTGCGCAATGTCACTAGGCCGGTGGCGTCACACGCCGTGCACTCGTCTGTACTAGACTCGATCCAACTGCGCCCAGAATCCTACGCTTGGGCATCATCATCGCAGGTCAGAGAGGTCCGCCGGGGCGGGCGCCAGCACTCCGAGCGCATCGGGAACCGCGGTGAACATCATCGAGTCTCTAAGTCCGATGTAATCGCCGTCGATCTGGCAGGCGACCGGTGCATCGCTGGTCACCTGCAGCCATGGAAGGTCGTCGTCGCGGACCAGGTGTTTTGCCTCGATACGGGCCTTCTTGGACAACATCCGCCGCACCAGCATCAAGTTTGCCCACACGTTCATGCTGGTCGTGGCGAAAAGTCCGAGCCCCGTCTCGAACGTCGTCATCGGGTTGGTCCACACCGGCCTGGCATTGGCGTACGTCCACGGGCTGGCGTTGGACACGAACGCGAAGTGGACGCCGCCGACCGGCTCGCGGTCGGGCAGATGCAGCGTCAGCGACGGTTCCTTGCGGGTGCTCGCCAGCACCTCGCGGATGGCCACGCGCACGTAGCGGGAGGCCGTCACCGCGCGTCCCTTGGCGCGCTGCGCCTCGACGGCCGCCACCACGTCCCCGTCCACACCCATCCCTGCCGTGAACACGCCCCAGCGCTCACCGCAGTCCATCAGACCGATGCGCCGCCACGTCTTGCGACGGCGGTACTCCGACAGCAGGTCGATCAGCTGATTGGTCGCCTCGATGGGATCGGGGCTGATGCCCAGCGCCCGCGCGAAGACATTGGCCGAACCGCCGGGGACCACACCGACGGCCGGTGCGGCGGCGCCGGGCCCGCCGACCTCCAGCACGCCGTTGACCACTTCGTTCACCGTGCCGTCGCCACCGTGCACGATGAGCACGTCGACGCCCTCACGGGCCGAGTCGCGGGCGATTTCGATGGCGTGGCCGCGATGGTCGGTGTGGACGACGGTCAGCTTCACCCGGCTCTCCAGGGCGTGGGCCAACAGATCGCGGCCGGCCGCGGTCGTCGAGGTCGCATTCGGGTTCACGATCAGCACGGCGCGCACGGGGTCCGAGCCTACTGAACGGGTTCGGCGCGCCCCTCTACGCTCGAGGGCGTGATCGTTCCATCGCCCACGACGGTGCGCCAAGCCGCGGTCCTCGTTGCCCTGGAGGGCGCGGCCGCGCTGGTGGCGGCGCTGGTGTACGTGGTGAGCGGGTTCGGCCTGGCCGAGGAGTCCGGCCTCAATAAGTACGGGACCGCGCTGTGGTTCGCGCTTATGGGCGGCGGGGTGCTCGCCGCGGGATGGGCCTTGTGGACGGGCAGGCGCTGGGGTCGTGGCATCGCGGTGTTCGCCCAACTACTGCTGCTGCCGGTCGTCTATTACATGGGGGTGGGCTCGAACCAGTGGCTGTATGCCGCCCCCATCGGTGTGATGGCGGTGGTCACGCTGATCCTACTGTTCAGCCCGTCAACCCTGGAATGGGTTGGGGCTCATGGAGATTCCGCGGCCAACTCCGACAGTTCGGGGCCGGAGACCCGGTAGGTGATCCACTCCGTCTGCGGCTTGCCGCCGACGGCGTCGTAGAGCGCGATCGCGTTGACATTCCAGTCCAGGACGGCCCACGAGAGCCGGGTGTACCCGTGCGTCGTACACTCGCGGGCCAAGGTGGCCAACAACTTTCGGGCCAGCCCACGCCTGCGGAACTGCGGTCGCACGAACAGGTCTTCGAGGTAGATACCGCCGACGCCGTCCCACGTGGAGAAGTTGAGGAACCACAGGGCACACGCGGCGGCCTGTCCGTCGACCTCGACGATGTGACCGAAGACGATGGCCGGATCGCCGAAAACCGCCTGGCGCATCTGCTCTTCGGTGACCGTGCAATCGTGCGCGGCGTGCTCGAACTCCGCGAGTTCGTGGACCATCGCTGTCAGTTCGCGTTCGTCGCCCGGGCGCACCCGGCGGATCAGCTCCGTCACCTGTCGACACCCAGCGCGGTGAGGATCGTCCCGAATTTCGTTGTGGTTTCCTCGACCTCGTCGTCGGGATCCGACTCGGCGACGATGCCTCCGCCCGAATACGCCTCGGCGGTACGGCGATCTGCGGACAGCTGGGCGCAGCGGATCGAGACCACCCACCGGCCGTCGCCGCGCTGATCGCACCACCCGACGGCGCCGGCGTAGAAGCCACGGTCGCCCTCGAGCTCTGTTATCAGGTCGGCGGCGGCGGCCGTGGGAACCCCACCGACCGCGGGCGTCGGGTGCAGGGCGATCGCCAAATCCAAAGCGGTGATCGATCTTTCGCGAAGCTTGCCGGTGATGCGGGTGGCCAGGTGCCATACCGAGTCGGTCTTGCGAAGCTCCGGCTCGGTCGCGACGTCGAGGTCAGAACAGAGCGGGTCGAGCGCGTCGCGGATCGTGTCGACCACGAACTGATGCTCGCGCAGGTTCTTCGCCGACGCGGCCAATGCGGCGCCGTTCGCCTGGTCGGTCTCAGGCTCGGGGGACCGGGGCGCCGATCCCGCGAACGGCGCGCAGACCACCTGGTCGCCTCGGCGGGCCACCAGCAGTTCGGGGCTGGCGCCCACCAGCACGGCGCCGGAGTAGCCGCCGCCCGCCGCGGTCAGATCGACGAGATAGCCGTTGGCCGCCGGGTCGGCGGTCAGAAGCCGGTGCAGGACGGTGCGCGCGTCCAACGGCCCGTCGGCCGCCAGTCGCAGGGCGCGGGCGAGCACGACCTTGTGCAACCCACTCGACGGGCTGTTGAGCCGGGTCACGGCCGTCGCGACGCGCGCACGGTGCTCATCGGGTTCCGGCAGCGACTCGGCGATGTGCACGCCGGGCATCTGGCGCAGCGGCCACTCCGGCAGCGCGTCGAGGAACTGAACGCTCTGCGGCCGGATCAGCGCCGCGGGTTTGGTCATGTCAAAAGGCAACGCGCCCAAGATGATCGGGGCGCTGTGCGATGCCAGCGCGGCGCGCGCGTCGGCGAGCTTCGGGAATGCGGTGTGCACCCCCTCCGCGACGACGGCGCCGCGGGAGGCCAGGACGAAGGTGGGTTCGCGAGTCACCGTGGTTTACACGGATCCTGGTGGCCGGTGAGTCCCTGCGCGATGATCTGGCGCATCGCGTGCTCGAAACCGAGCACCGCCAGGGAGGCGGGTGCCATTGCGAACCGGATGCCGCTCGGCACCGGCATCTCCACCCACCGCGCGATCATCGAGCGGGAGAAGTGCGCGTGCCCGACGAACACCACGTCGCGCGTCTCCATGTGGGTCAGCGCCACCTCGAGAGCGCTGTCGGCGCGCTGGCTGACCATCTCGATGCTTTCGCCGCCCTCGGCGCCGTGGGTCCAGATAAGCCAGTCGGGGACGGTCTCGCGGATCTGCGGTGTCGTCAGCCCCTCGTAGCGGCCATAGTCCCATTCCTGCAGAAGCGGCGACACCTCGTCGATGGTCAGCCCCGCCAGTTCGGCGGTCCGCACCGCGCGCCGCATCGGGCTGGAGACCACCAGCGGGTTGTCCAGTTCGAGTTCGGCCAGCGATTCGGCGGCCAGCTTGGCGCGCTCCTCGCCGGTCGCGGTCAGCTCGAGGTCGGTGCGGCCGGTGTGCCGACCGCTCTTCGACCACTCCGTCTCGCCATGACGAAGAAGGATCAGGCGGTGCTCCAGGAGGGCCACGCCGACTCATTCTGCCGCACGTCGCGTCGCGCTGTCCCGACCCGTGCAACGATGGGCACCGTGACGCGAGTACTTGCGGTCGCCAATCAAAAGGGTGGGGTAGCCAAGACGACGACGGTGGCGTCGTTGGGCGCGGCGATTCAGGAGACGGGCAAGCGGGTCCTGGTGGTGGACCTCGATCCGCAGGGATCGCTGACGTTCTCACTGGGTCACGACCCCGACAAGCTGCCGGTGTCGATCCACGAGGTGCTTCTCGGCGAGGTCGAACCCGACGCCGCCCTGGTGGACACGCCCGAGGGAATGACGCTGCTGCCGGCCAACATCGACCTGGCCGGCGCCGAGGCCATGCTGCTGATGCGCGCCGGGCGCGAGTACGCGCTCAAGCGTGCGCTGGCCAAGATCCTCGACCGCTATGACGTGGCGCTCATCGACTGTCCGCCGTCGCTCGGCGTGCTCACGCTCAACGGGCTGACCGCCGCCGACGAGGTCATCGTCCCGCTGCAGTGCGAGACGCTGGCGCACCGCGGGGTCGGGCAGTTCCTGCGCACCATCGCCGACGTGCAGGCGATCACGAACGCCGACCTCAAACTGCTGGGCGCGCTCCCGACGCTGTACGACTCGCGCACCACCCACAGCCGGGACGTGCTGCTCGACGTCGCCGACCGCTACGACCTGCCGGTGCTGGCGCCGCCGATCCCGCGCACCGTCCGCTTCGCCGAAGCCAGCGCCTCGGGAGCGTCGGTGCTCGCCAGCCGCAAGAACAAGGGTGCGGGTGCCTACCGCGAGCTGGCCGCGGCGTTGATGAAGCACTGGAAGAACGGCAAGCCGATGCCGACGTTCGCCCCGGAGATCTAGCCGCCCAAAGCCACCAGTTCGTCCCCCCGCTGCTCCAACAGCGTCGAGCCCGCCACCGCCGGCACCACCGGCGCCGCGCTCTGCGGCCGGGCCACCGGAATGTGGCGTTCGCCGCGGCCGGTTGCGGGATCGAACACGTCGTAGCCGTCGGTGACGGGAACGAGCAGGCGCCCCGCCATGAGCGTCGCCGGGCCCACGGGCTTGTTCGGACCGGCGGGTGTGACGGTGTAGCGGTACTCAAAGTTGTTGTCGGAGAACACCATGACGCTGTCGCCGGTCCACCAGGTGATCAGATCGCCCGCCCGCGACATGGTGGCCTGCGGCGACGGCGGACGCTCCACCGGCGTGCTGGCGAAGGTCTCGCCCGTCTCGTCGACGATGTTGACCACGGGTTTGGGTGTGGGCACGTAGACCGCGGTCATCGTGTCGGCGACGGCCACCACGCGAGCCCCCGAATCGCGCGCGACACCCTCCTGCGGCACGTACTTCAGGTCCGGGGTGTCTTCCTCGTCGGACGGCCGCAACAGCGTCAGGCGCAGATCTGACTGTCGCGGGCAGTCCTCGAGCACGGATACCGCGCTCGAACTCGCCTGCGCGGACACCAGCCGGCACAGCGGCAACGTGGGGACGTCCGGCTTGATGCGGGCGTCGAGCGCGCCGTAGCTGATCATCCGGACCATGTCGGAGCGCCACAGCTCCAGCCGGTTCTCACCCGCCGACAGCACCGTGGTGCCGTCGGACGACAGGGTCACCGAGGCGTCGGCGTAGGACGTGCGCGCCGAACCCCGCTTGCCGGTCTTGGCGTCGATGGTGCTGACCTGACCACATCCGCGCGTATCGGGGTAGACCGCGACCGCGTATTGGTAGACGTAGCTGACCCCGCACAGGTCGAGGTCGCGGGCGTAGGCCCACAGCGTGTCGCCGGTCGTGGGGTCGCGTCCCTCGACGGTCCGGCCGTCGCCGGTCACCACCGCGCCGCCGACCACCAGCGGCATCGTGGTCCGTCCGCTGGGTGCCGTCCACAGCTGCCGTAGCGACTCCGGAACCGCCTTGGCGGGCGTCAGCGCCGGCACAGGGGCGTCGGCGGGCTTGCTCAGGGTGGCCCGCGCGTCGCTGGTCCACCACACCAAAGCCGCCGTCACCACGACCACGACGCCGATCGCCAGCGCCACCATCACATCGGTGCGCGTGCGGCGTTCGGGTTTGACCATCGCGGGGGAGGCGCCGGGGCTAGCCGGCGCTGGCCGCGGCCTTGCGGGGCCGACGCCGGCGCCTGCGCTTCGCCGGGGCCGTGTCGCCGGAAGCCTCGCCGCTGCCGCCGGTGTCCTGGTCGGACGACGTCGCAGACGCCTCGGGATGTCCGGTGACCGGCTTGCCGCCGCGGGTGCGACGACGGTTGCGGTTGCGCTTGCGCGCCGGGGCGTCGGCCGACGTCTCCGCCGGTGCGCGCCTGCTGCTCTGCACCTTGACGGGCTCGCCGACCGTGCCGGTCGCCTCGGCCGGGATGCCCAGCTCGCTGTAGAGGTGCGGTGAGCTGGAGTACGTCTCGGCGGGATCGGGGCAGCCGAGGTTCAGCGCCTTGTCGATCATCGCCCAGCGCGCCATCTCGTCCCAGTCGACGAGGGTCACCGCGACACCGGTTTTGCCGGCGCGCCCGGTGCGCCCGATGCGGTGCACGTAGGCCTGCTCGTCCTCAGGGATCTGGTAGTTGATGACGTGGGTGACGTCGTCGATGTCGATGCCGCGGGCGGCGACGTCGGTGGCGACCAACACGTCGATCTCGCCGGTTCGGAACGCCTTGAGCGCCTTCTCACGTGCGCCCTGTCCGAGATCGCCGTGCACGGCACCGACCTTGAACCCGCGCTCGGCGAGTTCGTCGGAGACCTTTTGGGCGGTGCGCTTGGTGCGCGTGAAGATCATCGTCGCGCCGCGACCCTCGGCCTGCAGGATGCGGCTGACCATCTCGACCTTGTCCAGCGCGTGGGCGCGGTAGGCGAACTGTTCGGTGGTGTCGTGGGTGGCCGCCGAATGCGGGGCCTCGGCCCGGATGTGCGTCGGCTGGTTCATGAAGGTCCTGGCCAACGTGATGATCGGGTCCGGCATCGTCGCCGAGAACAGCATCGACTGCCTGCTGTCGGGGATCTGGCGCAGGATCCGCTCGATATCCGGCAGGAAGCCGAGGTCGAGCATCTCGTCGGCCTCGTCGAGCACCAGCATCGACAGGCCGCCGAGCTTCAAGTGACCCTGCTGGGCCAGGTCGAGCAGTCGCCCTGGCGTGCCGACGACCACGTCGACGCCCTTCTCGAGCGCCTCGATCTGGCCCTCGTAGGGCCGGCCGCCGTAGATCGACGTGACGGAGAGCTTGCGGTCACCGACGGTGAGGTACTTCGCGGCGGCCGCCAGATCGCCGTACACCTGCAGACACAGTTCGCGGGTGGGAACGACCACCAGCGCCCGCGGGACGCCCGTCAGGGGCCGGTCGGGATCGGTCGTGATCCGCTGGAGCAGCGGCACACCGAACGCGAGGGTCTTGCCCATACCGGTGCGGGCCTGACCGATCAGGTCGTCGCCGGCCAGTGCCATCGGCATGGTCAGCTCTTGAATTGCGAAGGGATGTTCTTTGCCATCCTCGGCGAGAGCGCGGACGATTTCGTCGCGAACTCCCAGTTCAGCAAATGTGGGATTGAGATGCGTCATACGCGAAAACGAGGCCTTTCAATTGTCATCCTCATGGCTTCCACGCGCGCACGAGTTCGACAAGAGATGGCCTGGTGAAGACCAAGGGCCCTGCACTGAGGTAGGCGGACCGACTGCGTGCACGCACATTTCTTGGGTCGAGGCGGCTTACAAAACGTCTTGCCAACTACCACGCCCGCAGCCATCATACCTGGCGGCCTCGGCCCGACGAGCGACCCGCCGACGGCGTTTATTGTTGGGCCCATGAACACGACGCCTTCGGCACCCGGGCAAACCGACTCGGCGACGTCGGGTGTGTCGGTCGACCATCCCGGCGTCACCGAGCTGTTCGCGCTGCTGGCCTACGGCGAGGTGGCGGCGTTCTACCGGCTCACCGACGAAGCCCGTATGGCGCCCAACCTCCGCGGACGCATCAACATGGCGACCATGGCGGCCGCGGAGATGAACCACTACGAGGTGTTGCGCGACGCGCTCGAGCGCCGCGGGGTCGACGTCGTGCCGGCAATGACGAAATACGCGTCCGCCCTCGAGAACTACCACCGGCTGACCACGCCGAGCACGTGGCTCGAAGCGCTCGTCAAGACCTACGTGGGCGATGCTCTCGCGGCCGACTTCTACCTCGAGATCGCCCACGCCCTGCCCGACGAGGTCGCCGATGTAGTGCGCGCGGTGCTCTCCGAGACTGGCCACTCCCAGTTCGTCGTCGCGGAGGTGCGCTCGGCGGTGACGGCCAGCGACAGGCAGCGCCACCGGCTCGCGCTGTGGTCGCGCCGGCTGCTCGGCGAGGCCATCACCCAGGCGCAGTTCGTGCTGGCCGACCACGACGAGCTCGTCGACCTGGTGATGGCCGGCGGCGAAGGGCTCACGCAGATGACCGAGTTCTTCGACCGGTTGCAGCGGACACACGCCTCCCGGATGGAGGAACTGGGCCTGGCTTGAACTACCTCGCCTGAACTACTGGGTGCAGGTCGCGATCATCGAGTTGTTGTTCTGCGTGGCGATCGCCGTGCCCGAGGCATCGAGGATGCTGCAGTTCAGCTGGCCGGCGACGCTGGTCGCGGTGACCGACTTGAGCTCGACGCCCGGGTCGAGGACCACCTGTTTGACCCACGGCAGTGCGACGTTGACGTCGGTCCGCAGCGCGCCCTGCCCGTCGGTGTAGATCACCGTGACCAGGTCGAGCAGCTGGCGGTTGCCCGTCACCCGGTAGGTGAAGGTCCGCGGTGAGGCCGGCGCCGGCGGGGGAACGGCCGCCTGCGCGGTGGGAGTGGGTGCGGGGGCGACCGGCGGCGGCGTCGTCTCGGCGCTCGGGGTGATCGTCGTGACGGTCTCCGGCGGCAGCGACGGGACGACGGGCGCAGCCCCCGAGGCGCGCGGTGCGGTGGTGGCGGGCGCGCTCGACGGCGCGGGCGCCTCGGACGTCGCGGTGGCCGAGACCGAACCGCTGTCGCCGCCGCCGAGGATGATTCCGGTGGTGCCGATCGCGATGAACAGGATCACCCCGGCGATGCCGGCGACCCACATCCAGCGCCGGTCGATGCTCTCCTCGTCGTACGCCTGCTCGTACTCGTCGTAGTCCTCGGGGTCGGACGGGCCGGGGTACTCGTAGACGAAATCGTCGAGGGGCGGCTCGGGGTAATCCGAGTAGCCGGAATAGCTGGGAATCCGCTCGGTCGGGGCCAGGGAGTACGGTGAGTGCGCGGTATAAGACCTGTTCATGTGGGCTTTTCCAGTCGTCTTTAGCATTACCGCGCCTGATGCTATCGAGGTGGAAGTGACACATGAGGTTTACTGGCCCGTGTGTTGGTTACGGTCCGGACTCGGTTCGGTCGCCTTTGGTCTCGACGCTTCGCTGACCGCGAACTCACCGGCGCGGTGTGCGCTCCGGCCGTCCACTAGCCTTAGCTCAAGTTCTTCGAGAAGACGGAAAGGGGCCCCGGCGTGGAGGTCAAGATCGGTGTCACGGACAGCCCGCGCGAGCTGAGCTTCAACAGCGCGCAGACACCCAGCGAGGTGGAGCAGTTGTTCACCGAGGCGCTGGCCAAGGATTCGGGTGTGCTGGCTCTGACCGACGAGAAGGGGCGCCGCTTCCTGGTGCAGACGTCCAAGATCGCGTACGTGGAGATCGGCGCGGCCGACGTCCGTCGTGTCGGCTTTGGGGTCGGCCTGGGGGCTAAGACCGGGTAAGCGGCACGTGTGACAGTCCGCCCCAAGCGAACTGGACGGTGCCCTCGACCGCGGCCTCTTTGGAGATCGGCCGGTCGTTGTTGAGCCAGTAGCGGGCGGAGTCCACGCTGATTGCGACCAGTCCCACCGCGATCATCCTGGCGCGGTGCGCCTCGAGCCCGGAATCCCGGCTGATCAGGTCGAACACTGCGTCGGTGCAGGCCTCGGTGGCCACCTTCACCTGCGCGGCGACCTGCGGTTCGTTGACGTAGTCGTTCTCGAAGATCAGCCGGTAACCCTGGCCGTCGTGCTCGATGAAGTCGAAGAACGCCTGGACGGCCGCGCGCAACCGCTGCCGGTTGTCGGTGGTCGTGCGCAGCGCTTGGCGCACACCGGAGACCAGGTTCTCCACGTGCTTGGCCAACACGGCCAGGTACAGCTCCAACTTCGATGAGAAATGTTGGTAGAGAACGGGTTTGCTTACCCCGGCGCGCTCGGCGATCTCGTCCATGCCCGCCGCGTGATAGCCGCGATCAACGAAAACCTCGCTGGCAGCGACCAGTAGCTGCCCCCGGCGCTCATCGCGCGGCAGCCTGCTGCCGCGCCGGTTCAACACTCCGCCGCTCGGCTGCGCGCCTCGCTTCGCGGCGGTGTTGGCGAGATCGCTCATCACATCCTTCGTCGGTGCGTCATCGAGTCTGGTTTTCGCAATGACCTTACTACCGTTGGTAAAGCGTGCAGGTGAGGCGCGGCTCACAGTGCACCGGGGGTCGATGGCGCGCCAAAAGTATGAGGGCGCTGACCTGTGTCATCCTGTTGCGGTGACCTACGACTCCCGTACTCGAGGAGGACAGATGGGTCCCGAACACGGCGGGGGTGTTCGCGTGCCCGCGCTGCGTGACGAATGGCGCGAGCCGCTGCGCGCCCAGCGCGATCCGCTAGCGGAGAGCTCGGGTCGGGTGAGGTCCAATCGCGACGAGCACCGCGGCTTCCGCAAACAGACGTGGCTCGGTCGGTTCGTCTCCACCTACGGCTGGCGGGCCTACGCACTGCCGGTGCTGATCGTGTTGACCGCCGTCGTCATCTACCAGACGATCACCGGCACCAGCGCCCCCGCGCCCAAACAGGCCGAGGGACCCGTGCAAGGACCGCCGACCATCGGAGTGGCGAGCACGGCGATCATCGGCGCCCCGCCCAAGGGGCTGACGCAGTTCGACGCCAACCTGCCGACCGGCATCCTGCCGCAGGGTGGCCCGTTCACCGAGGCCGGCGCGAAGACGTGGCACATCGTGCCGGGCACCACGCCACAGATCGGCCAGGGCACCGCGAAGACGTTCACCTACACCGTCGAGGTCGAAGACGGCATCGACACCGCACCGTTCGGTGGCGACGAGGCCTTCGCCCGCATGGTCACCGAGACGCTGGCCAATCCCAAGAGCTGGACGCACAACCCGCAGTTCGCGTTCACCCGCATCGACGCCTCGTCCGGCATCGAACCCGACTTCCGGGTGTCGTTGAGCACGCCGATGACCGTTCGCGAGGGCTGCGGCTACGACATCCAACTCGAGGCGTCCTGCTACAACCCGGCCTATCGAGACGGGCAGCCGCGCGTGTTCATCAACGAGGCGCGCTGGGTGCGCGGCGCGGTGCCGTTCCAGGGTGACATCGGCTCATATCGGCAGTACGTGATCAACCATGAGGTCGGCCACGCGATCGGCTATCAGCGGCACGAACCGTGCGGGGGCAACGACCAACTGGCGCCGGTCATGATGCAGCAGACCTTCTCGACCAACAACAACGACGCCGCTCGCTTCGACCCGCAGTCGGTTCAGCCCGACAACCACAGCTGCAAGCCCAACCCCTGGCCGTACCCGATCGCCTGACCTCCCGTTGCGCGAGCGTGCGTGTTTGCACACAACACGCCGCGACTTCTCGACATTGTGCGCACGTTCACCGGCCGCGAGCGTGCGGGTATGCCTGAGGGAAGCGATCACCGCTCGTTGCTGTTGAATGTCGTAACTGCTGTGATGGTCATAGACGTTGAATCAGGTGGATCAAGGAGAAACACGGTGTCGACACCGTTGCCGCCGCTGGTAGAACCGGCGGCCGAACTCACCCGCGAGGAAGTGGCGCGCTACAGCCGTCACCTCATCATCCCCGACCTCGGCCTGGACGGGCAGAAGCGGCTGAAGAACGCCAAGGTGTTGGTCATCGGCGCCGGCGGGCTGGGCTCGCCGACCTTGCTCTACCTCGCCGCGGCCGGCGTCGGCACCATCGGGATCGTCGAGTTCGACGTGGTCGACGAGTCGAACCTGCAGCGCCAGATCATTCACGGCCAATCCGACATCGGCCGGTCGAAGGCTGAGAGCGCCCGCGACTCGATTCTCGACATCAACCCGCTGGTGACGGTCAATCTGCATCAGTTCCGGCTGGAACCCGACAACGCCGTCGAGCTCTTCGAGCAGTACGACCTGATCCTCGACGGGACCGACAACTTCGCGACGCGCTACCTCGTCAACGACGCCGCCGTGCTCGCGCATAAGCCCTACGTCTGGGGGTCCATCTTCCGGTTCGAGGGCCAGATCTCGGTCTTCTGGGAGGACGCCCCGAACGGGCTCGGATTGAACTACCGCGACCTGTACCCGGAGCCGCCACCGCCGGGGATGGTGCCGTCGTGCGCCGAGGGCGGGGTGCTGGGCATCCTGTGCGCTTCGGTCGCGTCGGTGATGGGCACCGAGGCCATCAAGCTGATCACCGGCATCGGCGAGACGCTGCTGGGCCGCCTGATGGTGTACGACGCGCTCGACATGACGTACCGCACGATCAAGATCCGCAAGGACCCGTCGACGCCAAAGATCACCGAGCTGATCGACTACGAGGAGTTCTGCGGCGTGGTGTCCGACGCCGCCGCCGAGGCCGCGGCCGACTCGACGATCACCCCGCGCGAGCTCAAGGAACTGATCGACTCCGGCAAGCCGCTGGCGCTGATCGACGTGCGCGAACAGGTCGAGTGGGACATCAACCGCATCGAGGGCGCCGAGCTGATCCCCAAGGGCGCCTTCGAAACGGGCGAGGCGCTGGCCAAGTTGCCCACCGACCGGACGCCGGTGTTCTACTGCAAGACCGGTGTGCGTTCGGCCGAGGTATTGGCCATCGCCAAGAACGCCGGGTTCTCCGACGCGATGCACGTACAGGGCGGCATCGTTGCATGGGGTCATCAACTCGAACCCGACATGGTCATGTACTAACGGCTGGTTTGCCGAAACTCCGCTTACGCTGAGGTGGTGACTGTCGAACGGCCACCGGATCATGTGCTGGCCGCGTTCGGCCTGACCGGTGTCGCGCCCGTTGCGCTCGGGCCGGGTTGGGAGGGCGGGTGGCGCTGCGGCGAGGTGGTGGTGTCGATGGTCGCCGACCACGCCCGCGCCGCATGGTCGGCCAAGGTCCGCGAGACGTTGTTCGTCGACGGGGTGCGCCTGGCGCGTCCCGTGCGGTCCACCGACGGACGGTATGTCGTTGCGGGGTGGCGCGCGGACACCTTCGTCGCCGGAACTCCCGAACCCCGCCACGACGAGGTGGTCTCGGCCGCGGTGCGCCTGCACGAGGCGACGGCCAAGCTCGAACGCCCGAGGTTCTTGACGCAGCCACCGGTGGCGCCGTGGGGCGACGTCGATGTGTTTATCGCCGCCGACCGCGCCGCGTGGGAGGAACGGCCGCTGCACTCGTTGCCGCCGGGCGCCAAGGTATCGCCGGGTTCCGCCGACGGGCAGCGGTCGGTCGAACTGCTCAATCAGCTTGCCACCCTGCGTAAGCCGACGAAGAGCCCGAGCCAGCTGGTCCACGGAGACCTCTACGGCACTGTGCTTTTCGCCGGCACCGCCGCACCCGGTATCACCGACATCATCCCGTACTGGCGTCCGGCGTCCTGGGCAGCAGGCGTCGTGGTGGTCGACGCGCTGTCCTGGGGCGAGGCCGACGACGGGCTCATCGAACGCTGGAGTCCGCTTCCCGAATGGCCGCAGATGTTGTTGCGCGCGTTGATGTTCCGCATCGCCGTGCACGCGCTTCATCCGCGGTCGACGGCGGCCGCCTTCCCCGGTCTGGCGCGCACCGCGGCGCTGGTCCGCCTCGTGCTCTGAAAACCGGCGCCCGGCTCAGAATTCGTGCCGTACCTCGGCAAGCCGGATCCGTCCGTCATGGGCGAGCACGCCTTCGGCGCGAAGACGCTCGAGTTGCCGCGTTGCCAGGTGCGGAGCCGGTCTACCCGATGCGGTGATCACCCGGTGCCACGGCAGGTCCGACGAGTCGGTGCGCATGATCCAGCCGACGATGCGAGGGCTGGAAAGCCCTGTGGCATCGGCGATGTCGCCGTAGGTCGACACGCGGCCCGGCGGAATCGCGGCGACCAGCGCGCGCACGGCCTCCACCTGCTCGTCGGTGACCCGCGTCATCGTTACGACTCGAGCTGCTCGCGGATCAACGCCGCCGTCTCGGCGGGTTTGGCCTGCGCCACCATGTGATCGCAGTCCCACTCCTGCAGCGTGAAGTCCGCACCGAGATGCTGCATGAGCGTGGCGATGAGTTCGTCGTTCGCGTACGGCGGCTTGGTGCGACCGGCGCGCACGAGTGTCGTGGGAGTACCGCTGCGCGGCAACGTGACCGGGCGGGCGAGCTCGCTCCAGTACGACATCATCGCCGGAATGCTGACCCGCCAGCCGACGCGCCCGGACGGCAGCGTGACCAGATGCTCGTCGAGTTCGCGGTCGAGTTCGGCGGGCTCGACCTCACCCCACGACCCGTTCGCTTTCTCGGCGCGCGCCTCGGCGCGGTCGGTGTAGTCGGGGGAGGCGAACATGTCGTCGGCGATCTGGCGCATCCAGTCGCCGTCGAGGCCCACGGCGGGGTCCAGCAGGACGATCCGCGAGACCAGGTCCGGCCGGGCGGCAGCCAGATTCAGCGCTACCGCGCCGCCGAAGGAGTGCCCGACCACCACGGCGGGGTCCTCGAGCAGCGCGGCCAGCGCCGCGACGTTCGCGTCGATCGACCACGGTGCCGCCCATGACGAGTGCCCGTGCCCGATCAGGTCCGGTGCGACGACCGCGTACTCGGGCAGGTGGCGGGTGGCCAGCGTCTGCCACCGCTGACCGTGGCCGGTGAGGCCGTGAATCGCCAATACCTGTGTGGGCCCGGCCGGCCCGTAGCGGTGCACGTGCAGAAGTTCGGTCACGGCTGTTGATGCTGCCAGTCCCGCTCAGGGCAACTTGTCGGACCCCCGTGGTCTCATGCCCTCATGTCCGCACCGCACACCGACCTCACGCCGAGCGCGCTCACCGATCCCGGCACTCGCGGCGTCTTCCGGGTGATCGGAGGAGCCGGCACCGGTAAGAGTTCGCTGCTGGTGTCGGTGGCGGTCGCGCACATCGCCGCGGGCATGGATCCGGAATCGGTTCTGCTGCTGACCGGTTCGTCCCGGCTCGGCGCACAGGCGCGCGCCCGGATCACCTCCACGCTGTTGCAGGCGGGCACCCGCGCGGTGGTGCGCGAACCGTTGGTGCGCACCGTGCACTCGTATGCGTTCGCGGTGCTGCGCCTGGCCGCCCAGCGCAACGGCGATCCGCCGCCGCGGTTGATCACCAGCGCGGAACAGGACGGCATCATCCGCGAGCTGCTCGCTGGCGATCTCGAGGACGGTGACCGCGCGGCCACCGCGTGGCCGCACCACCTGCGGCCGGCGTTGAGCACGGTCGGCTTCGCCAACGAGCTGCGAGACTTGTTGGCCCGCTGCGCCGAACGGGGCATCGATCCCGTCGACTTGCAACGCATCGGGCGGCGCTCGGGCAGGCCGGAGTGGCTGGCGGCCGGTCAGTTCGCCCAAGCCTACGAACAGATCATGCTGTTGCGTTCGGCCGTGGGCATGGCGGCACCGCAGGCCACCATCCCCGCACTCGGCGCGGCCGAACTGGTGGGTGCGGCACTCGAGGCGCTGGCCACCAACAGTGAACTGCTGGCCGCCGAGCGGGCCCGGGTCAAAGTTCTCCTCGTCGACGACGCGCAGCAGCTCGATCCGCAGGCCGCGCGACTGGTCCGGGTGCTGTCTGCGGGCGCCGAAATCACCGTGGTCGCGGGCGATCCCAACCAGGCGGTGTTCGGCTACCGCGGCGCCGACCCGGCGCTGTTGCGCGGCGAGGAGCCGGCGATCGTGCTCACCGAGTCGCGCCGCTGCGCACCGGCGGTGGCCGAGGCCATCACCGAGGTCGCGCGACGGCTGCCCGGCGTCGAACACGGCCGCGTGCTGACGGGAGCGCCGGGCCCGTCCGGCACAGTGGCCGTCCGCATCGCGGCCTCACCGCACGCGGAGTCGGCGATGATCACCGACGCGCTACGACGGGCACACCTGGTCGACGGCGTCCCGTGGTCCCAGATGGCGGTCATCGTGCGATCGGTGCCCCGGCTCGGCACGGCGCTGGCTCGCACACTGGCCGCGGCGAGCGTTCCCGTGGACACGCCGACGCCGGCGATGCCACTCGCGGACCAGCCCGCCGTGCAGGCTCTGCTCACGGTGTTGGCCGCGACGGCACACGGGCTCGACGCCGAACAGGCGTCGGCTCTGCTGACCGGCCCGATCGGACGCGTGGATCCGGTGTCGCTGCGCCAGTTACGACGAGCGCTGCGACGCACCGACGGCTCCCAACCCCCACGCGAATTCGGCGAATTGCTGGTCGAGGCGTTGGAGCACGGCGTGGACGGGTTGCCCGAGAATCTCGGCCGGCCGTTGGACCGCGTACGCAAGGTGCTGGTCGCCGCCCGCCGCAGCGCCGAGGCCGGAGCCGACCCGCGCTACACGTTGTGGCAGGCGTGGCACCGCACCGGATTGCAACGCCGCTGGCTGGCGGCGAGCGAACGCGGCGGCGTATCCGGGGCGCAGGCCGACCGCGACCTCGACGCCGTCACCGCGCTGTTCGACGTCGTCGAGCAGTACGTGAACCGGACCGCGGGCGCCACCCTGCGCGGGTTGATCGACCACGTCGCGGGCCTCGGGTTACCCGCCCGAGACGAGGATGGACAGGCCGAGGCGGTCGCCGTGCTCAGCGCCCATGCCGCGATGGGACGTGAGTGGGAGTTCGTCGTCATCGCCGGAGTTCAGGAAGGCCTGTGGCCCAACACCGTTCCGCGAGGCGGCGTGTTGGCCACCCAGCACCTGGTCGATCTGCTGGACGGTGTCACCGATGGCGGCGACGGCGTGTCGACCCGGGCGCCGTTGCTGGCAGAGGAACGCCGTCTGTTGGTCGCGGCGATGGGCCGTGCCCGCGGCAGGCTGCTGGTGACGGCGGTCGACAGCGACAGTGGCGACGAGTCGTTGCTCCCGTCGGCGTTCTGCTATGAGTTGAGCGCTCTGGTCGCAAATGACGAATCCGACATCACCACGCCTGTCATCGCACCGCGCGTATTGGCGCCCGCGGCGTTGGTGGGACGGTTGCGCGCAGTGGTGTGCGCGGCTGACGGCGCCGTCGACGACACGTCGCGTGCCTGCGCTGCAACGCTTTTGGCGCGCTTGGCGGCGGCCGGGGTGCCGGGTGCCGACCCCGGGCAATGGCAGTCGATGACGCCGTTGTCCAGCGAGGATCCGCTGTGGAGCGGGGACGACCACACCGTGACGCTGTCGCCGTCGACGCTGCAGATGCTCACCGACTGCCCGTTGCGCTGGCTGCTGGAGCGGCACGGCGGCGCCGACGGCCGCGACGTGCGCTCGGCCGTCGGCTCCCTGGTGCACGCCCTCGTTTCCGACCCTGGGCGCACCGAGAGCCAGATGGTCAACGAGCTCGAAAAGGTCTGGCCGAAGCTGCCGTTCGACTCTGACTGGTATGCCGACAACGAGCTCACCCGGCACCGCGCGATGTTGGCGACTTTCGCGCAGTGGCGCGCGCAGACCAGGGGCCGGCTCACCGAGGTCGGAACCGAGATCGGCGTCGACGGTGTCGTGGTCGACGGCGCGGACGGTGAGCCCGCTGTGCGGGTGCGTGGGCGGGTCGACCGCCTCGAGCGCGACGGCGAGGGCCGCCTCGTCGTCGTCGACCTCAAGACCGGCAAGAGCCCGGTGACCAAGGACGACGCGCAGAACCACGCCCAGTTGGTGATGTACCAACTCGCCATCGCCGAAGGCCTTTTCGAACAGGGAGATTCGCCGGGTGGCGGCCGTCTGGTGTACCTGGGCAAGAACGGCGCGTCGGGTCCGACCGAGCGGGAACAGGACGCGCTGACACCGGAGAAGCACGCCGCGTGGCGCGACACCGTGCGCCGGGCGGCGGCGGCCACCCAGGGCCCGGAGTTCGTCGCGCGGATCAACGACGGCTGCGCCCATTGCCCAGTGCGGGCGATGTGTCCCGCCCAGGCCGCCGCAGGAGGACAGTCATGACGCCGCGCTACAGTCCGCACGAACTCGCTGCCGCGCTGGGCCTTTTCGCGCCGACCGACGAGCAGACCGCCGTGATCGCCGCCCCACCGGGTCCTCTCGTGGTGATCGCCGGCGCCGGTGCGGGCAAGACCGAGACGATGGCCGCGCGGGTGGTGTGGCTGGTCGCGAACGGGTTCGCCCGACCCGGCGAGGTTCTCGGCCTCACCTTCACGCGCAAGGCCGCCGGACAACTGCTGCGCCGCGTCCGCACCCGGCTTGCCCGGCTCGCCGGTGCCGGGCTGCTGGAGAGCGGCGACCTCACCGACGAACCGCCCACAGTCAGCACATATCACGCGTTCGCCGGCAACCTGCTGCGTGAGCACGGCCTGCTGCTTCCGGTGGAGCCCGAGACCCGGCTGCTGAGCGAAACCGAACGGTGGCAGTTGGCCTTTCGCGTCGTGTGCGAACACCCAGAGCTCGACACGGAGAAGACGCCCGCGGCGGTGACGTCGATGGTGTTGCGCCTGGCCGGTCAGCTCGCCGAGCATCTCGTCGACACCGATCAACTGCGCGACACCCACGTCGAGCTCGAACGGCTGGTGCACACGCTGCCCGCCGGCCCGTATCAGCGCGACCGGGGGCCCAGCCAATGGCTGCTGCGGCTGCTGGCCACCCAGACCGAACGCACCGAACTGGTGCCGCTGATCGACGCGCTGCATCAGCGGATGCGCGCCGCGAAGGTGATGGACTTCGGCATGCAGATGGCCTCGGCCGCACGGCTGGCCGAGAACTTCCCGCAAGTCGGCGAGGAACTGCGTCGGCGGTACCGGGTGGTGTTGCTCGACGAGTACCAGGACACCGGGCATGCGCAGCGGGTCGCGTTGTCGTCGTTGTTCGGCGGCGGGGCGGACGACGACCTCGCGCTGACCGCGGTCGGCGACCCCATCCAGTCGATCTACGGGTGGCGCGGCGCCTCGGCGACCAACCTGCCGCGCTTCACCACCGATTTCCCGCGGTCGGACGGGACGCCGGCACCCACCCTGGAACTGCGGACGAGCTGGCGCAACCCGCCCCGTGCGCTTCATCTGGCCAACGCCGTTTCGGAGCAGGCGCGGCGTCGTTCCGTCGCGGTGCGCTCACTACTGCCCCGACCCGATGCCCAGCCGGGGACGATCCGGTTAGCGCTGCTGAACGATGTTGCAGCCGAACGGGACTGGGTTGCCGACCACATCGCCGGCCTCTACGACCGCGCCCGCGACGAGGGAGTGCCGGCGCCGACGGCGGCCGTGCTGGTGCGGCGCAACGCTGACGCGGCACCGATGGCCGACGCGCTCACCGCTCGCGGTGTGCCGGTCGAGGTCGTCGGACTGGCGGGCCTCTTGGGCGTGCCGGAGGTCGCCGACATGGTGGCGATGCTGCGGATGATCGCCGACCCGACTGCGGGCAGCGCGGCCATGCGGGTGCTCACCGGACCGCGCTGGCGGCTGGGCGGCCGCGATATCACCGCACTGTGGCGGCGCGCGGTGCAACTCGACGACACCGGGCAGGCCGAACCCTCCGGGGTCGCCGACCGCATCGCCGCGCAGGCCGCCCCCGACGCCGATACCGCATGCCTCGCCGAAGCCGTCACCGATCCCGGTGCGCCCGACCAGTATTCGCCGGCGGGTCACGCGCGGATCGTCGCGCTCGGTCGTGAGCTCACCGCGTTGCGGGCGCACCTGTCGCATCCGCTGCCCGAACTCGTGGCCGAGGTGCGCCGCGTTCTCGGCATCGACACCGAAGTGCGTGCGCGCCGCCCGGTCTCGGCGGGGTGGTCGGGCACCGAACATCTCGACGCGTTCGCCGATCTGGTCGCCGATTTCGCGAATCGTCCGGGCGCCGATGTGACTGGTCTGCTCGCGTACCTCGACGCCGCCGAGGAGGTGGAGAACGGGTTGGCTCCCGCCGAAACCTCCGTCGCCGCCGACCGGGTGCAGATCCTGACCATTCACGCGGCCAAGGGACTCGAATGGCAGGTCGTCGCCGTTCCGCACCTGAGCGGCCGAGTGTTTCCGTCCACCGGCACCGCCCGCACCTGGCTCACCGACGCGGGGGACCTGCCGCCGCTGCTGCGCGGCGACCGGGCGACGCTGTCCGAGCACGGGGTCCCGGTGCTCGACACCACCGACGTCAACGACCGCAAGCGGCTGTCCGACGTGATCGCCGAGCACAAGAAGAACCTCGAACAACGCCGCATCGACGAGGAACGCCGCCTGCTCTACGTGGCGCTCACCCGCTCCGAGGACACGCTGCTGTTGTCGGGCCACCACTGGGGAGCCTCGGAGAGCAAGGCCCGCGGCCCGTCGGAGTTCCTTCGCGAGCTCAAGGACATCATCGACCAGTCCGCCGACGAGGGACGACCCTGCGGCGTAGTCGAACACTGGGCGCCCGCTCCCGCCGACGGTGAGCCGAACCCCCTGCGCGACACGGCGATCGAAGCCGTCTGGCCCGCCGACCCGGCGGGCTCGCATCGCAACGACGTGGCCCGCGGGGCTCGGATTGTCGCCGAGGCGATGGCGGGCACGCGCAGCGAGGAACTCCTCGACTCCGAAGAAGGGTGGGCCGACGATGTCGACGCGCTCATCGAGGAGCGCAACCGGGTCGTCGAACCGTCGACCGCTGCGCTACCGCTGCAGCTCTCGGTCAGCACGATGGTCGAGCTCAATAAGGACCCTGAGGCGGTGTCGCAGCGGCTTCGCCGCAGGCTGCCGACTCGGCCCGACCCGCATGCGTTGCTGGGCACCGCATTTCACGACTGGGTGCAGCGCTTCTACCACGCCGATCGGCTGTTCGACCTGGACGATCTACCGGGCGCGGTCGACCACGAGACCGCCGTGGCGGAGGAACTGGCCGAGCTGCAGGCGGCGTTCGCGGTGTCGCCGTGGGCGGCCCGCACCCCGATCGACGTCGAGGTGCCGTTCGACATGGTCATCGGCGATCGGGTGGTGCGCGGACGCATCGACGCCGTGTTCGCCGACGAAAACGGAGGAGCCATCGTGGTCGACTGGAAGACGGGCGAACCGCCGAACACACCGGAAGCCGTACAGCACAACGCGATTCAGCTCGCCGTGTACCGGCAGGCGTGGGCCGCGCTGCACGGCGTCGCGGTCGAGTCGGTGCGGGCGGCGTTCCACTATGTGCGCAGAGGCGTCACCGTCACCCCCGAGAACCTGCCCGATCTCGACGAGCTGGCCGGGCTGCTGGAGACGGCGGAGGCGGCCTAAGAGGTGCGGTAGACCTTCACGGCCTCGACGATCATCGGAATCTGCAGCGGCAGGCGGGCGATCGCGATCAACCGCATCGGCAGCGGTTTGTTCTTCCACAGCCGCACCATGTTGATGTTGGCCGGATACACCGCGAGGAACAGCGCGACGGCGGCCAACGCGCCGAAACGTCGCGTCTTCGGTGACAGCAGTAGACCTGCCACGCCGATTTCGGCGACGCCCGAGGCGTAGGTGTAGAGGCGCGGGCTGCCGGGCAGCTCGGCCGGAATGATGCCGTCGAACGGCTTCGGGGCGACGAAGTGCAGCGTCCCGATCCCGAGCAGGCCGGCCGCCATCCGATAGGCGCGCGAGGGGTTGGCGACTTGCTGCAGTCCGGGCGGGGGAGAGGTCATGATTACATTGTGGCGTGCACAACCCTGCGAGACCGGTAACGGGTCTTCGTGGCGAAAGGTAGGCTGCGGCGCCGGCTCGCCGCGATCGAGCAGGACCTGACCTCGCAGCCCGACTCGCGGCTCGTTGACATCCTGCGGATCCCCGAAGCGTGGGTCAGCCCCACCCAGCGGATCATTCGTCGCGTCATCTACGCGACGCTGGCACTGATGGCCGCCGTGTTCATCGTCTACCTTGACCGCGACGGCTACCGCGACGTGCAGGACAACCAGCTGTCGTTCCTGGACTGCCTGTACTACGCGACGGTGTCGCTGTCGACGACCGGCTACGGCGACATCACCCCGTTCACCCCCGAAGCCCGGTTGATCAACGTCCTGGTGATCACCCCGCTGCGCGTGGCGTTCCTGATCGTGCTGATCGGTACGACGGTGGAGACGCTGACCAGCCAGTCGCGGGCGGCATTGAAGATCCAGCGATGGAGGAGCAGAGTGCGCAACCACACCGTCGTCATCGGCTACGGCACCAAGGGCAGGACGGCGGTCGCCGCGATGGTCGGCGACGAGGTCGCACCCGCCGACATCGTCGTCGTCGACGAGAACGCGGGCGTGCTCGAACGCGCCCGCAGCGCCGGACTGGTCACCGTCCACGGCGACGCGACCAAGGCCGACATCCTGCGTCTGGCCAGCGCCCAGCACGCCAGGTCGATCATCGTCGCCACCGACGACGACGCCAGCGCCGTTCTGGTCACCCTGACCGCGCGCGAACTCGCGCCGAACGCCAAGATCATCGCCGCCGCCCGCGAATCGGACAATCAGCACCTGCTGCGGCAGTCAGGCGCCGACTCGACCGTCGTGTCGTCGGAGACCGCGGGCCGGCTGCTCGGCATAGCCACCCAGACGCCCAGCGTTGTGCAGATCATGGAAGACCTGTTGACGCCCGACGCCGGCTTCGCGATCGCCGAGCGTGAGGTGACCCCCAAAGAGGTGGGCGGATCCCCGCGCCACCTCCACGACATCGTGCTCGGCGTGGTCCGCGGCGGCGAACTGCTGCGGGTCGACTCGCCGGAAGTGGACACCGTCGAATCCGGTGACCGGCTGCTCTACATCCGCAACGCGGACACCGAGTGATGGCCCCGTTCCGCCTACGCAACGTCCCGCTGCTGTCGCGTGTCGGTGCCGACCGGGCCGACGCCCTGCGCACCGACGTCGACGCCGCACTGGCCGGATGGCCCGACGCGCTGCTTCTGCGCGTCGACCGCCGCAACCAGGTGTTGATCTCCGACGGTCGCGTCGTGCTCGGCAGCACCGCCAAGTTGGGCGACCGCCCGCCGGAGAACGCCGTCTTCCTCGGTCGGCTGAACGACGGCAGGCATGTGTGGGCGGTGCGCGGCGCGCTCGAGGGTCCCGAGGACCCTCACACCGAAACCGAAGTGCTCGATCTGCGCCGGGCCGGCCAGGTCTTCGATGACGTCAGCGCGCAGCTCGTCGCGACCGCGACCGCGCTGCTCAACTGGCACGACCACGCGCGATTCAGCGCCGTGGACGGCGCACCCACCAAGCCGGTCAAGGGTGGCTGGGCGCGGATCAACCCGCTCAACGGGCACGAGGAGTTTCCCCGCATCGACCCGGCGGTGATCTGTCTCGTGCACGACGGCCACGACCGCGCGGTGCTGGCCCGTCAAACGGTCTGGCCGGAACGGCTGTTCTCGATCCTCGCCGGCTTCGTCGAGGCCGGCGAGTCGTTCGAAAGCTGCGTGGTGCGCGAGATCGCCGAGGAGATCGGGCTGACCGTCACCGACGTAACCTACCTGGGCAGCCAGCCGTGGCCGTTCCCGCGCTCGCTGATGGTCGGCTTCCACGCCATCGGCGATCCCGAACAGGAGTTCTCGTTCAACGACGGCGAGATCGCCGAGGCGGCCTGGTTCACCCGCGCTGAGATCCGCCAGGCCCTCGACCACGGCGACTGGAGCAGCGACTCACCGTCGCGGCTGCTGCTTCCCGGCTCGATCTCGATCGCCCGGGAGATCATCGAATCCTGGGCGGCGCTGGACTAGCTGTTCTGACCACGGACGTTAGGTACGGCGTGGCGTGGTGACATGACGAAGACCTCCGAGTGAAGTGCGAGCT
>NZ_LZSQ01000096.1 GCF_001665535.1 Mycobacterium sp. 852002-51961_SCH5331710
CTGATCATCTCGAGCGTCTCGCTGGGAGACTGGACCGGCGTACTGCCGAAGCCGAAGAAAATCGGCGGCGTTCCCGTTGCAATCCACGAGAGAACGTCGTCATCGGCCGTGGTCGGCAATCCCACCGTGAGCGCACCGACAAATGGCCGCCTGCAACCGAATTGCGCCCATTCATCTGCCAGCCCCGGGAACGAGAGTTCATCGTATGCCTGGACTTCGAGGGCCCCCCTTTTCGTGATCCGTTGCGGCGACGGGTCGGTGGCCTTTGGCAGGCCCAACTCGCGACGCTGTGCGTCCTCGACCTTCTTGGTTATGCGCCAGGTCACCCACTCATTTGCGGCCATCGCGGTGCGCGTGAGCAGTCGAGGAAGGGACGGAATGAGGCTGCCATTGGTACGTATTGGAAAGTAATGCAGTGCTGCCAGCGGAATATTGTAATACTCCGCGATATTGGCGGCGGGCTCTTCAAACACCAATCCCGTGATCAACATATCGGCATCATCTGCCAGCGACTTCAGCGTCTCGCTCATCTCTTCCCAGCAC
>NZ_LZSQ01000097.1 GCF_001665535.1 Mycobacterium sp. 852002-51961_SCH5331710
ATAAGAGACAGCCCCAGTTCTCCACGGCCACAACGAGTGCCGCCGCCAACACCGCCCCCGCCACCTCGGCCTTCAATTCGATGCCCGGCACGTCGGCATATCGCGTCTGCACGAAGTCGGTGATCACCGCCGCGAACGATGCCTGCACCACCCGCAGGTGCCCGGCCGCCCGCTCACCGATCAGGCTCGCCCGCAGCAGCGCCGCCTGCCGCACCACCTCCAGGTCGTGCGGGAAGCTTCCGACACTCGCCATCACCGCATCGAACAGCGGCTCCGACGCCGGCCGCCGCGTCAGTGCCTCGGCAAGCCACTCCAGGTGCGTCTCGTAGTCCGCGAACAGCACCGCTTCCTTCGTCGGAAAGTGCCGGAAGAACGTCCGCTCGGTGACGCCAGCCTCCTCGGCCAGCTGCAACACCGTCACATTCGCGAACCCGTCCTTCGCGAACCGCGCCAACGCCACCCGCCGCAGCGCCTCCCTCGTCGCCTGACTGCGCTGCTGATGCAGGTTCACGGGCATCGCCATAGTCCCGCGATCGTATCGCACAAATTTGTCAGTACCGCCACAATTATGTCAGTACTGACATAGCCTGCCGGCATGAGCGACTATGACGCCATCGTCGTCGGCGCCGGCCACAACGGGCTGACCGCCGCCGCCCTCCTCCAACGCGCCGGCCTGCGCACCCTGTGCCTCGAGGCCAACACCTATGCGGGCGGCATGGCCGCCACCGTCGAACTCATCGACGGCTTCCGCTACGAGATCGCCGGGTCTGTTCAGTTCCCCACCCCGAGGGAGATCACCAAGGACCTCGGCCTCGACACCCTGCCCACCGTCGACTCCGACGTCATGTCGGTCAACATCGGCGAGGCCGGCGAAGAAGCCATGGTCTTCTACCGCGACCCCATGCAACTGATGACCCACCTCGCCGACAAGCACGGCACCGACGCCGTCACCGGCATGGCCGAACTCATCGCCTGGAGCCAGGGCCCCGCCCGCGCGCTCGGTCGGTTCGACGTCCGCAAACCGCCGAAGACCATCGACGAGATGTACGCCTGTGCCACAAACGAATCCGAACGCCGCGCCATCCACGAGACCTTGTTCGGCTCCGCAATGGACGTCATCGACCGCTACCTACCCGACAGGACGCGCCACTCCGTCATGCGCGGCATGCTTGCCTTCCTCGCCATCAACTCCACCTACCGCGGGCCCTACACACCCGGCAGCGCAACCTGTCTGGCCTTCGCCCTCGCCGTCCCCGACGAGGGCACCGCGATGATGACCAAACTCGAAGGCGGCATCGGCGCACTCACCGAGCACCTGCGCGAGATGTTCGAGAGCCGCGGCGGCGAGATCCGCTACCGCACCAAGGTCGAGCAGATCCTCGTCGACAACGGCAAGGTCACCGGCGTCCGCTGCAAGGACGGCCACACCATCACCGCACCCGTCGTCGTGTCCAACCTTTCCCCCGACACCACCCTCGCCGAACTCGTTGAGCCCGAGCACCTCTCACCCCAGCTGCTCGAACGCCTCCAGGGGCGCGACCACCGCGCCTCCTTCGTCCAGATGCACTTCGCGCTCGACGGTCTCCCCGAGTTCGCCCCGCCATACGACCTGCTCAACGAGCCCGGCATGCAACCGTCGGTCGGCATCTTCGGTTCGCCCGAAGAGCAGCAGCGGCAATGGGAGAACGCGTGTCGCGGCATCGTTCCCGACAACCCATCGCTGGGCATCCAGATCCCGTCGGTTCACGACCCCAACATGGCGCCGCCCGGCAAGCACGCCGCCAGCGCCTACGCCTACGCGTTCCCCGTCGAGACCTCCAGAGATCAGCACGGGCACCTGAAGAACGAGATGGCGCAACGAGTCATCGACAAGATCACCCGCTATGCACCGAACTTCAAAGACATCCAGATCCGGCACATCACCTTCGCGCCGTACCACATGAACACCATGTTCGGCGCTCCCTCCGGGGACTTCTGCCACGGCCTGCTGCACCCGGACCTGATGGGTCCGAACCGTCCCGGCCCGAAGGGCTTTCGCGATCTGCCGATCGGCATCGACGGCCTCTACCTCGGCGGCGCCGGCTGCCACGGCGGCCCGGGCATCACCTTCATCCCCGGATACAACGCCAGCTACCAGGTACTCGACGACCTCAGCGGTCAGGATCAGCGGAGGTAGACCTGGCCCTCGTGCGGATATCCGCCGCCCGCCGTGGCGATGTGCACGTGGTCGTAATGGTTGGCGGTGTCTCCGCCGCGGTCCGACATCACCTTCTTCGAGCCGTCGGGACGGTAAAGCGTCTGCCGCCAGATGGCGTGCTCGAGGCCGAAGCGCCCCGCATTCGCCAAGACGTAGGCGACCACTTTGTCCCCCAGCTCCTTGCCCGCCGCCGAGCGGGGGTCCGGGATCATCACGTCGATGGCCAATCCGTGCGGGTGCCATTTCAACGAATCGGCGCGAACGCCGCCGATGGTGAGGATCTCCGGAAACTGGGCACTCACTGCGCGCGCCGCCAAGACGGTATCGACCTGCAATCCGTTCTCGGGTGCCCGGCCCTGCGGCAACGTCATCCCCGTGGAGATCACCGTCTACGAGGACCGCAGCTTCACCTTCAACCTCAAGACGCCGCCGGC
>NZ_LZSQ01000098.1 GCF_001665535.1 Mycobacterium sp. 852002-51961_SCH5331710
ACCACCGCGGCCACACCGCACTCAAAGGTCAACCACCGGCCAGCCGTGTACCTAACCTGTCAGGTCAGAACAGCTAGACCCGGCGTCCGACACCGAGGCGCTGCCGTCTTCATACAGCTGACCACGAACGCCAGCCGCGCCGAAGTCCCACCGGGGACGGCAAACACCTTCCGCCGCAACACCTTCGGATGCAGCTTGGACGGAAGGCCACCAGCCACCATAATATCGACCGTCTCGGCGTCGCCAGCACCGCGGACGAATCGGTGTACCGGCCCGTTGCCACCTCGCCTCCGGCTTGCGCGGGTCAATCTCTCAGGTCGTCGTTGCCACACTCAGAAGTGACATGTACAAATCACGGTTCAGCGAGTGTACAGTTCACGGTGTGGAGGTATCCGTGACCGAGTTGCGCGCGCACCTTAGCGATTGGCTCGATCGAGTTCGGGCTGGTGATGAGGTCGTCATCACCGACCGCGGGATTCCGGTCGCGCGACTCGCTGCGCTGGACAGCGCAGGCACCTTGGAGCGTCTCACGGCCGAAGGCGTGATTGCCAGGGCCACCGCGCAGCGGCCCGTCGCTGCGGGACGGTCCCGGCCCCGACCGCGGCGGCCGGTGTCTGACCAGGTCAGCGACCAGCGGCGCTGACCGGTGCCGCTCGTCTACTTCGACGCCAGCGCCTTCGTTAAACTTCTCACCACCGAGACAGGAAGCTCGCTGGCATCCGCGCTGTGGGACGGCTGCGACGCCGCATTGTCCAGCCGCCTGGCCTACCCCGAAGTCCGCGCCGCACTCGCTGCAGCAGCCCGCAATCACGACCTAACCGAATCCGAGCTCGCCGACGCCGAGCGTGACTGGGAGGACTTCTGGGCCGCCACCCGCCCAATCGAACTCACCGCCACGGTTGAACAGCACGCCGGCCGCCTCGCCCGCGCCCATGCCTTGCGCGAAGCCGACGCTGTCCATCTGGCCAGCGCGTTGGCAGTCGGCGAACCCGGCCTGATCGTCGCCGTTTGGGACCGACGCCTGCACGCCGGAGCCCAAGCCGCCGGGTGCCGACTCGCCCCCGCCCAACTCGACCCCTAATCCGACCGCTCGACGTCAGAGGTGGGTCGACCCCGGCATGGATGACGATCAGGTACCGATTCGCCAGGTCAGAACCCGTGTCGTAAGTGGCCAAGTCCCCCCTCGGACACTCATCGTCAAAGCGCATCTGCGCAGCTAGAGCCCGGATACCACCCGGACCGCGGGTCAGGGGAAACGTTCCAGGCAGGTGTCCTGATCACCCAGCACGCCGGCGCGGAACGCGTCGATGCGCGCGAACCCCGCAGGGGCCGACTGCCCGTTGACGTCGCTGGCGGCCAGGCCGTTGGTGAGCAGACCGCTCACGGCTTCGTCCAGGTCGCCGGCGGTCAACGCGACGGTGTTGCCGTCCGGCGTGTTAACCTGTTGGCTGAGTTTCCGCGTCGCGACGCCGGTGAGGCAGGCCGTTCGCAGACCGGTCTCCGCGGTGTCTAGCGATAGCCCAAATGCCTTCTGCAGAGCCAACATATAGCGCGAGATCAGCACCGAGTAGGCGGTGTTGTCCCCCGTCAGCACGGTCGGACCCTCGGCGGCGGCGCCGAGTTTCTTCAGCCCGGCCAGGTCGACCGCGATGGCGTTGGTCGCCGGGCAGAACGAGACGGGCGGTGTGGGCCGGGCATCGGCACACCGTTTCGCGGCAGCTGCATCGAACGCGAGCCGTGGCGGGTCGGCGGGTTGGAACAGCAGGTTCATCGCGGCGATGACCGACCTCACCGACCCCTGCGACACCGGCCAGTTCCCGGTCTCCCCTCGCTGCAACGCGACCGGCAGGTCGCCACGCCGCTGGGTGACCTCGTCCTTGTCGATGCCCGTACACGTCTCGGGCCCGTCGGCGAATCCGAACTGGAACGCCGAGACCCGCTCGAACGCCGACCCGTGTTCGCCGCCTCCCGAGGACGCCCCGTTGCGGTCGAACAGCGGATCGCGGAAGGAGATGACGCTGGCGAGGAGGGCGTTGAGCCCGTCACCGGTGGACAGTCTGAAGCGTCGCGAATTCCCTTCGGCCACCCACCGCATGTAGGCCCCCGCGAAACAGTCGGCTTGCTGCTCGGCCACCAATGTCGGCGTGCTCGTCTTGTTCAGTTGGGCCTGGTACTGCACGGAATGGCCGTACTCGTGCGCCAGCACCATGGTCACGGCCATCTCGCCATAGGTCTTCCGCAGCGACGGCAGCAGGACACCGCGGTCCCAGCCGATCGTGCTGTCGGGCGGGCAGAATGCGGCGTTGACCAGTCCCGCGGTGCTCTCACCGCAGAACGACGTGGACCGGTCACGCCGGTTGGCGTCCCAGGACAGGAGCTTGCGGACCGGGGTGAAGTCCCCTGAGAGCGCCTGGCTGAACGTGCCTTTCCAGTAGTCCTCGACGTCGCTGACCGACTGCACCGCGAGCATGTCGATCGGCCCGCCGTCGGTATTGGTCACCTTCCGCGACGGTCCGGGCGCGCCCTGCTTCAAACCCGAGGGTCCGTCCGCGACGCGCATCCCCGCGACCGCGAACGGGTCGGCCGATTCCTCAGTCGTTGTGCCGCCGCAGGCCGCCAGCATGATCGCCGCAGCCATGGCCGCAGCGCTTCTGACCGCAGTGTGAATGCGGTGATGCACGGCAAGCCATTATCCGCGTCGCGCTCGTCGTCCGTTGGACATTGTCGATATGGCCGAGGTTCGTTGACTCTGCGCTGAGGGCGTGATTTCGGGGTGATACCGCGCCCTCACCGCAGAGTCAACGCTCGGTGCCGGTGCGCGTGGAACTCAATACACGTCGCGCACATAGCGTTTGGTCGCGACCAGTTCACGTTTGTAGTCGTGGGCCTGTTCGTGCGACATCCCGCCGTGTGTCTCGATGATCGTCGTCAGCGCGGCGTCGACGTCCTTGGCCATCCGGGTGGCATCACCGCAGACGTAGAAGTGCGCACCGTCGTCGAGCCAGCGCCACACCTCGGCGCCCTGTTCGAGCATCCGGTGCTGGACGTAGATCCGTGAGGCCTGATCGCGGGAGAACGCGAGATCGAGCCGGTGCAGCAACCCGTCGCGGGCCATGTCCTCGAAATCGTCGCGGTAGTAGTAATTCTGGTCGCGGTGCTGCTCACCGAAGAACAGCCAGTTGCGCCCGCGATGCCCGAGCGCCCGCCGCTCCTGCAGGAACCCGCGGAACGGCGCGACGCCGGTACCCGGACCGACCATGATCATCGGGGTCGTGCCGTCTTCCGGCGGCCGGAAGTGCGGCGAGCGCTGCAGGAAGACCGGCGCCGACAAGGCTCGGTCGGCGAGGAACGTCGAGCAGACGCCGCCGCGCCGGCCGCCGTCGGCACCGCGGTAGCGCACCACAGACACCGTCAACTGCACCTCGTGCGGGCTGACCAGCGGGCTCGACGAGATCGAGTAGCTGCGCGGGGTCAATCGCACCAGCACTTCCCGCCACTCGTCCGGATCGGCGTGGACGACGAACTCCTGGACGAGGTCCAGGCCGTTGCGGCCGACCAGCCACTTGTCCAGTTTCGCCTTCGGCGCCCGCAGCGCCTTTGCGTGCCGACTGTGCTCGGCGATGAAGCGCACGAGGTCGGGGGTGACCCGGCAGAAGTCGTAATGCGAGACGAGCGCGTCGCGCAACGACATCTCTGTGCCATCGATCTCGACCGTGTGCTGACCCGGCATCCCGGTGGCCGCCAGCCACGCGTCGACCATCAGGGGGTCGTTGGTGGCGCATACGCCCAGCGAATCGCCTGCGGCGTAGCTGACCTCGTGTTCGGAGATGTCGAAGCCGAACTGCCGCACCTCTTTTCGCGATGCCGGCCCGGTCAGCACCACGTTTCGGGACAGCGGCACGACGAGCGGACGGGCGCGAGTGAACGGCTGCGCGACCGTGGCCGGCCGCACCAGTGTCGAGACGCTTCCGGTCGGCGGCGTGGTGTCGATGCCCGGGTTCAGCAGTGCGGTGACGTCGTCGGCCCAGCGCCGCATCCGCTCGTCGTCGTAGGCCTCACAGTCGGCGCGCTCGAGCAGTCGCACGGCGCCGAGATCCGCCAGCCGGGCGTCCACGGCCCTGGCGTGGCCGCAGAAGTCGTCGTAGGACCGGTCGCCGATGCCCAGCACCGCGTATCGCAGACCCGTCAGCGGCGCCGCCGTCTCGGCCTGCAACCGCTGCCAGAAGCTCGCACCGTTGTCGGGCGGTCCCCCGTCGCCGAAGGTACTCGTGACGACCAGCACGTCGCGCGCCGCGACGAGGTCGGCGGGCGCTAAATCATCCATGTTCACCAAGTGCGCGTTTCCCAGCCGCTCGGCTAGCCGCGTGGCGAAGTCCTCGGCATTGCCTGTCTGCGACGCCCACAGCACGAGCGGCCCGTCGTCGAGTTCCGGCCGGGCCGGTTCGTCGGACGCGCGGTGGGCCTGGCCGGCCAGCAGACCGTTGATCCACTGCCGCACCGCGGTGGACACCGGCGCGGTGCCGGGCAATACCGGGGCCTCCGACTGCGCCTCGGCTAGTCCGCTGAAAAAGCCCGACACGTAAAGCGTTTCGTGCTCGGTGAGCGTCGGTGAGGCGACGGGAGTCAGCTTGACCGCGCAGACCTTGAACTCGGGCTGTAGTGAGTCGGGGTCGACGGCGTCGTTGGTCAGCGCGTTGACCGTGAGGTTCTCTCCGTGGTCGTCGTTCCAGTGGAACGGCACGAAACAGCTGCCCGGACGCACACGATCGGTGACGACGGCGGCCAGCACCGCGCGCCCGCGTCGCGTCGCGAGCTCGACGGGCCGCCCGTCCTCGATCCCCAGCCTCAGCGCATCCTCGGGATGTACCTCGACGAAGGGGTCGCCGGTCAGCTTGTTCAGCGACTCCACTCGGCCGGTCTTGGTCATGGTGTGCCACTGATGTTGCAGCCGACCGGTGTTGAGCACGAGCGGGTACTCGTCGTCGGGCAGTTCCCTCGCGTCCATGTGCGGACGAGCGTGAAAGATCGCCCGCCGCGAGGGCGTCGGGAAGGCGAGCCGAGGTGCGTGGCCGCGCTCGTCGACGAAGTGGTCCTGGCTGACGCCGTCGTTGAGGTAGCGGATCGGATGGCGATCAGACTCGTCGTCCGGCGGGCACGGCCACTGCAGGGACGATTCGCGCAGCCGCGCGTAGCTGGCGCCGCGAAGGTCGTAGCCGGTCTTCGGGTTCCAGAATCGCCGGATCTCCTCGAAGATCTGTTCGCTACAGGTGTAGGCGAAGTGGTCGCCGAACCCGAGATGGCCCGCGACCTGACAGATCAGCTGCCAGTCGGGCCGGGCCTGGCCCGGGGCGGGGATCGACTGCTGCAGCAGTGTCAGATTGCGTTCGGAGTTGACCATCACCGCGTCGGCCTCCGCCCACATCGCGGCGGGCAGCACGATGTCGGCGTAGGCGTTGGTGGCCGTGGCGCGGTAGGCGTCTTGGGTGATGACGAGCTCGGCCGCTTGCAAACCCTCGATCACGGTCGACCGATTCGCCACCGTGGCAACGGGATTGGTGCAGATGATCCAGCAGGCCTTGATGTCGCCGTCGGCGAGGCCTCGGAACATGTCCACCGTTCCCGGGCCGACGTCGGAGCGGATCGTCCCCGGGGGCAGACCCCACTGTCCCTCGACGAACGCGCGGTCCTCGGCCGAGTTGACCGCACGCTGACCGGGCAATCCCGGTCCCATATAGCCCATTTCGCGTCCGCCCATGGCGTTGGGCTGACCGGTCAGCGACATCGGTCCACTGCCCGGCCGGCAGATCGCGCCGGTGGCGAGGTGCAGGTTGCAGATGGCGTTGGTGTTCCACGTTCCGTGGGTGCTCTGGTTGAGACCCATCGTCCAGCAGCTCAGCCACTCCCCCGCGTCGGCGATCATCCGCGCCGCGAGCCGGATGTCGTTCTCCGCCAGGCCGGTGAGCCGAGCGACCCGGTCCGGGGTGTAGTCGGCGAGAAACGCCGGCATTGCCTCCCAGCCCTCGGTGTGGGCGTCGATGAATTCACCGTCGATGTCGCCGTTCTCGACTAGCAGGTGCAAGAGCCCGTTCAGCAGCGCGAGGTCGGTGCCGGGTTTGATCTGCAGGAAGAGGTCGGCGCGTTCGGCGGTCGTGGTGCGGCGCGGGTCGACGACGATCAGCTTGGCTCCCGCCTTGAGCCGGTCGGCCATCCGCAGGTACAGGATCGGGTGACAGTCGGCCATGTTGGAGCCGATGACGAAAAACAGGTCGGTGCAGTCGAAGTCGGCGTAGGAGCCGGGAGGACCGTCGGCGCCCAGCGACTGTTTGAAGCCCGTTCCGGCACTGGCCATGCAGAGCCGTGAGTTCGACTCGATGTGCACCGTGCGCAGAAACCCCTTGGCCAATTTGGTGGCGAGGTACTGCGCCTCGATCGACATCTGGCCCGAGACGTAGAGTGCGACCGCGTCCGGGCCGTGCTCGTCGACGATTGCCCGCAGTCTCCGGCCCGCCTCGGCGACGGCATCGTCGACCGGTGTGGGCACCAGTTCCTCACCGCGGCTGGGCCGCAGCATCGCCGAGGTCAGGCGGCCGTCGTCGGCGCGCATCATCTCGGCGTGAGTGGCGCCCTTGGTGCACAGCCTGCCGAAGTTGGCCGGATGCAGCTTGTCCCCGGTGACCCGAGCGATGACCGGGTTGCCGGTCTCGCGGTCGGTGGCGGTGTGCACCTCGATACCGCAGCCCACGCCGCAGTACGAGCACGCCGTCCGAGTACCCATCGGCGTCAGGCGGGCACCGGTGCGGCGGTGCGCCCGATCTGCTCGCCGGCGCCGGCCCGCGAGGTCTTCATGCGCAGGAACACGAACCAGGTGACGATCGCGCAGATCACGTAGAAGCCGAGAAACACCCAGAACGCGTTGGTGGCGGACTTGGCGTCGCTGACATACGACGCGCGCAGCACGACGTTGATGAACACGCCGCCGAGCGCGCCGGTCGCTCCGGCGAAGCCGATCAATGCGCCGGACATGCTGCGCGACCATGCGGCCTTGTCCTCGCGGCTCCAGCCGTCGCGGCCCTGGGCCTTGGCCTCGAAGATCGACGGGATCATCTTGTACGTCGAACCGTTGCCGATGCCCGAGAGGATGAACAGCAGGATGAAGCCGGCGACATAGGCGGTCATCTGCCCGCCGGTGGCCGCGCCCGCAATACCGTCGTCGAGAACACCTGCCGCGACCAGGATTCCGGCGGCGAAGATCATCGCGACGAATGTGTAGAGCGTGATCCTGCCGCCGCCGACCTTGTCGGCCAGCTTTCCGCCGAACGGCCGCGAGATGGATCCGAGCAGCGGGCCGATGAAGGCGATCTGGGCGGCGTGCAACGAGGCCTGTGCGGGGGTGTCACCGCCGGCGAGGAAGTTGATCTGCAGCACCTGGCCGAAGGCGAACGAGAACCCGATGAACGAGCCGAACGTGCCGATGTAGAGGAAGCTCATCACCCAGGAGTGCTTGAACCGCAACGCTTCTGCCATCGCGCCGAGATTGGATCGCTGGTTGCCGAGGTTGTCCATGAACAGCGCGGCCCCGAGGGCGGCCAAGGCGACCAGGACGAGGTAGATGGCGCAGACGATCTCGGGTGCGGTGTTGCTCACGGTGGCGATCACCAGGAGCCCGACGAGCTGGATCACCGGCACGCCGATGTTGCCGCCGCCGGCGTTCAGCCCGAGCGCCCAGCCCTTGAGCCGTTGCGGGTAGAACGCGTTGATGTTGGTCATCGAGGACGCGAAGTTGCCGCCGCCCACGCCGGACACCGCGGCCACGATCATGAACGTGGTGTAGGACGTGCCGGGGTTGCTCATCGCCCATAGCGTGAGCACGGTCGGAATCAACAGCAGCAGGGCGCTGACGATGGTCCAGTTGCGCCCGCCGAAGCGCGCCGGGGCGATCGTGTACGGGATCCGCAGGATCGCCCCGATCAGGGTGGGGATCGCGACCAGGTAGAACTTGCCCGCGGGGTCGATGCCGTAGACGTCCTGGGGCATGAACAGCACCATCACCGACCAGATCGACCACACCGAGAATCCGACGTGTTCGGCGAAGATCGACCAGATCAAATTCCGCTTGGCGATGTTCTTGCCACCGGATTCCCAGGCCTCGACGTCCTCGGCGTCCCAGTGTTCGATGGTGCGGCTGCGGCTCAAAGTCTTCACGAGCATCACGATGGCGGGCGGCCATTCCGTGGCCGTTGCACGTCCATGACCGAAAGGTCAACACCCGCTCACATGGCTGGCGCGACCCATTCCAATCGCCCGAAACGTGCCCGAAACAATTGTGGCGTGGGTTACTCCGCCGTGATCAGAACGGCGCGCAGGCGGCTGGCCGATTCCTCGCGCGTTCGGCCTTGATTCGCGCGGCATGATCGGCGGCGCGGCTACGCCGGCGCAGTGGCATCATCACCCCGCGGTCGTGGACCGTCGGCGGCAAGCCCGTCGGCGGTGGAAGGTCAGCGGTCGTCGTATCCCAGGTCGGAAAGAAGATTCTGCTGCCGGGTTGGGTGGTGTACTTCCTCCCGCTCGGTGAGGTCCAGACCACCGTACCGTCGGGCAGTTGGATGTCGTCCCATCCACCAAACGTCTTCATCAGGTGGTGTTTTCGGCACAGGCATTTGAGATTCGACGCATGCGTGGTCCCGAACGGATACGGGACGGTGTGGTCGATGTCGCCACGATCGGCTGGCACGTTGCAGCCAGGGGCCCGGCAGTGCAGATCTCGCATGCGTACGAACTGAGCCAACTCGGCCGACGGCCGGTACTGCGGCTCAGCCTTGTCGCTGGGCAATGTGATCGGACGAATCTTCGCGCCACCTCGGATCAGTTGCGACAGCAGTGATGCCGGTACGACTTCCTCGCCGAGGATGAGCGCTGCGCGCGGCTTAGCCTTGGACTCGGCGGCTGTCGACTGCCGCGATGCCACATCGACCGTCGATCGCTCTGCGAGGACATGGATGACGACATTCGACGATCGCGGCGCGTCAGCCGACGGACAGGTGTCGGACCCGCAGGCGCACGCGAGGCGGTCACTGCCCGCGAGCATTGCGCCGACCGCGTCCGATCGACGCTCTCCAGCGGTTCGCGGATCGTCATCGCACAGGGTCTGCACCATCTCGGCTATTCGACGTTTGAGAACAGCACCGTCCGTGGCCAGCAGGCGTCCCCACACCGACGTGGTTCCCGCCGGGTCATCGATGTCCCCGACCGAGAAGTCTCTGCTGCGCGTAGTTGATTCGCTGCGGCGCAACCCGTCCGGATCGTACCGCTCGACCCACGCATCGATTGCCCTCTCGAGCTTGTAGTCGGACAGCCGACCCCACCTGATAGCGCCTTCCGCCAAAGCGGCGTCGATCAAAGCGAGTGCCTCGGCGTCGTCAACGAACTGTGTGCGCCACGTAAGTGCCGAAGCCACGCGGGAATTGATGGCGCCCTGCAGGTACAGCGCCGCGACGCGGGGAAGCCGGTCCCGAAGTGCGATCGCTATGCGCATCTGTGCCGAGGCCCGCTTGTGGCCGACGGTCATAGCGGCCGCGACTTCGGCGGCGGCCGCGTCCCAACCGTCGAATGCCGATCGGTCGTCATCGTCGACTCTGCGGCGGGCAAGTTCGGCAATCGCGGCGAGCCGACGGGCTCCCGCCCTGGCTTCGGCCCGCGTGCACTCCTCGATCGCAGCCACGACTGCGGCATCATCCGCCGTCGCAAACTCCGAGTCGAACATATATTCGACTATGCCACGGGGGTATGACATTGATTCCGTTAATCGGGTTCGGGTGAGGATGGTCTTGCTCGTTCGCCGCCGGTGATGACTCGGCCTGTGAC
>NZ_LZSQ01000099.1 GCF_001665535.1 Mycobacterium sp. 852002-51961_SCH5331710
CTCGCACTTCACTCGGAGGTCTTCGTCATGTCACCACGCCACGCCGTACCTAACGTCCGTGGTCAGAACAGCTAGCTGGCCTCGCGACCCCCGGCGACCACGCGCAGCGTCGGCGCCTCGCGCTCGGGAGCGATCCGGTCGTTGACCGTCGCGACGACTGTGTCGACGCGGTTGACCGCTCGGTCGCACAGACCTCGGACCTTGTCGCTGGCGGTGTCGACCTCGTCGGCCGCGCTGAGCAGGTAGGCCCGAACGTTGACGCGGAGTCGCTCGCCGGCGGACCGCACGCGTCGGCGCAGGCGATCGTCGATCTCGACCGTGACGTAGGGCATCACGCGAAGCTTCATGGGCCCACCCTAGCCGCGGGCGCCGAGTGCTAGAGGGTCCGCGCTACTGCTTCTTGGTGGTGGGCGCTGCATTGTTGGAGGCTGCGTTGTTGGACGCCTGGGCCTGCTTGGATGCTTGGGCCTCCTTGGCCTCCTTGGCCGCCGCGCGGCCCTCCGGGCTCGCGGCGGAATTACCGGGGCTCTTCGCCGTCGCGACCTTGGCGTTGCAGTTCAGGTCGAGCAGCATCGTGTTCGTGTCCGGTGTGAATGACGCACCCTTGACCCACGGCGCCGTCTGGGAATGGGTCACGACGCACTCGTCCTGCGGCAGCATGTCCCCGGACTTGGTTGCGACGACGGCTGTTTTACCCGTCCCGCTGATCTGTCCCGCCGCGTCGCCGTAGGTCTCACCCGCGTAGTCGTCGGCACGCGCCCCGCCGGCCCCCAGCACCGCGGTGACCAACACCGCGGCCGAGACCGCGACCGCGTGGAGGCGCAACCTCGTCATGCACAGGCAAGGTAGGACACCGAACTGCCACGTGCCTGAGAGAACGGTTCGGGTCTGCTCTCAGGTTCTGCGATCACGGCATCGCCGGCGCCGCCCGGTGGTCGCTGGTCTGTGCGAGTGGTCGGCCCGCGGACTCTCGCAGCGTGACGACCGTCGCGAGCGAGACGACGGCTGCGACGACCAGGTACCACGCGGGCGCCAGATTGTTGCCGGTTTCGGCGGTCAGCCAGGTGACGATGTACGGGGTGGTGCCGCCGAACCCGGCGACGCAGATGTTGTAGCCGATCGAGAAGCCGCTGTAGCGCACCGTGGTCGCGAATAGTTCGACGCCCGCGGAGACGGCGGTGGAGACGTAGATCGATTCGATGACCGCCAAACCGCAGTGGGCGGCGATCGCACCGACCAGCGAGCCCGAGTTCAGCAGCAGGAACAACGGATAACCGAACACCGCGAACGCCACGGACCCGGCGATCAGCATCGGACGCCTGCCGATGCGGTCCGACAGCGCCGCCAGCGGAAGGATCAGTATCAGCGCGACCAGGCTGGCCAACGTGATCGACAGGAACGCATCGGTCTTGGAGAATTCGAGCGTCTTGATGAAATAGGTCGGCAGGAACGTGAACAGGACGTAGTAGCCGACGTTGAAGACGATGAACAGCCCGATCACTTGCAGGATCGGCCGCCACGACGTCGTAAACGCCTCGCGCAGCGGCGAGTCGGCGACTCGGTCGGTCTTGCTGAGTTCGGCGAAGTGCGGTGTGTCGTCGAGACGCAGTCGGATGTAGAGGCCGACGAGGCCCAGCGGTCCGGCGATCAGGAACGGGATACGCCAGCCGTAGCTCTCCATCGCCGCGGTGGGCAACAGCGCCTGTAGCAGTGTCACGGTGATCGAACCCAGCAGGAAGCCCAGGACGCCGGACCACACCATGAACGTGATGGTCAGCCCACGACGCCGTTCCGAGGCGAACTCCGCGAGATAGACGGCGCCGCCGCCGTATTCGCCGCCGGCCGAGAACCCCTGCAGACACCGCAGCAGCAGGAGCAGCAGCGGCGCCGCGACACCGATCGACGCGTAGGTCGGCAGCACACCGATCAGCACCGTCGCACCCGACATCAACAGGATCACCAACGCCAGGACCCGTTGCCTGCCGAGCTTGTCGCCCAGCGGACCGAAGACGAACCCGCCGAGCGGTCGCATGAAGAAGGCGGCCGCGAAAATCGCGAACGTGTTCAGCAGGGCCGCCGTCTCGTTGCCCGCGGGGAAGAAGTTGGCCGCGATGAACGTCGCCAGGAAGCCGTAGATCGCGAAGTCGAACCACTCGACGGCGTTTCCGATCGATGCGCCGGTGATCGCCTTTCGCACATCGCTTGGCATCCGACCTCCCGAAAGTAAGCGCTGCGCTGAGCATTTCGCTTACCGGGCCGGTAAGCGCCCTACGACGATAACGGGCCCATTGTGGACGCAGCCACGGGTTCGCGCCTCTTCGGCCGGCGTCAGGCGTCATCGTCGTCGCCACGCGATGGACCGTCCTCACCGCGCGGCGGATCGACGTTGCCGCGCAGCGGTTCTTCGGGGTGGTGCAGGCGGTTGACCTCGGGTGGATGGTTGTCGTTGCTCCAGGCGAGGCGGCCGGCATCGGTGACGGTGGTGCGCCAGCGGCCCTCGCTCACCGCTTTGTGGT
Organism: Mycobacterium sp. 852002-51961_SCH5331710; assembly: GCF_001665535.1. Lineage (GTDB taxonomy): Bacteria > Actinomycetota > Actinomycetes > Mycobacteriales > Mycobacteriaceae > Mycobacterium. Next base: position 2,517 of record NZ_LZSQ01000099.1, read on the forward strand.
CGGGCCCGCAGCAGAAGAACAGCTTGTCGGCGTCGGTGGCTCCACCCTCGGCCCATTCCGGACTGTGATGCACCTCGGAGTGGTATCCGGGTTCGGTGCAGCCGGGCCGGGTGCATCCGCCGTCGCGGGCGTAGCAGATGACGCGTTGATCGGCGGTGGCGATCCGTTTCTGTCGGCCCAAGTAGATCGGGCGCTCGGTGTGGTCGTCGAAGACAGCCAGGTAGTGGATCGCGTCGGCGGCCATTCGAATCACGTCGCGCATCGGCAGCACGCTGTTTCCGCCGGTGCGCGCCGGGCCCGGCATCGAGACGTACGGGTCGACGACCGCATGCGCCGCCTGGTTCAGCTCTCCCAGCGAGGTGCGGACGACGACGGTGACGGGCACCCCGCGGTGGGTCCCCAGTTCGCCCGATGCGATTCCGGCTTTGAGTCCCAGCTTGATGCCGTCGTGGCACCGTTGCGCCATCGACCGGTCGTCGCGGGTGCCTTCGATGCTGCCGTCGGGCATGTGCCGTCCCGGTCGAACTGCGGCGCTTGCCGTTTCGACGTAGCACCGCGTTTCGGGATCGACCCAACCCGTGAGCCGCGACATGCCGTCGCGGCCCTGCGGGCCGAGCACCAAACCACGCCGGCGGGCCCGGTCGGATTCGTCGTAGTGGCCGTCGGGATTGAAGATCTCATCGATACGACGCCCGATCACGCGCACGGCATCGGCGTCGTTCTTGGCCGCCTCGCGCACCAGGCTCGCTTCGACTTCCGTGCGGTCGGCCGCCGAGGTGTTGGACGGCAGCCGATCCATGCAGTCGGTGATCACTTTCAGGTGGTCCTCGCCGATGGCGCCCGCCTCGACGGCCTCGGCGACCGCCGGCAGTTCCGGCGGTATCAATGCACCGGTCAACGCCGTGCTCGGCCGGATCCGCGCCGCGACCTTGAATCGGCGCCGGATCTCGCGCGGCGCGATCCGCAGGCGCGCCCAGAGCTTGTCGATCACATCCGGATTCACGCGGGATTCGTCAGGCGGGTGTACAAGCTCGGCGAACACCCGGTACATCAGGCCTCGGTTCGCCCGTTGTTGATTCTCCAACCGTTCCGCCATCGTCACCCGGAACGCACTGCCCACATCGACGGTGGGCAACTCTCGCAACTCGTCTTGGGCGGCATCGATCTGGTCCAGCAGCACGTGAGCTCGCTCCCGTGCCACCGCGCCGTTGATGAAATCCGCCATACCTCAACGCTATCCATGGTCCCGACAGGACAGACCTCAACGCACAACCACGGCCGAATCTGTGGATGAATCCGATGTTGGGGACAACTCAGCCGACGCCGCCGAAGATGTCGGTGCCTTGTGGTAGCGGCTGACCCGCCCCCGTCAGCGAGGCGGG
>NZ_LZSQ01000100.1 GCF_001665535.1 Mycobacterium sp. 852002-51961_SCH5331710
GGTGCTCTACGTCGGGACCGCCGTCAACCTGCGGCGCCGCGTCGGCCAGTACTTCAACGGCTCGGACTCGCGCACCCGCATCAAGGAGATGGCCTCGCTCGCCACGGCGGTCGACCACGTCGAGTGCGCACACGACCTGGAGGCCGGGGTGCGCGAACTCCGCCTGCTGGCCGCGCACGCCCCGCCCTACAACCGGCGGTCGAAGTTCCCGCAGCGGTGGTGGTGGATCACGTTGACCGACGAGGCCTTTCCCCGCTTCTCGATCGTGCGCACCCCGAAGCACGACGCGGTGATCGGCCCGTTCCGCGTCCGCGCCGACGCCGTCGACACCGCCGCGCTCCTGGCCCGGTTCACCGGTGTCCGGACGTGCACCAAGAAGCTGGGGCGCACCGCGGTGCACGGTCCGGCCTGCCCCGAACGCGAGCTGTCACCGTGCCCGGCGCCACGCGATGCGAGCGCCGCCGAGTACGCCGGGACGGTCGCACATGCCGCCGACCTGATGTCCGGCCGCGACAGCAGCGCCATGGTCGCCGTGCTGGCGCATATCGCGGACCTCGCCGACCGCGGCCGCTACGAGACGGCGGCGCGGGTGCGCGATCACGCCGCCGCCGCGATCGACGGGCTGTGGCGCGGGCAGCGGCTGCGGGCGCTGGCCGTCGTCACCGAACTCGTGGCGGCGCGTCCCGACGGCAGCGGCGGTTGGCACCTCGCGGTGGTGCGCAACGGGCAGCTGGCGGCCGCGGGCAACGCCCCGCGCGGTGTCCCACCCATGCCGGTCGTCGACGCGATCTGCGCTGGCGCACAAGCCGTTCTGCCGTCGCCGGCGCCGTTGGGCGGCACACTGGTCGAGGAGACCGCGTTGATCGCGCGGTGGCTGCATCAGCCCGGTGTGCGCATCGTGCGCGCCGACGACGGCTACTGCACGCCCTTGCACGCGGCGGGCCGGTGGGCGGCGTGGGCCGCGTCGGCGCGCTCGGCCCGTGTCGCCGCCGAGCAGATCGCCGGCTCAAGCCTGCTGACTGAACCGCACCCAACGCGCGAGGAGGTGTTCGGCCGCCCCGGAGTCGATGGCCTCGGCCGCCTTGGCCAGCCCGCTCTCCCAGGCGGGCAGCCATTTGGCGTCGCTGGCTAGCCCCGCGTGCGCCACCAAAGCGCCTGCGGCGTTGAGGATCACCGCGTCGCGCACCGCGCCCGGCGCACCGCCGAACACCGCGCGCACCGACGCCGCGTTGGCCTCGGCGTCGCCGCCGACGAGTTCGGAGATCTCCGCGCGGGCGAACCCGAATGCGGCCGGGTCGAACTTCAGCCGCTCGACCGTGCCCGCCTGCACCCGCCAGATCGTGCTGGTCGTGGTGGTGGTGAGTTCGTCGAGACCGTCGTCGCCGTGCACCACCAACACACTCGACCCCCGGCTCGCGAACACGCCGGCCATCACCTCGGCCAGCTCACCCCATGCGCACCCGACCAGCCCGGCCCGCGGCGAGGCCGGATTCGTCAACGGGCCGAGCAGGTTGAAGACGGTCGGCACCCCGAGTTCGCGGCGTACCACACCCGCGTGCCGGTACGACGGGTGGAAGTGCGGCGCGAACGCGAACCCGATCCCGACCTCGGCGACGCTGCGCGCGACCTCGTCGGGTCCGAGGTCGATGCGCACCCCCAGCGCCTCGAGCGTGTCGGCTCCGCCCGAGAGCGACGACGCGGCGCGGTTCCCGTGCTTGATCACCGGCACGCCGGCGGCCGCGACGACGATCGCCGCCATGGTCGACAGGTTCTGGGTGTTGGCGCCGTCCCCGCCGGTGCCCACCACGTCGACGGTCGCGGTGCCGATCACGTCCGTGGGAACCCGCCGCGCGTGTTTGAGCATCGTGTCGGCCAGTTCGGTCACCTCGGCCGAGGTCGGGCGCTTCATCCGCATCGCCACCCCGAAACCGGCGATCTGAGCGGGCGTGGCCGCGCCGGTCATGATCTGATCCATCGCCCACGCCGCCTGTCCGGTCTCGAGCGACTGGCCGGTGGTGAGCCGGCCCAGGATCCGGGGCCAGGTGAAGGGATCGGGTTTGTCCGTATGAGCCACCTCGCGATTATGACGAAACGCCGACCCGGGTGGAGATCGACAACTACAAAGCGTCATACTTGCTCCTGTGACGAGCGCTGTAGGGACCTCGGGAACCGCAATCACGTCGCGAGTACATTCGCTGAACCGGCCGAACATGGTCAGTGTCGGCACCATCGTCTGGCTGTCCAGCGAGCTGATGTTCTTTGCTGGCCTGTTCGCGATGTACTTCACCGCGCGTTCGCAATCGGGCGGCGAATGGCCGCCACCACCGACGGAGCTGAACCTCGCCCAGGCCGTGCCGGTCACCCTGGTGCTGATCGCGTCGTCGTTCACCTGCCAGATGGGTGTGTTCGCCGCCGAACGCGGCGACGTGTTCGGGCTTCGCCGCTGGTACGTCCTGACCTTCGCGATGGGCCTGTTCTTCGTCCTCGGCCAGGGCTACGAGTACATGCACCTGGTCCAGCACGGCACCACCCTCTCCAGCAGCGCCTACGGCTCGGTGTTCTACCTGGCCACCGGCTTCCACGGCCTGCACGTGATCGGCGGTCTCGTCGCGTTCCTCATCCTGCTGGCCCGAACCCGGATGAGTAAGTTCACTCCGGCTCAGGCCACCGCGGCGATCGTGGTGTCGTACTACTGGCACTTCGTCGACATCGTGTGGATCGCCCTGTTCGCCACCATTTACTTCGTCCGTTGATCGGCTCGCCGATGAGTCCGTTGACCGGCTCCGATACCGGTCCGATGAGAAGGGGTTCGATGACCGACAAGTCGCGCCGTCGGCTACGCAGGCGCCTGTCAGGTGCTGTGCTGCTGCTGCTCGGACTGGGCGTCGCGGGCGGTCTGGCCGCCACCCTCACGCCCTCGCCGCAGGTTGCGGTCGCCGACGAATCGCAGTCGGCGCTGTTGCGCACCGGTAAGCAGTTGTTCGACACCTCGTGCGTGACCTGCCACGGTGTCAACCTGCAGGGCGTGCCGGACCGCGGGCCCAGCCTCATCGGCGTCGGCGAGGCGGCGGTGTACTTCCAGGTCTCCACCGGCCGCATGCCCGCGATGCGCGGCGAGGCCCAGGCTCCACGGAAGGCGCCGGTGTTCGATGAGGCCCAGACCGACGCGCTCGGGGCCTATGTTCAGGCCAACGGCGGCGGCCCCGTCGTCCCGCGTGACGCAAATGGCGGGGTCGCGCAGGAGTCCCTGCTCGGCGACAACGTCGCCCGCGGCGGCGACCTGTTCCGGTTGAACTGCGCATCGTGCCACAACTTCACCGGTAAGGGCGGCGCCTTGTCGTCGGGTAAGTACGCGCCCGACCTCGGAGAAGCCAACCCCGCGCAGATCTACACCGCGATGCTCACCGGTCCGCAGAACATGCCCAAGTTCTCGGACCGGCAGCTGTCGCCGGAAGAGAAGCGCGACATCGTCGCCTACGTCCGCGAATCCGCGGAGACCCCTAGCTACGGCGGCTACGGCCTCGGCGGGTTCGGCCCGGCGCCCGAGGGCATGGCGGCCTGGATCATCGGCATGGTGGCCGTCATCGCCGCGGCCCTGTGGATCGGAGCGCGAGCATGAGCGAGCCGGGCAACGGCACCGAGAACACCCCGAAGGGCACCGACGCACCCGGCCAGGCCGGCGTGCCGGGACAGCCCACGGACGCCGAGCTGGCGTCGATGTCGCGTGAGGAGCTCGTCGAGCTCGGCGGCAAGCTGGACGGCGTCGAGATCGTCTACAAGGAGGACCGCTGGCCGGTCGCCGGCACCAAGGCCGAGAAGCGCGCCGGGCGCGTGGTCTCGTATTGGCTTCTGCTGGGCGGCTTTTCAGGCCTTGCCCTGCTGCTGGTCTTCCTCTTCTGGCCGTGGGAGTACAAGCCCTACGGGTCCGAGGGTGAGTTCCTGTTCAGCCTCACCACGCCGCTGTACGGGTTGACCTTCGGGTTGTCGATCCTCTCGATCGGCATCGGCGCGGTGCTGTACCAGAAGAAGTTCATCCCCGAGGAGATCTCGATCCAGGAACGCCACGACGGCGCCTCCCCCGAGATCCACCGCAAGACAGTCGTGGCGAACCTGACCGACGCCCTGGAGGGCTCGACGATCAAGCGCCGCAAGCTCGTCGGGCTCTCGCTGGGAATCGGCCTGGGCGCCTTCGGCCTCGGCACGTTGGTGGCGTTCGCGGGCGGCCTGATCAAGAACCCGTGGAAGCCGGTCGTGCAGACCGCCGACGGCAAGAAGGCCGTGCTGTGGACGTCGGGGTGGACCCCGCGGTACAAGGGCGAGACGATCTACCTCGCCCGCGCCACCGGCACACCCGGCGAGTCCCCGTTCGTCAAGATGCGGCCCGAGGACATCGACGCCGGCGGCATGGAGACCGTCTTCCCGTGGCGCGAGGCCGACGGCGACGGCACCACGACCGAGTCGCACCATCGCCTCTCCGAGATCGCCATGGGCGTGCGCAATCCCGTCATGTTGATCCGGATCAAGTCGCAGGACCTGCCCCGGGTGGTCAAGCGCAAGGGCCAGGAGAGCTTCAACTTCGGCGACCTGTTCGCGTTCACCAAGGTCTGCTCGCACCTGGGTTGCCCCTCTTCGCTTTACGAGCAGCAGTCCTATCGCATCCTCTGCCCGTGCCACCAGTCGCAGTTCGACGCGTTGCACTTCGCTAAACCCATATTCGGCCCGGCTGCGCGCGCGTTGGCGCAGCTGCCCATCACCATCGACCAGGACGGGTATCTCGTCGCCAACGGCGACTTCATCGAACCCGTCGGGCCGGCCTTCTGGGAACGGAAAACAGCATGAGTCCGAAATTGCCGAAACCGCCGAACGTCGCCGAAATCGCTGCCCACCAAGGGAATGCGATCGACTCGCGCTACCACCCGTCCGCGGCGGTACGACGCCAGCTGAACAAGGTGTTCCCGACCCACTGGTCCTTCCTGCTGGGCGAGATCGCGTTGTACAGCTTCATCGTCCTGCTGATCACGGGCGTGTACCTGACGCTGTTCTTCGACCCGTCGATGGCGGAGGTCACCTACAACGGCGTGTACCAACCGCTGCGCGGTGTGGAGATGTCGAAGGCCTACGCGTCGACGCTCGACATCAGCTTCGAGGTTCGCGGCGGGCTGTTCGTCCGTCAGATCCACCACTGGGCCGCGTTGTTGTTCGCGGCGGCGATCATGGTCCACCTGGCCCGCATCTTCTTCACCGGCGCCTTCCGGCGCCCGCGCGAGGCGAACTGGGTGATCGGGGCCCTGCTGCTGATCCTGGCGATGTTCGAGGGCTACTTCGGCTACTCGCTGCCCGACGACCTGCTCTCGGGCATCGGACTGCGGGCCGCGCTGTCGTCGATTTCACTCGGCATGCCGGTGATCGGCACCTGGTTGCACTGGGCGTTGTTCGGCGGCGACTTCCCGTGCGGCGGAGTCGGATACATGTGCAGCGAGGACGGATACTGGATCCCCAGGATGTACGCGCTGCACATCCTGCTGATCCCCGGAATCATGTTGGCGCTCATCGGGCTTCACCTGGCCCTTGTGTGGTTCCAGAAGCACACCCAGTTCCCCGGCCCGGGCCGCACCGAGACCAACGTCGTCGGCGTGCGCGTCATGCCGGTGTTCGCGGTCAAGTCGGGCGCGTTCTTCGCGATGACGGTCGGCATCCTCGGCCTGATGGGTGGTCTGCTGACGATCAACCCGGTCTGGAATCTCGGGCCCTACAAGCCATCCCAGGTGTCGGCGGGTAGCCAGCCGGACTTCTACATGATGTGGACCGAGGGTGTGGCGCGTATCTTCCCGCCGTGGGAGCTCTACTTGGGCAACTACACCGTCCCGGCCTCGACATGGGTGGCGCTGTTCATGGGCCTGGTGTTCACGTTGCTGATCGCCTACCCCTACATCGAGAAGAAGCTCACCGCCGACGACGCGCACCACAACCTGCTGCAGCGTCCGCGTGACGCTCCGGTGCGAACCGCGTTGGGCGCGGCCGCGATCTCGCTATACATGCTGTTCACGCTGTGCGCGATGAACGACATCATCGCGCTCAAGTTCCACATCTCGCTGAACGCGACGACGTGGATCGGCCGCATCGGCATGGTGGTGCTGCCCGCGATCGTGTACTACATCGCCTACCGGTGGGCCGTCGGCCTGCAGCGCAGCGACCGTGAGGTGCTCGAGCACGGCATCGAGACCGGCATCATCAAGCGGCTGCCGCACGGTGCCTACATCGAGCTGCATCAGCCGCTGGGGCCGGTGGACGAGCACGGTCACCCGATTCCGTTGGAGTACCAGGGCGCTGCCCTGCCGAAGCGGATGAACAAGCTGGGCTCCGCGGGAGCACCGGGTACCGGTGGCTTCCTGTCGGCCGATCCAATCGAGGAGCACGAGGCGCTCACCGCCGCTCTGCACGCCGGCGAGCGCAGGGCGCTCACCGCGCTGGCCAAGCACCAGGCGCGCACCGGCTCGTCGAACGGGCACGGCTCACGCGATGGGGATTCGTCCAACGGCCATCACTGACAGGCCGTTGGCACAAACGAAAAAGGACTACGCGCCCTGCTGATCGAGCAGGGCGCGTAGTTCTTTGAGGTAGAACCACGGCACGACCGGCATGGCGAGCGTGACCAGAGCGGTCAGCACGTAGAAGACCCACGCGGCGACGTCGCTGTCGATCGCCATCAGGTAAGTGGCGATACCGATGGTGACCATGGCGATGCCGATCGCGCACGCGATGACCGTCGCGCACCGCAGCCACAGCAGGTCGACCGCCGCCGAGCCCGGTTCCGGCGCCTCGAGCGTGCGCTGCTGGCGCGGCGCGGCGTACGGCAGCTTCTCGGTGGCAGGCGTCGGATCGACCCCCGGCGCGCGACCCGCGGCCGCCGGGGCGGGTCCCGTGCCCTGCGGCTGCGGCTCCTCCAGCGCTTCGCGCCGGGCCCGCAACAACAGCGGGACCGCGCCGATGATCACCACCGCGGAGATCCCGATGATGGTGTAGAGCAGCCACGGCGTCCCGGCGTCCCCGGAGGACTCGGCGTGCCCCCTGCCCAGGTCCACCAGCGCCACCGTCGCGGCGACTCCGGTGCCGAGCGCGACCAGCCAGATCGCCGCGCACGAGCCGAGCAGAATGCGGTCGGTGCGGTCGAGTTCGCTGGGATCCAGTGCGGGGGTCAATCGCGAGCGCCCCGACGCGTCGGTTTCGTAAGTCATCAGCAGCTGGTCTGTGCGGCGTTGTTGGTGTTCGAGGACAGCACGGTGCCGTCACTCGTGGTGATCGAGCAGTTGAGCCGGCTCACCAGGAACAGGCTCGACGCCTGCACCGACCCGACCTCGGACTGCGAGATCGGCGTGACGGTCAGCGACCACGGGATGTACACGTTGCGCTGCGTCCGGCTGCGTCCCGACGCGTCGATGTAGGTCACGGTGATGATGTCTCCCGGTGCTTTTGTTCCGGTCACCGAATAGGTGACCTGTCGGGGGCCCGAGCGTGTCGTGGTGGGCGGCGGCGCCGGTGGTGCAGTGGTCTCCGGCGCCGGCGGTGGCGGCGGCTCGGCGGGTGCGGGCGCCGGAGGCGGTGGCGGCGGCTCCTCGGTCACCGTGACCGTTTCCGGCGGCGGAGGCGGCGGCTCCTCGCTCGTCGGCGGCGGAGGCGGGGGTGGTGGCGTCGTCGTGGTGATCTCGTCCTGCACAGGGGGCGCCACCGTCGTAGTCGAGGTCTCCGGGGTGGCGAGGTTGTCGGTGTCGGTGCGGGTCACCAGCACCGAGACGGACGCCACCAGGGCGATCGCCGCGATGATCGCCGCCACGCCGACGACCCACGGCCACCGGGGCGGCGCGGGCTGGTCGACGGCGTCGGCCGGTTCGTAGTGGTCGTAGTCGTACAGCGACGAGTCGGCCGGCACATAGGGGCCCGCGGTGAAATGCTCCGACTCCGGCGCCGAGTACGCCCGCGAGTGCAAGTCGGTTTCGCTGGTGTCCGGCGCGGGTTGATCGCCGGCGATGGGATCCGGTTCGGAACCTCGCTCCTGGCCCGTCAAGTCCGAACCTTCGTCATCCGGGGGATTCGGCCCGCTCATCTACGCCTATCCTTCTCGACTACTCCACCGGCGCCTGCAGCGCATCGCCGACTCGGCCGGCGCGGTCCATTGCCCGCGCGGCCAGCGCGGCCGACCGTGCCTCGGCAACACTACCCAACGGCGTCACCGCGGGTGATCACCCGGCACGGTTGCCGCGCGAGTGGTGGCTCGATTGTGACCTTGCGCTGCGGCGCCGACCGGCAAGGTGGACGATCCGGCCGGTCAGTGCTTCTCGGGGCCGGTGTAGTACTCGAATGTCAGGGCCGCGACCGTCGTGATCACGAAGCAGGCACCGGCCACGATGAGCCACGGGAGCCAGATCGCCACGCCGACGGCAGTGATCGACACCGACAGCGCGATGAAGATCGGCCACCAGCTGTGCGGGCTGAAGAAGCCCAGCTCGCCGGCGCCGTCGCTGATCTCGGCGTCCTCATAGTCCTCGGGGCGGGTGTCGAGGCGCCGCGCCACGAACCGGAAGAACGTGCCGGTGATCAGGGTCAGGCCGGCGGTGAGCACCAGCGCGGTCGTGCCTGCCCACTCGATGCCGCCGTACTGGAACATCGCCGTCAGCACCGCGTAGACCACCGCGGCGAGGATGAAGAACGCGGTCAGGAACTCGAACAACCGGGCTTCGATATGCATGTGGTGTCCCTACTTGCTGGCCTGCGTGAGCTGGGGTGCCTGCTCGCCGCGGCGGGTGTCGAACGGCTTCGTGGTGACCGCGGTCGGCGGCTGGTTGATCGCCTGCAGCGCTTCGGCGTTCGTCTTACCGTCGATGCGCTGCTGCAGGTACGCCTTGAAGTCGTTGGGCTCCACCACACGCAGCTCGAAGTTCATCATCGCGTGGTAGGTGCCGCACATCTCGGTGCAGCGCCCGACGAACGCGCCGGTCTGGTTGATCTCGCTGATCTGGAACGTGTTGTCGGAGTTGTTGGCCTCCGGGTTCGGCATCACGTCGCGCTTGAACAGGAACTCCGGCACCCAGAATCCGTGGATGACGTCCGCCGAGGCGATCTGGAACTGGATGCGCTTGCCGGACGGCACCACGAGCACCGGGATCTCCGAGGACGTGCCGAGCGTCTCGACCTTGTCGAACGCCAGGTACGAACGGTCCTGCGGGTGCTTGCCGGCGATCACGCCGAATTCGCTGCCGTGTGAACCCTCTTCACCGCCGTGCTCGCCCTGCAGCCCCTCCGGGCCGGACGCCACCGCGGCGGCACGCTCCGGGTCGGCCCCGTCGTAGGTGAAGGTGCCGTCGGAGAAGTCGACCTTGTTGTAGCCGAACTTCCAGTTCCACTGGAAGGCGGTGACGTCGACGACGACCTCCGGGTTCGGCTCCTCGTGCAGCAGCTTCTCCTGCACCACCACGGTGAAGTAGAAGAGCACCGAGATGATCAGGAACGGGACGACCGTCAGCACCAGCTCCAGCGGCATGTTGTAGCCGAACTGGCGCGGCAACTCGGTGTCGGTCTTCTTGGCCCGGTGGAACGCCGAGGTCCAGAAGATCAGGCCCCACACGATCGCGCCAACGACGAGCGAGGCGATCACCGAACCGATCCACAGTTCGCGGTTGACGTGCGCTTCGGGCGTGATGCCCTTGGGCCATCCCAGGCCCAGCACCTCCGACCAGCTGCAGCCGCTGAGCAGCAACGCTGTAGCACCCAGGACGACTGCCAGCGACGCGGTTCGCGCCGCCGCCTTCAGCCCGCGAGGTGTCACGTTGGAGCCTCCTAGAAGTCAGTGACGCGCGACCGCGGTGCGGTCGTTTTCTGGAGCGAATACTACGCAGCGTAGACCACGCCCGGGTGGCGGTCTCAACACACCTCACCTTCTCGTATCTATCTCGCTATCTCGTGTGCGCGGGCCGTTAGGCATACTGGCGCCGTGTGCGGACTGCTGGCCCTGTTGCGTGACCCGTCCGCTGACGTCTCCCCCGCGCTGATCGACGCGGTGTCGGGCGCGTCGCACCTGATGCGCCACCGCGGCCCCGACGAGCCCGGGACCTGGTCGGATGACCGCGTCGTGCTCGGGTTCAACCGGCTGTCGATCATCGACATCGCGCACAGCCACCAGCCGCTGCGGTGGGGACCGCCGGAGACGCCCGACCGCTACGTGCTGGTCTTCAACGGCGAGATCTACAACTACCTCGAGTTGCGCGAGGAACTGACCGCCCGCCACGGCGTGGTGTTCAACACAGACGGCGACGGCGAGACGATCATCGCCGCGTACCACCACTGGGGCACCGACGCGTTGACCCGGCTGCGCGGCATGTTCGCGTTCGCGCTGTGGGACACCGTGAGCGGCGAGCTGTTCTGCGCTCGCGACCCGTTCGGCATCAAACCGCTGTACCTGGCCAGCGGTCCCGGCGGCACGGCGGTGGGCAGCGAGAAGAAGTGCCTCCTCGACCTCGCCGACGAGCTCGGCCTGGACCTCGGCATCGACCAGCGCGCCGTACAGCACTACACGGTGCTGCAGTACGTGCCCGAACCGGAGACCCTGCAGGTCGGCATCCGCCGGCTGGAGTCGGGAAGCTACGCCCGCATCCGTGCGGGGGCGCACCCCGAGGTGACGCGCTACTTCCATCCGCGGTTCTCCGCGGTGCCGTTCGTGGCGGGCAAGGAGTCCGAACGCTACGACGAGATCACCGCGGTGCTCGAGGATTCGGTCGCCAAGCACATGCGCGCCGACGTGACCGTTGGCGCGTTTCTGTCCGGCGGCATCGACTCGACGGCCATCGCAGCGCTGGCCATGCGCCACAACCCGCGGCTGATCACGTTCACCACGGGCTTCGAGCGCGAGGGCTTCTCCGAGGTCGACGTCGCGGTGGCCTCGGCCGAGGCGATCGGCGCCCGGCACGTGGCCAAGGTCGTCAGCCAGGGCGAGTTCGTCGCGGCGCTGCCCGAGATCGTCTGGTATCTCGACGAACCGGTCGCCGATCCTGCGCTGGTGCCCTTGTTCTTCATCGCCCGTGAAGCGCGCAAACACGTCAAGGTGGTGCTCTCGGGCGAGGGCGCCGACGAACTGTTCGGCGGCTACACCATCTACCGGGAACCGTTGTCGCTCAAGCCGTTCGAATACCTGCCGCGCCCGCTGCGCCGGTCACTCGGGCGGGCGTCGCGGCCGCTGCCGGAGGGGATGCGGGGCAAGAGCCTGCTGCACCGCGGTTCGCTCACGCTCGAGGAGCGCTACTACGGCAACGCGCGCAGCTTCTCCGACGAGCAACTGCGCGCGGTGCTGCCCGGTTTCCGCCAGGAGTGGACGCACACCGACGTGACGGCGCCGGTGTACGCCGCGTCGCAGGGCTGGGACCCGGTCGCGCGCATGCAGCACATCGACCTGTTCACCTGGCTGCGCGGCGACATCCTGGTCAAGGCCGACAAGATGACGATGGCCAACTCACTGGAACTGCGGGTGCCGTTCCTGGACCCCGAGGTTTTCGCCGTCGCCTCACGACTGCCGTATGACCAGAAGATCACCAGGGCGACAACGAAATTCGCGCTGCGACGGGCGTTGGAGCCGATCGTTCCCGAGCACGTGCTGAACCGGCCGAAGCTGGGCTTCCCGGTGCCGATCCGGCACTGGCTGCGGGCCGGGGAACTGCTGGACTGGGCGCACTCGATGGTGAACTCGTCGCAGGCGGGCGATCTGGTCGACCTCGCCGCGGTGCGCACCATGCTCGAGGAACACCGCAGCGGCACAAGCGATCACAGCCGCCGGCTGTGGACCGTGCTGATCTTCATGCTGTGGCACGCGATCTTCGTCGAGCGCAGCATCACTCCGCAGATCGGCGAGCCGACCTACCCGGTGCAGCTCTGATCCTCGAGCGCCGCCCTATTTGAGAGCGGAGGCGATCTCCGCCGCCGCTTCGTCGCCGTAGGCGTCGCCCAGTCGCTGAATCGCCTCCTCGCGGTTCCAGCTCCACTCCTGCGGGCCGGGCGCCTCGAACACGAGCACGGCCACCAGCGAGGCGAGCTGCGCCGAGCGCTCCAGGCTCAGCCCGGCGCTGCGCCCGGTCAGGAAGCCGGCCCGGAACGCGTCCCCGATGCCGGTCGGGTCGGCCTGGCGCTTCTCGGGAACCACGCCGACGTGGATGAAGGTGCCGTCGGAGCTGACCAGGTCCACACCCTTGGGGCCGAGCGTGGTGACGCGCAGCCCGATCTGGCTCATCACTTGGGCCTCGCTCCAGCCGGACTTCTGCAGCAGCAGATCCCATTCGTAGTCGTTGGTGAACAGGTAGGTGGCACCGTCGATCAGCTTGCGGATCTCCTCCCCCGACAGCCGCGCCAGCTGCTGGGAGGGATCGGCGGCGAAGGCCAGCCCGAGCCTGCGGCACTCCTCGGTGTGCAGGAACATCGCCTCGGGGTCGTTGGCGCCGACGATCACCAGTTCCGGCGTACCGACCCGCTTCGTCAGGTCCGCCAGCGAGATGTTGCGCGCCTCCGACATCGCACCCGGGTAGAACGACGCGATCTGCGCCATGGCCTCGTCGGTGGTGCAGACGAATCGCGCGGTGTAGGCGCTGTCGGAGACCAGCACGCTCTCGGTGTCGACGCCGACGGCCTCCAGCCAGCTGCGATAGTCGTCGAAATCGCGGCCGACGGCGCCCACGAGCGCAACGTCGCCGCCGAGCACACCGATCGCGAACGCCATGTTGCCCGCGACGCCGCCGCGGTGCACGACGAGATCGTCGACCAGGAAACTGAGTGAGACTTTCTGCAGGTGATCGGGCAGCAGCTGTTCGGAGAATTTCCCGGGGAACCGCATCAGATGGTCAGTTGCAATCGATCCGGTCACCGCAATTGTCACGAACTACACCCTTCATTTGTTAAGTCGCCTAGGTAATTCTAGTGCGCTAACCTGCGTACAGAAAGACATGTCCGCCTTGCAAGCAGCACTGTAGACAGGCACCTTCCTACACACATCTCGGGGGAGCAAATCTATGACCGGTCCGTACCCGCCCGATTACGGCGCTGGACCGACCGGCCCGCAAATGTATTCGCAATCACTTCCGTATCCGGAAAATGTGCCGTCGGCGTACCCGGCAATGCTGCCGCCGCCGGTGCCGTACCGGAAAAAGAGGCGGTGGCCGGTCGTTCTGGGCGCCCTGGTGGCACTCGCGTTGGTCGCGGCCATCGTCGCGGTCATCGCCAGATCGGGCGGCGGCGACGATGCCCCGGGTTCGAGTGCGCTCAGCGACTCGTCAGCGAGGGCCGCCATCCAGGATTATCTCGATGCGCTGACCAACGGCGACAACGAGACCGTCGCCCGGCACACCCTGTGCGGGCTGTTCGATGCGGTGAAGGAGAAGCGCTCCGATCTGGCGCTAGCCCGCCTGTCCGGCGACGCCTTCCGCAAGCAGTACCGGCAGGCCGAGGTCACGTCGATCGACAAGATCGTGCAGCCCTCACCCCACCAGGCGCAGGTGTTGTTCACGATGCGGGTGACGCCGGCCGGATCGCGGCGCAATCAGAGCGACACCCGCGAACAGCAGGCCGTCGCTCAGCTGTTGGCGCACGACAACGAGATCTTGGTGTGCTCCTACCTGCCGCGCACGTCGGGGCAGTACTGAGCGACTGCGATCAGCCGCGGATCAGTTGAACGAGTCGCCGCAGGCGCACGAACCCGTGGCGTTGGGGTTGTCGATGGTGAAACCCTGCTTCTCGATGGTGTCGACGAAGTCGATGGTCGCGCCCTGCACATACGGCGCGCTCATCCGGTCCACCGTCAGGTTCACGCCGCCGAACTCCGCGGTCAGGTCGCCGTCGAGCGACCGGTCATCGAAGAACAGGTTGTAGCGCAATCCAGCGCACCCACCCGGCTGCACGGCGATGCGCAGGGCGAGGTCGTCGCGGCCCTCCTGGTCGAGCAACGCCTTGGCCTTGGCGGCAGCAGCATCGGTCAGGATCACACCGTGGGTGGCGGTCGCCGTGCCCGGGGTTCCTGCCGACTCTTCCTGAACTGTCATTACGTCTCCTGTAGGCCTCATTGTCGTGGCGCGTACTGAATCAACGGTACCTCCTTTCGCCGCTATTCCCGAGTTTGTCCCCAGGCCGCCGCCGCCCGTCGGCGCGGAAGTAACCTGGCAGGCGTGAACCTGCTGGGCCGCAAGAAAGACGACAAGCCGAACACCGACGCATCGGATGCCGATGTGGCGGAGAACACGGATTCGGAGGCGCAGTCCGACCGGCCCGGCGGCACCACCCCACCCAAGGGCAGGCCGACGCCCAAGCGCGACCAGGCCGCCCGCAAGCGCGGACCGGTGGCGCCGGCCCCGATGACGGCCGCCGAGGCGCGGCGCCGCCGCAAGGAGATGCGCAACAAGATGAGCCGCGAGGAGCGGCGCGAGGAGAAGGCGGCGCGCCGCGAGCAGATGAACGAACGGCGCGACCGGATGATGGCCGGCGACGAGGCCTACCTGCTCCCCCGCGACAAGGGTCCGGTGCGCCGCTACGTCCGCGATGTGGTCGACGCCCGCCGCAACGTGCTCGGATTGTTCATGCCCTCGGCCCTCGGTCTGATCTTCGTGATGCTCGCGGTGCCCTCGGTCCAGGTCCAGCGGCTGATCTCACCCTTGATGCTCGTGCTGGTGCTGATCATGGTGATCGACGGCTTCATCCTCGGTCGACGGGTCAACAAGCTGGTCGACGAGAAGTTCCCGGACAACACCGAAGGCGGCTGGAAGCTCGGCTTCTACGCGGCCAGCCGCGCGTCGCAGCTGCGGCGCATGCGCGCACCGCGCCCGCAGGTGAACCGCGGCGAAAAGGTCACCTGAGCCCGGTGCGCACCCTGGTGCTCGGCGGCATCCGGTCGGGTAAGTCGCAGTGGGCCGAAACCGCACTCGCCGCCGAGGCGGCCGACGCGCAGCCGATGCGCTATCTCGCGACCGGACCCTCGCCCGCCGATGATCCCGAGTGGGCGGCCCGGGTGACGGCGCACCGAGAGCGTCGCCAGGATCGCTGGGAGACCGTCGAAACCACCGACGTGGCAACGCAATTGCGCACCCAGCCGATCGCGACCCTGGTCGACGACGTCGGCTCGTGGCTGACCGCGGCGATGGACCGATCGGATGCGTGGGCGGGCGGCTCGATCGCGGCCGACGTCGACGACCTGCTCGGCGCCGTCGACGGGTTTTCGGCTCCGCTGGCGCTGGTCAGCCCCGAGGTGGGGTTGACCGTCGTGCCCGCGACGGACGCCGGCCGCCGCTTCGCCGACGAGCTGGGCACGCTCAACCAGCGGCTCGCCGCGCTCTGTGACCGCGTGGTTCTCGTCGTCGCCGGCCAACCGCTCGCCGTCAAGGAGCCGGCGTGACGGACTTCCCGCCCGTCCAGCCGCCGGACGCGCAGGCGGCCGCCGCGGCGCGGGCGCGGCAGGACCGGCTCACAAAGCCGAAGGGATCGCTGGGCAGGCTGGAGGACCTCTCCGTGTGGATCGCCTCGTGTCAGGGCGTGTGCCCGCCGCGGCCGGTGCAGCGGCCCCGGGTCGTGGTGTTCGCCGGTGACCACGGCGTCGCCAAGGCCGGCGTATCGGCCTATCCGGCCGACGTCACCGCGCAGATGGTCGCCAACTTCGACGCCGGCGGCGCAGCGATCAGCGTGCTGGCCGAGACCGCGGGCGCGACCGTGCGCGTCGTCGACATCGCCGTCGACACCGACGAACCGCACTCAGCTGCGATCGGTGTGCACAAGGTACGCCGCGGCAGCGGCAACATCGCGGTCGAGGATGCATTGAGCCCCGAGGAGGTCGAGGCCGCGCTGGGGGCCGGCCGCCGCATCGTCGACGACGAGGTCGACTCCGGCGCCGATCTGTTGATCGCGGGCGATATGGGCATCGGGAACACCACTCCCGCAACGACTTTGATCGCAGCGCTCACCGACACAGAGCCGGTCGCGATCGTTGGGCGCGGGACGGGCGTCGACGACGCGGGCTGGGCGCGTAAGACCGCCGCAGTCCGCGATGCGCTGTACAGGTGCTGGGACAGCCGCACCGATCCCGTTGCGCTGCTGAGGATCTGCGGCGGGGCGGACATCGCGGCGATGACGGGATTCTGCGCCCAGGCGGCGGTGCGGCGGACGCCGGTGCTGCTCGACGGGCTGGTGGTGAGCGCGGCCGCGCTGCTGGCCGAACGCCTCGTGCCGGGCGCCCGCCAGTGGTGGCAGGCCGGGCACCTGTCCACTGAACCCGCTCACGAGGTGGCGCTGAACCGGCTGGGGCTGGAGCCGATCCTCGACATGCGCATGCGCCTCGGCGAAGGCACCGGCGCCGCGCTCGCGCTGTCGGTCGTGCGAGCCGCGGTCGCGACGTTGACGTCGATGGCGACGTTCGACGAGGCGGGCGTCACGGCCGAGGATCCTAGCTCGTGATCCGTTCGCTTGCAGGGGCTTTCGCGTTCGGCACCGTGGCGCCGGTGCGCAGCACGACCGCGGTCGGGCGCGGGGCGCTGACGGCGTTGCCGGTGGCGGGAGCGGTGATCGGCGCGCTGGCCGCGGGAGTGGTGTGGGCGGCGTCGTGGGCGTTCGGGGCGGGCGCGCTGGCCGGGGTGCTCGCGGTGGCCGTCATCGTGGGCGCGACCCGCGGCCTGCATATCGACGGGCTGGCCGACACCGCCGACGGTCTGGGGTGTTACGGCCCCCCGCAGCGCGCCCTCGAGGTGATGCGTGACGGCTCCGCGGGCCCGTTCGGGGTCGTCGCGGTGGTGTTGGTGTTGCTGGTGCAGGGCTTCACGTTCGGCGGGCTGTCTGCGGTCGGGCTGGTGGTCGCCGTCATGGCGGGCCGCGTCGCCGCGGTGCTGGCGTGCCGCCGGGGTGTGCCCGCAGCACAGGGAAGCGCGCTGGGCGCCGGGGTCGCGGGCACGCAGCCGGTGACGGTGGCAGGCGCGTGGGTCGTCGCGGTCGCCGGGCTCGCGGTCCTCGCGGGCCCGCGGCTCTGGCAGGGGCCGCTGGCGCTCGCCGCGGGACTGGCGTGCGGCGCGCTGCTGGTGGCGCACTGTGTGCGACGCTTCGGCGGCATCACCGGCGACGTGCTCGGCGCCGCGATCGAAGTGACGACGACGGTCACGGCGCTGGGGCTCGCGATCCGCTGAGCCGCGCCGGTCTCCAAGAAGTCGCCAAGAATCCGCCAAGGACGGCGTCGGAGCCTTTCGGTACCCGCAAGGGACCCACCATCGAAAGGAAGCCCGACATGTTCGATCTGAGCCGCATCGCCATTGCCGCCGCCGTGGGCGCGCTGGGCATCGCAGCCGTCGTGACCGCAGGCGCCGCCGCGGCCAACACCGTCGACGACACGTTCATCGACGTCCTGAGCCAGCAGGGCATCCAGCCACCGTCCGACTCCGAGGCGATCAGCGTCGCGCGCGACGCCTGCGCTGTGATCGACGGCGGGGGCGACCTCGCCGCCGCCGTCGACGCGGTCTCCAGCACCACCAAGCTGGATTTCGAGGACTCGGCGTTCTTCGTCGGCGCCTCGATCGCGTCCTATTGCCCCGAGCACGAGAGCCTGATCGGCTGACGGCGCGGTGCGGGTGGCCCGGCTCAGCCGAGCCGGGCCATCCAGCCGTGCGTATCGGCGAAGGTGCCGCGCTGGATCCCGGTCAACGTGTCGCGCAGCGCCATCGTGATCTCCCCCGGCCCGCCATCGGCGATGCTGAACTCACCCTCGGCGTGCTTGACCGTGCCGACGGGGGTGATGACGGCGGCCGTTCCGCACGCGAACACCTCGGTGATCTCGCCGGCGGCCGCCTTCTTCTGCCACTCGTCGACATCGATCTTGCGTTCCTCGACGGTGAACCCTGCATCGGTTGCCAACTGCAGCAACGAATCTCGCGTCACGCCGGGAAGGATCGAACCGCTGAGCTCGGGCGTGACCAGCCGCGCCGACCCACCGCTGCCGAAGACGAAGAACAGGTTCATCCCGCCCATCTCCTCGACGAAGCGCCGTTCGGCAGCGTCCAACCACACCACCTGGTCGCAGCCGTTCTCGGCGGCCTGCGCCTGCGCGAGCAGCGATGCGGCGTAGTTGCCCCCGAATTTGGCGGCGCCGGTCCCGCCCGGGCAGGCGCGCACATACTCGGTGGACAGCCACACACTGACCGGTTTGACGCCGCCCTTGAAGTAGGCGCCCGCAGGCGAACCGATGACCATGTAGCGGTACTGCGTCGCCGGCCGCACGCCCAGTCCGGGCTCGGTGGCGAACACGAACGGCCGCAGATACAGCGACTCCTCGCCGCCGGCGGGTGGCACCCACTGCTCGTCGACGGCGATGAGCCGGCGCAGTGACTCGATGAAAACGTCCTCGGGAAGCTCGGGAATCGCGAGCCGGCGCGCCGAGGTCCGCAGCCGGCGCGCGTTGGCCTCCGGCCGGAACGACACCACCGAACCGTCCGCCCAGCGGTAGGCCTTGAGGCCCTCGAAGATCTCCTGCGCGTAGTGCAGCACGATCGCCGACGGATCGAGTTCGATCGGGCCGTACGGGATCACACGCGCGTTGTGCCACCCCTCACCCTCGGCCCCGTCCTTGTGCCAGTCGATCGAGACCATGTGATCGGTGTGGTACCGGCCGAATCCGGGGTTGGCCAGGATCGACGCCCGTACCTCATCGCTCGCCCGGTTCGCATTGCGCTCAACCGTGAACTCGAGGGGGCCGTCAGTCATGCAGCGATTGTATATCCGGGCGCTAGCGGGTTTTTGCCGCGACGAACGGCGGCTTGACCACCTCACACTCGAGGGCGCGGCCTCGGACGTCGACTGCGACGCGTGCCCCGTCGGCGATGTCGGCCGCGGTGTCGATCAAGGCCAGCCCGATGCCGACTTTCAATGTGGGAGAGAAGGTTCCCGACGTCGTCACCCCCACGGGCCGGTCGCCGTCGAGCACCGTGAGGTCGGCCCGCAGCACTCCCCGACCGACGGCCTTCAGTCCACGCAGCAGCCGGGGCGGCCCGGCCTCCTTCTCGGCGAGCAGCGCGTCGCGGCCCCAGAACGCGTCCTTGCGCCAGCCGATGGCCCACCCGCAACGGGCCTGCAGCGGCGAGAAATCCAGCGACAGTTCGTGACCGTGTAGCGGATAGCCCATCTCGGTGCGCAGGGTGTCGCGCGCGCCCAGTCCGGCGGGCTCGCCACCCGCGGCCGTGACGGCCTCGAGCAGTGCGTCGAACACCACGTCGGACCGGTCCCACGGGGGAAGCAGCTCATAACCGTGCTCGCCGGTGTAACCGGTGCGGCACACCCGCACGGGCACCCCGGCGAACTCGGCGTCGGCGTAACCCATGTAGTCCATGTCCGTCGGCAGCCCCAACCCGCCGACCACCTCGGCCGACTTCGGCCCCTGCACCGCCAGCACCGCAAACGAGCGGTGCTCGTCGGTGATGGTGAGCCCGGCCGGTGCCCGCTCCTGCAGCGCCGCGACGACCGCGGCGGTGTTGGCGGCGTTGGGCACCAGGAAGATCTCCTCATCGGAGACGTAGTAGGCGATCAGGTCGTCGATCACGCCACCGGAGTCGTTGCAGCACAACGTGTATTGCGCCTTGCCCCGGCCGATGCGGCGCAGATCGTTGGTGAACGCGGAGTTGACGTAATCGGCGGCGCCCGGTCCACGCACCAGTGCCTTGCCCAGATGGCTGACGTCGAAGAGCCCGACGGTGTTGCGGGTGGAGGTGTGCTCGCTGACCGTTCCCGCGTACGAGACGGGCATCAACCAGCCGCCGAATTCGGCGAAGTTCGCGCCCAGTTCGCGGTGGCGGTCTTCCAGCGGGCCCTTCAACACGTTGGTCACGCCGATCCACCCTAATGGGGACGCTCAGTTGGCACACTTGTGCAGGTGGTCGATCTCGACGCGCTGCAAGCCGCCGGGATCGCCGACGCCCACGATCGGGCGGGGCTGATCGCCTACCTCGACTCGCTGGGGTTCACCGCCGAGGACATGGTCGAGGCCGAACGGCGGGGCCGGCTCTTCGGCCTCGCCGGAGACGTCCTGCAGTGGTCCGGCCCGCCCACCGTCACGCTGCGGGCGGCCGCCGAGCGGCTCGGGGTGCCGCTCGCCGATCTCACCCACGCCTGGCAGGCGCTCGGCCTGCGGGTCACCGGCCCCGACGTACCCGCACTGAGCACCGCCGACGTCGACGCACTGCAGTCCTGGCGCACGATCAGCGCGGTGACGGGCCCGGACGCCGCGCTCAACTTCTTGCGGATCATCGGTGCGACGATGGCGCGGCTCGCCGAGGCCAGCGGATCGATGATCCGGCTCGCCCAGCCGGACCTGCTGATGACCCACACCCACGACGAGCTCACCACCGCACGGGCCTACCGCGCCGTCGCCGAGCTGGTGCCCGGCATCTCGGCGCTGATGGACTCGGTGTGGCGCCACCACATCACCAGCGCCAGGGCCTACTTCGAGAACGTCATCCACGACTCGACGGCGATGGTGACCTGCGGTGTCGGGTTCGCCGACCTGTCCGGGTTCACGGTGCTGACCCAGCGCCTGAGCCCGACGGAGCTGTCCGACCTGTTGGTCGAGTTCAGCGGCGCGGTGAGCGACGTGGTGCACGGCGACGGCGGCCGGGTGGTCAAGTTCATCGGCGACGAGGTGATGTGGGTGAACTCCGACCCGGAACAGCTGCTCGAGGCGGCGAGGGACCTGGTCGACTATCCGCGGGCCCGCGAGAGCGGCCTGGGTGTGCGGGCCGGGCTCGGGTACGGCCTGGTGCTCGCCATCGGGGGCGACTACTTTGGCACCCCGGTCAACCTGGCCGCGCGGCTGGTCAGCGCGGCGGCCCCCGGCCAGATCCTCGCCGCGGGCGACGTGCTCGACGCGCTGCCCGGCCACCCCGCGACCCCGCTGGAACCCTTGACGCTCAAGGGGTTCGAGGGCCCGGTCACGGCCTACGACCTGCACGCCGGCTCCTGAAGCTAGGGTTGGGCTTCGTGAGCCCTGCAACCGCCGGATACCAAGCCCCCATCGTCACCGTCAGCTCCTCGCTGCCCAAACGCAAGGTCGACGCCTCGGTGCTGATCGTGCCCGTGGTCAACGGTGACGACGACTCCTCGGCGAAGGTGTTGGCCAGCCCGTTCCTCGACACGTCGGCCGTCGCCGAGATCGAGACCACGCTGGCGGCGCTCGGCGCCAAGGCAGGCAGCGAGCAGGTGACGCGCGTCGTGGCGCCGTCGCTCCCGGTGGGCAGCGTGCTGGCGGTCGGGCTCGGCAAGCGGCGCGACAGTTACTCACCCGACGCGGTGCGCCGCGCCGCGGGTGTCGCCGCCCGTTCGCTCAACGGCACCGAGTCGGTGGTGACCACGCTGTCGGGTGTGGACCTGACCGCGGCGATCGAGGGGCTGATCCTGGGCGCGTACCGGTTCAGCGACTTCCGCAGCGAGAAGACCGCCCCGAAGGACGCCGGCCTGCGCGAGATCACCGCGCTGGCTCCCGACACCAAGTCTCCCACCAAGGAGTCCGCGCAGCGCGCGGCGGACATTGCGACGGCAGTGGCCACCGCTCGTGATTTCGTCAACACGCCGCCCAGCCATCTCTTTCCCGACGAGTTCGCCCGGCGCGCAAAGGCTTTGGGTGATGCGGCCGGACTGTCGGTCGAGATCCTCGACGAGAAGGCGCTGGAGAAGGCGGGTTACGGCGGCATCATCGGCGTCGGCAAGGGGTCGTCACGGCCGCCGAGGTTGGTGCGGTTGACGCACAAGGGCGCCAAGCGCAAGGGCAAGGGCAAGAAGGTTGCGCTGGTCGGCAAGGGCATCACGTTCGACACCGGCGGCATCTCGATCAAGCCCGCGGCGAACATGCACCACATGACCTCCGACATGGGCGGCGCCGCGGCCGTCATCGCGACGGTCGTGCTGGCCGCCAAGCAGAAGCTGCCGATCGACGTCATCGCCACGGTGCCGATGGCCGAGAACATGCCGTCGGCGACCGCGCAGCGACCCGGCGACGTGCTGACCCAGTACGGCGGCATCACGGTCGAGGTGCTCAACACCGACGCCGAGGGCAGGCTCATCCTGGCCGACGCGATCGTGCGGGCCGGTGAGGACGAACCGGACTACCTGATCGAGACCTCGACGCTGACCGGCGCGCAGACCGTCGCGCTCGGCTCCCGCACACCGGGCGTCATGGGCAGCGACGAGTTCCGCGACCGGGTGGCGAGGATTTCGCAGGCCGTCGGCGAAAACGCCTGGCCCATGCCGTTGCCGGAGGAACTCAAGGACGACCTCAAGTCGACGGTCGCCGATCTCGCCAACGTCAGCGGATCCCGCTTCGCCGGGATGCTGGTGGCCGGCACATACCTGCGCGAATTCGTGCGCGAGGGCGTGCAGTGGGCCCACATCGACATCGCAGGCCCGGCGTACAACACGTCAGGCCCGTGGGGCTACACCGGCAAGGGCGGCACGGGTGTGCCGACGCGGACGATGTTCGCGGTCCTGGAAGATATAGCCGCGAGCGGCTGATCCGGTAGTAGCGGTGAGCGGCTAGAGGACCTTCCCGCGCGCGGTGCTGCGCATCACCTGCGGCAGCAGGTGCGCGACGCCGTAGACGATGTGTGCCTCGGGGGCGACGGGGCGGATCGGTTTGTTCTTCTTGACCGACGAGACGATCGCGTTGGCGACCTTGTCGGGACCGTACTTGCGCCGGGAGAACGCCTTCTCCAGCTGCGCGCGACGGGCTTCGACCTTGTCCAGCTTGGACGCGGGCGCGTCGAAGCGGGTGGTGTGCACGATGTTGGTGTCGATGACACCGGGGCACACGGTGGTCAGGCCGACACCCGCCTGATCCAGTTCGGCGCGCAGGCAGTCGCCGAACATGAACACCGCCGCCTTGCTGGTGGCGTACGCGTTCATCGACTGCTGCGGCGAGTACGCCGCCATCGACGAGATGTTCACGACGTGACCGCCCAGCCCGCGGTCGACCAGTCGGCGGCCAAATGACCTGCAGCAGTTGACGACTCCGCCGAAGTTGATGGCCAGCACGCGGTCGTACTCCTCGCGCGGGGTGTCGAGGAACATGCCCGCGTGCCCGACACCCGCGTTGTTGACCACGATGTCGGGCACGCCGTGATCGGCGCACACCTCGTCGGCGAACCGCTCGACGGCGTCGGCGTCGGACACATCGACGGTGTAGGCGTGCGCGACTCCGCCGCGGGCGGCGATCTGGGCCGCGGTCTCCTTCACGGTGCCCTCGTCGACGTCGCTGACGACGATCTCGGCACCCTCGCGGGCGAAGGCAAGCGCCGTCGCACGTCCGATGCCGCTGCCCGCACCGGTCACCGAAACCAGTGTGTCGCTGAAGTATTCGCGCGGCCGGCCGACCTGCGCGCGCAATAGCTCACGCGCCGATGGCTCGCCCTCGAGATAGTCGACGAGCTGCTCGACCGACGTGGCGACGGCCTGCGGATGCGACATCGGCGACCAGTGCCCGGCGGCGATGTCGCGGCGCCACAGCCGCGCCACCCACCGGCGGGTGTCCTCGTAGACGTGCGGCCGGACGAACGGATCTCTGGTGTTGACGATCAGCTGCACCGGAACGTCGACGTAGTGGTCCTTGCGTCCCGGCGCCATCGACCGCAGGTAGTTGGCGCCGTACACCTTGACGCCCTTCGCGGCGTCGGACTTGTAGGTCGCCGAATGGTGCAGTTGCTCGCGCGGGATGCCGTCGCGCACCAACAGGATCTGGCGCACGAACTCGGCGACGAAGGCGCGCACCGCCAGCGGGGCCACCACCGGAATCGAGAAGAACCCCATGTACGAGAACGACAGGAACTGGCTCAGCGCGCGCACGAACCGGCGCGGGCGCCACGGGCGCATCAGGGCGCCGGTGATGAAGACGTTGAGGTGATCGATGCTGGGACCCGAGATCGAGGTGAACGACGCGATCCGGTCGCCGGCGCCGGGCCGGGCCAGGTACTCCCACATGGCCGCCGAACCCCAGTCGTGGGCGAGCACGTGCACCGGCCCGCCCGGGCTGACCGCGGCGACGACCGCTTCGAAGTCGTCGGCGTACTTCGACATGCGGTAGGCCGAAACCCGTTTGGGCCCAGTCGATTCCCCGACGCCCCGGTTGTCGTAGCGCACGATGCGGAACCGCTCGGCCAGCAGGGGTACCACTCCGTCCCACAGGACGTGCGTATCCGGCCACCCGTGCACGAGAACCAGCGTGGGACGGTCTGGGTTGCCCTCTTCGTAGACCGCGATCCGCACGTCATCCGTGCTGTCGACGAATCGCTGCGCGATCTCCCCCATCACACCTCCCGTGAATTGGCGGAACCGCCGGTACCGTATCAGTGCTGCGGCTAGCGCTCCTCGAGTTCGCGCCGCACCGCACGTCGGCGCTCGATCCGGCGCCGCTCGTCGTAGTCGCGCATCCGCTGCGGATAGCCCACTTTCTGCACGTCATAGACGGGGATCTTCAGCCGATCGGACAGCTTGCGGGCACCCGCGTCTCCCCCGGCGCGACGCCGCGTCCACTCGCCGTCGGCGGCGACCAGCACGACGGTGACATCGGTGACGGTGGTCTTCGGTTCGACGAACGCTTCCACGCCGGTGTGGTCGGCGACCCACTGGCGCAGGTAGTTCAGATCGGCGGCGGGATCGTCGCGCGGGCCTTTGGACCCGCGCCTGCCGCGCCGGAACCTGTCGAGGACTCCCACTCCCGTCCGTTCTCCCTCCGATAGCTCTTTCGATAGTGCCAGAGCGTTGGGTCGGACAGTCTGCGGCGAACTGCGCGTCCGGACGTGACAGGATGGGTATGAAGACAATCACCCCAGCACGATCGACGACCGTTCAAGGGAGCGAGGGAGTCAATCACATGGCCATCTCTGTTCAGATGCCCGCACTCGGTGAGAGCGTTACCGAGGGGACTGTCACCCGATGGCTCAAGCAAGAGGGTGACACGGTCGAACAAGATGAGCCGTTGCTCGAAGTCTCCACCGACAAGGTCGACACCGAGATCCCCGCGCCCGCTTCCGGTGTCCTGAAGAAGATCATCGCCCAAGAGGACGACACCGTTGAGGTGGGCGGCGAGCTCGCGGTCATCGGCGACGCCGACGAGGACGGGGGTGACTCCGGAGGCTCCGACGAGGACGAAGGCGACACCGACGGCTCCGACGAAGCCGACGAGGAGCCCGAGGACCAGGAGGAGCCCGCCGAGGAGGAGAAGCCGGCAGAGGAGCCCGCCGCGCAGTCCGAAACCGCCTCCGAGGAGACGGAATCAGAACCCGAGCCCAAGGCCAAGCCCGCCGCGAAGTCCTCGGGTAAGGCGACACCGGTGCTGATGCCCGAACTCGGCGAGTCGGTCACCGAAGGCACCGTGACCCGTTGGCTGAAGAAGGTCGGCGACAGCGTGGAGGTCGACGAGCCGCTACTGGAGGTCTCGACGGACAAGGTCGACACCGAGATCCCCTCGCCCGTGGCGGGCACGCTGATCGAGATCGTCGCCGAAGAAGACGACACCGTCGAGGTGGGTGGCGAACTGGCCAAGATCGGCGATGCCGATGCACAGGCCGAACCGGAGCCCGAGCCCGAGCCCGAACCCGAACCGAAGCAGGAGTCGAAGAAAGAGCCCGAGCCGGAACCCAAGCAAGAGGCCAAGTCGGAACCCAAGTCGGAACCCAAGCCCGAGCCGAAATCCGACTCGAAGCCGGAGCCCAAGCCCCAACCGAAGTCCGAACCGGAGCCGTCGAGCGACTCGGGGTCCTACGTCACCCCGTTGGTGCGAAAGCTGGCCGCGGAGAACAACGTTGACCTCGCCAGCGTGAAGGGCACCGGGGTCGGTGGACGGATCCGCAAGCAGGACGTCCTGGCGGCTGCGGAGTCGAGCAAGGCCCCGTCGACCGAACAGGCCGCCGAGGCCCCGGGCAAGTCGCCGGCGGCGGCGGCGGCGCCTGCAGACGCCAATGCCTCGCGCGCATCGCTGGCACACCTGCGCGGCACCACGCAGAAGGCCACCCGCATCCGGCAGCTGACCGCCAAGAAGACCCGCGAATCTCTGCAGGCGACAGCGCAATTGACGCAGACCCACGAGGTCGACATGACCAGGATCGTGTCGCTGCGGGCGCGGGCGAAGGCCAACTTCGCCGAACGCGAAGGTGTGAACCTGACCTATCTGCCGTTCATCGCGGTCGCGGTCATCGACGCGCTCAAGGCGCATCCGAACGTCAACGCCAGCTACAACGAAGAGACCAAGGAGATCACCTACTACGACGCCGAGCATCTCGGCATCGCGGTGGACACCGAACAGGGTCTGCTCTCACCGGTCATCAAGAACGCCGGCGACCTGTCACTGGGCGGGCTGGCCCGAGCGATCTCGGACATCGCCGCGCGCGCCAGGTCCGGTGACCTCAAGCCCGACGAGTTGTCCGGCGGGACGTTCACCATCACCAACATCGGCAGCCAGGGCGCACTGTTCGATACGCCGATCCTGGTGCCGCCGCAGGCGGCGATGTTGGGCACGGGTGCGATCGTCAAGCGGCCGCGGGTGATCGCCGACGAGTTCGGCAACGAGTCGATCGGCGTGCGTTCGGTGTGTTACCTGCCGCTGACCTACGATCACCGGTTGATCGACGGTGCGGACGCCGGACGCTTCCTGACCACCGTCAAGCGCCGCCTCGAGGAAGGCGCATTCGAGGCCGATCTGGGCCTGTAGAAGGTTCCGAGAGAAGGGCTTACGCCTGTCGTGTCCGAAGCCGTAATCGCGATCGCGGGATCGTCCGGTCTGATCGGCACGGCTCTGGTCTACGCGCTGCGCGCCACCGACCGCCGTGTGCTCCGCATCGTCCGGCGCGCGCCGTCGAACGCCGACGAGGTGTTCTGGAACCCCGACACCGGAGAGTTCGACCCGGCGACGCTGGCCGGGGTGGATGCCGTGGTCAACCTGTGCGGGGTGAACGTCGGCGAGAAGCGGTGGTCGGGTGCGTTCAAGCAGAGCCTGCGCGACAGCCGCATCGGACCGACCGAGGTGCTGTCCACCGCCGTCGCGGAGGCGGGGGTGCCCGTGCTGGTCAACGCCAGCGCGGTCGGGTACTACGGCGACACGGGACCCCGCGTCACCGACGAGACCGCTCCGGCCGGCGACGGGTTCCTCGCCAATCTCTGCGTCGACTGGGAGGCCGCCACCTGGCCGGCTCGCCAGGACGGCGCCCGGGTGGTGCTGGTGCGGTCGGGACTGGTGTTGGCGCAGGCCGGAGGGATGCTGGGCAGGCTCAAGCCGCTGTTCTCCCTGGGTCTGGGCGCCCGGCTGGGCAACGGCCGCCAGTACATGCCGTGGATCAGCCTGGAGGACGAGATCCGCGCGCTGCTGTTCGCGATCTCGCACGACGAGCTGTCGGGTCCGGTGAACCTGACCGGCCCGGCGCCGGTCACCAACGCCGAGTTCACGACGGCGGTCGGCCGCGCGGTCAACCGCCCGACGCCGTTGATGGTGCCCGGGTTCGCGCTGCGCGCCGCGCTCGGCGAGTTCGCCGACGAGGGTCTGCTCGGCGGTCAACGCGCCATCCCGGCCGCGCTCGAACGGGCCGGTTTCGTCTTCCACCACAACACCATTGGTGAGGCATTGGCGTTCGCCACCGCGTCGCCGGAGTAGCGTCGTCGGTATGGCGGATTCGATTCGTTCGGCGACGGCGCCGGTCGACGTGCGCCGGCTGGGGTCGGTCGAGTACGAGAACGCGTGGCAGCTGCAGCGCACGATCGCCGACCAGCGGGTGGCGGGCGGCCCGGACACGCTCCTGCTTCTCGAGCACCCGCCGGTGTACACCGCGGGGCGGCGCACGCTCGCCGAGGAGCGGCCCCGCCCCGGCGTCGGCGCCACGCCCGTCATCGACACCGACCGCGGCGGGAAGATCACCTGGCACGGGCCCGGTCAGCTCGTCGGCTATCCGATCGTCGGCCTGGCCGAACCGCTGGACGTCGTCAACTTCGTGCGCCGCCTCGAGGAGGCGCTGATCAAGGTCTGCTCCGACCTGGGCGTGCCGGCCGGCCGCGTAGAGGGTCGCTCCGGGGTGTGGGTGCCTTCCGCGGCGAGCCGCGAATCCGGTACCGACGAAACCGGTCCGGCCCGCAAGATCGCCGCCATCGGGATCCGGGTGTCGCGGGCGACGACGCTGCACGGGTTCGCGCTGAACTGCGACTGCGACCTGTCGGCGTATTCGGCGATCGTGCCGTGCGGAATCGCGGACGCCGGGGTCACTTCGCTGACGGCTGAACTGGGGCGTCGCGTCGCGGTCGCCGACGTCGCCGACCCGGTGGCCGAGGCCGTGTGCGATGCGCTCGACGGTCGGCTGGTAGTAGCGTTGACGTAGTGACTGTCGCTCGTTCATCCAATGTCGCCGGCCATGCGGCTCCGGAAGGCCGGCGACTGCTGCGTCTCGAGGTCCGCAACGCCGAGACGCCGATCGAGCGCAAGCCGCCATGGATCAAGACCCGCGCCCGGATGGGTCCGGAGTACCAAGAGCTCAAGGCGCTGGTGAAGCGCGAGGGTCTGCACACCGTCTGCGAAGAGGCCGGCTGCCCCAACATCTTCGAATGCTGGGAGGACCGCGAGGCTACCTTCCTGATCGGCGGTGAGCAGTGCACGCGCCGGTGCGATTTCTGCCAGATCGACACGGGCAAGCCGGCCGAGCTCGACCGCGACGAGCCGCGCCGGGTCGCCGAGAGCGTGCAGGCGATGGGGTTGCGCTACTCGACGGTGACCGGTGTGGCCCGCGACGACCTGCCCGACGGCGGCGCGTGGCTGTACGCCGAGACGGTCCGCGCGATCAAAGCGCTCAACCCGAACACCGGCGTCGAGTTGCTGATCCCCGACTTCAACGGTGATCCGGATCTGCTGCGCCAGGTGTTCGATTCGCGCCCAGAAGTGTTGGCGCACAACGTCGAAACAGTTCCGCGGATCTTCAAACGCATCCGGCCGGCCTTCCGGTACGAGCGCAGCCTCGAGGTCCTGACCGCGGCGCGCGAATACGGGTTGGTGACGAAGTCGAACCTGATCCTCGGCATGGGCGAGACGCCCGAGGAGGTGCGCACCGCGCTGACCGATCTGCACGACGCGGGTTGCGACATCGTCACCATCACGCAGTACCTGCGGCCGTCGGTGCGCCACCACCCCGTGGAGCGCTGGGTGCACCCCGACGAGTTCGTCGAACACGAGCGGTTCGCGCAGGGTCTCGGCTTCGCCGGTGTGCTGGCCGGACCGCTGGTGAGGTCGTCATACCGCGCGGGTCGGCTCTACGCGCAGGCCAAGGCGATTTCGGAGACGGGAGCCGCGACGGCGCCGACATCGGACTCCGTATCCTGAAGCAATGGCGAAATCCCGCAACCCTGAGGCCCTGAAGGCCGCGAAGGCCGAGGCCAAGGCGGCCCGCAAGGCAGCGTCGAAAGAACGCCGCAGCCAGCTGTGGCAGGCGTTCCAGATGCAGCGCAAGGAGGACAAGCGCCTCCTGCCGTACATGATCGGCGCGTTCGTGCTGATCGTCGCCGCCTCGGTGGCTCTCGGCCTCTTCGCCGGCGGCTTCACCACCTACATGATGATCCCGCTGGGCATCGTGCTCGGCGCGCTGGTGGCGTTCATCATCTTCGGCAGGCGCGCGCAGAAGTCGGTGTACAGCAAGGCCGAGGGCCAGACGGGCGCCGCGGCCTGGGCGCTGGACAACATGCGGGGCAAGTGGCGCGTGACGCCCGGTGTCGCAGCGACGGGTCACTTCGACGCGGTGCACCGCGTTATCGGCAGGCCCGGCGTGATCTTCGTCGGTGAGGGTTCGCCGACGCGCGTGCGGCCGCTGCTGGCGCAGGAGAAGAAGCGCACGGCTCGGCTGGTCGGCGACACCCCGATCTACGACGTCATCATCGGCAACGGCGAGGGCGAGGTGCCGCTGGCCAAGCTGGAGCGCCACCTCAACAAGCTGCCCGCCAACATCACCGTCAAGCAGATGGACTCGCTCGAGTCGCGGCTGGCCGCGCTCGGCACGAAGGTGGGACCCGCCGCGATGCCCAAGGGTCCGCTGCCGGCACAGGCCAAGATGCGCGGCGTGCAGCGCACCGTTCGCCGCCGCTGACGGCACCGGCGCGCCGCCTTGCCGCCGCGTCGAACACTTCGCGATACTTCCCCGGCCATGTGTACCGCCTGCGAATGGGCACCCCATTTCTCCCGCCGGACAGTGCTGCGCGCGGGCGCGGTGGTCCTCGCGGCGACGGCGGCGAGCGCTTGCTCGGTGACGCCGGAACCCGAGACCGGCACCGAGAACGCAACCGCTGACGTCGTCTTCCGCAACGGCCCGATCTACACCGTCGCGGGACCGCAGCCCTGGGCCCAGGCGGTCGCGGTGCGGGGCAACACCATCGCCCACGTCGGTGACGAGGCGGGCGCGATGGCGCTCGTCGGCCCCGACACCCGGGTCATCGACTTGCAGGGCCGGTTGCTGATGCCCGGCTTCGTCGAGGGCCACATCCACCCGTTTCTCGGCGCCTTCCTCACCTCGGGCGTCGACCTGCAACTGCCGACCGGGGCCGATGCGCTCGCTGCGATCGAGCGGTACGCAAAGGAGCATCCGACCGGGCCGGTGCGCGGATTCGGTTGGCGCGTCGACATGTTCGGCCCCGACGGACCCGACCGGGCCGACCTCGACCGCGTGCTGCCCGACCGGCCGGGGTTCTTCTTCGCCATCGACGGACACAGCCTGTGGGCCAACAGCAAGGCGCTCGAGATCGCGGGCGTGCACCGCGACACCCCCGATCCGATTCCGGGGTTCAGCTACTACATGCGAGATCACAACGGCGACCCGACCGGATACGTGCTGGAGGTGAACGCGGTTCTCGGGCTGGTCGACGCGATCGAGCCGATCTCGCCCGAGACCATGGGACGCCTGCTCGAAACGTGGCTGCCGAAGGCGTCGGCGGCCGGCATCACGTCGGTCTTCGACGCCGGGGTGCCGCCGATCGGCGAGGACCAGGGTGCGCTGATCGGCCTGTACACCGACATCGAGAAGCGCGGAGCGCTGCCGTTCCGGGTGGTGGCGTCCTACAGCGTGCGATCGGCGCCGGTGGACGACGCCGTGCAGAAGCTGACCGATATCCGCGACCGGTTCGCGACCGATCTGGTGCGGGCCGACGTGGTCAAGATCGTCGGCGACGGGACCCAGGGCGGCTACACCGCGTGGTTGCTCGAGCCGTACGCGGACAAACCCGAGTCCTCGGGCGGATCGCCGTTCACCGAACAGCAGTGGCACGAGCTCATCGGCCGGGTCGACGCCGCGGGCTTCGACGTGCACGTCCACGCATGCGGTGAGCGCACCGCCCGCGTCGCGCTGGACGCGATCGAGCGGGCCGTCGCCGCCAATCCCCCGCGTGACCGCAGGCACGCCGTCGCGCACCTGGTGTACGTCGAGGACCCCGACAGCCGGCGCTTCGGCGAGCTCGGCGTCGTCGCGCAGTTCTCGGCCAACTGGATGTCCGCCGATCCCGACACGATGCAGAACATGGCCGCCCGCTACGGCTCGCCGCGCAAAGACATGATGTATCGCCCGCAGGACGTGCTGAAATCGGGCGGGCGCATCTCGCTGGGCACCGATTGGCCTGCGGCGGGCTACTTTTCGACGTACAAACCGCTCGACTCGATCCAGATCGGCGTCACACGTGCGCTCATCGGCGAGCCGGATGCGCCGGTGTTGGCGCCCGCCGACCAACGGCTGACCGTCGCGGAGGCGGTGCACGCGAACACGCTCGGCGCGGCCTACCAGCTCCGGATGGACGACAAGGTGGGCTCACTCGAGGTCGGCAAGCTCGCCGATCTCGTCGTGCTCAGCGAGAACATCTTCGATGTCGACCCGCACGACATCCACCGGGCCGACGTGACGCTGACGATGATGAACGGCCAGATCCGCCACGAGGCCTGATCTGCAGCCGCGAACGAACTACCGCCGGACCACCGCGGTGTTGGTGAAGCGGTCCTGGTATCCGCGGAAGTCCTTGTCGGTGAACAGCGCGGGGATGATGAAGAACACCAGCAGCCCGCGCACCGCGGCGCGGCCGACGCCGACGTGCTGGCGATGGTCGATCGAGGCGACCCGCAAACCCAGCGCCCACTGGCCGGGGGTGAACCCGTACAACCGCACCGAGACGATGCCGAGCAACAGCCACACCACCGCGATGGCCGTCGAGCCCAGCGGTGAGTACAGGAACGCATCCTTGCTGATCAGCCCGAGGTTGACGGCGAGCCCGACAAGCCCGTACGCGATGAACCAGTCAATCATCAGCGCGGCGATGCGCCTGCCGAAGCGGGCGATCGATCCGGGACCGGTCTCCGGCAAACCCAGGCGCTGACCGGGATAGTCGTTGGGTCCGGCGTCGCTGGTCGGATCGGGTCCCGACAGCCAGGACCCCAGTGTGCGGGCCATACACTGAAGGATATGGGACTCGACGAAGTCCATCGGCCGCCGGCGACAGGCACTGACGTGATTGCGTAACTTCAGCGCAACATTCGGTTGACGACCGTGCAACATCGTGTCCTTAGCGTCAACGCGCGAGTTACTGAATAAAGGAGAAAACTCAGTGGCAGAAAAGACGGCCGACGACATCCTCAAGCTGATCAAGGACCAGGACGTCGAGTACGTCGACATCCGGTTCTGCGACCTGCCCGGAGTCGTTCAGCACTTCTCGATCCCGGCTTCGGCCTTCACCCAGGATGTCTTCGAGGACGGCCTGGCGTTCGACGGCTCGTCGGTCCGCGGCTTCCAGTCGATCCACGAATCCGACATGATGCTGCTTCCGGACCCCGCGACCGCGCGCATCGACCCGTTC
The DNA here is from genome assembly GCF_001665535.1 of Mycobacterium sp. 852002-51961_SCH5331710. Taxonomy (GTDB): domain Bacteria; phylum Actinomycetota; class Actinomycetes; order Mycobacteriales; family Mycobacteriaceae; genus Mycobacterium. The sequence continues at coordinate 32,869 of NZ_LZSQ01000100.1, forward strand.
CGCGCCGCGAAGACGCTGAACGTGAACTTCTTCGTGCACGACCCGTTCACCCGCGAGGCCTACTCGAGGGATCCCCGCAACGTCGCCCGCAAGGCGGAGAACTACCTGGCCAGCACCGGCATCGCCGATACGGCGTACTTCGGCGCCGAGGCCGAGTTCTACATCTTCGACTCGGTGACGTTCGACTCCCGGATCAACGGCACCTTCTACGAGGTCGATTCCGAGGCCGGTTGGTGGAACACCGGTGAACCGGTCGAGGCCGACGGCAGCGCCAACCGCGGTTACAAGGTCCGGCCGAAGGGCGGCTACTTCCCCGTCGCCCCCTATGACCACTACGTCGACCTGCGCGACCAGATGGCCACCAACCTGATCAACGCCGGCTTCACCCTCGAGCGTGGCCACCATGAGGTGGGTACCGCCGGGCAGGCCGAGATCAACTACAAGTTCAACACCCTGCTGCACGCGGCCGACGATGTGCTGCTGTTCAAGTACATCATCAAGAACACCGCATGGCAGGCCGGCAAAACCGTCACCTTCATGCCCAAGCCGCTGTTCGGCGACAACGGCTCCGGTATGCACGCGCACCAGTCGCTGTGGAAGGACGGCCAGCCGCTGTTCCACGACGAGTCCGGTTACGCGGGTCTGTCCGACACCGCGCGCCACTACATCGGCGGCATCCTGCACCACGCGCCGTCGCTGCTGGCGTTCACCAACCCGACGGTGAACTCCTACAAGCGCCTGGTGCCGGGCTACGAGGCGCCGATCAACCTGGTGTACAGCCAGCGCAACCGCTCGGCGTGTGTCCGCATCCCGATCACGGGCAACAACCCGAAGGCCAAGCGCCTCGAGTTCCGCTGCCCCGACAGCTCGGGCAACCCGTACCTGGCGTTCGCGGCGATGCTGATGGCAGGCATCGACGGCATCAAGAAGAAGATCGAACCGCTGACGCCCGTGGACAAGGACCTCTACGAGTTGCCGCCGGAGGAGGCCGCCAACATTCCGCAGGCGCCCACCTCGCTGTCGGCGGTCATCGACAAGCTCGAAGAGGATCACGATTACCTCACCGAGGGTGGCGTGTTCACCGAGGACCTGATCGAAACCTGGATCTCGTACAAGCGCGAGAACGAGATCATGCCGATCCAGATCCGGCCTCACCCCTACGAGGTTGCGCTCTACTTCGACGTGTAACGCCAGACATGTAAACAGCAGTCGACACTTCGGGCCGGGCGGTCATTTCGCCCGGCCCGAAGCGCATCTGCAAGTAGGGTCAACACGCATGACGACCTTCGACGCACGCCTGTCCAGCTACTCGTCGCCATTTCTGAGCCTGTTCCGGATCATCGCCGGAATTCTCTTGGCACTGCACGGATCGCAGAAGGTGTTCGGCTGGCCGGTGGCGGCCCCGGTCCCGATCGAGGTTGGTTCGTGGCCGCTGTGGTGGGCCGGCCTCATCGAACTCGTGGCCGGTTTGTTGATTGCCGTCGGATTGTTCACCCGCATAGCGGCTTTCATCGCTTCGGGTGAAATGGCGGTGGCCTACTTCTGGCAGCACTGGCCTCCGCTCGAGGGCCCTCCGGCGAGCTTCTGGCCGATGGAGAACGGCGGCGAGGTCGTGCTCCTGTACTGCTTCGGGTTCCTCGCGATCTCCGCGCTGGGTGCGGGCGCCTGGTCGATCGACGCCCGGCGCGGTACGCGGATGGGTGCCGGCGCACCCGGTCGCGTGGTCAGCGGCACCGCGGCACCCGCCGGTTACGCCCAACCTGTTCGGCGCCGCGGTCTGCTGAGCCGCTTCCGGCGGTGACGCGCCGATGCGCAAGGGCCTTGCGGCGGCAGCGGTAGCCCTCGCGACGGTGACGAGCATGCTCGGCCCGTCGGCCTCCCCCGCCGGCGCCCAGAACGCCCGCCTCGTCGTCATCACCACCGGCGGCACGATCGCGACGAGCACCGACCCCAGCGGTGTGCGGCGTCCGACGGTCGGCGGCGCGGAGCTCGCCGCAGGCCTCGACGTCGAGATCGTCGATCTGATGAAGAAGGACAGCTCGCAGCTGACCCCCGCCGACTGGGATGCGATCGGGGCGGCCGCCAAGAACGCCGTGGCCAACGGCGCCGACGGCGTGGTCATCACGCACGGCACCGACACCATGGAGGACACCGCGATGTGGCTGGACGTCACCTATCGCGGTGGCCCGCCGATCGTGCTGACCGGGGCGCAGCGCTCCTCCGACGCCCCCGACGCCGACGGCCCGAAGAATCTGCGCGACGCGCTGACCGTCGCCGCCAGCCCCGCCGCTCGTGAGCAGGGCGTGATGATCGCGTTCGACGGCACCGTATTTCAGGCCCTCGGCACCCGGAAGATGGACACCGCGAGCCTTTCGCCGTTCGCGGGCGCTCCGATCGGCACGGTCAGCGGCGATGTCTTCAACCTGACCCAGCCCGCGCGACGCCCGTTCATCGCCGAGGTGTCGGCGGCCAACGCCCCGCGGGTCGACATCGTGGCGGCCTATCCGGGCGACGGCCCCGGACCGATCGACGCCGCCGTCTCCTCCGGTGCACGCGGAATCGTGGTGGAGGCGTTGGGATCCGGCAATGCCGGCGACGGCGTGGTCGACGCGGTTCGAAGGCACGCACCGGCCGGCGTCGCGTTCGCGATCTCGACCCGCGTCCCGACCGGACCCGTCGAGGCGGAGTACGGACCCGGCGACGACATGGTCAAGGCCGGTGCGGTGATGGTGCCGAACCTACGGCCCAGTCAGGCCCGGGTGCTGGTGATGGCCGCGCTCGCGGCGGGCCAACCGGTGGGCGGCGTGATCGCCCGCTGGGGCTAGCGGTCGAGCCCGAGGTCCTTGCGGAACCGTTTCATCCCGTCGATCTTCTCGGCCAGCGAGGCCTGCGGCCCGGCGTAGAACATCCACGGCATCGTGATGATGCCGGTGATGCCGCCGGCCTCCGCGCGGTCGTAGTGTTCAGGGGTGAACGCGTCGGTCAGCGGGGTCAGCACCTCGAAACCGTCCATCGTCAAACCCTTTTCGGCGCGCAGCTCACGCAGCTTGCCGATGCTTTCGAGCGCCCGATCAGTGGTGATCAGGTCACCGATCCAACCGTCGTGACGCGCCGCCCGGCGCAACGCGATGTCGGAAAGGCCGCCGACGTACACCGGGATCGGCGGAGGCGTGGGTTCCATCTCGAGCTTCGGCGTTTGGTAGAACTCGCCGTCGAACTCCGTCCAGCCCGGCTTCCAGAGCTCCTTCATCAGCTCCAGCATCTCGTCGGTGCGCCTACCGCGACGCGCGAACTGCTGCCCCATCAGCGTGAACTCTTCCTCGCACCAGCCCACCCCGATGCCCAGTTCGAGTCGCCCACCGGCCAATACGGCCGCGGTACCGATCGCCTTGGCCGCCGAGTACGGGTCCCGCATCGCGGGCAGATACACCGTGGTGACGAACCGCGTCCGCGACGTCACGAGCGCCAGCCCGCCGATCAGCACCCACGGATCGGGCCAGTCGGTGAACGCCTCCCAGCGCCGCTTGCCGTCCTTGGTGTAGGGATAGGGCGTGGCCAACGTCTCGAGGTTGACGACGTGGTCCGGGATGCCGAGACCTTCGTAGCCGAGATCGTCTGCGGCCTTCGCGATTTCGACGACCTCGGTGGTGTCGAGGAACGCCAGGCTGACGTAGAACTTCATCCGGCGTCTCGCGCCCACGCCGGCCGGATGAACACACCCTCCGCCTCGACCGTCGGGCCCTCGGCGTCGAGAAGATACCCCCGCGCGAACGTCTTGACACCTTCGACCCGCTCGACGTACGCCTCGGCCCGCAACTCTCCCAGCGGTGTCCCGCGCAGATAGCGCAGCGAGATCGTCCCGGTGAACTTCGGTTTGGTGAGGCCCTCGCTGGCCGCCTCCCCCAGCAGGTGGTCGAGCACCAACGCACAGATGCCGCCGTGCACCCAGCCCGGTGGCCCCTCGTAGGCGCCGCTCAGCGTGAACTCGCTCCAGCATCGGCCGTCGTCCTCGTGATGGATGACCATCGGAGGGGCGATTGCATTACGCAGTCCCACAGCCGGATTCGCCCAGGCCAGCGGGCGTCCGGTCTCCTCGTGGACCACCTGCACGCTGGAGCGCTGCTTGCTCTCGAGGATCTCCGCGACGGCCTCGATCTTCGCCTGCGCCTCCTCGACGGTGCCCGCGTCGATCTCGGTGTGCAAGCTCGCGTAGATCAGCCGGCGCACCGCCTCCGTCAGCGGCCCGTAGAGGGCACGTTGTCTCTCGTACTCCTCGTCGGTGATCACGTCGAATCCGAAATCCATGCTCATAGGCTGTGCCCGTCCACTATGTCTCGCCACCGAAAATCTTGCGCACCACGGCTTTTGCGCGCCTCGTCACCCGCAGGTAGTTGTCGAGGAACTCTCCGCCGTCGTCGGTGTCCCAGCCCGCGGCCACCGCAACGGCGTTCAACTGCCGCCCGGGTCCGGGTAGCTGATCGGTCGGCTTTCCGCGCACCAGCACCAGTGCGTTACGCGCGCTGGTCGCCGTCAGCCATGCCTGCCGCAGCAGTTCGACGTCGCCCTCGGCGATCAGTTCCGCAGCGCCGATCGCGTTGAGCGACTGCAGCGTCGACGTGTTGTGCAGCGCGGGCACCTTGTGCGCATAGCGCAACTGCAGCAACTGCACGGTCCACTCGATGTCGGCGAGGCCACCGCGCCCGAGTTTGGTGTGAGTGTTCGGGTCGGCACCGCGCGGCAACCGTTCGGCGTCCACCCGCGCCTTGATCCGCCGGATCTCCTGCACCGCCTCGGGTGACACGCCGCCGGGTGGGTAGCGGATCTTGTCGATCATCAACAGGAACCGCTCGCCGAGGTCGAGGTCGCCGGCCACCCGGTGAGCCCGCAGCAGCGCCTGCACCTCCCACGTCTGGACGTAGCGCTGGTAGTAGGCCTGGTACGAGGACAGGGTGCGCACCAGCGGGCCGTTGCGGCCCTCGGGACGCAGGTTCGCGTCGACCTCGAGCGGCGGATCCGAGCTCGGCGTCCCGAGCAGGGCACGCACCTGCTCGGCGATCGTCACCGCCCATTTGACCGCGGCCGATTCCTCAACGCCCTCTTCGGGTTCGCACACGAACATCACGTCGGCGTCCGAGCCGTAGCCCAGCTCGCCGCCGCCCAGCCGACCCATGCCGATGACCGCGATGCGCGCCAGCGGACCCCGGTCGGTGGTGTTGGCGCGGATGACCGCATCCAGCGCGGCCTGCAGCACCGCAACCCATACCGACGTCAGCGCGCGACACACCTCGGTGACCTCGAGCATGCCGAGGAGGTCGGCCGACGCGATGCGCGCCAGCTCGCGCCTGCGCAGCGTGCGCGCCGCCGCGATCGCACGCTGCGGGTCGGAATACCGTGCGGCCGAAGCGACCAGGGCCCGTGCCACCGCCTCGGGTTCGGCGTCGAGCAGCTTGGGCCCGTTCGGTCCGTCGGCGTAGGACTGGATGACCTCCGGCGCCCGCATGAGCAGTTCCGGCACGTAGGCCGAGGTGCCGAGCACCTGCATGAGGCGTTTGGCGACGGCGCCCTCGTCGCGCAGCGTCGCCAGGAACCACCGCTGTTCGGACAGCGCATCGCTGATGCGGCGGTAGGACAGCAGCCCCGCATCCGGGTCGGGCGTGTCCGAGAGCCAGTTGAGCAGCGTCGGCAACAGCACCTGCTGCACCCGGCCGCGGCGGGCGCTGCTGCCCGTCAGCGCCGCCAGATGCGTCAACGCGCTCTGCGGACCCTCGTAACCCAGTGCGGCCAGCTGCCGTTCGGCCGCCTTCTGCGTCATACCATCCGAAATGCTCACTGCCGGTTCGCCGACCGATTCCAGCAGCGGTTGGTAGAACAGCTTCTCGTGCAGCCGCGACACCCGAAGGCTCTGGCGTTTGAGCTCTTCGCGCAGCACACCCAGCGCGTCGCGCGTGCCGTCGGGGCGCATGTGGGCGGCCCGTGCCAGCCAGCGCAGCGCCTCGTCGTCGTCTTCGTCGGGCAGCAGATGCGTGCGCACCAGCCGCTGCAGCTGCAGCCGATGCTCGAGCAGCCGCAGGAACTCATAGGACGCGGTGAGGTTGGCCGCGTCGTCACGACCGACGTAGCCCCGCTCGCCGAGCGCGGCCAGTGCGGCGACCGTCGACGCGACGTGCAACCGCTCGTCGTTCCGGCCGTGCACCAATTGCAGTAGCTGCACGGCGAATTCGACGTCGCGCAAGCCGCCGGTGCCCAGCTTGATCTCCCGCGACCGCTGACCGGCGGGCACCAGCTCCTCGACGCGCCTGCGCATCGCCTGCACCTCGGAGACGAAGTCCTCGCGCTCGCAGGCCGTCCACACCATCGGCATCACGGCGTCGATGTAGGCCTGACCGAGCTCGGCGTCCCCCGCGGCCGGTCGCGCCTTCATCAACGCCTGGAACTCCCACGTCTTGGCCCAGCGCTGGTAGTAGGCGATGTGCGAGTCGAGCGTGCGCACCAGCTGGCCGTGTTTACCTTCGGGCCGCAGCGCCGCGTCGACCTCGAAGAAGGCGTCGGCGGCGAACCGCATCATCTCGCCGGCCACCCGCGTCGCCAGCGCGTCGGCGGGCTCGGCGACGAAGATGACGTCGACGTCGCTGACGTAGTTCAGTTCGCGCGCACCGCATTTGCCCATCGCGATGACCGCGATCCGGGGCGGAGAGTCGCCGCCCGTCGTCTTGATCGCGAGGTGCAATGCGGCGGCCAGCGCCGCGTCGGCGAGGTCCGACAGATGCTCGCCGACGGTCGGGAAGGGCAGGACGGGTTCGTTCTCGACCGTCGGCGCCAGGTCCAGGCTGGCCAGCACCAGCAGCCGGTCGCGGTAGAGCTTGCGCAGCGGCTGCAGCGCCGCCGAGGTGTCGGCCGATTCGTCGGCCAGCGCGACGAACATCTCGCGCAACTCATCGGCGGTCGGCAGCGTGACGTCGCCGGCGAGCAGCCGCCAGTTCTCCGGGTTCGCGATGATGTGGTCGCCGAGAGCCAGCGAGGAACCGAGCAGGCTGAACAGCCGCCCGCGCAGGCTCCGGTCGGTGAGCAGCGCGCGGGTGAGTTCGTCCCAGCCGTCGTTGAGGGCTTCGGCGAGCCGCACCATCAAGCGCAGCGCCGTGTCGGCGTCCGGTGCGCGCGACAACGACCACAGAAGCTCGACGTGGCCGTCGGTGTTCCAGCCCAACCGGTCGAGATCGGCGGGCGCGGTGGGCTCGACGAGACCCAGCCGGCCGACGCTCGGCAGCTTCGGACGCTGCGTCGCTGGTTTGGCCACGCCTAAAAGGTAGCGCAGCGCCTATGTCGGCTAAGCACCTACAGAGCCACGCCTTACAGAGACAGGTAGGCCTTCAGCTCGAACGGCGTGACGTGGCTGCGGTAGTTCTCCCACTCCGCGCGCTTGTTGCGCAGGAAGTAGTCGAAGACGTGCTCGCCCAATGCCTCCGCGACCAGCTCGGAGTTCTCCATCTCGGTGAGCGCGACGCCGAGGCTGCCTGGCAGCTCCTTGTAGCCCATCGCGCTGCGCTCCTCGGGGGTGAGCGTCCAGACGTTGTCCTCCGCCTCCGGCGGCAGCACGTAGTTCTTCTCGATACCGCGCAGGCCCGCGGCCAGCAGCACCGCGAACGTCAGGTACGGATTGCACGCCGAGTCGGGGCTGCGCACCTCGACGCGCCGCGACGAGGCCTTCCGCGGGGTGTACATCGGTACGCGCACCAGCGCCGAGCGGTTCGCCGCGCCCCAGGACGCCGCCGTGGGCGCCTCGCCGCCGTGCACGAGGCGCTTGTAGGAGTTGACCCACTGGTTGGTGACGGCGCTGATCTCCTTGGCGTGCTCGAGGATTCCGGCGATGAACGACTTGGCCACGTCGGACAGCTGCAGCGGGTCGTCGGGGCTGTGGAAGGCGTTGGTGTCGCCCTCGAACAGGCTCATGTGCGTGTGCATGGCCGAACCGGGATGCTCGGCGAACGGCTTCGGCATGAACGACGCCCGCACGCCGTCGCCGAGCGCGACCTCCTTGACGACGTAGCGGAACGTCATCACGTTGTCGGCCATCGACAGCGCGTCGGCGTAGCGCAGGTCGATCTCCTGCTGGCCGGGTGCGCCCTCGTGGTGGCTGAACTCGACCGAGATGCCCATCTGCTCGAGCGCGTCGATGGCGTGCCTGCGGAAATTGGGCGCCGAATCGTGCACGGCCTGGTCGAAGTAGCCGCCGTTGTCGGCGGGCACGGGCGGGGTGCCGTCGTCCTCGCCGGGCTTGAGCAGAAAGAACTCGATCTCGGGGTGCACGTAGCAGGAGAAGCCGAGGTCGCTGGCCTTGGCCAGCTGCCTGCGCAGCACATGGCGCGAGTCCGCCCACGACGGCGAGCCGTCGGGCATCGTGATGTCGCAGAACATCCGCGCGGAATGGTGTCGGCCGGAGCCGTCGGCCCACGGCAGCACCTGGAAGGTCGACGGGTCGGGACGGGCGACCATATCGGCTTCCGACACCCGGGCGAAGCCCTCGATCGACGAGCCGTCGAACCCGATTCCCTCTTCGAACGCGCCCTCGAGTTCGGCGGGGGCGATCGCGACCGATTTCAGGTATCCGAGCACGTCGGTGAACCACAACCGGACGAAGCGGATGTCGCGTTCCTCCAGCGTGCGCAGCACGAATTCCTTCTGCCGATCCATGACCGCAGCGTAGGCACCGGCTGTTAATTCCGTGTTACACGGCGGCTGCGTTTGCCGGGTCACCAGATGCGGCGCATCTGGGCCCCGGTACGACGGTGTCGCAGCTGGGCCCGGCGCTCCTCTGCGGTGAGCACCTCGGTACCCGCCGGGAGGTGGTCGAGCACGTCGGTGACCGGCACTTTCGTGACCGTGACGTCGGGAAAATCATCGGCCTTGTAGAAGCGCGCCTGCAGGATCCCCCACGGCCAGTCGGCCTTGTCGAGCCAGTTGTGCACGCCCGGGTCGCGCTTGGAGACCACGCCGCGGAACCAGCCGTCGGGGTCGATCCGCGCCTGGGTGTCGTTGAGGCTGGACTGCCGGTTCACCCAGTCGACGGTGGAGAAGCGGTCATCGGCCACCAGGATCTGCCAGTAGTAGCAGTTGGCCGACACCGGAAACTCGACGACCAGCGCCTCGTCGTCGGCGATCTGATGGATGCCGTCGTAGTAGGCCTGCTTGGTCGCCAGGCCGCCACCCTGCTGGATCCACTGGGACCGCAGCAGCACGTTGAAGCCGTGGTGCTCCCGGTAGTACCGGACGAGCTCCATGTCGAAGTCGATCATCCCCTTGATCCAGTCGCCCAGTTCCGAGAACCGGCGCGCGATCTCGACCGGCGACATGTCCTCGCCGCCGTCGTCGAGGCGGTTGATCGCGACCTGGGCGTCGATCTCGGTGTTCCAGTCACAGGCGCACTTGCGCATCAGCAGCTTGCCGACCTCCGGGTTGAGCGGCCACCAGTCACCGTCGTATCCCTCGGGGCGTTCGACGGACATGATCACCCGGAAGGTGCCGTCCTCAGCGATGGTCAGGTCGTCGAGGTCGTGGGTGATGGCCTGGAACTTCATCTGCCGTTCGACGCCCTTGAGGCTCTTCATCATTCCCGGCGCCTGCTGCGTGACCTCGACGAAGCGCACGGTGCCGCGGCGGCCGGTCAGCTCGTACACGCCGGAGCCGTCGACCTCGGCCGACAGGTAGACGTAGTCCGGGTTTGGCCCACCCTGGTTGCATGCGTAGTTCCACAGCGGCATGAACACCGGGCGCCGGGAATCGGTGTAGACGTGGCAGAGGTACCCGCACGCGAGGATCGACAGCGCGAGCTTGTTCATGTCCTGGATTTCGGCCTCCGAGGCGCCATCGGGTCGCCACGTCGCCAGCAGGTGGTCGGCGACTCCCTTGAGCGCCTCCATCTGCGTGTCCCAGCTGGGCAGGGTGGTCATACGCGAGCCTCCTCAGGCCTCCACGGCCACGTCGAAGTGACGGATGTAGAAGTCGTAGTCCGAGCGGATCTCGTCGACCGAGAGGCCGAACTGTTCCGCGGTGTAGGAGTGCGTCCCTTTGGCGCCCACCGCGTTGGCGTCCTGCCAGTCGAAGATCGTTTGCGCGACATCGGGTTTGAGCTCCAGTTGCAGCCAGTCGTAGACGCGGCGCACCGTGCCGCGCGGATCGGCCACCAACTCGCGGTGGTGAACGTCGAGGAAGCGGTCCTCGCCGATGCGGGCGCGTTCGGCGATGGCGCGCTCCATGCCCTCACGCAGATGCCTGCTCACCTCGCGGCCGAGTGCGCACAGGTCGCGCTCCCCCGCCGCGGGCGGGAAGATCGTCGACACCAGGCTGGTGTAGGACGGCACGACCTTGGCCGGGTCGCGGTGCGTCATAACGAACCGCACGTCCGGATAGGCCGCGGCGAGCGCCTCGAGGTGGAACTTGTGGTGCGGCGCCTTGAACAGCCACAGCCGCGGCGGGCATTTCGATCCGAGCAACTTCACCACCCTGCGGTGGTAGGCGTACGTCTCGGTCAGATCGGCGCCCCGCCACCACGATCGGTACCCCGCCACCGGCAGCGTCATCTGCTGGCCGTGGAAGGCCATCCCGAGGATCTCGGTGTCCTCCATGGTCGCGTCGACCTCGAAGATGTGCATGGCGGCCTGCGCGGCGGGCTGCTCCTCGTGCATCCGGATGAACGCCTGCCTGCGCGGGTCGTCGGCCTCGCCGCCGGCCAGCGGCGGCGGAACCGGTTGGTACTGCTCCCATCCGCGCAAGCATCGGAACTGCGGATCGAGGGACAACATGTCGGCCAGCGCGGTGGTTCCCGTGCGCGGCAACCCGTTGATGTCGACGGGCCCCTCGATGACGACGTCCTCGACCTCGGGATGGTCGCGGTAGTGTGCCTCGACCTCGAGGCGATTGACCAGCCTGCGGCGCAGGTCGCCGATCACGGCGGCGTCGGTGGCCGGGTCCAGGTCGCCGTCGCGTTCCAGGCTCTCCAGCAGCACGGTCAGCCCTTCGCGGAAGTCGCCGGGGCCGAAGTCGGTGTGGCCCGCTTCGGCGACCGCCTCGTCGAGCAGTCGTTGCGGCTGCGGATAGCGCATGGCCATCAGGTCCTCACGCGGTCGGGATAGTGGTGGGCGGCCATGGCGCGGAATCCGTCTCGCCAGTCGACCGTGCAGGTGCCGGTGATCGTCGTGCGCTTGGTGTGGTCGCCGACCGAACCGACGGATGCACCGGGAACGGGTTGCACGTCAATCCGCGGCGTCACACCGAGAAGCTCGCCGAAGTACGCACACCACTGCTGGACGCTGACCGGGGTGTCGCCGGCGAAGTTGACGATGGTCGCGGGCACGCTCGCCGCGTCGAGCAGTGCCGGTATCTGAGCGTTGATGTCGTCGTAGTGAATGGGGCTGTACGGCAACGGGTCCCAGCGAGCGATGACGGGTAGTCCCTCCGCGATAGCTTGCAGATGCCACAGCGGCAGACCGCCCCGCTCGCCGTACGCGCTGCCCATCCGGGCGATGACCGTGGGTATGCCGAATTCGCGCGCACAGTATCTGGCGACGGCCTCCTCGGCGATCTTGACGATCGAATACGGTTGCGGGCTGGGCAATCCGGCGTCGCCGATCGGATCGTCCTCGCGGAACGGATGCCAGGGGTCGGGGTGGGGTTTGTACACGGTGACCGTCGACATCACCAGCGCGGCCTTGGCGGCACGACAGTGCGACAGCAGCAGCCCGGTGCCCTCGGCGTTGACCCGCAACCCCTGCTCGTAGTCGTGGCCGAAGTCGGCGGCGATGTGCAGGAGGTAAGTGAAATTGGTTGGCAGATCGGTGAAATCACCGACACCGAGGTCGACGCGGCGGGTGGTCACGCCGAGCGCCTCGACCTCCTCGCGCGCAGCGGGATCGGAGAACCTGGCGATGCCCCACACCTCGTTGTCGCGCGCGAGCGTCTTGGCGACGCCGTAGGCGATCCGGCCAGCCGGTCCCGTGATGAGGACCCGTTCGCCGCTCAGCATCGCGCGGCCGTGCCATGATCGTGCGTATGGATCTCTTCGAACAGCCGTGGCCCGAAGGGGATTATCGATTCTTCCAACTCGGGCACGTCGTCGACGACGTGATCGAAGCCGCCGCGGGGTGGGCGCGGGTGTTCGGGGTCGGACCGTTTCACGTGTTGCCCGTCGTCGATCAGGAGACCGACTACGGAGGCGAGATCCGCACGGTCCGAATCCAGGTCGCGGTCGCGCAGGCGGGCCCGGTGCAGATCGAGTTGATCCAGCAGCACTGCCAGACCCCGAGCATCTACTCCGAGTGGAGCCGCGGCGGAACCAGTTCTTTTCATCAGATCGCTACGGTGACAAACGATTTCGATGCCAAGACAGCGCATTTCGCGTCGCTTGGCTATCCGGTCGCCGCCCAAAGCGTCGGCGGCGGTTTCCGCGTGGCCTACGTCGACACGGTGGCGGACTTCGGCTTCTACACCGAGATCGTCGACGCCCCGCCCGCCTTTCTCGACCACGTGCGCCGCATCTCTGCGACCTGCGCCGAATGGGACGGCAGCGACCCGGTGCGCATCATGCCCCGCGACGGCTACCGGGTGCCGGAGAATTCCAGGGGCCACCCCGGGACTCTAAAGTCTTAGAGACAACGGTGGCAAGCATCTGGCAGGATCCATCCGTGATGGCCACCGACGAGACCGACCCCCAGACCGAGCTGACCGGCCCACTCCAGGGCACCGCGCTGGAGAAGGCTGTACTGGAATCCCTCGACACCCTCGAGCGCGCGCTCGGCGTGCAGCCCATTACCGACGGCCGCTTCCGGGCGACTAACGAACGCGATCGCTTCGGCCGGATCTTCGGCGGTCAGCTGCTCGCACAGGCCCTGTACGCCGCCTCGCGCACCGTCGACCATCACGCGCCGCACTCCCTGCACGCCTATTTCGTCCAGACGGGCGCGTCGGACACACCGGTCGACATCGCCGTCGACACCGTCCGCGACGGGCGGTCGATGGCCACCCGTCAGGTCACGATCGCGCAGGGCGACCGCACCCTGCTCACGGCCCTCGCGTCGTTTCACACCAATCCCACCGAACCCGAACTCGATCACCCCCGACCGGACGCCCCGGCGCCCGAGGAGATGCCGCTGCTTCAGCACTGGGTGCACCAGGTCCCGCCTCAGCTCAAGGAGAACGCTCAGAACTGGATCGATGTCCCGCCCGCGGTGGAGATGCGCATCGCGGAGCCGACGAACTTCCTCGGCGGGCGCCAGGTTCCCGGGCCCCGGTCGCACTGGATGCGGCTGCCCCGGCCCATCGGCGACGATCCGGCGCTGCACAGCGCGATGCTCGCGTACGCCAGCGACTACCTGCTGCTGGACATGGCGTTGCGCAACCATCCGCATCGCGCCGACTACGCGTCTATCGCGGCGGTCAGCCTTGATCACGCGCTGTGGTTGCACCGCCCCGTCCGCTTCGACGACTGGCATCTCTACACCCAGGACACGGTCGCCGTCACCGGACACCGCGCGCTGATCCGCGGGACCATCCGCGACGTGGCGGGACGCACCGTCGCCAGTACGTCGCAGGAAGTGTTGATCCGCCCGATCGTGACGTAGATGGCCGAACGCCGGGCCCCGGACGGGCGACAACGTCGTCGCGAACTCTGCGACGTCGCGATCAAGCTGCTCGCCGAGCACGGCGCCAAGGGGCTGAGCCATCCGCGGGTCGACCGTGCGGCGGGCGTGCCGGAAGGGAGCACCTCGTACTACTTCCGGACGCGCAGCGCGCTGATCCACGCCGTCGCCGAGCGGGTTGCCGAGCTGGATCTGGCGGATCTGCGCTCGGTCGCCGAGGCCGACGCCGACACGTCCCGACAGGCCGCGGTCACCAGACTGGCCGCGGTGGTGATGAAATCGCTGACCGGCGACGGGCTCACCCGCACCCGGGCCCGGATCGAGCTGCTCCTACAGGCCAGCCGTGATCCGGCGATATCCGCTGTCTTTCATGCGAATTCGCAGACCTATCTGGCGTTGCATCGCGAGCTTGCGGAGCGCTCGCGAAGTTCGGACGTCGACCCCTCCGCCGTGGACGACCGGGCTCTGCTCACGGTGATGTTCATCAGCGGACTCATGCTCAGCGCGGCGGCGGGCAGTCAGCCGGCCATCGAGAGGGATCGGCTGGAGTTCCTGCTCGCCCAGATCGCCGAGAGCCGGTCCTGAACGGGTCGCCTGGGGTTTCGACAGCACGCTGCGTGGGTAGCTGACGTTCAATCGGGGGGTCGCGCCGCTGGAACCGATGCGAGGAGCGACCAAATGAATCTGAAGAAATCCGCATTGTCGATGAGCCTGGCCGGGGCCGTGTGCGGCTTCGCCGCGCTCGGCGCGAGTGTGGGCACCGTGCACGCCGACCCGAAGTTTCCGTCCCCGCCCGTGCCCCCCATTCCCGGGCCACCGCCGGTTCCCAAGGTCCACGTGCCGCGCGTCGAGGCACCACGGGTGCCGGACGTGAACGTGCCGCGGGTCGAGGCACCACGGGTGCCGGATGTCCACGTGAACGTGCCACCGGCCGAGGTGCCGCCACTGCCCAAGGTGAACGTGCCGCCGCCCCCAGCGCCCGCCGTCGACATCAACCTGCCCCGCCTGGCGCCCAACCTGCCCGACGTCGACGCCTACTTCGGCCTGCCGGGCGCTCGCATTCCACCGGGTCAACTGATGAACGCGGCCACCATCAACGGTGTCCCGAACCCGTTCTTCAAGATCCCGCCCGGGCAGCTCAAGAAGATGCGGACCGTCCAGGGTTATCCGAACCCGTTCTTCGACGAGGTTCCGGGCCACTGGGAGATCCCGGCGTCCGTCATACCCGACGCCTGGCCGGGCGTGCCGGGGATCAACGACTACTTCGGCCTGCCGGGTCAGCAGATCGGCCCGGTACAGCTGAGGGCGGAGGCCACCATCAACGGGGTGCGCAACCCGTTCTACGGCATTTCGGCCGATGAGCTGAGGAAACTTCCGACGGTGCAGGGCTTCGAGAATCCGTTCTTCGACGGCGCCCCCGGACACTGGGACATTCCGTAGGAGCTAGTCCGAGGAGCAGGTGGTGTCCGGCGGCGGCACCGTCACGTCGACGAGGTAGCGGGCGGCGATGTCGTCGATGCACTTGTTGCCCTGGAACACCACGGTGTGCTGGGTGCCCTGGAACGTCACCAACGTCCCCCCGAGCTGCTTGGCGAGCTCCACGCCCGCCTGGTACGGCGTCGCGGGATCGTTCGTCGTCGAAACCACCAGCGTCGGCGGCAATCCGTCGACCTTCAGCTCGTGCGGTTCGCTCGTCGGGGGCACCGGCCAGAACGCGCATGTACCCAGCGGAGCGTGCCCGGTGAATTCGCCGTAGCTCATGAACGGCGCGGCCTCACGCACCCGCCGGTCCTCCTCGGCGACCTTGGCCCGGTCGGTCACCGCCGGCTTGTCCATGCAGTTGACCGCGACTCGCACATCGGTGGAATTGTTGTAGTGGCCCTGCGCATCTCGTCCCATGTACAGGTCGGCCAGCGCGAGCATGGTGTCACCGGTTCCGCGCTCCATCTCGCTGAGCGCCTGCGTCAGATGCCGCCACAGGTTCGGCGAGTACAGCGGCAGGATCGTCCCCACGATCGCGTCGGAGTAGCTCAGCCCCCGCGGATCCCGGGTCTTGAGCGGCTTGTCCACCAGCGGGTCGACCAGGCTGTGGTAGACGTCGTTGGCCTTCGCCGGATCGGTGCCCAACGGGCAGCCCGGGTTCTTGGCGCAGTCGGCGGCATAGTCGTTGAACGCGGTCTGGAAGGCGGCGGCCTGCCGGACGTTGGCCTCGGTGGGATCGGCGTTCGGATCGACCGCGCCGTCGAGGATCATCGCGCGCACCTTGTCTGGATACGCCTCGGCGTACGTGGCGCCGATCCGGGTGCCGTAGGAGTAGCCGAGGTAGGTCAACTTCTCGTCACCGAGCGCCTGGCGCATCGCCTCGAGATCCTTGGCCACGTTGACGGTTCCGACGTTGGCGAGGAACTCCTTGCCCATCTTGTCCTCGCAGCGCTGGACGAACTCCTTGGTCTCCTTCTCGATCTCCGCGACGCCCTCCGGCGAATAGTCGACCTGGGGCTCGGCCCGTAGCCGGTCGTTGTCGGCATCGGAGTTGCACCACAGCGCGGGCGTGGAATTGGCGACGCCGCGCGGATCGAAGCCGACGAGGTCGAAGCGCTGCCGGACCGACTCGGGCAACGAGCCGACGACGCTGGCGGCGGCCTCCACACCGGACTCCCCCGGCCCGCCCGGGTTGATGATCAACGAGCCGATCTTGTCGCCGGTGGCCCTGAACCGGATCATCGCGATGCGGGCGACGTCACCGTCGGGGTCGTCGTAGTCCACCGGGACCGACAGCATGCCGCACTCCGCATCGGCGGGAATCCGCGACTCGTCGGGCTGTTCGGACTGGCACTTGGTCCACTCGATCGGGGTACCGGGCGGCGGAACCGCGACGACGGCGCGGCCGTCCACCAGATGGCTGCATCCGGTGGCCGCGAGCAGCACAGTGGCCGCGAGGACCCCGATCTTGGCGTTCATGGCTCAACATGCTGCCATGAACCCTCATCGCCCCTGGCTAGGGCGCTATCGCGTGGCGGCCAGCAACTCGTCGAGGGCGGCGGAGAAGTCGTCGGCCATATCCCACAGGTCGGGCAGCAGTTCCGGGCAGGACACGATGCCGACGTTCAGTGAGCCGGTCAGCGACATGACGGTGATGTTGAGTCCCGACCCGTGGAAGATCGGGCCGAGCGGGTACATCGCCTTGGCCTCGCAGCCCAGGTAGTACAGCGGCACCTGCGGGCCGGGCACGTTGGAGATGACCAAGTTGTGCACCGGCCTGGCCCCGCTGAGCCGGCTCGCGGCGTAGACGCGCATCGCGACACCGAAGACCGCAGGCGCGGCGAACTGCGTCCAGTCTTGCAGCAGGGTTGCGCCGATCGCCGAACTGTGTTGCTTGGCAACGGAATTCGATTCGGCGATCGACTTCAGCCGGGCGGCCGGGTCCTCGATGTGGGTTTCCAACCGCGAGAACATCCCCGACACTTGATTGCGGCCGGGCCGGTCGGATTTGTCGTGCACCGAGACCGGGACCATCGCCACAAGCGAGTTCTCCGGCAGTTGGCCGTGGTCGGCGAGGTACTTGCGCAGCACGCCGGACACCAGCGCCATGACCACGTCGTTGACCTTCACCCCGAAGTGGTTCTTGACGGTCTTGATGTCCTCGAGGTCCAACTTGGCGAACGCGACGTTGCGGTGCCCGGTGACGTTCATGTTGAACACCGTCCGCGGCGCGGCGAACGGCGGCGCCATCGACAGCCCGGAGCGGGCCCGGCGCACCGTGTCGACCACCGACGTCACCGTCACGGGCAACGCGTTGACCAGTTTCAACGGTCGGGTCGCGAACTTGACCGCGCCACTGACCGCGATCTCCAGCGAGCTCGCGTCGCCAGGACCGTCGACGGGGTCGGGCGGCGGTGCGTCGGGTTCGGTGCTGCACAGCTGCGACATCAGGCTCGCGCCGGTGACGCCGTCGACGCCGGCATGGTGGACCTTCGTCATGACGACGAGGCGCCCGCCGTCCTGCGGATTGGTGCCGTCGATGTTCTCGATCACCCACTTCTCCCACAGCGGGCGGCTGCGGTCGAGCGGGAGCGACGCGATGTGGCCGCAGATCTCGGCGAGCTCGCGCGGCCCGCCGGGCGCGGGCAGCCCGATGCGGTGCAGGTGCCGGTCGACGTCGAAGTCCTTGTCCTCCACCCACACCGGATGGTCGAGGTTGAACCGGCTGTCGGCGAGCTTCTCGCGGAATTCCGGCATCGCCTTGATGCGTTGGTTCAGCGCCTCGCGGAACCGATCGAACGTGTAGCCGCCGGGCATCGTCGAGGTGTCGAGTTCGAGGATCGAACACACATGCAGCGGCTGCTGCGCGGTCTCGAGGTAGAGGAAACTGGCGTCGAGCCCGCTGAGCCGTTGCATGCCGCCGATGCTATGCCCGGTGACGGCGGGTGTGAGCAAATCCACTCAACAGCCCTTTTAACATCTCGGACACCAAGTGGCAGACTTGGTGGGTCAGACGAACCCGGGGACCGTACATCGGCCTCGAGGATTCGACCCGACCCACCCAATTGGGGGACAACGATGTCTGAGCAGACCGTGTACGGGACTGCCTCGTCCGCTCCGCGCACCAAAACCCGCACTCTCCACCTCCAGAAGTGGAAAGCCGAAGGCCACAAGTGGGCCATGCTCACCGCCTACGACTACTCCACCGCGCGCGTCTTCGATGACGCCGGCATCCCGGTGCTGCTGGTCGGCGACTCGGCCGCCAACGTCGTCTACGGCTACGACACCACCGTGCCCGTCACGATCGACGAGCTGATCCCGCTGGTCCGCGGCGTGGTCCGCGGCGCCCCGCACGCGCTGGTCGTCGCCGACCTGCCGTTCGGCAGCTACGAAGGCGGGCCGCAGCAGGCGCTCGCGACCGCCACCCGGTTCCTGAAGGAGACCGGCGCGCACGCGGTCAAGCTCGAGGGCGGCGAGCGCGTGGTCGAGCAGATCGCGACGCTGAGCGCCGCGGGCATCCCGGTCATGGCGCACATCGGCTTCACCCCGCAGAGCGTCAACGGGCTGGGCGGCTTCCGGGTCCAGGGCCGCGGCGACGCCGGCGAGCAGACCGTTCACGACGCCATCGCCGTGCAGGAAGCGGGCGCGTTCGCGGTCGTCATGGAGATGGTGCCCGCCGAGTTGGCCACCCAGATCACCGGCAAGCTGACCATCCCCACCATCGGGATCGGCGCGGGCCCGAACTGCGATGCGCAGGTGCTGGTGTGGCAGGACATGGCGGGCATGACGAGCGGCAAGACCGCGAAGTTCGTGAAACGGTTCGGCGCCGTCGGTGACGAATTGCGCCGCGCCGCAGAGCAATACGCCGACGAGGTCGCCAGCGGGGTGTTCCCCGCCGACGAGCACTCGTTCTAGGCGAATTCCGCTTTCCGCTTGGCCAAAAAGGCGTCGACGCCTTCGCGTCCGTCGCTCGAGCCGGCACGTGCGGCGATCAGCCGGCCCTCGAGCTCCATCTGTTCTTCGAGGCCGTTGCCGAAGGTGCCGAGCAGCAACTGCTTGACCCCACCGTTGGAGCCGGCTGACGTGGCCGCCATCTGATCGGCGAGCTTCGCCGCCCGCTCGGCCAGTTCGCCGTCCGCAACGACCTCGGTCACCAGCCCCCACTGCCACGCCTCCTGCGCCGACAGGGTGCGGTTGGTCAGCATGAGCTCTTTGGTCTTGGTGATGCCGATGAGCCGCGGCAGGTAGTAGGACGCGCTGCCGTCGGGGCTGAGGCCGACGCGGGTGTAGGCCATGGTGAACGACGCGGACTCGGCGGCCAGCACCAGATCGCCCGTCACCGCCAGCGAAAACCCCGCACCGGCGGCGGTGCCGTTCACCGCGGTGATGACCACCGCGTTCATCCGGGCGAAGGTCGATATCGCGCGGTGCAGGTCGTCGGCGACGCCCTTGATGTGTGCACCGCGGTCGTCGGCGTCCGCGAAATCCTTCAAATCCCCGCCCGCGCAGAAGAACCGGCCCGATCCGGTGAGCACCACGACCTTCGTCGCCGCGTTGTCACACCGCTTGGCGGCGTCGGCCAGCTCACGAGTCATGGTGCCGTTCATGCCATTTGCCGCATTGGGTCGGTTGAGGGTGATGCGGGTTATGGCACCGGTCTGCTCGACGGTCAGCGTTTCGTAATCGGTCACAGTGGGACCTTATATTCGCCGCCCTCCCCCATGTTCACCTGCGTGTGGCAATCTGTCTCGCACCATGGGCAAATCGGGCGAGTCGGCGCGGCATCTGGAGGTCGAGCGCAAGTTCGACGTGGGCGAATCGACCGTGTCGCCGTCGTTCGAAGGTTTGTCGTCGGTGGTTCGCGTCGAACGATCGCCGGCACACCATCTGGAGGCCGTGTACTTCGACACCCCCGACCATGACCTCGCGTCGCGGCGCATCACGCTGCGCAGGCGCACCGGCGGCCCGGACGAAGGCTGGCACCTCAAGCTGCCCGCCGGGCCCGACGCGCGGACCGAGGTCAGGGAACCGCTGGGTGAGGACGCTCTGGGTGAGGACACTGTGGGTGAGGACGCTGGGGTGCCGGATGCGCTGCGCGACATCGTGCTGGCGATCGTGCGTGACCGTCCGCTGCAGCCGGTCGCCCGCATCTCCACCCGACGCACCGTCGACCTCCTCTATGGTCCCGACGGCGCGCCGGTGGCGGAGTTCTGCGACGACCAGGTGAGCGCCTCCGCCGAGCCCGACGGACCGGAGCAGGTGTGGCGCGAGTGGGAGCTCGAACTGGCCGACGGCGCCGACCGCGACCTGCTGGACCGGCTGTCTAACCGGCTGATCGACGCAGGTGCCGAGCCCGCGGCGAGCGGTTCGAAACTGGCGCGGGTACTGGATTCGGTGCAGGAGGACGCGTCGCAACCGTCGGACGCGGTGCACCGAGCGGTGGCTGAACAGGTCGAGCAGCTGATCGAGTGGGACCGCGCGGTGCGTGCGGACGTCGAGGATTCGGTGCACCAGATGCGGGTGACGACGCGCAGGATCCGCAGCCTGCTGCAGACCTCGCGCGAGGCGTTCGGCATCTCCGACGACGCGTGGATTCTCGACGAGCTGAGACAGCTCGCCGCGATCCTCGGAGTGGCGCGCGACGCCGAAGTGCTGGCCGAACGCTACGCGAAGGCGCTCGATGAGCTGCCGGAAGAGCTGGTTCGCGGACCGGTGCGGGAGCGCCTGGTCGACGGCGCCGAGCGGCGCTATGCGGCCGGGCTGCGCCGTTCGTTGATCGCGATGCGCTCGCAGCGGTATTTCCGGCTGCTCGACGCGCTCGAAGGGTTGGTCGCCGCAGAACCGGTTCCGGCGCAGGACGAGGATGAGCGCAGCCAGGCGACGATCGACGCGGCCTACAAACGTGTGCGCAAGGCGGCGAAGGCCGCCGCGGAGGCGGACGAGGACAAGGACGAGGCACTGCATCGAATCCGCAAGGGCGCCAAGCGGCTTCGGTACACCGCGGCGGCGACCGGTCAGGGCAAGGTGTCCGATCGAGCCAAGAAGATCCAGTCGATGCTGGGCGATCACCAGGACAGCGTGGTCAGCCGGACGCACCTGAGCCAGCAGGCCGAGGCGGCCCACACCGCGGGCGAGGACACGTTCACCTACGGACTGCTCTTCCGGATGGAGGAGGAACTCGCGCAGCGCTCGCGTGACCAGTTGGACCGCGCGCTCAAGAAGCTCGCCAAGGCGGTGCGCAAGGCGCGCTGACCGAGCCCGGACTGGCCGCGCCCGTGCAGGGCGGATGAGTTGGCCTGTAAGCCGGATTCTGTCCCTCACCACCGCGGCTGACCGCGGCGGCGAGGTGGCGACCATCCATCTGGGCACACCGTCACCGGGTGCCTCGAGCGGCCTACCCGCAGGCTCGGGCGAGCAACCCTCGGGCGCCTGCGCGGCCGCAACCAGGTTGCGGCCTTCTTGGCCTTGCTTCGGGTGGGGTTTGCCTAGCCACTCCGGTCACCCGGAATGCTGGTGCGCTCTTACCGCACCGTTTCACCCTTACCACCCCGAGTCCGAAGACCCGGTGGTGGCGGTCTGTTTTCTGTGGCACTTTCCCGCGAGTCACCTCGGATTGCCGTTAGCAATCACCCTGCTCTGTGAAGTCCGGACTTTCCTCGAAACCCAGGCGAACCTGGATCCCGCGGCCGCCCAGCCAACTCATCCGCTGGTTCAACGTAGCGCCTGTCGCCGCTGTTCCGCGAGTTCGACATACTTGGCGCATGGCGCAGGTGCCTCCGGCGCGCTATCTGATGCGCGCCAAGGATCTGGTCGACGCGCGGTACGCCGAGGCGATCACCGTCGACGACCTAGCCGCGGCCGCGGGTCTGTCCCGCGCGCACTTCAGCAGGATGTTCACCCGCACCTTCGGGGAAACGCCGCGGGCTTATCTGCAGACCCGCCGCCTGGAACGCGCCGCGGCGCTGCTGCGCAACACCGATCGCTCGATCGCCGACATCTGCGTGATGGTGGGGTTGCAGAGCGTGGGCTCGTTCACCACCAGCTTCGCCCGGGTGTACGGGCTGCCGCCTGCCGCGTACCGGGCCAGCCTGCCGCCGGCGGCGATCCACGCCCGGGTGCCGAGTTGCATCCTCAAGCGCGACACCCGGCCTCCCGCCGACAGCCGGGTGCGTAAGACAGCACACGGGGAGAAGACGCAGAACACCGACCGGCCGTAGCGTCGAGCCATGATCAAAATCGCAAGCGCCCACTTGTGGGTACACGACCAGGAAGCGGCATTGAAGTTCTGGACCGAGAAGGTCGGTATGGAAGTGCGGCAAGATGTTTCGCTGCCCGACGTGGACGGGCTGTTCCGATGGCTGACCGTCGGGCCGCCCGGTCAGGACGATGTGTCGATCGTGTTGATGGCCGTACCCGGCGAACCGGTCATGGACGAGGCGACCCGCAAGCAGGTGCTGGACCTGACCGCCAAGGGCTTCGCGGGAACGGTGTTCCTGACGACGGAGGACTGCCAGGCCTCCTATGAGGAAATGCGTTCGCGCGGAGTCGAGTTCACCGAGGAACCACACGAGATGCCCTACGGTGTCGACTGCGGGTTCCGCGATCCGTCCGGCAACAGCGTGCGCCTGACGCAACTCGCGGACCTCTCGGCCATCACGGGATAGCGCGTGCGGATCCCGACCGCTGCGCTCGCCTCGGCGGCGTTCTTCGTGGCCGCGCCCGGCACGTTCGTCGGGCTCGGTCCGTGGTTGATCACGCGTTGGGAGTTGTCCGACGCTCCGACATGGCGGATGGTCGTGGGCGGGATCGTGGTCATCGTCGGCCTGATCCCGCCCATCCACGCGTTCGTCGAATTCGTCAGGGCCGGTGGCACTCCCATGCCCGTCGCACCCACGCAACGTCTGGTCGTGACGGGCTTCAACCGGTTCGTCCGCAATCCGATGTACGTCGGGCTGATCGTCGCGATCCTCGGTCAAGCAGTGCTTTTCGGCAGCCTGTGGCTCGTGCTCTATGCGGCGATCGGGTGGGCGGTCACCGCGTCGTTCGTGCGTTGGTACGAAGAACCCACGCTGGTGCGAACGTACGGGGCGCAATACCAGACGTATCGCGAAAACGTGCGCGCGTGGCTCCCCCGGCTGACGCCGTGGACGCCGGTTGGGGACGTCAGCGGTTAGGCCACGTCGCGCGCGGCGCCGGTCCTCCCGGCGGGGCGGGCTTGAGGTTCGCGCCGGGAACCTGTGAGTTCTGCCAGGCCGACATGCACAGCCCGATCCTGCCGGGTTTACACCAGCCTCCCGTGCCCGGAATTCCGAGCGTGGTTTGGGATTGCGCCCAGCACACCCCGGTCCGCTGATCCCACACCTCGCTGGCCTTGCACTGGGCGTGCGCGGCCGGAGCGGTCACGAGGGGGGACGACAGCAGAACGGCGCTGCAGACCGAAGCCAGCAGGAGGACTGGTGCCGTGGTCCGGATTCTCATATCGATGCGTCTCCGTCGGTAAGCGGGGTCCTGGGGTCTCGGAGCGAGCGGCCGGTCATGACGGCGGGGTGATGGTCGTCTGTTCGTCGATGACCTTGATGGCGTCGAGCACGGCGTTCTGTTCGGTTTCGGGACTGTCCGCATTCAGCTGCAGGACGAAGATGCCGTCCGACGCCGGCACCACGACGGTCTTCTGGGCGACGAACCGCTTCTGGCCGTCGTTCATGAACGTGCCTGCGTACGAAAGGGCATCGAAGCCACCGAGTTTGCCCCTCTCGGGCGCCGCCAACGGCTTGAACTCGGCCATGTCCTCCAGCTGCTCCGGGGCGTATTCGAAGATCTTCGCCTGATCTACGTTGCCGGTGAGCTTCGAGGCGATCGCGTACATGTCCGGCGGGTCATTCGGATCCTTCGGGCTGTCGTAGGCGATGGCGCCGTAGGCCCATTCCGGCGTCGCCTCACCCGCGTCGCTCCATCCGGGCGGCAGCGGGAAGTCGAATGTCGGGGTCCCCGGTTCCCCCGGCTTGATCGGCGTTTCGGCGATCCCACTGTCGGTGATGTACTCGTTGATCGTGTCGTCGTCGTCAGCGGCGGGGCTGGGTGTGGCCGTCGCCGTGCCGGTCTCGCTGGTGGCCGATGTCGTGGTCGTTGCTGACGTATCAGCGTCGGAACCACAGCCGACGAGTCCAAAGCTCAGTGCGATGGCGAAAAGACCCGCCGCCGTCCCTACGGGGAGATACTTCATCGGCTCGCCGCCTCCTACGGTTCTTGTTCACACGCCGAGAATTGATCTTGAAAGCGAGCCTAATGGGTAAGCCCCGAAAATTCGCTACTTCGTCAATTTTCAGAACGGTGGGGGCTTGTAGATCGCCGCAAGCCATGCCTGATGCTGCCGCTCCTCCTCGGCGATCAGCTCGCGCCGTAGCCGCCGTTCGGCGTCGATGCGGTCGCGGCGATCTTGTTCTCGGGTTTGCCTGCGCCGAGGCATCATTGCCATGCGGTCGGGGTTCTCGGGCGGTGGCGCGGCGACCGTGGGGACGCCGGTGGGCTGCCCGAGCACGGGAAACATGCTCGCGCCGTGAGGTTCTGACCGGTACACGTGGCCGGTCGGAGCCGTGAGAACGATTGTGCCGTCGGTAAGCTGTTCATCCTTCCAGCCACCACTGCCGCAATAGAACGTCTTGATCAGATGGTGAATACGGCAGTAGTGCTTGGTGTTCGACGGATGCGTCGGACCGTACGGCCACGGCACCGTATGGTCCACATCGCATTTCGACACCGGCCTGTCGCATCCGGGCCAGCGGCACGTCAGATCCCGCCACTGTAGGAACTCGGTCAACTTGGCGCTGGGCCGATACCCGGTGCCGGCGTTCCCGTTCGCCATGGCAGCGTCGGCGGCCGGCACGTCAACCGGCTTGAGTTCGGCATTGCGCACAAGCCCGCGGACCGATTCGGCCGGCAGAATCCCGAAACCCGGCAGATATCCCGGCTTGTTCCCGGACCCGTCCACCGTGGCCTGCTCGGCAAGAACATGGATCACCGCCGCGGACGCCGCGGCGCGGTAGGCGGCCGCCGGGCACTCGTCGGAGCCACACTGACACGCCAACGTGGCCTCGAGCCGCGACAGCGGACCCACGGCGTCGGCACGGCGCTGAGACGTCGTCCGCGGATCGTTCTCACACACGGTGGCCGCCAACGCATCCAGCCGCGCATCCAAAGAGGCGCCGTCCTCGGCGCGCAGCTTGCCACCCAGGAACGCCAATCCCGCGGTATTGATGGGGCTGATCTCGACGTAGCGATGCTGATCGGCTTCCGGCGGTACCCGCACCGCAGCCGGATCAAATTCGGCGATGAACAGATCGATGCGGTCGCGCAGCTTGGGTTTGGACAGCTTCATCCACTTCTCGACCCGCCATGCCAACGCCTCATCGAGGTTCACCATGACGTCGTCCTCGACGTTCTCGGTGCGCGCGACGATCGCCGACACCATCCGATAATCGATCACACCCCGACAGAACCGCCTGAGGACCTGCGGCAGCCGATCCCGCAGTGCGATCGCGACCTCGACCTGACCGACCGCTCGCGCATGGCTGATGTTCTGCACCGGCGCGATCTCGGCCGCCACCGCCGCGACCGCATCGGCCACGTAGAACCGCGACTCGACCATCTCAGGATTGCGCCTGGCGAACAACTCACCGACCAACGACAACCGGCGCCCCATCGCCGCCGACTCCTCGCGCGCCTCTTCACCCATAAAGGTGATGAGATCGGCATCCGAGGCGTCTTCGAACATGCTTTCGATACTAGTTCTGCCCACTGACGTGTCGACACGAAAATCGTGACCCTGTGGATCAATTCGCTGTCTGGGAGAACCTCACGAAATGTCGATCGCCGGCGTCTTCTGGGTATGCATCGCCAAATGGCGCATACGCAATGGCACGCCCGTGTCGACGCCGCCAATTGGGACGCCGTCGTCACCGAACTCGACGCAACCGGCGGCGCCCTGCTTCCACGCCTACTGACCAAGCCCGAGAGCGCCGCGCTCAAGCGCCTCTACATCGACGACGACAGATTCCGTTCGACCGTCGACATGGCCCGCCACCGCTTCGGCGAGGGCGAGTACCGCTACTTGCGCGAGCCGTACCCCGAACCGGTCCAAGCGCTCAGGCGGGCGCTGTATCCGCGGCTCCTCCCGATCGCGCGGGACTGGTGGGCCCGATTGGGCCGCCCCGCGCCTTGGCCTGACCAATTCGACGACTGGCTCGACATGTGCCACGCCGCCGGCCAGACGAAACCGACCGCGCTCATGCTCAAATACGGACCCGGTGACTGGAATGCGCTGCACCGAGACCTCTACGGCGATCTGGTGTTTCCGCTACAGGTCGTGATCAACCTCAGCGAACCCGGCGTCGAGCACACCGGCGGTGAGTTCCTGTTGGTCGAACAACGCCCCCGCGCTCAGTCGCGCGGCACATCGACCCTGCTGCCCCACGGGCGCGGCTACGTCTTCACCACCCGGGAGCGGCCCGTGCGGTCGGCGTGCGGATGGTCGGCCGCGCCGGTGCGGCACGGGGTGTCGGTGGTGCGCTCCGGAGAGCGATACACGCTCGGGCTCATCTTCCACGACGCCGCATGAACCGATCGTTGCAGCGGGAAGCTCAGCGTCGCCGCAACACGATCACGTTGTCGGCCCACTGCGCAGTCTCGCCGTCCGGGGTCGTCACGTCACGCACCGGTTTGCGGATCTCGGCCGGATCCCATTCGGAATCAGGGAGATTCAGCGCTGCGACCACCTCCTCGGGCGGCGTGAACGTGTGGTGGTGGTCATGGAGCTCCGACAGCCACGGCGGCGGCGACCCGTGGTCGACGATCAGCAGGAGCCCGCCCGGACGGACCGCCCGTGCCGCAGCGCCGAAGATCGCCGTCCGGTCGAGCGGGAACGTGGAGTGCAGGAACTGAGCGTTCACCAGATCGAACTCGCCCTCGGGGAAACTCTCCAAGAGGTCGTGCTGTGCGAAGTCGATGCGGTCGGCGACCCTGCGCGCGGCGGCGTCTTCGGCGGCGCGCTGCAAGGCGGTTTCGGCGATGTCGACGGCGAGGACCCGCCAACCCCGTTCGGCGAGCCACATCGCGTCCCCGCCCTCGCCGCTGCCCAGGTCCAGCGCGGTCCCGGGCTCGAGGTTCGAGGCCACCTCGACGAGGCGAACGTTCGGCCGCCCGCTCCAGATCCGGTCCTGCGAGCTGTAGCGCTCTTCCCAATGTTGTTTGGCGTCAGGCGTTGACATATCCACTCCCTTCCAGCACGACCGCCGGGAATTCCCCCTCCATCAGGCTCTGCACGACGGCGGCGGCCGCGGCCGAGCCGGACGCCACCGCGGTGGCCACCTGCGGCATCTGGGCGACCACATCACCGGCGGCGAATACCCCATGCGCACTGGTCCGATACAGAGCATCGACCTGAACCGGATTTCGCGCCAGCGGCGTCGGCTCCGCCGCAGCGGCGCCCAGTTGCTCGGCGAGCGGCGACCGCTGATGCAACGTCGTCGCCACCAGAAGACCCTTGCGCGGCAACCGGTCGCCGTCGGCGAATACGACGGCCGCCAGATCTCCTGCCGCGGAATCTAATTCGGCTACCGGGCGCTCATCGATCATCACACCCGCCGCGGCCAGCCGTTCACGCTGCGCGTCATCGAGATCGGCCGGACCATCGGTCAGTAGAATGACGTCGTCGCTCCAGAGACGCAACAGCAGCGACGAATGCACCGCGCGCTCACCACGCGCCAGCACCGCCAGAGGCTGATCGCGCACTTCCCATCCGTGGCAGAACGGGCAGTGAAACACCGACCGTCCCCACAGCTCCGCCAGCCCAGGCAGTGACGGCGGCCGGTACTCCATACCGGTGGCCAACAACACCCGCCTGGTCCGCTCGACCCGGCCGTCACCCAAGCGCAGGACGTACCCGTCGTCGGCTCGCTCACCGGCGACGATGTCGCCCGCCACGACCTCCACCGACGGATACGCCGACAACTCTTCGCGCCCCAACGCGTACAGTTCCGCGGGCGGTCGGCCGTCATGGCCCAGCAGCCCCCCGATGCCATGCGCGGGCAGGTTGCTCTGCGCACCCGCATCGACCAGCAGTGTGCGGCGCCGGGCCCGGCCGAGCACCAATGCGGCGCTCAACCCGGCGGCACCGCCGCCGACGATCACGCAATCCCAATATCTGTCCATACGACCACCTTGCATTCGCTCCGCCCAGGATGCCAAGCTCTATTGCCATGCAGGCAAAAGATGAGGACGGCGTCGACGCCCGGGTGCGCCGCAGGCTGCGCGAACTGCGCACCCGGCACGGCCTGACCCTCGAAGAGGTCGCCCGGCGCTCGAACATCGACGTGTCGACGCTGAGCCGGCTGGAATCCGGCAAGCGCCGCCTCGCCCTGGACCACCTGCCGAGACTGGCCGCAGCGCTGTCGGTCAGCACCGACGAACTGCTTCGCGCCCCGGAAGCCGAGGATCCGCGGGTGCGCAGCGGATCTCACACCGCACACGGGATCACCTACTGGCCGCTGACCCGGCAGGCCGCCGGCGGTCTACACGCATTCAAGATCCGGATCAGTGCCCGGCGCCGCAACCCGCCCACCGAACTCCCCGTGCACGAGGGCCAGGACTGGATGTACGTACTGTCCGGTCAGCTGCGATTGATCCTCGGCGATCGGGACTTCACCGTGAAACCCGGTGAGGCGGTGGAATTCTCGACATGGACGCCCCACTGGTTCGGCGCGGTCGACGGCCCGGTCGAGGCCATCACCATCTTCGGGCCGCACGGCGAGCGGCTCCACTTACACGACTAGTCCAGGTACGCCGTCTGATTGACCAGCCGCACCGATGCCGCACCGTCGGGATAGAACTCGGCGATCGACAACGACGCGAGGTCGAGGTGCAGGCGGTACAGGATGTTCGGGCCCCCGTCGAGCGCCATCCGCAGCAGCGTCTTGATCGGCGTCACGTGCGACACCACCAGCACCGTCTCTCCCGCATGCTCGGTGACGATCCGCGCCCGAGCCCTTCCGACCCGCTCGGCCGCGGAATCGAAGCTCTCACCCTCCGGGGGCGCCAAGGAGGTGTCGCGCAGCCAGCGCCGGTGCAGATCCGGATCCCGTTCCGCCGCTTCGGTGAACGTCAGACCCTCCCACGCTCCGAAATCGGTCTCGATCAGATCGTCGTCCACGGTGACGTCGAGCCCCAGCACCTTGGCCGCCGCCGCCGCGGTGTCGTAGGCGCGCTGCAACGGCGACGTGACGACCGCTGCGACGCCGCCCCGCTGCCCGAGGTACTGCGCGGCGGCTTCGGCCTGACGGCGCCCGAGGTCGGTCAGCGCAGGGTTGCCGCGCCCCGAATACCGGCGGTCCACAGACAATTCGGTCTGGCCGTGGCGCAGCAACAGCAACCGCGTCGGCGCACCCCGCGCGCCGCTCCACGCGGTGGGGTTCGACGCCTGATGCGGCTTGGATTCCTCCCCACTCGTGGGCATTTCGGCCGCCGCGTCCATCGCCTCGTTGGCCAACCGGTCGGCGTGGCTGTTCTCCGCACGCGGAATCCACTGGTAGGTCACGCGGTCGAACCGGGCCGCCAGCGCCGTGGCCTGCTGGTGCAGAGGCGCGATGTCCGGGTGCTTGACCTTCCACCGGCCAGACATCTGCTCCACCACCAGCTTCGAGTCCATCAACACGTCGACCTCGGTGGCGCCCAGGCTCGCCGCCTCGCTCAACCCGGCGATCAGGCCGCGATACTCGGCGACGTTGTTGGTGGCGCGCCCGATCGCTTCCTTGCTCTCGGCGAGCACCGCGCCGTGGTCGGCCGACCACACCACCGACCCGTAGCCGGCCGGCCCGGGGTTCCCGCGTGAACCGCCGTCCGCCTCGACGATCACCTTCACGCGCCGAACCCCTTGACTCGCAACAGGATGGCACCGCATTCGGGGCAACGGAGCACCTCGTCGTCGGCCGCCGCGGAGATCCGCGCCAACTCCCCCTTGTCGATTTCGATCCGGCACGCGCCGCACCGGCGGCCCTGCAACTGACCCGCGCCCGCGCCGCCGCGGGCACGCTGGCGTTCGTAGAGCCCCACCAGATCGGCGTCGAGCGCCGCGACCAGCTCATCGCGCCGCGACAGGCTCTGGTGACGATGCTGGCCCAATTCGGAGCGCACTTCATCGCAGGCGGTCTGCGCGACGCCCAGATCGTGCTGCAGGTCGTCGATCTTCGTCAACGCCTCTTGTTGGTCGCGCTGCAACTCCTCGCGCCGCTCCATCACCTCGAGCTGAGAATCCTCCAGCGCGGCCTGCCTGCGCTCCAACGTGTCGAGTTCGTGCTGCAACTCGGTGAGCTGTTTGGCATCCACCGACCCTCCCGCGAGCAGCTTTCGGTCCCGCTCCTCGCGCTGGCGCACCGAATCGATCTCGGATTCGAACTTGGCGACCTGCGCGTCGAGATCCTCGATGGCGATCTGCAGTGCGGCCAGCCGGTCGTTGGCCTCCCGGTGCGCGGCCTGAACCTCCTCGAGCCGACGCTGTTCGGCGAGGTTCTTCACCCGGTACTCGAGGCGAGCGAGGGTGGCATCGAGTTCGGCCAACTCGAGTAGCGACTGTTGTTGTCCTACTTCAGCTTTCATGCTCAACTTTCGACATTCCATGGATCGGTGCGCACATCCGAGACCCGCACGGGCAGTGCGTCACCGAAGTGCGCCCGCAGCAGGTCCGCGGCCTGGCCGCACCACGGGTACTCGCTGGCCCAGTGGGCGACGTCCACGAGCGCGACTTCGGAGGCGCGTCGATGTTCGTCGGCGGGATGGTGCCGCAGATCCGCCGTCACGTATGCGTCGACACCGGTGCGGGCGACGAGGCCGAGCAGCGAGTCCCCCGCTCCGCCGCACACCGCGACGCGCGACACCTGCGCGTCCGGATCGCCGGCGGCGCGCACCCCCCAGGAGGTGGCGGGCAGCGCCCGACGCACGCGGGACACAAACGCCGACAACGGTTCCGGGCGGTCCAGCACCCCGATCCGCCCCAGGCCCGCATTACCCGGGATCGGTGCGAGCGCGAAGACGTCGAATGCGGGTTCCTCATAGGGATGCGCTCCCCGCATCGCGGCCAGCACATGACCGCGCAATCGCGCGGGGGCGATGACCTCCACCCGGTCCTCGGGAACGTGTTCGACGGATCCCACGCTGCCGATCGCCGGTGACGCGCCGTCATGCGGCAGGAACTGCCCCGTACCGGTCGTGGTCCAGCAGCAGTGCGAGTAGTCGCCGATGCGGCCGGCGCCCGCGGCGAACATGGCCTCCCGCAACGCCTCGGAGTTCTCGGCGGGCACGAAGACGACCCACTTGTCGAGGTCGGATTCCGCGCTCGCGGGGGCCAGCACCTCCTCGACGGTCAGCCCGAGCGTCTCGGCCAGCGCGTCGGAAACGCCGGGTGACGCGGAGTCGGCATTGGTATGGGCGGTGAACAGCGCCCGCCCGCTGCGAATCAGCCGGTGGATCAGGGCGCCCTTGGCGGTGCTGGCCGCCACGGTGTCGACCCCGCGCAGCAGAAGGGGGTGATGCGCGAGCAGCAGGCCCCGGTCGGGCACCTCGGCTACGACGTCGGCGGTGGCGTCGACGGCCACCGTCACCGTCTCGACCGTCTCCGACGGGTCCCCGCAGACCAGGCCGACCGAATCCCAGTCCTGCGCCAACTCCGGCGGATACGCCGCCTCCAACACGTCGATGATGTCGCCGAGACGCGCGCTCATCGCAGCGCCTCAGTCATCGCCTCGACCAGCACCGGCCATTCGGGCCGAACCGCCGCCCGCAGGAACTGGCCGTCGAGGCCGATGAACGTGTCGCAGCGGCGCACCGCAATGCCTCTGCGGTCCAGATGTTTTCGCATCAGTTCGGCATCCGGCACGGAGAACAGGACGAACGGGGCCGAACCGGGGACGACATGCACGCCGATGCTAGTCAACCCGGCCACCATCTCGTCGCGCACCTCCGTCAGGCGCCTGGCGGCACGGTCGGCCTCGGCCACCGCCTCCGGCGCGTTGCACGCGGCGATGGCCTCCAGTTGCAGCGTGCCCAGTGGCCAGTGCGGCCGGCGCGCCGTCAGCCGCGCCAACACCTCGGACGGGCCGAGCGCGTAGCCGACCCGCAGCCCCGCCAGCGCCCACGTCTTGGTCAGACTGCGCAGCACCACGACGTCGGGCAGCGCATCGCCGGCCAGCGATTCGGATTCGCGGGGTATCGCGTCGGCGAACGCCTCGTCGACCACCACGATGCGGCCCGGGCGCCGCAACGCGAGCACCTGGTCGCGGGTGTGCAGCACTCCGGTCGGGTTCGTCGGGTTCCCCACGACGACGAGGTCCGCGTCGTCGGGCACCGCGTCCGCGCGAAGGGTGTACGGCGGTTCGAGCACCACGTGGGTAAAGGGGACCCCGGCCGCGGCCAGCGCCGCCTCCGGTTCGGTGAACGACGGCGCGATCAGCGCGGCCCGCCGGGGTCGCAGGTCGGCCAGGCGCGCGAAGCCCTCGGCGGCGCCCGCCAGCAGCGCGACCTCGTCGACGGGACGGCCGTGCCTGCGCGCGACCGCCTCGAGCGCGCGCTGCTCGTCGGCCGCGCCCGGATACCTGCCCAACTCGCTCAGCCGGGCCGCCAGGCGGTCGACCAGCCACGACGGCGGCGCGTCGGTGCGCACGTTGACGGCGAAGTCCAGCATCCCGGGCGCGACGGCCTGGTCGCCGTGGTAGCGCGCGGCAGCGCGCGAAGGACTCGCCACAGCACGACACTAGTGCGCCGACCGGCGGAGTTCTGCGATCGGGGAGAATGGACGCGTGACCGACACGCTGTCGACCGGCCTGTCCACCGGCCC
Organism: Mycobacterium sp. 852002-51961_SCH5331710; assembly: GCF_001665535.1. Lineage (GTDB taxonomy): Bacteria > Actinomycetota > Actinomycetes > Mycobacteriales > Mycobacteriaceae > Mycobacterium. Next base: position 65,857 of record NZ_LZSQ01000100.1, read on the forward strand.
GTCCCCCGCGACCGAGGCGACCCGCCCCGAACTGGTGATCTTCGACCTCGACGGCACCCTGACCGACTCGGCGCAGGGCATCGTCTCGAGCTTTCGCCACGCGCTGGGATCCGTGGGCGCCGAGGTGCCCGATGGCGACCTCGCCACGATGATCGTCGGCCCGCCGATGCACCACACGCTGGGGCGCCTCGGCCTCGGGGCGAAGACCGACGAGGCGATCGCGGCCTACCGCGCCGACTACGTCGACCGCGGCTGGGCGATGAACGAGGTCTTCGACGGCATCCCGGCGCTGCTCGCCGACCTGCGCGCGGCCGGCGTGCGGTTGGCCGTCGCCACCTCGAAGGCCGAGCCGACCGCCCAGCGGATCCTCGCGCACTTCGGCCTCGCCGACTGTTTCGAGGTGATCGCCGGTGCGAGTGTCGACGGCACGCGCGCCCGCAAGGTCGACGTCGTCGCCCACGCGTTGACCCAACTCGGCACCGTGCCCGAGCGGACCCTCATGGTCGGCGACCGGTCACATGACGTGGAAGGCGCCGCCGCACACGGAATCGACACCGTGATCGTCGGGTGGGGCTACGGCAAGGGCGATTTCGACGAGCCCGACGCCGCCGCGCCAGCCGCGCACGTCGCGACGGTGGCGGACCTGCGTGAGGTGTTGGGTGTCTGAACTGCTGCACGTGACGTTCGTCTGCTCGGGCAACATCTGCCGGTCGCCGATGGCCGAGAAGATGTTCGCCCATCAGATCTCGGAGCGCGGGCTGGGCCATGTGGTCCGGGTGACCAGCGCGGGCACCGGCGGTTGGCACGCGGGTGAACCCGCCGACCGCAGGGCCACGCACGTGTTGCGCGAGCACGGGTATCCGACCGCGCATCGCGCCGCGCAGGTCAACGAGGATCACATGTCCGCCGACCTGGTGATCGCGCTGGGCCGCAACCACGTTCGAATGCTCAAGGACCTGGGTGTGCCCGCCGACCGGATCCGGATGCTGCGGTCGTTCGATCCGCGATCGGGCGCCCATGCGCTGGACGTCGAGGATCCCTACTACGGCGACCACGCCGACTTCGAGGACGTCTTCGCCGTCATCGAGGCGTCGCTGCCCGGCCTGCACGAATGGGTCGACGAGCAACTCGCCGGCAGGGGGCTCGCCAGCTGATGCGCCGGTGGACGTTCCTGCTGCGGCCGTCATGGCTGGCGTTGTTCGTCGTGGTGGCGGGCTTCGCCTACCTGTGCTTCACGGTGCTGGCACCGTGGCAGCTGGGCAAGAACTCCAAGACCTCGCGCGAGAACGCGCAGATCTCGCATTCGCTGAAGGCCGATCCCGTAGCGGTTACTTCTCTACTGCCAGAGCAGGATTCGACGGCACCGGAGGACCAGTGGCGACGCGTCACGGCGAGCGGCCGCTATCTTCCCGAGGGGCAGGTGCTCGCGCGGTTGCGCATGGTGGAGGGTGAACCCGCCTTCGAGGTGCTCGTGCCGTTCGCGGTCGACGGCGGGCCGACCGTCCTGGTCGACCGCGGATACGTCCGGCCGATACAGGCTTCGGGTGTGCCCGAGATCCCGGCGGTGCCGGACGGCACGGTCACCATAGCCGCGCGGCTGCGCGACTCCGAGGGGCTGGCCCAGGGCAAGGAGCCATTCCGCCAGGACGGCATCCAGCAGGTGTACTCGATCAACACCGGACAGATCTCGTCGCTCACCGGTATCCCGCTGGCCGGTTCGTATCTGCAGTTGGAGCCCGACCAGCCGGGTGGGCTCGGCGCGATCCCGCTGCCCCACCTCGACGCCGGACCGTTCCTGTCGTACGGCATCCAGTGGATCGCGTTCGGCATCATCGCGCCGATCGGGCTGGGCTACTTCATCTACGCCGAGGTGCGCCAGCGCAGGCTGGAGAAGGCCGCACGGGAGGCGGCGCAAGCCAAGCCCGACGCCCCGCTCAGCACCGAGGACAAGCTCGCAGACCGGTACGGCCGGCGGCGCTGAGCCCGATCGCGGCCAACGCCGCGGCCCCCTGAACCGCCCGCGACAACCGCGCGGCCCGCCGCAGATCGGCGGCCTGCGGCGGCGGACCGTCGCCGAGGGTGGGGCGGATCTCGAGTTCGTGGGCGTACTGCGTCGGCCCGCCGAGCCGCACCCCCAGCGCCCCCGCGAAGGCCGCCTCCGCGACACCCGCGTTCGGGCTGGGATGGCGTCGCGCGTCGCGCTTCCACGCGCGCAGGGCCGCGACCGGCGAGCCGCCCACCACCGGTGCGCACACGGCCGCCAGCACCGCGGTCACCCGCGCGGCGAGATAGTTCGCGGCGTCGTCGAAACGCGCTGCCGCCCAACCGAACCGCCGGTAGCGAGGCGACTTGTGGCCGATCATCGCGTCGAGGGTGTTCGCGCCGCGGTACACCAGGACACCGGGGACCCCGCCGACCGCCGCCCACAGCAGCGGCGCCACGTGCGCGTCGGAGGTGTTCTCCGCGACCGACTCGAGCGCGGCCCGCGCAAGTCCCGCCTCGTCGAGCACCGACGGGTCGCGTCCACACAATGAGGGCAGCAGGCGGCGGGCCGCGTCGACGTCGCCCCGCTCCAGGTGACCCGCCATCTGGTTTCCGGCGCGGGCCAGGGAGGTCCCGCCCAGTGCGACGAACACCGACGCGGCGGTGGTGACGACGACCGACGCAGCGCCCCGCCGCGACGCCCGCTCCGCCGCGATTCCGAGCAGCGAGAGCGTGCCGAGCAGGGCGGCGGTGTGCAGCGCGCCCGCCGCGCGGTCGTCGGCGTAGGTGCGACGCTCCAAAGCCGCTGCCGCACTGCCGAAGAGCGCTACGGGGTGTCCGCGACGGGGATCGCCGAACACCCGGTCGGCGGCATATCCGGCCGCAATCCCCACTGCGCGCGGGCGTGAGGTCTGCGCAAACACTCCGCGAGCGTCTCACAAGGTGATCTACTCGAACGCATGAGGTTCGGGCCACCGCGCCGCCCGAGGCGCGTCGTCGATCTGCTCAATCCCGCGGCCGTGCTGGCACCGGCGGCCAACGTGATCATGCAGTTGGCCTCGCCTGGGGTGGGTTACGGGGTGCTCGAGAGCCCGGTCGACAGCGGCAACGTCTACAAGCATCCGTTCAAGCGGGCCCGCACCACCGGCACGTATCTGGCGGTGGCGACGATGGGCACCGAGAGCGATCGCAGGCTGATCCGCGACGAGGTCGACCGCGTGCACGCGCTGGTGCGATCCACGCCGTCAAGCCCGGTGTCGTACAAGGCTTTCGACCCTCGGTTGCAGTTGTGGGTGGCCGCCTGCCTGTACCGCTACTACGTCGACCAGCACGAGTTCTTGTACGGCCCGCTCGACGAGGAGGCGGCCGACGCGATCTACCACGACGCGAGGAAGCTGGGCACCACACTGCAGGTGCGCGAGGACATGTGGCCGCCGGACCGCGCCGCGTTCGACGAATACTGGAAACGCTCGCTGGATGAACTGCGCATCGACGAACCGGTGCGTGAGCATCTGCACGGGGTGGCCGCGATGGTGTTCCTGCCCGCTCCGCTGCGGCTGCTGGCGGGCCGGTTCAACCTGTTCGCGACGACGGGCTTTCTGCCGCAGAAGTTCCGTGAGCACATGCAGCTGCCGTGGTCGGGCCGTCAGCAGCGCAGGTTCGAGACGCTGTTGACCGGGCTGCGCGTCGTCGACCGCGTCGTCCCGCGCGATGTCTGGCTTCTCGGCTACCGGTTGTACCTCTGGGATATGCGGACCCGGGCACGCCTCGGCAGGCGAGTCGTGTGAACCGATCAGAAAATCAGGAGGCACCATGCCCTTTCCGTCACTGAACCACGTCGCCCTGACCGTGCGTGACCTCGCGGTCAGCGCGCCCTGGTACCAGGAACTGATCGGGGAGGAACCGGCGCTCGACGAACACACCGACACCGGATTCCGCCATGTGGTCTGGCAATTCGACAACGGCACGCTGTTCGGCATCCACGAACACGACCGGTCGGTGCCCGACGAGCAGTTCACCGAATTCCACTCGGGTCTCGACCATGTCGGCTTCGGGTGCGCGAGCCGCAGCGAGCTCGAGGGCTGGGTGGAGCGCCTCGACAAGCTCGGCGTCGAACACGGGGACATCGTGGATGCGCCGTACGGTTCGGGGCTCAGTTTCCGCGATCCCGACGGCATCGCGCTGGAGTTCTTCGCTCCGCCGGGTTGACCGATACTTCGTTGAAGGTGCGTCAATCTGCTTGGTCGAACCGCTGGCGTTGCCGCACCCCGTAGGCGGCCGCCTTGACGGCATCGCCGTCCTCCATACCCGATCCCAGTGCACCGCCCAACGTGGCGACTGCCGCCACCAACCAGGCCACCACCAACACGGTTGGGAATTCGACGGGATGGCCTATGTTTCGAGCGACCAACTGCGGCGGGAGCGTCCACCAGGCCGTGAGCAGTATCAGGACGTAAAGCCCGATATGGAAGATGGCGACGCCGATCGTCAAAGTGACGAGAGTCGTTGCGTTGTACAACACGGCTCTCTTACGTTCGCCAACCGAATGCGGTCGTTCCCATAATTCGTGGTCGAGGATGAGCCACGCAATCAATGCGGCACTCGCCAACATGGTTGCCGCGGTCAGCCGCCAGGGGCCCATGGTGTCGGACAACTGCCAAATCGTCGGATAGGCAAGGCTCACGGCGCCGGCGGCGAACGCGGCCATCATCACCTTGGACAGGCCAGCGAGCAACCGCCACGGGCGGTTGGCATAAACCATGCCGCTCAAGAGTCGGAGACGGGACAGCGCAGACGGCGCGACGTAACGGACCAGGTCGTTTTCCTGAGTCCGCTTCAGCCGCTTCAATGCAGGGGTGGGCTTGTCCGATTGACGCTCAATCTCGGCCACGACGGTCTGCGCGAGTTTCCTTATCCGGCGATCGATGAATACGCCGCCAACCCCGGGAATCGAAATCACTCCCAACCTGTCAGGCACACTGATCTCGGCTATCACCGGCGTCTTCCCCTGCCGTCGGGCAAGATCCGTCAGGTAGATGACGATGCCTTCCGGGCTGTCACCCGGTTGGATGGTGCGGATAACCTGGGAGACTTCGGCGTACTCGTCGACCGGATACGCGTGACGTCGCACCGACACATCCCACGCGCTATCGGCCGAGGACTGGTCCGTCAGCGCATTTCGCAATGAATCCGACACACGCTCGGCGATTGCCGCCGGGGCGCCGGGATCCGCGATCAGCAGGATTGACGACGGTTCGTCCGGCATTCGGATCGCATACCCGTGCGCCGAACGACCAAACGCGGGCGGGCGCGCCGAACGTCAGGCCGACGTCGCGGATTCGTGTGCTTTCTCCGCCATCTCGGAGAATTCGCGCTGGATCTCGTCGTTCTCGCGGGCGGTCATCAGCGATACCGCGACGGCGACGACAAGACACGCGACGAAGCCGGGAACGATCTCGTACATCGCACTCGACAAAGCCTCGGTCTGACCCCAGACGCCGACCACCATGGCGCCGGCGATCATGCCGGCGATCGCACCGGCCGAGGTGAGCTTGCGCCAGAACAGCGACAGGATGATCAGCGGTCCGAACGCGGCGCCGAAGCCGGCCCACGCGAAGCCGACGAGATCGAGGATCGTGTCATCGGGGTTGAGCGCCAACAGGACCGCGACCACCGCGACCGTCAGGACCCCGAGCCGACCGTAGGTGACCAGCCTCGTCGGACTGGCCTCCTTGCCGAACGCCCGGTAGATGTCTTCGACGAGTGCCGACGAGCACACGATGAGCTGCGAGGAGATCGTCGACATGATGGCCGCCAGCACCGCTGCGAGCACGATCCCGGCGACGAGCGGATGGAACATCGCCTGCGCCAGGCGCAGGAACACGGTCTCGGGATTGTCCAGCGTCACACCTTCTTTGAAGAAGTACGCCAGTCCCACGAAGCCGGTGGTGATCGCACCCACCGAGGTGAGGACCATCCAGCTGATACCGATGCGACGACCGGCCTTGGCATCGGCCGACGAGCGCATCGCCATGAACCGGACGATGATGTGCGGCTGGCCGAAGTAGCCGAGTCCCCATGCCGCCGCCGAGACGATGGCGAGGAAGCTCCCCCCGAAGAACAGTGATGTGCGGTGCATTTCGTCACCGGGATCCGCGGCGTTGTGCGCGGCGTCCGCGGCACGGACCAGATCGACCACCTCGCCCGGCCCGCCGGTGACGATGATCGCGGCGACGGGGATCGTGACCAGCGCGGCCAACATCAGCAGCCCCTGCGCGACATCGGTGAGCGAGGCACCGAGGAAACCGCCGAACAGCGTGTAGCACAGGGTGACTCCGGCGACCAGCAGCATGCCCGTCAGATACGACGAACCGAACGACGACTCGAAGAACACACCGCCGGCGACCATGCCGGACGACACGTAGAACGTGAAGAAGACCAGGATGATGGTGCCCGCCGAGATCCGCAGGACATGGGACTTGTCGCGCAACCGGTTCTCGAAGAAGCTCGGCACCGTGATCGAGTTGTTGGCGATCTCGGTGTAGGTCCGCAGCCGCGGCGCGACGAATTTCCAGTTGAGCCAGGCGCCGATCACCAGGCCGATCACGATCCACGACTCGAGCAGGCCGGACGCATAGATCGCGCCGGGGACCCCGAGAAGCAGCCATCCGGACATGTCGGAGGCGCCGGCCGACAGGGCGGCGACGGTCGGAGGGAGCCTGCGTCCACCGAGCATGTAATCGTCGAGATCGCTGGTCTGCCGGTAGGCGTAGAAGCCGATCGCGAGCATCACGGCGAAGTACAGACCGATCGCCATCATCTGGAACGTGGTGTCGGATATGGGTCGTCTCGTTCCGTCGAAGGGACCTGCGGGCCATCCGATCGTATGAGAAATCAGGTGGGCGCGGACGGTATCGGCAGTCGTCGCACCTGCGTGCCAACCGTGTCGGCGCGCGCCTCCGGATTACGCCCGCGAAAGTTAATTGCCCCGCCCCGGTGTCAGTCCAGTGCTAGCGTTCAGACATCCGGGTTCATCCGGGTTCACGACAGGGGCCGGACATGTCCGCAGGCAACCCAGATTGGTCCACACCAGCCGCGATGGCCATCCCTGAAGAGGGTTACTTCGAGCTCAAACAAGGGCGCTACGGTCCGGTGTTCCCCCGAACACCGGCATGCTATGGCTTCTCGATCATCGCGAAGGTCAAAGAAGGCCGCGAGGAAGCCGTCCGTGCCTACGGCAAGACCATCGAGGAGACGATCGCGGCCAGTCCCGATGCGCTGGCTCCACTTCGTTTGCATTACCTGCGTTGGCAACTTTTCGACGTCGGCTCGGGACTGCATTTCCAATACCAAGGCATCTTCGACACCGACTTCGATAAGTACACCGAGGATGCCGTCCAGCTTTTCAGCGCCACGGGTATCACGACCGTGTTCACAAACCTTGAAGGGTTTCCCGAGGACTGGAAGGAAAATCCGGAGTCGTTCGTGAAATTCGTTCGTGAGCACCAGGTTCCGAGCTTCCTGGAGTATGGCGAGTACCCGTATGTGACCGCCGAGGAAATCAAGAAGGCGCTACGGCTCAAAGCCGCGTTCTCCACCATGCTCGATCAGATGCAGTAGCTGCCGTGGGCACGTCCGACCCTCTGGTCGCGGTCAGCCGCTATGTCGAAGCGTTCAACCGCGGCGACATCGCTGGCATGGAATCGGTGTTCGACTCCGAGGGTGTGATTTTGGACGGCATGGCGCCGCACGTCTGGTTGGGTCCGTCAGCCGCCCAAACTTGGTACCGCGACGTGCTGATCGAAGGCGAACATCAGGGCGCGTCCGGCTACGCCGTCACCCTCGGCGAACCGCGGCATCACGCAGTAACCGGTGATCGCGCCTACCTCGCGATGCCGGCGACGATGACCTTCAGCCTCAAGGGCACCACGGTGACGCAGACGGGCGCATTTTTCACAGCCGCCCTTCGCCGCGTGGGAAACGACTGGCGCATCACCGCCTGGTCATGGACGAAAGGCCCGCAGCAGCAGTGACATCGACAACCAGTGAACTCGAACTCGACGACATTCAGCACATCCTGCTGACCCGCACTCCGGCTATCACCGGACGGTACGAATTCCTCACATTCGACACGCCCGCAAGCGGGCGCGCCTACGTCACCGCGCTGCTTGACAAGGTCCAATCCGCCGCCGATGTCCGTACCACGATGGACACGTCGAACCGCTGGGTCACCCTGGCCTTCACCTGGCAGGGCTTGCGCGCACTGGGAGTTCCCGAGGACTCACTGGCCACGTTTCCTGATGCGTTCCGTGAGGGCATGGCGGCTCGTGCCGGCATCCTGGGTGACACGGGCGCGGCCGCACCGCAGCACTGGCTCGGCGGGCTCGCGGGCGACGATCTGCATGCCATTGCGATCCTGTTCTCGCGGACCGACGAGCAGTACCGAGTGTCCATCGCCAACCACGATGCACTCTTGGCGAGCTTGGACGGCGTACGCAGCCTCTCGCACTTGGACCTCAACGCGACTCCGCCGTTCAACTACGCCCACGATCACTTCGGCTTCCGCGACCGGTTGTCGCAGCCGGTTATGAAGGGCTCCGGCGAGGAACCGACGCCGGGGTCCGGTGCGCCGTTGGCGCCAGGCGAATTCATTCTCGGTTATCCCGACGAGAACGGCCCCGTCGCCGATCTCCCCCAGCCCGAGGCCTTGTCGCGCAACGGCAGCTATATGGCCTACCGCAGACTCGAGGAACACGTCGGCACGTTCCGTGACTATCTGCGCGCGAACTCAAAAGACGCCGACGAAGAAGAACTTCTTGCAGCGAAGTTCATGGGCCGCTGGCGAAGCGGCGCGCCCCTTGTCCTGGCACCTGCGAAGGATGATCCCGAACTCGGCGCCGATCCGATGCGCAACAACGACTTCAACTACAAAGAGATGGATCCGTTCGGGTACGCGTGCCCGCTCGGATCGCACGCCAGACGACTCAATCCCCGGGACACCGCCCACTATCTGAACCGCCGGCGGATGATCCGCCGTGGCGCGACCTATGGTCCCGCGTTAGCCGAGGGCGCGCCCGACGACGGTGTCGAACGTGGTATCGCCGCGTTCATCATCTGCGCCGACCTGGTGCGGCAGTTCGAGTTCGCCCAGAACGTCTGGATGAACGACAAAACCTTCCACGAACTCGACAACGAGCACGACCCTATCGCCGGAACGCAGGACGGCACATTGGACTTCACGGTGCCGAAGCGCCCCATCCGCAAGGTGCACAAGGGAATCCCGGCGTTCACCACGCTGCGAGGTGGGGCCTACTTCTTTCTGCCCGGTATGGGCGGCTTGAGGTACCTGGCAACACTGGGAGCAACATCATGACCACCGCTCGCACTTACAACCAAGGGCACGTCGCGCGCGCGCATGACGGCCGCCGACGGATCAGCATCTACTGGACTTGGAGCTACCCGTGGGAAGCGCAGCGCAGTCCCGGCGAGATGTACAACCGCTTTTCCACCATGACAGAAGTGCGAAACGCGTTGTGGCCCAACTACGAGACGGTCGAGTACGACGAAGCCCACTTCCTGCAGGGCATCGCCGGAACTCTGGAATTGTTCCACCGGTCGACGCTGGCCTTCCAAGATCTCGCCGGTGAGGCGACCGGCCATCCTGTGGCCGTGTTCCAGCGCATCGATCAAGCCGGCTATCAGCTGCCGATCGACGAACGCATCCTCGCCGACACCGACACACTGATGGTCTTCGGTCTCGACCACATCTTGTCGGAACAGGAGGCGACCGCTGACGAGATAGCCGCGATCAGGCAGTGGTTGCAGCGGGAGGGCACCTGCCTGCTGCTGGCGCCGCACCACGACGTCGGCTTCACCGACGACTTCGACCAGCGCGCCGTGGAATTCGCCCACCACGGCGACCCGCTGGTACCCCGCCAACAGCGGTTCGGCCAATACACCCGCTCGCTGATGAAGGCGCTCGACGTACCGGTCCACAACACATGGGGTTTACGCCCGGCGGTTGTCGAGGGCACCCGGGAGATTGCCCCGCTGAACGGATTTCGCGATCTTGACACCGCCCGACTGCTCGACAACGTCACGACCTTCAACTTCCACCCCCACCTACCGCACTACGACCTCACCGCACCCGAGAGCGACGGCCTGAGAGTGTTGGGGAGACAACGCGTGGACCCCCACAGACCGCACCCGTTCACCTCCGACGGCAACACCGAGTTCAATGCCCTGATTTGGATGCCACCTGCGGGTGAGCGAGCCGGCGACATCGTGCTGATCGACTCGACACACTTCACCACCCTCTTCGGCGGCACCGAAAGCCTGCGCAACCTCTGGCACAATCTCGCCGCCATGAGGTAAACGACCATGCAGTTAGTGGCCGGATGACCGGCCTGTTCGAAGTCCTCGAGATGGCCGTTCCAATTGCGACGGTTGTCTTCGTCGTGTCGAGCATGATCTCAATGGGGCTTGGGCTCAAGATCGCGCAACTAGCGGCTCCGCTGAAGAATCCTCGCTTGGTAATGATGTCGGTGCTGGTCAACTTCGTCGCGGTGCCCGCCGGCGCGATCGGGATCACCCGGATACTGCGACTCGACGAGCCCTTCAGCATCGGGTTGCTATTGCTGGGTGTGGCCGCCGGCGCTCCGTTTCTCCCCAAGCTCGCCGAGATCGCCCATGGAAACTTGGCGTTCGCGGTAGCCCTGATGGTGTTGCTGATGATCGTTACGGTGGGCTATCTGCCGCTCGTGTTGCCTTTGCTGCTGCCTGGCGTCTCGGTCGATCCGGCAAGAATCGCGCGATCGCTCGTCGTGTTGATGCTTCTACCCTTGGCGATCGCGCTTGGCATCAACGCGAAGTGGCCCGCTATCGCCGCGCGCACGAAACCGCTGTTCGACGGGTTGTCCAGCCTCGGACTTGTGCTCGTCGTGGTCCTGTTGATCGTGGTCAATTTCAGCAAGGTGCTTTCGGTATTCGGCACCCGCGCCATCCTGGCAGGCCTACTCTTCATCGCACTCGGATACGCCGTGGGATGGGCAGCCGGCGGACCAGGCGCTGACAACCGCGTCGTGCTCGGGCTGGGAACAGCGCAGCGCAATATCGCCGCCGCGCTTGTGGTTGGCGGCCAGAGCTTCAGCGACCCCGGCGTGGTGGTCATGGTGGTCGTCGTCGCGATAGCCAGTCTTCTGGCCCTCCTGCCGTCGTCGCGCTTCTTGGCAGGACGACGTCAGTCGCCGGAGGTGACCACGTGACCGTGAGCGAAAGAAGGGTGGGCGCGGACGGTATCGAACCGCCGACCGCTGGTGTGTAAAACCAGAGCTCTACCACTGAGCTACGCGCCCTTGCAGGGCAAGCTACACGGGCATGACCTGCGACAGGAAATCCGTTAGCCGGAGCGCAGCGCCGCCAGCGCGTCCGTCCACAGCGCCTGATCCCGGGCCTCCCCCGGCTGCTTCATCTCGGCGAAGCGGACGATTCCCTCGCGGTCGACGACGAACGTCCCGCGATTGGCGATCCCGGCGTCCTCGTTGAACACGCCGTACGCCGACGCCACCGCGCCGTGCGGCCAGAAGTCGGACAGCACCGGGAACGTGAACCCGCTCTCGGTCGCCCACACCTTGTGGGTGGGCGGCGGCCCCACCGAGATCGCTAGTGTCGCGGTGTCGTCGTTCTCGTACTCGGGCAGCCGGTCGCGGATCTCGTCGAGCTCACCCTGGCAGATGCCGGTGAACGCCAGCGGAAAGAACACCAGCAGCACGTTCTTCGAGCCGCGGAAGCTGCTCAGCGTGACGGGCTGACCGTTCTGGTCCTTGAGCGTGAAGTCGGGCGCTTCCGCGCCAACCGCGATCACCCTCTCCTCCCCGCGGCCTTCGACTTCGGCTGCACCAGCCGCGTGCCGATCCAGTCGCCGAGGTTGGCCGAGGACGTCTGCATCAGGCCGGCGGTGGGCGCCGACTCGGCGATCTCGGCCGGTTGGACGTGGCCGGGCTTGCCGGTCTTCGGGGTCACCACCCAGATGACGCCGTCGTCGGCCAGCGGGGTGATGGCGTCCATCAGCGCATCCACGAGGTCTCCGTCGTCGTCGCGCCACCAGAGCAGCACGACGTCGATGACCTCGTCGGCATCTTCGTCGAGCAGCTCACCACCGCACGCTTCCTCGATGTCGGCTCGGATGTCGTCGTCGACGTCCTCGTCCCAGCCCAGTTCCTGTACAACCTGATCTTTTTGGATGCCCAGTCTGTGGGCGTAGTTCGGGGCGTCATCCGCCGCGACCACGGTCGGTCCTCCTTCAGCCGGCTCGGGCGCACAATGCGCTCGGCGTTATCTTGCGCCCTATCGTCGCACGAAGCACTAGGCCCGCACGTGACTGGCGGCAAGGTTGGTCAATTATCAACGTTGGTCAGTACGCCGCGTCGCAAAGGTTGAGCGCAGTGGTCTTGGTGTCGTTGAGCCGTGTGATCGCGGCGTTGAACTCGTCGGGGCCGTAGTTGCCCTCGATCGCGGTGGCCACTCCCCTCGCGGCGTCGACCCAGCCGTTGAGCGCGTCCTTGAGTTCGGGGCCCACCGGATCGGCGATGCTGCGCGCGACCATGTCGGCGCTGTGGTTCAGCGCGTCGATCGCCGGTCCGGCCTTGGCGGGCACATCTCCCGCGCTGCGGTTGAACGCGTCGACGTAGGCGTTGACCGCGGTGATCGCGTCGACGCTGGTCGAGCTCAGCGTCTCGCACGACGAGTGGATCGCCTCCTTGGTGATCGACGACTGGCGCTCGGACTCCCTGGCGCTGGAACTGGCGGCCGACTCCTCCAGCGACGCCGTCACCGACGCCCGGTACACCGGCGCCTCGGCCTTGTCGACCTGTGCGGAGCCCTCGGTGACGCTGCTGCAGCCGACGACGACCATGACTGCGGCGGCCGACAGGCCGACCACGAGTGCGCCGATCCGCAGCGGTTTCTGCACCAGCGCACCGATCACCACGGCTGCAGACGTTACCGGGTCGCTCTCTCGATCGCCGGTTCATTCCAGTCGGCAGCCCCGCTGGTGCGTGTGGGGCAGGATGGGAGAAGGATGGGATCCGTCACTCACGGTTCAAGGGCAGAAAACATCTGCGCGAGGAGCGTGAGCACCTCAAACCGCCTACCAAGGAGCGGAAGTTGACCACCGAGTTCGCGCGCCAGGACCTGGCCCAAAACTCCACCACCGCAGCTGAACACGACCGGGTAAGGGTGATCCGCGAGGGCGTCGCGTCGTACCTGCCCGACATCGACCCCGAAGAGACCGGCGAATGGCTGGAATCGTTCGACCAGCTGCTCGAACAAGCCGGCCCCGCCCGGGCACGCTATCTGCTGCTGCGAATGCTCGAGCGCGCAGGCGAACAGCGCGTGGCCATCCCGTCGCTGACGTCGACGGACTACGTGAACACGATCCCCACCGAGCTGGAACCCTGGTTCCCCGGCGACGAGGACGTCGAACGCCGCTACCGCACGTGGATCCGGTGGAACGCCGCGATCATGGTGCACCGCGCGCAACGGCCGGGAGTCGGTGTGGGCGGCCATATTTCGACGTACGCGTCGTCGGCGGCCCTGTACGAGGTCGGCTTCAACCACTTCTTCCGGGGCAAGTCGCACCCCGGCGGAGGGGACCAGGTCTTCATCCAGGGTCACGCGTCGCCGGGCATCTACGCCCGCGCGTATCTGGAGGGCCGCCTGAGCGCCGACCAGCTCGACGGTTTCCGCCAGGAACACAGCCATCCCGGCGGCGGTCTGCCGTCGTATCCGCACCCGCGGCTGATGCCCGACTTCTGGGAGTTCCCCACGGTCTCCATGGGGTTGGGCCCGATGAACGCCATCTACCAGGCCCGGTTCAACCACTACCTGCACGACCGGGGCATCAAGGACACTTCCGATCAGCACGTGTGGGCGTTCCTCGGCGACGGGGAGATGGACGAGCCGGAAAGCCGCGGCCTGGCCCACGTCGCCGCGCTGGAAGGGCTGGACAACCTGACCTTCGTGGTCAACTGCAACCTGCAGCGCCTCGACGGCCCGGTGCGCGGCAACGGCAAGATCATCCAGGAACTCGAATCGTTCTTCCGCGGCGCGGGCTGGAACGTCATCAAGGTGGTGTGGGGCCGCGAGTGGGACGCGCTGTTGCACGCCGACCGTGACGGCGCGCTGGTCAACCTGATGAACAGCACTCCCGACGGTGACTATCAGACGTACAAGGCCAACGACGGCGCCTACGTGCGCGACCACTTCTTCGGCCGCGATCCGCGCACCAAGGCGCTGGTCGAGAAGATGTCCGACTCCGAGATCTGGAACCTCAAGCGCGGCGGCCACGACTACCGCAAGGTCTACGCCGCTTACCGTGCCGCCACCGAGCACAAGGGGCAGCCGACGGTCATCCTCGCCAAGACCATCAAGGGCTACTCGCTGGGCGCGCACTTCCAGGGCCGCAACGCCACCCATCAGATGAAAAAGCTTGCGCTGGAAGACCTCAAGTACTTCCGCGATGCGCAGCGCATCCCGATCAGCGACGCGCAACTCGAAGAGAACCCCTACCTCCCGCCGTACTACCACCCCGGCCCGGAGGCGCCCGAGATCCGCTACATGCTCGACCGCAGGCGCGCGCTCGGCGGGTTCCTGCCCGAACGTCGCACCAAGACCAAGACGCTCACGCTGCCCGGCCGCGACACCTACAAGGCCTTGAAGAAAGGTTCGGGCAAGCAGGAGGTGGCCACCACGATGGCCACCGTCCGGACGTTCAAAGAGCTGTTGCGCGACAAGGAGATCGGCTGGCGCATCGTGCCGATCATCCCGGACGAGGCGCGCACGTTCGGCATGGACTCGTGGTTCCCGAACCTCAAGATCTACAACCGCAACGGTCAGCTCTACACGTCGGTCGACGCCGAATTGATGTTGGCGTACAAGGAATCCGAGGTCGGCCAGATCCTGCACGAGGGGATCAACGAGGCCGGCTCGTCGGGCAGCTTCATTGCGGCGGGCACGTCCTACTCGACCCACAACGAGCCGATGATCCCCGTCTACATCTTCTATTCGATGTTCGGGTTCCAGCGCACCGGCGACAACCTGTGGGCGGCCGCCGACCAGATGGCGCGCGGCTTCCTGCTCGGCGCCACGGCGGGGCGCACCACGCTGGTGGGTGAGGGCCTGCAGCACGCCGACGGGCACTCGCTGCTGCTCGCGGCGAGCAACC
The DNA here is from genome assembly GCF_001665535.1 of Mycobacterium sp. 852002-51961_SCH5331710. Lineage (GTDB taxonomy): Bacteria > Actinomycetota > Actinomycetes > Mycobacteriales > Mycobacteriaceae > Mycobacterium. The sequence continues at coordinate 81,062 of NZ_LZSQ01000100.1, forward strand.
CCGCCGTCGTCGCATACGACCCGGCGTTCGCCTACGAGATCGCCCACATCATCGAGAGCGGCCTGAGCCGCATGTACGGCGAGAACCCCGAGAACGTCTACTTCTACATGACGATCTACAACGAGCCCTACGTTCAGCCGCCGGAGCCCGAGGGCCTCGACGTCGAGGGCCTGCTGCGCGGGATCTACCGCTACCGGCCCGCACCCGAGAAGCGGTCCAACGCCGCGCAGATCCTGGTGTCGGGGGTGGCGATGCCGTCGGCCCTGAAGGCCGCCGAGCTGCTGGCCGAGGACTGGGATGTCGCCGCGGACGTGTGGTCGGTGACGAGTTGGGGCGAACTCAACCGCGACGGCGTCGAGATCGAGAAGCAGCGGCTGCGCCATCCGGATCAGCCAACGGGCACCCCGTACGTCACCAAGGCGCTCGCCGACGCCGAAGGCCCGGTCATCGCGGTGTCGGACTGGATGCGCGCGGTGCCCGAGCAGATCCGCGCGTGGGTGCCCGGCACTTACATCACGTTGGGCACCGATGGGTTCGGCTTCTCCGACACCCGCCCCGCTGCGCGCCGGTACTACAACACCGACGGCGAGTCGATCGCGGTGGCGGTGCTCGAGGGGCTGGCCCGCGACGGCAACATCGATCAGTCCGTCGCGGTGCAGGCCGCGGCGAAGTACGAGATCGACGACGTGCTGGCGGCGCCGGAGCAGACCTCGGATCCGGGCGTGGCCTAGTACTCCGGCGGAAGGGACGCGCAGGCGTCTTGGAGGTTTCCTCCATAGCGATGGCGTAACCTTTATAGGTGCCTGACAACCGGTTCGTGCCGCCGAAGTCGACGGTCGAGGTTCTCGAGACCGTGCCGGACTCCGTGCTGCGCCGGTTGCAGCAGTATTCGGGCCGGCTGGCCACCGAAGCGGTGCGCGTCCTGGAGCAGCGGCTGCCGTTCTTCGCCGATCTGGAGGCCTCCCAGCGCTCCAGCGTGCAGCTGGTCGTACAGACCGCAGTCAACAACTTCGTGGAGTGGATGCGCGACCCCGAGAGCAACGTCGGCTACACCGCGCAGGCGTTCGAGGTGGTGCCGCAGGACCTGCGGCGGCGCATCGCGCTGCGCCAGTCGGTGGAGATGGTGCGCACCACGATGGAGTACTTCGAGGAAGTGGTGCCGCTGCTGGCCCGCGACGAGAAGCAGCTGACCGCGCTGACCGCCGGCATCCTGCGTTACAGCCGTGACCTGGCGTTCGCCGCGGCCACCGCCTACGCCGACCAGGCCGAGGCGCGCGGTGCGTGGGACACCCGAATGGAGGCCAACGTCGTCGACGCGGTGGTACGCGGCGATATCGGCCCGGAGCTGCAGTCGCAGGCCGCCGCGCTGAACTGGGACGCCACCGCACCCGCGACCGTCATCGTCGGGCTCCCCCAGCCCGACCGGATCGACCTGGCCGCCGACGACGTCCACGACGTCGTCCGCCGCAACGGCCGGGCCGCGCTGTCGGACGTGCACGGGACCTGGCTGGTCGCGATCGTCTCCGGTGCGCTCTCCCCGACCGACCGGTTCCTCACCGACATGATGTCGGTGTTCGCCGACGGACCCGTCGTGATCGGGCCCACCGCCACCACGCTGGCAAGCGCCCACCGCAGCGCGACCGAAGCCATCGCGGGCATGAACGCCGTCGCGGGGTGGTCGAACGCGCCGAGGCCGGTGTCGGCGCGCGAGTTGCTCCCCGAACGCGCGCTGCTGGGCGATGTGTCGGCAATCGCGGCGCTGGAGACCGAGGTGATGCGGCCGTTGGCCGACGCGGGCCCGGCGCTGACGGAGACGCTCGACGCCTATCTCGACTCCGGCGGCGCAATCGAGGCCTGCGCACGCAAATTGTTCGTTCATCCAAATACCGTCCGGTATCGCCTCCGGCGAATCGCTGACTTCACCGGGCGCGATCCGGCCCTTCCACGTGATGCCTACGTGCTGCGGGTGGCCGTCACCGTCGGGCGTCTGGGACGCCAGCCATACCAGACGAACACAGCGAACATGATCAATGCGGCCCGTCCGGGGCTGCGACCAGCACAGCTCGCCCCTGCTCACGAAGGGGCTTAGATCGCGGGCAGATTTCAGTAAAGTCGCATCACAGGCGATTTTGTGGGGTCTCCACAAAAACATAAGACGAGGTTCATAATCTCTTACACCGCGCAAAACCGTCTTCACAGTGTTCTCTTAAAGAGTGCTTGCACTTCTCGCGCCCGGACAGGGCTCTCAGACACCTGGCATGCTCGCCGCATGGCTGGAGCTGCCCGGCGCCGCCGAGCGCCTCGCCGGCTGGTCCGAGATCAGCGGGCTGGACCTGGCGCAGTTGGGCACCACCGCCTCGGCCGAGGAGATCACCGACACCGCGGTGACCCAGCCACTGGTCGTCGCGGCCACGCTGCTCGCTCATGAGGAACTGACCCGGCGCGCGCTGATCGCCGATAAGCAGACCGTGGTCGCGGGTCACTCCGTCGGTGAGATCGCGGCGTACGCGATCGCCGGCGTCATCTCCGCCGACGACGCGGTCAAGCTCGCCGCCACCCGCGGCGCCGAGATGGCCAAGGCCTGCGCGGTCGAGCCGACCGGTATGGCCGCCGTGCTCGGCGGGGAGGAAGCCGACGTGCTGGCCCGCCTCGAGGCGCTCGACCTGATCCCGGCCAACCGCAACGCGGCAGGCCAGATCGTCGCCGCCGGTGCGGTCGCGGCCCTGGACAAGCTGGTCGAGGATCCGCCGGAGAAGGCGCGGGTGCGCAAGCTGGCCACCGCGGGTGCCTTCCACACGCACTACATGGCCTCGGCCCTCGACGGTTACGCCGCCGCGGCCGACGGTGTAACGAGCGCCGACCCGAACACGACGCTACTGTCGAACGCGGACGGCCAGCAGGTGGATTCGGCCTCCGACGCCATGAGCAAGCTGGTGGCGCAGATGACGCGCCCGGTGCGCTGGGATCTGTGCACCGAGACCATGCGCAAGCTCAATGTGACCGCGATCGTCGAGTTCCCGCCCGCCGGGACGCTCGCCGGGATCGCGAAAAGAGAACTTCGGGGGGTTCCGACGCATGCCGTCAAGTCCCCCGCTGACCTGGACGGGCTCGCCGAGCTCTCATAGCGGACCTGAGCCAGACACAACCACATAAAGATCGTCATTTCCCATCAAGTAACACCACTAATAGAAGGAGCCACCGTGCCCGCCAGTCAGGATGAAATCATCGCCGGTCTCGCCGAGATCATCGAAGAGGTCACCGGTATCGAGCCGTCCGAGGTCACCCCGGAGAAGAGCTTCGTCGACGACCTGGACATCGACTCGCTGTCGATGGTCGAGATCGCCGTTCAGACCGAGGACAAGTACGGCGTGAAGATCCCCGACGAGGACCTCGCCGGTCTGCGCACCGTCGGTGACGTCGTCACCTACATCCAGAAGCTCGAGGAAGAGAACCCCGAAGCGGCCGCGGCCATCCGCGCGCAGATCGAAGCCGATCGGGCATGAGTAGACCTTCCACTGCTAACGGCGGTTTCCCGAACGTCGTCGTGACCGCCGTCACGGCGACCACGTCGGTCGCGGCGGACATCGAGAGCACGTGGAAGGGCCTGCTGGCCGGCGAAAGCGGCATCCGCGTCCTCGAGGATGAGTTCGTCACCAAGTGGGACCTTCCGGTCCGCATCGGTGGTCACCTCGTCGACGCGATCGATGACCACATGACGCGACTGGACATGCGACGGATGTCGTATGTCCAGCGCATGGCCAAGTACCTCAGTGGCCAGCTCTGGGAGACCGCGGGCGCGCCCGAGGTCGATCCGGATCGCTTCGCCGTGGTCGTCGGCACCGGTCTGGGTGGCGGCGAGAAGATCGTCGAGACCTACGACGCGATGAACGAGGGCGGCCCCCGCAAGGTGTCGCCGCTCGCCGTGCAGATGATCATGCCGAACGGTGCGGCCGCGGTGATCGGTCTGCAGCTGGGCGCCAGGGCCGGGGTCATCACCCCGGTCTCGGCGTGTTCGTCGGGTTCGGAGGCCATCGCCCACGGCTGGCGCCAGATCGTCATGGGTGACGCCGACATCGCGGTCGTCGGTGGCGTCGAGGGCGGAATCGAAGCGCTGCCGATCGCGGCGTTCTCGATGATGCGCGCGATGTCGACCAAGAACGAGGACCCCGAGGGCGCCTCGCGGCCGTTCGACAAGAACCGTGACGGTTTCGTCTTCGGCGAGGCCGGCGCGCTCATGATCATCGAGACCGAGGAGCATGCCAAGGCCCGCGGCGCCAAGCCGTTGGCCCGGCTGATGGGTGCGGGCATCACGTCCGACGCCTTCCACATGGTTGCTCCCGCGTCCGACGGTCTTCGGGCCGGCCAGGCGATGAAGCGTGCCATGGAGACCGCGGGCCTCGAGCCCAAGGACATCCAGCACGTCAACGCCCACGCCACGGCCACGTCGATCGGCGACGTCGCCGAGGCCAACGCCATCCGGTCGGCCGGGGTCGAGCACGCTGCGGTCTACGCGCCGAAGTCGGCGCTCGGCCACTCCATCGGAGCGGTCGGTGCGCTGGAGTCGGTCCTGACCGTGCTCTCGCTGCGTGACGGCGTCATCCCGCCGACACTGAACTACGAGACGCCCGATCCTGAGATCGATCTCGATGTTGTTGCAGGCGAGCCTCGTTATGGCGACTACCAGTACGCCATCAACAACTCGTTCGGCTTCGGCGGACACAATGTCGCCCTGGCCTTCGGGCGTTACTGAGCGGAAGGAACTCCTCAGCAGTAATGGCAGGGTTATCGACGGGGGCCGGTTTCCCCAACGTCGTCGTCACGGGCATTGCCATGACGACCGCCCTGGCCACCAGCGCGGACGACACCTTCAAAAAGCTGCTGGACGGCCAGAGCGGCATCCGCAAGCTCGAGGACCCGTTCGTCGAGGAGTATGACCTGCCGGTTCGCATCGGCGGTCATCTCCTCGAGGATTTCGACCACGAGTTGACGCGGGTGGAACTGCGTCGGCTGTCGTATCTGCAGAAGATGTCGACCGTGCTGGGCCGGCGGGTCTGGGAGAACGCCGGGACCCCCGAGGTGGATCCCAAGCGGCTGATGGTGTCGATCGGCACCGGCATGGGCTCCACCGAGGAGCTGGTGTTCAGCTATGACAACATGCGCTCCAAGGGCCTGAAAGCGGTTTCGCCGCTGGCCGTTCAGATGTACATGCCCAATGCCGCCGCCGCCGCGGTGGGATTGGAACGCCAGGCCCGCGCCGGGGTGGTCACTCCGGTGTCGGCTTGCGCATCGGGTTCGGAGGGCATCGCGCACGCCTGGCGCAACATCGTGCTCGGCGAGGCCGACATCGCGATCTGCGGTGGGGTGGAGACGAAGATCGAGGCGGTCCCGATCGCCGGGTTCGCTCAGATGCGAATCGTGTTGTCCACCACCAACGATGACCCGGCCGGCGCTTGCCGGCCGTTCGACAAGGACCGTAACGGGTTTGTGTTCGGCGAGGGCGGTGCGCTGATGGTCATCGAGACCGAAGAGCACGCCAAGGCCCGCGGCGCCACCATCCTGGCTCGGATCATGGGGGCCAGCATCACCTCGGACGGCTACCACATCGTGGCGCCGGATCCGAACGGCGAGCAGGCCGGTCACGCGATGACGCGTGCGATCCAGCTCGCCGGACTGCAGCCCACAGACATCGACCACGTCAACGCGCACGCCACCGGCACCAGCGTGGGCGACGTGGCCGAGGGTAAGGCGATCAACAATGCGATGGGCGGCCACAAGCCGGCGGTCTACGCACCGAAGGCGGCGCTCGGCCACTCGGTCGGCGCGGTCGGTGCCGTGGAGTCCATCCTGACCGTTATGGCGTTGCGCGAGGGCATCATTCCGCCGACGCTGAACCTGCGCAACCTCGATCCGGAGATCGATCTGGACGTGGTCGCCGGTGAACCGCGGTCGGGTAACTACCAGTACGCGATCAACAATTCGTTCGGATTCGGTGGGCACAACGTTGCGCTCGCTTTCGGGAAGTACTGACACTCCCCGGAATCCAGCGCTACAGGAGGAATTGAATGACGACCATGGCGCCCGAGACAATCGGTGAATCGCTCGACCCTCGAGATCCGCTGCTGCGTTTGAGCACGTTCTTCGACGACGGCAGTGTCGAGTTGCTGCACGAGCGTGACCGTTCGGGCGTCCTCGCCGCCGCCGGAACCGTCAACGGAGTGCGCACCATCGCGTTCTGCACCGACGGCACCGTCATGGGTGGCGCCATGGGCGTCGAGGGGTGTGCCCATATCGTCAACGCATACGACCAGGCCATCGAGGAGCAGAGCCCGATCGTGGGCATCTGGCACTCGGGTGGTGCCCGGCTCGCCGAGGGCGTCAAGGCACTGCACGCGGTCGGCCTGGTCTTCGAGGCGATGATCCGCGCGTCGGGCTACGTCCCCCAGATCTCGGTGGTCGTCGGCTTCGCCGCCGGCGGTGCGGCCTACGGGCCCGCCCTCACCGACGTGATCGTGATGGCGCCCGAGAGCCGGGTCTTCGTGACCGGGCCCGACGTGGTGCGCAGCGTCACCGGCGAGGACGTCGACATGGCGTCGCTCGGCGGCCCCGACACCCACCACAAGAAGTCCGGTGTGTGCCACATCGTCGCCGACGACGAGCTCGACGCCTACGAGCGCGGCCGCCGGCTGGTCGGATTGTTCTGCCAGCAGGGCCATTTCGACCGGGCCAAGGCCGAGGCGGGCGACACCGACCTGCACGCGCTGCTTCCGGCGTCGGCGCGGCGCGCCTACGACGTGCACCCGCTGGTCGAGGCGCTGCTTGATGAGGGTGTGCCGTTCGAGGAGTTCCAGGCCAAGTGGGCGCCGTCGATCGTCATCGGCCTGGGCCGGCTGTCGGGCCGCTCGGTCGGCGTGATCGCGAACAACCCGCTGCGCCTCGGCGGCTGCCTGAACTCCGAAAGCGCCGAGAAGGCAGCGCGATTCGTGCGCCTGTGCGACGCGTTCGGCATTCCGATCATCAACGTCGTCGACGTCCCCGGCTACCTGCCCGGCGTGGACCAGGAGTGGGGCGGCGTCGTCCGCCGCGGGGCCAAGCTGCTGCACGCGTTCGGTGAGTGCTCGGTTCCGCGCGTCACGCTGGTGACCCGCAAGATCTACGGCGGCGCCTACATCGCGATGAACTCCCGCTCGCTGGGCGCGACGAAGGTCTACGCGTGGCCGGACGCCGAGGTGGCGGTCATGGGCGCCAAGGCCGCGGTCGGCATCCTGCACAAGAAGAAGCTGGCCGCCGTCGAGGATCCCGCCGAGCGCGAGGCGCTGCACGAGGAGCTCGCCGTCGATCACGAGAAGATCGCTGGCGGAGTCGATTCCGCGATCGAGATCGGCGTCGTCGACGAGAAGATCGACCCCGCGCACACCCGCAGCAAGCTGACCCAGGCGCTGGCGGAGGCACCGGCACGCCGCGGCCGGCACAAGAACATCCCGCTGTAAGCCGGTAGGTCAGACGGCCGCGAGCATCTCCTCGGCCGTCGCCACCACCCGCTCGCGGTCGGCCTTCACCAGCCCGATGCGGGTGCGACGGTCCACGATGTCGTCGACGGTCAACGCGCCCTCGTGGCTGACGGCGTGCTCGAACTCCGCACGGATGACGTCGATTCCGTCGGCGACCGGTTCGGTCGGCCGCTCACAACCGGCGGCGGCGATCACGTTCGGCGCCTCGGCGCCGAATCGGGCCACCAGCGACCCGGGCATCTCCGTCGGATGCCGCAGCGTGGCAACGGGATTCGACGGCGCACCCACCAGCGGCAGGTTGCGGGTGCGGCAGTGCGTCGCGCTCAGCCCACGCAATTCGATCGCGCGGTCGAGCACGTCCTCGGCCATGAAGCGGTACTCGGTCAGCTTGCCGCCGATGACGCTGATGACCCCGGAGGGCGATTCGACCACCGCGTGTTCGCGGGATACGTCGGCCGTGCGGCCCGCGCCGGTGTCGATCAGCGGGCGCAGACCCGCGTAGGCGCCGATGACATCCGACGGGCCCAGAGCGACGTCCAGTGCGGTGTTCACCGTGTCCAGAAGGAACGTGACCTCGTCGTCCGTGGGTTCCGGCACGTCGGGGATCGCACCGGGTGCGTCCTCGTCGGTCAGGCCGAGGTAGACCCGGCCCAGCTGTTCGGGCATCGCGAACACGAAACGATTGATCTCGCCGGGAATCGGAATGGTCAGCGCCGCAACCGGATTGCCGAATGCCGCCGCGTCGAACACCAGATGCGTTCCGCGGCTGGGCCGCAGCTTGATCGACGGGTCCACCTCCCCCGCCCACACTCCGGAGGCGTTGATCACCGCGCGCGCGCTGACATCGAAGGACTCGCCCGTCAGCTGATCGGTCAGCCGCACCGAGGTCCCGGTGGCCTGGGACGCCGCCACCCGCGTCAGCACCCGGGCGCCGTGCTGGGCGGCCGTCCGCGCCACCGCGGTGACCAGGCGGGCGTCGTCGATCAACTGCCCGTCATAGGCCAGGAACGCACCGTCGAGACCGTCGCGCCGCACGGTGGGCGCCAACTCGATGGCCTGCCGTGCGTCGATACGCCGCGAGCGGGGCAGCACCGACGCCGGCGTGCCCGCGAGCTTGCGCAGCCCGTCCCCGGCGGCGAAGCCGAAGCGCACCAGTGCCCGCGACGCGGAGTTCATCGACGGGAGCAGCGGGACCAGCTGCTGCATGGCCTTGGCCAGATGAGGTGCGTTGCGGGTCATCAGGATTCCGCGTTCGACGGCGCTGCGCCGGGCGATGCCGACGTTGCCCGTCGCCAGATACCGCAGCCCGCCGTGCACGAGCTTGGAGCTCCACCGGCTGGTGCCGAACGCCAGGTCGTGCTTCTCGACGAGCACGACGCGCAGGCCGCGGGTCGCGGCGTCCAGCGCGATACCCGTGCCGGTGATGCCGCCGCCGATGACGATGACGTCGACCTGCTCGCCTTCGGCCAGCGCCGCGAGTTCGGTGGCGCGGCGCGCTGCGTTCAGTGCCGTCGAGCCGGTCACGGCGCCAGGTATCCGTTGAGGGCCCGCGCCAGTTCGGCGTTGAGCGCGTCGCGGTCCAGAAACTTCTCGACCATCTGCGCCGACTGGATCGTCGACTGCGTGATGAGCAGGCACATGGCGCCCATCTGCTGCGGATCGCCGGCCCGCACGCTGCCGTCGTCCTGAGCGGATTTGATCGCATGGGCGAGCGCGTCGACGAGGATCATCTGGCTCGTGCCCAACCGGTCGGCGATGTAGACCATCGCGAACTCGGGCGCGTCATGCAGCACCGACATGACGACCTCGTCGTTGCGCAGGTGTTCGGCCACCGCGACCACGCGCTCGACCAACGCCGCGCGGTCGACCCCGGCGTCCGGGATCGCATCGAGCACGCCGGCGATACGGGACGTCATCAGCGCCGCGAGCACACCGTTGGTGTCTGACCACCGGCGGTAGATCGTCGGTCGGCTCATCCGTGCCCGCCGAGCGATCTCGGTCAGCGTCACCCGTTTGACGCCGACGGCCAGCACGCACGCCGCCGCCGCCTCGAGGACTCGGTCCTCGACGGACGACTCAGAGTTACGGATTGACGACATATGTAATACTGTAACGCATGACGCGTCCCGATGCTCAGCAGACCGCCCTCCTGCCCCCGATGAAGTGGAACGCCTGGGGCGATCCGGCCGAGGCGAAACCGCTGTCCGACGACATCCGGACGCTGCTCGAACAGGCGCTCGGGGTCGAGGCGTCGGCCGGAGAAGAGCTCCAGGCCGAGCAGGTGCGGTTGCGGCCGTCGGCGCTGTCCGACGCGGACCGCGACGCGCTGGCCGGCATCGTCGGGCCGGACCACTGCCGCACCGACGAGCAGGGCCGGCTGCTGCGGGCCGGCGGAAAGTCCACCCTCGACCTGCTGCGCCGCCGCGACCCCGGTGAACAGGACGCACCGGATGCGGTGGTGCTGCCAGGCAGCGAGGACGAGATCGACGCGATCCTGCGTTTGTGCAGCGAGCACCGCATCGCGGTCGTGCCGTTCGGCGGCGGCACCAGCGTCGTCGGCGGACTCGACCCGCTCCGCGGCGACTTCCGCGCGGTGATCTCGCTGGACCTGCGTCGCCTCGACGAACTGCACTTTCTCGACGAGGTCTCCGGCGAAGCCGAACTCGGCGCGGGACTGTCCGGGCCCGACGCCGAACGCCTGCTCGGCGCGCGCGGCTTCTCGCTCGGCCATTTCCCGCAGAGCTTCCAGTTCGCCACCATCGGCGGCTTCGCTGCGACGCGGTCGTCGGGCCAGGACTCCGCAGGCTACGGCCGGTTCAACGACATGGTGCGCGGCCTGCGGGTCGTGACGCCGGTCGGCCTGCTGGACCTCGGCCGCGCCCCCGAGTCGGCGGCGGGACCGGATCTGCGGCAGCTGCTGATCGGCTCGGAGGGCGTACTGGGCGTCATCACCCGCGTGCGGGTGCGGGTGCACCCGGTCCCCACGGCCACCCGCTACGAGGCGTGGTCGTTCCCCGACTTCGCCACCGGCGCCGACGCGTTGCGCGCCGTCGTTCAGACCGGCACCGGCCCGACCGTGATCCGGCTGTCCGACGAGGCCGAGACCGGGGTGAACCTCGCGACCACCGAGAGCATCGGCGAGCAGCAGATCACCGGCGGGTGCCTGGCGATCACGGTGTTCGAGGGCACCGAAGCGCACGTCGCCAGTCGGCACTCGGAAACCCGGGCGGTTTTGGAGGCCGCGGGCGGCACCTCGCTCGGCGAGGAACCCGCTCGCGCATGGGAGCACGGCCGGTTCGGCGCGCCGTATCTGCGCGACTCGCTGCTGTCGGCGGGAGCGCTGTGCGAGACGTTGGAGACGGCCACGAACTGGTCCAACGTTCCGGCGCTCAAGGCGGCCGTCACCGAGGCGCTGACCAACGCGCTGACCGAAACCGGCACACCGTCGCTTGTGCTGTGCCACATTTCGCATGTGTATCCCACCGGCGCGTCGTTGTACTTCACGGTCGTGGCCGGGCAGCGGGGCAATCCGATCGAACAGTGGCGCAAGGCGAAAGCCGCGGCGTCCGACGCCATCATCCGCACCGGCGCCACCATCACCCACCACCACGCCGTCGGCGCCGACCACCGGCCGTGGATGCGCGACGAGATCGGCGACCTCGGCGTCGCGATCCTGCGCGCCGTCAAAGACACGCTCGACCCCGCGGGAATCCTCAACCCCGGCAAGCTGATCCCATGACGGTCGGCGGCCGCATCACGATGCTGACCAACCCCGCCTCGGGGCACGGCAGCGCTCCCCATGCGGCCGAACGCGCTGTCGCCCAGTTCCATCGGCGCGGCGTGGACGTCGTCGCGATCGCGGGCACCGACGCGGCGCATGCCCGCACCCTCGTCGAGGGTGCGCTCGAACGCGGGATGGACGCGCTGGTCGTCGTCGGCGGTGACGGCATCATCTCCCTTGCGCTGCAAGTGCTTGCGCAGTCCGACATACCGCTGGGCATCATCCCCGCCGGCACGGGCAACGACCACGCGCGCGAGTTCAAGATCCCGACACGCGATCCCGAGGCCGCCGCCGACGTGGTGGTCGACGGACTGGTTCAGGGCGCCCGGACCATCGACCTCGGCCACATCCGGAGCGCGGACGGCACGCAGAAGTGGTTCGGCACCGTGATGGCCGCCGGCTTCGACTCGCTGGTGACCGACCGGACCAACCGGATGCGGTGGCCGCACGGCCGAATGCGGTACAACCTCGCGATGGTCGCCGAGCTGTCGCAGTTGCGGCTCTTGCCGTTTCGGCTCTCGTTCGACGGCGCGGAGATGACGACCGAGCTGACGCTGGCGGCATTCGGCAACACTCGCAGCTACGGCGGCGGTATGCGGATCTGTCCGGGAGCCGACCCGACCGACGGTCTGCTCGACGCGACGATGGTGGCGTCGGCGTCGCGCACCCGGCTGATCCGGTTGTTTCCCACCGTGTTCAAGGGCACCCACGTCGACCTCGACGAGGTCCGCACCGCCCGCGCGAAGACCATCACCGTCGACTCGCCCGGCATCAACGCCTACGCCGACGGCGAGTACATGTGCCCGCTACCGGTCGAGGTGTCGGCCGTCCCGGGCGCGCTGCGGATCCTCACGCCTCAGTTGTAGCGCCGACCTTCTACCGCGAGCACCTCCTACCGCGAGCAGACGCATAACTGCCCAAATTTCGCCGAAACTGGGCAGGTTTGCGTCTGTTCGCGGGAGAGAGTTACCCGACTCCCGGCTGAATGTCGTCGGCTACCCGACTCCGCGGCTCAGCCAGCTGACCTCCGCGCCCGCACCGCCGTCGCGGTACGGCTCCAACGCCTCGTCCCACGCGGTGCCCAGCACCGAATCCAGCTCGGCGGCGAGCGTGTCGGCACCGGACGCCATCAGCGCGCGCAGCCGCATCTCGCCGACGATCACGTCGCCGTTGGCGCTCATCGATCCGCTCCACAGGCCGAGCTGAGGCGTGTGGCACCAGCGGTGACCGTCGACGCCGGGACTGGGATCCTCGGTGACCTCGAACCGCAGCACCGACCACGAGCGCAGCGCGCTCGCCAGCGCGGCGCCGGTCCCGACGGGACCGACCCAGTTGGTGACGGCGCGGAGTTGTCCGGGCATGGCCGGCTGCGGCGTCCACTTCAGGTTCGCCCTCGCCTGAAGGGTCGACGACAACGCCCACTCGACATGCGGGCACACCGCAGCGGGTGACGCGTGGATGTAGACCACGCCCGTCGTCGCTTCGGCGAACTGGTTCGACGCACGCATTTGCCACTCCTTCGGCTCCACGAGGGACGTCTTCCCCAAGCGGCCTCTTGGATCCGAAACTTCCGCAGCAAAATATGTGTCGTGCGTGTCTATTGTGCCTTGTGAGGCGCCTGTTGCGCTAGTCTGCGGCAAATTCTCTCAGGACTTCGTCAGACAAAGCCCGCCACCGCTCGTACGCCCAGTCGCCGAAATCGCGGTCGGTGAGCACGACGAGCGCCAGATCAGCGCCCGGATCGACCCACAAAAACGTCCCTGACTGGCCGAAATGCCCGAATGTGCGCTCGGAGTTCGCCTCGCCCGTCCAGTGCGGGGACTTGCCGTCGCGGATCTCGAAACCCAGCCCCCAGTCGTTGGGCCGCTGCACGCCGAATCCGGGCAGCACCCCGTCCAGACCGGGAAACTGCACCGATATCGCCTCGGCATGCAGCTGCTCGGACACCGTGGCCGGCTGCAGTAGGTCCCCGGCGAAGGCCGCCAAATCGGCCACCGTGGAAGTCGCGCCGTATCCCGCGGCGGCCGCACCGCCGTCGAGCGCGCTGTCGGTCATGCCCAGCGGTTCGAACACCGCTTCGGTCAGGTACCGGTCGAACGCGATGTCGGTCGCCTTCTCGAGCGTCTCGGCGAGCACGCCGAACCCGTAGTTCGAGTACACGCGGCGGGTCCCGGGTTCGGCCATCGTCTCCGCCGAGCGCATCGAGTATCCGGACGCGTGCGCGAGCAGGTGACGCACCGTCGACCCGGGCGGGCCCGCCTCGGTGTCGAGTTCGACGGCGCCCTCCTCGACGCCGACGTGCAGGGCTCGCGCGGCCAGCGGCTTGGTAACCGATGCCAGCGGAAAGCGGCGCCGTTGGTCGCCGTGCTCGGCCAGCACCCCGGAGGGGCCGATGACCGCCGCGGCCGCGTTGTCGACCGGCCAGTCGGTCATGGCATCCAGGGCGCTCATCGCGCCGAGCCTACTTGCGCGCGATGTAGTAGCTGTTGATCGGATCCGACTCGATCTCGCGCACCTCGACGTGGTCGAAGCCGGCCTCGGCGAGCATCGACGCGGCGAGTTGATGACCCCAGCATGTTCCCAGCCCCGCGCCGTCCAGCCCGAGCGACACCGTCATGCAGTGCATCGTCGACACCGTGTAGAGGTACGTGGCCAGGGGCACACCGACGTTGTCTTCCAGTCGGCTCGACGCCTTGACGTCGACCATGAGGAAGGTTCCACCCGGCCGCAGCGCCCGGTAGATGTTCGCCAACACCGCCGCCGGTGCGGCCTGGTCGTGGATGGCGTCGAAAACCGTTATCACATCGTAACTTTCGGCCATGTCCAGTTCGGCGACGTCAGCGGCGACGAAGTCGGCGTTGGTCAGTCCGAGGCGGGCCGCCTCCGCACGACCCGCGGCCAGGCCCTCGTCGCTGAAATCGATGCCGGTGAACCGGCTCGCCGGGAACGCCTGCGCCATCAGGTTGATCGCGTGCCCGCTGCCGCAGCCGATGTCGGCGACGTCGGCGCCCTCGCGCAGCCGTTCCGGCAGTCCGTCGGCCATCGGCAGGATGACGTCGACGAGCGCGGCGTCGAACACCTCACCGCTCTCCTCGGCCATCAGGGTGTGGAACCGCGGATACTCGCTGTACGACAACCCACCGCCGTTGCGGAAGCAGCCGATGATCTTCTGCTCGACCTCGGCGAGCAGCGGGATGAACTGCGCCACCCGCGCGAGGTTGTCCGGTCCGGCGGCGCGGGTCAACACCGCCGCGCGGTGCTGCGGCAGCGAGTACGTGCCCGCCGCCGGGTCGTAGTCGACCACCCCGGCGGTGACGACGCCGCCGAGCCACTCCCGCACGTAGCGTTCGTTCAACCCTGCGGCCGCGGCGATCTGTGCGCTGTTGCCCGGCGCCGACGCGGCCATGGTGTCCCACAATCCGGTCTGATGGCCGATCGACATCAACAGCGCCAGGCTGGCGTTGTCGATGGCGGCCACCATCCGCGCGGCGAACTCATCGGTGGTGTCGGAGGCTGGTCTGTGGTCGATATCCGTCATCGCGGTGTCCTTCCGGCGTGCTGACACTCCCATTGCACAACGGACTCCGACGCCGGGCGGTTCAACCGTCAAATCAGTTCGACCGATCTCTTGGCCAGCCCCATCCAGTAGCCGTCTATCACCTGTCGCGCCCGCTGACCGGGGTCGCGCGACGCGCCGAGCGCGACGAACAGCGGCGACCAGTGCTCGATCGTCGGATGCGCGTACGGCATGCCCGGCGCGCGGTGACGGAAGTCGATCAGCGCGTCGACGTCGCCCGCGGCGAACGCCTCGGCGGCCCACCGGTCGAACTCCGTCGACCAGTCCGGTGGCTCCGCGGCCGGCGACGGGTCGTCGAGGAACGGCAGACCGTGTGTGGTGAAGCCGGATCCGATGATCAGCACGCCCTCGTCGCGCAGCGGCCGCAGCCGCGAGCCCAGTGTCAGCAGTGCCTGGGGATCGAGCGTCGGCATCGAGATCTGCAGCACCGGGATGTCGGCGTCGGGATACATCACGGTCAGCGGAACGTACGCGCCGTGGTCGAGCCTGCGGTCGGGATCGTGGCGCACCGGCTGGTCGGACAACAACGCCTCGACGGCCGCGGCCAGGTCGACGGCGCCCGGCGCGTCATAGGTGGTCTGGTAGTAGCGGTCCGGGAAACCCCAGAAGTCGTAGGTCAGCGGGGTCCGCGCCGACGTCGACCCGATTGTGAGCGGCGCGGACTCCCAGTGGGCCGACACCACGAGGATCGCCGCCGGCCGCGGCAGCTCTACCGCCCACGCCGCCAACTGGCTCACCCACAACTCGTCGTCGACGAGCGGCGGCGCTCCGTGGGAGAGGAACAGCGCGGGAAGCGAATCGGTCATATGACGAGTGTTCCCCCTCAGCCGTTAGGTTGTACGCATGAGTCAAACGGTGCGCGGAGTGATCTCACGCAAGAAGGGTGAGCCAGTCGAGGTCGTGGACGTCGTGATCCCCGACCCCGGTCCGGGTGAGGTGGTGGTCGACATCATCGCCTGCGGGGTCTGCCACACCGACCTGACCTACCGCGAGGGCGGTATCAACGACGAGTTCCCGTTCCTGCTGGGCCATGAGGCCGCGGGCACCGTCGAGTCCATCGGCGTCGGGGTCACCAACGTCGAGCCCGGCGACTTCGTGATCCTGAACTGGCGCGCGGTCTGCGGCCAGTGTCGGGCCTGCAAACGCGGTCGTCCGCACCTGTGTTTCAACACCCACAACGCCGCGCAGAAGATGACGCTGACCGACGGCACGGAGCTGACCCCGGCCCTGGGCATCGGCGCGTTCGCCGACAAGACGCTCGTGCACGAAGGCCAGTGCACCAAGGTCGATCCCGCCGCCGACCCGGCCGTCGCCGGCCTGCTGGGCTGCGGCGTGATGGCGGGACTGGGCGCGGCGGTCAACACCGGCGCCGTCGGCCGCGATGACACGGTCGCGGTGATCGGCTGCGGCGGCGTCGGCGACGCGGCCATCGCGGGTGCGCGACTGGTCGGCGCCAAGCGCATCATCGCCGTCGACACCGACGACAGGAAGCTGGACTGGGCGCGCGACTTCGGCGCGACCCACACCATCAACGCCCGCGAACTCGACCCGGTGGAGACGATCCAGGATCTCACCGACGGGTTCGGCGCCGACGTGGTCATCGACGCCGTCGGCAGACCCGAGACCTGGAAACAGGCGTTCTACGCCAGAGACCTGGCCGGAACCGTTGTGCTGGTGGGTGTTCCGACACCGGACATGACGCTGGAGATGCCGCTGATCGACTTCTTCTCCCGCGGCGGTTCGCTGAAGTCGTCGTGGTACGGCGACTGCCTGCCGGAACGCGACTTCCCCACCCTGATCAGCCTCTACCTGCAGGGTCGGCTGCCGCTGGACAAGTTCGTCACCGAACGCATCGGTATCGACGACGTCGAGGAGGCGTTCCACAAAATGCACGGCGGCTCCGAAACAGACCCGGTGCTCCGATCGGTGGTGGTGTTGAAATGAACGGCGGACCGATCGGCCGGGTGGTCACGCACGGCACATTCGAACTCGACGGCGGCAGTTGGGAAGTCGACAACAACATCTGGATCGTAGGCGACGACTCCGAGGTGATCGTCTTCGACGCCGCACACGATGCGGGGCCGATCGTCAACGCCGTCGGCGGCAGGCACGTGGTGGCGGTCGTCTGCACGCACGGGCACAACGACCATGTGACGGTCGCGCCCGAGCTGGGCCAAGCGCTCGACGCCCCGGTGCTGATGCACCCGGCCGATGACGTGCTGTGGCGAATGACACACCCGGACAGCGACTTCCGCACCGTCGCCGACGGCGACACCCTGCGGGTGGCGGGCACCGAGCTGCGCGCCCTGCACACCCCGGGTCACTCGCCGGGTTCGGTGTGTTGGCACGCGCCCGAGCTGAACGCGGTGTTCTCCGGCGACACCCTGTTCCAGGGCGGTCCCGGCGCGACGGGGCGGTCGTTCTCCGACTTCCCCACCATCCTCGAGTCGATCTCGGGCAGGTTGGGGAAGCTACCCAGCGAGACCGTCGTCTACACCGGTCACGGCGATTCGACCACCATCGGTGACGAGCTCGTCAACTACGACGAGTGGGTGGCCCGCGGGCACTAGCTAGTTCCCGCGCGAACCCGTGCCCCACTTCAGGATTCGGCGCTTCTCCGCCTCGAACTCGGCCTCGCTCAACGCCCCCGAATCCCGAAGGGCGGCCAGCTGCTTGAGCTGCTCGAGCCGCACGCCCGACTCATCCGGCTGGTAGGCCGACGCGGGGCGTGACACCGCGTGAAGCCTCGGTGGCCCGTCCACGTCGACGACCTCCTCCGGCGCCAGTGGCCGCGCGGCCTTGGCCGCCCGTGCCGACCAGAACAGCGCCACGATGAGCCCGAGCAGGCCGAGCGCGGCCAACCCGCCGCAAGCCCACGCCAGCCAGCCGTACGTGCTGCCGTGCCCGAAGGCCAGCCGCGGGTTGATGTATCCGTTGACGCTGCCGTCGGTCGAGACACGATACGTGCCTGGCTCGGCGATCTGCGCAACCCAGATCCGCACGTGTGTGTCGCTGTTCACGGTGGTTGTCCCACCGATACTTTCGGTCACCGGCGGATCGGCGACCCCGTCGGGTGCGTCGATGTTGACGCTGATCGCCGGGATCGGGAACCCACTCGTCGGCTGGCCGGTGGTCAGGGTGCGGAAACTGACCGTCACCTCACCCGCGGGCAACTCGATGCTCTCGGCGCCCGGGATCGGGACCTCGCCGTAGGCGTCGAAATCGTCGAGGACGAACGCGTTGAGCACCAGGGTGACGATGAAACCGGCGACGGAGATCACGAGCGTCAACACGGAGACGACGACGGCGACGCGCGGGCCGGTCCTTCCGCTCATGGGCAGAGTTTGGCATGCCCGAGTGCGCGTGGCGTGCTGTTGCGGCGGATAGGTCGACCTCCGTCGGCGTCGGCGGCCAACGGGGACTACCGTCGGAGTGGACCGAATCTGTTGTCCGCACGTCACGGAGGTCGCGATGCCCGAATCCAGCATCGTCGTGCGGCCCGAGCCGATGGAGAGCGGGTCGTACACGGCCGGTTCGCGTCTACAGGCCGCCGGCCTGCAGGGCGCGATCAAGCTCTTCGAGGAGGCGGCCGCGGCCGTACCGGTCCCGCGGCTGCCGCAACCGTTCGTCATCGCCGACTACGGCGCGTCGACCGGTCACAACTCGCTCCTGCCGATCTGCGCCGCAATCGCGGTGCTGCGCAAGCGGACCCGCACCGACCAGCCCACCCTCGTCGTGCACACCGATGTGCCGGAGAACGACTTCACCGCGCTGTTCCGCACGCTCGCCGAGGATCCGGACACCTATTTGAGCAAGGATTCCGCGGCTTTCGCCTCGGCGATCGGCCGGTCCTTCTACTCGCAGATCATGCCGTCGAGCAGCGTGAACCTGGGGTGGAGTTCGTGGGCGATCCATTGGCTCAGCCGTGTCCCCGCGCCGATCCCCGACCATGTGCACGTGGCGTACAGCCGCGACGAGAGCGTGCGCGCCGCGTACGCCCGGCAGGCCGCCACCGACTGGCACGAGTTCATCGCGTTCCGCGGCCGTGAACTGCGTCGCGGCGGGCGTCTGGTCGTGATGACGACCGCGGTCGACGAGAACGGGGACATGGGTTACCGATCGGTGCTCAACGCGCTCGCCGACGCGATCGGCGAGTTGGCCGCGCAGGGGTTGCTGACGGCCGATGAGGTGCGCCGGATGGGCATCCCGATCGTCGGCAGGCGGGAACAGGATTTCCTGGCGCCGTTCGCACCGAAGGGCCGCTTCGAACAGCTCGAGATCGAGCACCTCGAGATCTTCAACGCCGAGGACCGTTTCTGGCAGCAGTACCAGCTCGACGGCAACGCAACGGCTTTCGGTGCGCAATGGGCGTCGTTCGCCAGGGCGTCGGTGTTCCCCGTGCTGGCGACCGCACTCGAGGGTGGTGCCGCCGATCCGCGGTCGGGTCAGTTCTTCGATCGCCTCGAGACCGGTCTCGCGGCTCGGTTGGCCGCGGCTCCCGAGCAGACCCAGATCCCGATGGCGCACCTGGTGTTGACCAAGCGGCCGAGGACGCCCTGAGCCGTCAGCTCGCGATGCGATCGCGAAATGTGTTGCGGTAGCTCTGCGGCGACACGCCGGTCAGTCGCCGAAACTGCTCGCGGAAGTTCGCCGCCGAGGTGAAGCCCACCTCACGCCCGATCCGTTCGACCCCGTGGCCGGTGCTCTCCAACAGCTGCTGCGCGTGCCGGATGCGCACGCCGGTCAGCCACTGCATCGGCGTCTGCCCCGTCTCGGCCTGAAAGCGCCGGTTGAGTGTGCGCACGCTGAGCGCCGCGTGCGCGGCGAGGTCGTGCAGCGTGAGGTCGCGGTGCGCGTTGTGTTCGATCCACGCCAGCAGATCGTCGAGTGTGGTCTGCTCGGCAATGCTGTTGAGCACCGGGCGGTTTCGGACGATGAACTGGGCCTGACCGCCGCTGCGGTGCAGCGGGGCGACCGCCATGCGGGCCGCGTCCGCGGCCACCGAGCTGCCGTGGTCGAGTGCCACCATGTGCAGGCACAGGTCGAGCCCGGCCGATGCGCCCGCCGACGTCAGGATGTCGCCCTCGTCGACGTAGAGGACGTCGGGATCGAGGTCCACCCCGGGGTACCGCGCGCGGAACAGGTCAGCGGCCACCCAGTGCGTGGTGGCGCGCCTGCCGTCCAACAGCCCGGCCTCCGCGAGCGTGAACGCCCCCGTGCAGATCGAGGCGATCCGCGCTCCCCTGCGGTGCGCGGATCTCAGCGCGTCGACGAGCGCGTCGCACGGCGGGGTGTCCAGGTCGTCGCGGCCGGGCACCACGATGGTGTCGGCGCGCCGGAGGTCCCCGATGCCGTGGTCGCTCGCGATGGCGAGCGGACCCGCGGTGACGACCGGGGCCGTCCCGCACACGATGACGCGGTAGCCCGGCTCCCCGGACGCCAACCGGACGCGGCCGAACACCTCGACCGCCGTGCCCAAGTCGAACGCGATGGTGTCGGGCAGCGCGACGACGGCGACCGTGTGCATGGCGCCACCCTAACAGCGAGTGGCAATTTTTACACCTACTGCTGAGATCTTGCCATCAGGGGTTCATCTCGTATGCACCGTCGTATGCCCTCACCCGCTCCCACACCCGGTCGAACCGCGCGGCGTCGTGCTGGGGCGCGCGGATCGCACCGAGCGCCCACGACTGCTGATCGGGCGTCGCGGTCGGCTTACCGTGCAGTGCAACGGCATACATGTTGAAGTCGCGGATCTGGAAGTCGAAGATCTGGTCGATCAGATCGCGGTCGAGGTCGGTCAGCGCGGCCTGCTCGAGGATGAGCTGACCGTAGACGATCAGCGAGAACAGGTGGCCGACGTTGAGCAGGAAGTCGAGGTCCTTCTGCTGGTCGGCATCTGGCGCCGCGGTCAGCAGCAGGTCGCGAAACGCCTTCGCCTGGTCGTAGAACACCGCGACGTTCGGGATGTCGAGGGCTCGCTCGTAGACCGGCGTCCAGTCGGCGAACTGCACGTTGCCCGCGCCGCGGGTCGGTCCCTGGTTCCAGAAGAATGTGTCGTCGGCGGCGTCGTCGCGAGTGGGGATCTCCGGATACTGCGCGGGGTTGAGCATGTAGTTCGGCATGAACTTCAGCACCAGCCCGACGTTGACGTGCACGGTGCCCTCGAGGCGGGGCAGCGTCCCGATGAGCTGGGCGACCTCGCGGAACATCGTGTTCTTCTCATAACCCTTGGCGGCGATGACGTCGTGCAGCGCGCGCAGCACGGTCTCGCCCTCCATGGTCACCTTGGCCTTGGTCATCGGGTTGAACAGCAGATAGCGCCGATCGTCGAGGCTGGCGCTGCGGAAGTAGTCGACGGCGCGCCCGCTGAACAGCTTCATCGCGACCAACCGGGAGTATGCATCGACGAAATTCGCTCGCACGTGCGAGAAGTCGGTGACGGGGTTGCCGTAGAGAATGCGGTTCTGCGCGTGGGTGATCGCCTCGTAGAACGCGTGCTCGGTCATCCCGATCGAACAGGTGCACAGGTTGAACTTGCCGACGTTGACCGTATTGAGCGCGGCGGCAAAGGCTTCCACGCCCGTGTGCAGGATGTCCTGTTCGCGTACCGGGTAGTTCTCGAGCCGGAATGTGCTCACATAGATCTGCATGTGCACGACGTTGTCGATCAGGTGGTAGTCCTCGTGGCGGCTGTCGACGGCGAAGAACACGTACGAGTCCTGGCCATCGATGTCACCGCGACGGCCGAACACCGACACCATGCTGGCGACGTTGCCGTTGCCGATGTAGTACTTCTCTCCGGTGGCGCGGTACAGAATTCCGTTGGCGCGGTCCTCCTCGCTTGCGGGTGTGAGCACCATGTCGGTGTTGTAAACGTCGGCGCCGTGGGCTCGCTCGGACAGTCCGAAGGCCATCACCTCGCCCGCTTCGAGGTCGTCGGCGGCCTGCAGCTTGGCGTCCTTGTTCTCGCTCTGCCAGATCGGCCCGAGGCCGAGGATGGTGACCTGTTCGGTGTACCAGTACGTCAGCCCGTAGAAGCCGAGGATCTCCGACAGCGCGGCGTTGCGGGCGGCGTCCCACCGCTTGTTCGGATCACCGTCGGCGAACTCCGACGGCGTCAGGAAGGTCGCGAACAGTCGTTCGCGCCTAACGAATTCGATGAAATCCGCGGGCCAGTGGGCGGACAGGTCGTCGTCGAGGATGCGTTTCTTGCCGAGGCCCTCGAAGAAGTCGATCGTGGCGCGCAGCAGCCTGCGGGTTTCGGTGTCGAACTGTTGCGGATCGTAGGTGTGCGGGTTGAACAACAAGCCGTCCGTCTGCGTCATTGCGCAAGCGTAGGGCGCGGATCGGCGCTACGGAGCCGGTTGACCGGGCAGCTGCGGGGCCGGCACCCACGGAAGACCAGGGATGGTCGGATACGGCGCGGTCGGGCTCCACGGCGGCGGCTGGGTGGTCGGCGGCGGTTCCGTCGTGGCGGGCGGCGGCTCGGTCGTCGGCGGCGGTGGTTCCGACGTCGGCGGCGGCGGTTCCGACGACGGAGGGGGCGGCTCGGGCGACTGGGGCGCCTCGGTGACCGTCCGGGTCACCGGCGGAGGCGGCTGGTAGACCGTCTGCGGCGCCTGCGTCGCCGGCGGGGGCGGTTCGGCGGTGGTCGTCGTCGCGGGTGGCGGGGTGGCCGTCGGCGGCGTGGTGGTCGATGCGGGCTCGGGCGCGGACTCATCGCCGGACATCACCCACACCACCGCGGCCACCAGAGCGGCCAGCACCACGAGGACACCGCCCGCGAGCGGCACCGCCGGATTGCGGTACCAGGGCACCGGCCGCTGCGGCACGTCGTCCCAGGACTCGTCCTCGAACTGCATCTGCGGACGCACGTCGGCCGCGGCGGGAGATGAGTAGTCATAGGGGTCGGTGGCCATGGCCTCGGGCACGTCGGGGACGTCGTCGGCGTCCGACCACGCCAGGGCTCCGAACGACCCCGACTGTGGCGACGCCTCATCGCCTTGGGCACTGACCTCGGGGGCCATCGCGGTCGCTGCCGCGGCGGCTGCGGCGGCGCCTGGAGCCGCGGACATCGCCGTCATCCCCTCTTCGACGGTGCCACGGACCGCGGCCAACCCGCCGCCCTCGGCCGCGGACAGTTCGGGATGGGCCGACGTGATGACCGGCGCCCGGAACCGCTCCGAGAGCGTGGTGGTGATGACTGGGATACGCGCGCCGCCACCCACCGATGCCACGGCGGCGAGCTCTCGAACACCGTTGCGCTGCAACGTGTCCTGCAGGACATCGGCGAAACCGGCGAGCGGCCCGCGCAGCGCCTCGTCGAGTTCGGTGCGGGTCAACCGCACGTCGCTGCGGTGCCCGGGGAGTTCGGCGACCAACGACGTGAACGCCGCGGTCGACAGCCGTTCCTTGGCCCCGCGGCACTGCGCACGCAGCCGCGACAGCGATCCGATCGCCGAGGTGCTCGACAGGTCGACGGCGCCGGCCGCCGACAGGTCCTCGATGACGTGGGTCAGCAGCGCCTGGTCGACCAGGTCACCGGACAGGTCGTGGTGGCGGACGGTTTCGCCGATCTGCGCGTAGCCGTTGTCGGCGTCGAACAGGCTGACGCTGGTGCCGGTGCCGCCGAAGTCGCAGAGCGCGATGACGCCGTGGGCCGGCACCCCCGGCTCGTTCTTGAGCGATGTCAGCGCGGCCACCGCATCGGAGACGACGGGCGCGGGCTGGGGCCGCTGGAATTCGGGAATCGCGGCCAGGGCACCGCGCAGGGCGTCGACCGAGGCGGGCCGCCAGTGCGCCGGATGCGTCACCGCGATCTGGCCGACGGGACTGCGCCCGCCCCCGACCGCGCGCAGCATGGCCCGCAGGGCGTCGGCGAGCACGACTTCGGCCTTGTGACTGGTGCCGTCGGCGGCCACGATGTCGACCGGATCCCCGACGCGGTCGACGAAATCGGTCAGTATCAGGCCGCGTTCGTTGAGGTTGCGGTTCTCGCTGGGCACGCCGACCTCGGGCGGCCGATGGGGAAACAGGGTCAGCACCGGAGACCGGGTCAGGGCGGCCCTGCCCACGACGACGGCCGCCAGATTGGTGGCGCCGACCGAGAGCCCTACGCCGTCAGCCATCAGCGGATGGTGCCTGCGCCCGGAATCAAAGGCAAATCCAACGCCGTCACCCAGCCGGGTGAGAGGTCGTTGACGGCGGGTACGGCGTTGAGTGCGCGCAGGCCGGTCGCGAGGCAACCGGCCGCGGCGGCGTCGCGGCCGGAGCCGTCGGTGAACCGGAACGCCGTCTCCTGGAAGATGCTCGGCGTGCCCTCGATGTCGACGCGGTAGACGTCGTTCTCGTTGCCCGACGGCCAGTCGGGTGCGGCGTCGTTGCCGATGCGGTTGACGTGTTCGAGCTGGATCCGCGTCTCGCCCTGGTACACGCCGTTGATGGTGAACCGCACCGCCGCGACGTTTCCGGGCGCGATGACTCCCTTCGCGGTCTTGCGTTCGGTCGGCGTCACCCACTTGTCCCATGTCGTGGTGATCTCGTCGAGCATGATCCCCACGGCATGCGCGATCATCGGAACCGTTGCCCCCCAGGCGAATATCAGGATGTCGGGGTTCTCCAGCAGCGGCCGGTACTCGGGCGGTTTGCCGATGCCCATCTCGCGGTCGTAGTCGCCCTCATAGTTTGTGTAATCCAGCAGTTCCGAGGCGCGGACCTTGCGGACCTCCGAACACAGGCCCATCAGCGTCATCGGGAAGAGGTCGTTGGCGAATCCGGGGTCGATACCGGTGGTCAGACACGACGACTCGCCGAGTTCACAAGCCTCGGTGATGGGTTCGATCCAGTTCGGCGGATTGAGGTGCATGGTCGGCCAGATCCACGGCGTCATCGCGGTCGAGCAGACGTCGATGCCGGCCCGCAGGAACCGGGTGATCAGCGCGATGTTGTCATCGGCGTGGTTGGCGGTCGGCCCGTAGTGCACCAACGCATCGGGTTTGAGCGCGATCAGTGCGTCGACGTCGTCGGTCGCGGTCAACCCAAGCGGGGCGCCCAGCCCGCAGATCTCGCCGACGTCGCGGCCCACCTTCTCGGGGTTGCTCACCCCGACGCCGACCAGCTCGAACAGCGGGTGTTTGACGATCTCGGGGATCACCATCTTGCCCACGAAGCCGGTGCCCCAGACGACCACGCGTTTGGCGCCAGAATCCCGAAATCTCCCAGCCACTGCTCGCCTTCCACTCGGCCCCGCACTACACGATAGGGGCGGTCACCGTCCGATCGGATCGGACGCTACAGATTGATCGGATCGGGCCCATCCTTCGTTTTGGTGCTGTCTTTGAGCGCGGCCTTGAACTGCATCGTGCGATACGGCCAGCCCGTGGCCGTATTCCACTGCGAGACAACCAGTCCGACACCTCCGTCGATGTCGAAGCGCGATCCCGGCAGCAGGTAGCCACCGTAGAGCTGGGCGACCCGGCTGCCGAAATGGTCTTCGCCGTCCCAGCCCGATCCGAGGACGGGCATCTGGATCGGGGTGGTGTGCATGTTCGCCACCGGCGACGACGCGACCCGGTAACCGAGCGCGTACTTCGAGGCGAGGAAGCCGCCCAGCACCCACTTTCCGGGCGCGATACGGCGGAAGGTGAGCTCGCCCCAGCGCTCCTCGACGGGGGTGATCGGCGTCGCGGACGTTCCCCACGACCACCGTGTCCCGTCGAATCCCCAACTGAGATAACGCCTCCGGTCGCCGATGTGCTCGGGGCGCACCCGCATCAACACGATGCCCTTGTCGCGTTGGAAGCCGGTGGCCGCCACGTACACCCAGCCGTCGTCAGGGTCGTGATCCCATGCCCAGCACTGTGCGTGACCGTTGTGCAGGTCCGCGGGGAACTTCGCCTTCTCCCCCAGGTGCGTCCAGCTCACGCCGCTGTCGCGGGACCGCCAGATCTCGGTCCAGACGACGGTGCCGAAGCCGCGGTTGACGATGGCGTGCAGGTACATCTCGTCGCCGACGGTCAGCAGGTCCGACGGGATCACGGTGCTGATACCGCCGCGGCGCCAGCCGGATCCCGCGTCGTCGTGCTCGTAGTGCCACAGTTGGCGCGCGTAGTCCGGGTCGCTGCCGCCGGCGCGTTCATAGACGATCGGATGGTCGGCGTCGCCGGTGCCGATCAGGATGACCGGCGAGCGCCAGTCTCCCTCGCCGACCCGGGTGCCGGAGAAGGTGTCGCCGAACACCGACACCAGCTTTCCGTTCGGCGCGATCACCGACGCGCCGAGGTCGGTGCAGGTGACACCCCATCGATCGGTCAGGCCGGGACCGGTCAGGTCGAGGGCTTTGCCGTTGAGAAGCGGCAGCCGGGCCCGCCCGGTGGGTTCGAGCCCGCGCCCGGCCGCATGGCCGATCGACGGATCGTCAGGCACCTAGAAGCAGCGGCGCAGTCCGCCGGGCTCGCAGATCAGCGGATACGGGGTGACCGGGATGGCCAGGGGCTGCTTGAACGTCAGCGTCAGCGGCAGTTCGACCATCCCGGGCTGCTCACCGCAGACCGCGTCGTGGATGATCCTGACCCGGCCCTGGAGCGTGGACCCGTTGAACGAATAGATCTCTTTCTGCAACGCGGTGCTGCCGTCGGGGCAGTTGCGGATCGAGTCGAAGGTGTTCGACTTGAACGTCCAGTCGCCGCCGACCATGTCGGCCTCGGCGCCACCGCGGCCGGCCGGCGTGACCTTCAGCCGGCAGCCGACCGGCAGGATCAGCGGCTCGCGCAGATCGCCAACGGTCGGCACGCAGATCGGGAAGATCTCCCAGGTGGTCTCGGCCTGACCGGCGATCTTGACGGTGTAGACCCCTTCGGGGGTGTCGGGAGACTTCACGTCGCCCTGACCGGCGGCGACGCCGGCGGCGCCGAACACCAGCGCAAGGATGAACGCGGCGAGGCCCAGCGTCCGCGCGATCGTCTTGGTCACCTCGTGCCCCTTCAGCCGTCTACGGTGGTTCGAGTATCTCAGTGTGCACGGGGCGTCGTCACCGCTTTCCCCGGCTCCGGGTTTTGATGATCAACTACGGCGGGTAGAGCCGACGGGTAACGACGACGCACGCGAGCGGCGGGTGAGGGAATGAAGCGACTGGTGGCGTGGATCGCCATCGTGGCCGTGACCGCGCTGGCGGGCTGCTCCACCGGACGGGGCGTCGATCTCGGCGATTCGTCGAACAACCTCGTCGCTGCGATCGCCGGCGAACCCGACCAGCTCGACCCGCACAAGACCAGCGCGTTCTTCTCGTTCGAGGTGCTCGAGAACGTCTTCGACACGCTCGTCGAGCCGGACGCCAACCTGGAGATGCGGCCGGCCCTCGCGGAGTCGTGGGAGGTGAGCCCCGATCAGTTGTCGTGGACGTTTCATCTGCGACCGGGTGTGACGTTTCACGACGGCAGCCCGTTCACCGCCGATGACGTCGTGTTCTCGTATCGGCGGATCATCGACGAGCAGTTGGCCAACGTCGACAAGTTCAGCGCCGTCACCGATGTGCGGGCCGTCGACCCGATGACGGTGGTGATCGATGTCAAACACCCGACGCCGAACCTGTTGACCAACATCGGCGGGTTCAAGGGCATGGCGATCGTCCAGCGCCGCAACGTCGAAAGCGGTCAGATCGCCACTCATCCGGTGGGCACCGGGCCGTTCGCGTTCCGGTCGCAGAAGAGCGGCGACTCCATCACGCTGATGGCGAATCCGTCGTACTGGGGCGGTGAACCGAAGGTGGCGGGCGTGACGTTCCGCTTCATCTCCGAACCGTCGACCGCGTTGTCGGCGCTGCAGGCCGGTGAAATCGACTGGACCGACTCGATTCCGACGCAGCGGGTGGCACAGCTCCGCGACGACGACTCGCTGCACCTCGCGGTGACCGCAAGCAACGACTACTGGTATCTCGCGCTCAACGAAGCCCATAAACCGTGGGACGACGTGCGGGCGCGCCAGGCCGTCGCGTACGGCATCGACCGCGCCGCCATCGTGCAGGCCACCAGCTACGGCACCGCTGCGGCCAACCAGCTCGCCATCCCGGAGGGCAACCCGTGGTACACCCCATACGACCGCTACCGCTACGACACCGACGCCGCGCGACGGCTTTTCGACGAAGCGGGTGTCGGCAATGTCGACCTCGACATGCTGGTCACCAGCGACTACCCCGAGACCGTGACCGCGGCGCAGGTCATCGCCGATAACCTTGCGCCGCTGGGTATCACGGTCAACATCCGCACCGTCGACTTCGCGACCTGGCTCGATGAGCAGAACTCAGGGCACTTCGACATGTTGATGATGGGTTGGCTCGGCAACATCGACCCCGACGACTTCTACTACGCCCAGCACCACACCAACGGGACCAGCAACGCCCAGAAGTTCTCCAACCCGGAGGTCGACCGCCTGCTCGACGCGGGCCGCGTGGAGACGAACCGGCAGGCCCGCTTCGACGATTACCGGCGCGCGGCGACGATCATCGCCGACGAGGTCAGCTACATCTACCTGTACAACCCCTCGGTGATCCAGGCGTGGGTGAGGAACCTGTCCGGTTACGAGGCCCGCCGCGACGGCGCGGTGCGGTTCCGCACCGCCAGCCTCACCGGAGACGAAACGTCATGACGCGCCCGCTGACTCATCCGATCGTGCGGTTTCTCGCGCGCCGACTGGTGTATTCGGCGGTGGTGCTGCTCGGGGTGCTCGTCGTGAGCTTCGCGCTGGTGCATCTGGTTCCCGGCGATCCGGTGCGCATCGCGCTGGGAACCCGATACACGCCGCAGGCCTACGAGGCGTTGCGCTCGGCGAGCGGGCTGGACAAGCCGATCGTCGAGCAGTTCTTCGCCTACATCGGCAAGGCGCTGACCGGTGACCTCGGGGTCAGCTTCCGCAACGGCGATCCGGTGACACAGATCCTTCTCGAAAGGCTGCCCGCCACAGTGTCGTTGGCGGCCGTCGGGATCGTGATCGCGCTGCTGATCGCGATCCCGGCCGGGATCTGGTCGGCCCTGCACGAAGGCAGGCTCAGCGACGCGATCGTGCGGGTGGGCAGCCAGTTCGGGGTGTCGATCCCCGACTTCTGGATGGGGATTCTGCTCATCGCGCTGTTCGCCTCGACGCTGCACTGGCTGCCCACGTCGGGGTACCGGCCGTTGTTTGACGACCCGGGCGGGTGGTTGCGCCATCTGGTGTTGCCTGCGCTGACCGTCGGGTTGGTGGCAGGCGCGATCATGACGCGCTACGTCCGCTCGGCCGTGCTCGAGGTCGCCGCGATGGGCTATGTACGCACCGCGCGATCGAAAGGGCTTGCGCCGCGGGTGGTCACGCTGCGCCACACCGTCCGCAACGCTTTGATCCCGGTGCTGACCATCACCGGCATTCAGCTGGCCACGATCTTGTCGGGGGTCATCGTCGTCGAGGTCGTGTTCGCCTGGCCGGGCCTGGGCCGGCTGGTCTACAACGCCGTGGCCGGACGCGACTACGCGGTCATCCAGGGCACGGTGCTGTTGATTGCGGCGCTCTTCCTGTTGATCAACCTGATCGTGGACGTGCTCTACGCCGTCGTCGACCCGAGGATCCGGCTGTCATGACCGCTCCTGCCAGGGTGTCGTCGCTGCGGCTGCTGATGGCCAACCCGGTCACCGTGGTGAGCACCGGTCTGCTCCTGCTGATCGCGTTCGTCGCCGTCACCGCCGATTGGATTGCGCCGTACGAGATCAACGACGTCGACGTACCCAACGCGTTGCGCCCGCCCAGCGGATCGCACTGGTTCGGCACCGACGAACTGGGTCGCGACGTGTTCTCCCGGGTGTTGGTGGCAACGCAGGCGTCGATGCGGGTTGCGGTCGTCAGCGTGGCGTTCGCCGCGGTCGTCGGCGTAACGGTCGGCCTGGTGTCGGGGTATCGCGGCGGTTGGCTCGACACCGTCTTCATGCGCGTGGTGGACGTGATGTTCGCGTTTCCGGTGCTGCTGCTCGCGCTCGCGGTGGTCGCGATCCTCGGTCCGGGGGTGACGACGACGATCCTGGCGATCGGCATCGTGTACACGCCGATCTTCGCGAGGGTGTCGCGGGCCAGCACGATGAGCGTGCGCGTGGAATCGTTCGTGTCGGTGTCGCGCAGCATGGGCACCGGGCATCTGTACATTCTCGGTCGACACATCCTGCCGAACATCGCCGGCCCGCTGCTGGTGCAGACGTCGCTGTCGTTGGCGTTCGCGATCCTGTCCGAGGCCGCATTGTCGTTCCTGGGATTGGGGATTCAGCCGCCGCAGCCGTCGCTGGGACGGATGATCTTCGATTCGCAGGGCTTCGTGACGATGGCGTGGTGGATGGCGGTCTTCCCGGGTGCCGCGATTTTCGTCGCGGTGCTGGCCTTCAACCTGCTGGGCGACGGTCTGCGCGACGTGCTCGATCCCCGGCAGCGCACGATGATCGAGGCCCGAAGGAAGCAATGAGCGAACCGGTGTTGAGCGTGCGCGACCTGCGGGTGAGCATCGGCCGCCGGGAGATCGTGCACGGCGTCTCGTTCGACGTGCACCGCGGGCAGACGTTGGGCATCGTCGGCGAGTCCGGTTCGGGCAAGTCGATGACCGTACTGGCCGCGACGGGCCTGCTCGACGCTCCCGGCGCGAGCGTCGACGGAACCAGCACGCTGACAACCGAATCCGGCCGTACCCAGCTGGTCGGCGCGTCGGACCGGGTGCTGCGCAGCGTGCACGGCGGTTCGATCGGTTTCGTGTTCCAGGACCCGGGAACGTCGCTGAACCCGCTGTTGACGCTGGAGCGGCAGATCACCGAATCGCTTGAGGCACACCGCCGGATGACGCGGCAGCAGGCGCGTGGCCGCGCGCTCGAACTGCTGGAGGCGGTCGGGCTGCCGGATCCGGAGACGCGGTTGCGCGCGTATCCGCATCAGCTCTCGGGCGGACAGAAGCAGCGCGTGATGATCGCGATCGCGATGGCGTGCGATCCCGCGCTGCTGATCGCCGACGAACCGACGACCGCCCTCGACGTCACCACCCAAGCTCAGATCGTCGACCTGGTCGCCGATCTGCAGCGCGACTTCGGCACCGCGGTGGTCTGGATCAGCCACGACCTCGGCGTGATCGGCCAGGTGGCCGAGGACGTCACGGTGCTGCGCGGCGGCGAGGCGGTCGAACAGGCCTCGATCACAGACGTTTTCGATCGGCCCCGCCATGAGTACACCCGGGAATTGCTCGCCGCGCGCCCACTGGTCGGGCGTCCCGGCCCGCCTCCGGTGCCGGACGCGCCGGTGCTGCTCGACGTAAACGGCCTCGACGTGCGGTTCGAGGTCAGCACACCGGTCGGCAAGTCGACCGTGCACGCCGTCAAGGATCTGTCATTCCAGATCCGGCGGGGCACCACGCTGGGCCTCGTCGGCGAGTCGGGTTCGGGCAAGTCGACCGTGGCGTCCGCGCTCACGGGCCTGGTGCGGCCCGACGCAGGCAGCGCGACGCTCGGCGACTCCGACGTGTTCGGCGTCCGCGGATCGGCGGAGAAGGCGCTGCGCAGGCGCATCGGGCTGGTGTTCCAGGACCCGTTCTCGTCGGTGAATCCGCGGGCCCGCGTCGGTTCGGCGATCGGCGAGCCGCTGATCGTGCACCGGCTCGCGAAGGGCCGCCGCGGCCGCGCAGCCAGAGTCGCCGAACTTCTCGAACTGGTCGGACTGCCAACGTCATTCGCGTCGCGCTATCCGCACGAGCTGTCGGGCGGTGAACGCCAGCGGGTGAGCATCGCCCGCGCCCTGGCCGGTGAGCCCGAGCTGTTGATCCTCGACGAAGCGACCGCGGCGCTCGATGTTTCGGTGCAGGCCAAGGTGCTCGACCTGCTGGCCGGCCTGCAGCGCGAGCTGGGGCTGACCTACCTGTTCATCGCGCACGACCTCGCGATCGTGCAGCAGGTCAGCCACGACGTGTTGGTGATGCGCGACGGCGCGGCGGTCGAGTACCGGCCCGCAGACGAGTTGTTCGCCTCGCCGCAGGACGACTACACCCGTGCACTGTTGGCCGCCGTACCGCCGGAGCGTCCGCGCGTCTCGGCCTGACCGCCGCATGAGATGGTCATGATCATGACTCAACTCAGCGGCAAGGTCGCATTGGTGACGGGCGCCTCGGCGGGACTGGGCGCCGCGGTCGCGCAACTGTTCGCGGAACGGGGTGCCACGGTGTTCGGTATCGCGCGGGACGCCGAACGCATGGCGACGGTGTTCGAGACGGTGCCCGGCGGCCGCTTCGCGTCGGTGGACGTGACGTCGGTGGCGGCGTGTCGCGAGGCCGTCACGCAGTGCGTCGAGGCATTCGGTCGTCTCGACGTCCTCGTGAATGTGGCGGGCTTTCACCAGATGCGGCACACCACCGAGGTGACCGACGACGACTGGGAGCGCGACCTCGCCGTGAACCTGCACGGCCCGTTCTACCTGTGCCGCGCGGCGATTCCGCATCTTCTCGAGAGCGGCGGCAACATCGTCAACGTCTCGTCGATCGCGGGTGTGGAGGGCGAGGTGTACTCGGCCGGATACTGCGCCGCCAAACACGGACTCGTCGGGCTGACCCGGGCGCTGGCCGTCGAGTACACCAAGGAGAAGGTGCGGGTGAACGCGGTGTGCCCCGGCGGCATGCCGACCGCGCAGACCACCGAGTTCTCCGCGCCCGAGAACGCCGACTGGGATCTGATCATGCGGATCGCCTCGCCGCGCGGCTTCATGGACACCGTCGACGTCGCCAAGACCATCGCGTTCCTCGCCAGCGACGACGCGGCGGCGATACACGGTGCGGTGTACCGCGTCGACAACGGCAAGGGTGCGGGCTAGGGCTAGAGCAGTTTGTGCTCGATCACGGTCGTCAGCTGCGGCTTGCGCCAGCCGCCGGTGACCTTCTCGATCCGCACGCCCATCTCGCCGCCGGCGATCTCCAGGGTGCCGATCTGGTTGCGGAAGTGCGGGAGTGAGACGGGTCGCCAACGCAGTCGCGGCTTGGGCACCTTGGTGGTTTTCACCAGCGCCTTGCCGACGGCTTCGACGAAACCGGTGTGGCCGAGCCGCAGGATGACCCGTTCAACGGCGGAGGGTTCCTTGCGCAGCCCCGAGCAGACGACCTGCCACACCTTGGTGCCCAGCCGGGTCGCTTCGTCGGGCATCTCGACCTCCGACACCCAGCAGTGGTGCACGTCGCCGCCGAACAACACCATCGAGTCGGGTGCCGGTCCGCGCTTTCCGCTCGCCACGTCGATCGCGAGATCCTCGAAGCGCCGGTAGCTTTCCTGGAAGCACGCCCAGTGGTCGAGGTTGGCGGTGATGCGGACCTTCTCCCCCAGCCCGGTGAACCATCGCCCCCACGCGCCGTCGCCAACGGCCTCCGACCACGCTTCGATGTGGTGCATCCCGTAGGGCAACAGGATCGGCAGCGAGCTGGCGAACAACAGGTGCTGATAGTTGCCGTCGGCGTTGGCGGTGATCCAGTCCCATTCCTCGTCGGTGGTGATGCGGCGCCGTCCCGGCGCGAGCTGGCGACCGGTGCGGGCGTCGACGACGATCAGCCGCGCCGAGCCGAGATCGCGACACATGCTGAAATGCGATGCGCCATCGTCCTTCTCGGCCATCTGCGCGAGTTCGCGAATCGGTTCGGCGCCCTGCCGCGTCTCGATGACGCGCTGGAACGTCTGGTCCTTGGCCAGCTCGTCGGGTGACATGTTGCCGAGGTGTTGGTAGATCCAGTAGGACATCAGCCCGCCGATGATCCGCGTCTGATACCAGTCGGTCTTGCGCTTCTCGTCGAGCCAGGCCTGCGAGGTGTTCCACTTGTCGTTGATCTCGTGGTCGTCGAACATCATCGACGTCGGAACGGTCGAGAGCATCCACCGTACGACCGGATCGCACCAGGCGTCCCAGTAGCCGATGCAGTACTCCTCGAAATCCTCGAGCACCTCGACGGGACCGTTGGCGTGCACCTCGCGGTCGGCGACCAGATCCTTGATGGTGTCGTTCACCTGATCGGCGTAGAGCTGGTCGCCCATCATCAGCATGGCGTCGGGCCACAGCGCCGACGGCTGACGCAGCATCCGCATCCCGTAGGTGCGCAGCACGTCGATGCCCTTGCCCTTGGGGTGCCACCAGTGCTGGTAGGTGTAGGGCGGATGGTGTGGGGCCGACGCCCGGCAGGACCCGAACAACAGCCGCAGTGAGCCGTCGCGGGGCATCAGCCGGATTCTGGGCGCAGGGAACTCGTAGTTCCTTGGCGGCCAGGCCTTCTCGCCGTCCAGGTGCACCTGGTACGGGTGCTCCCGGTCGGGGTCGAGGTCGGTCACGCAGACGATCGCGAAGTGGTGGCCTTCGACCTCGAAGGTCTCGGCGCGGTGGCCGAGAACCTCGACCTCGCACGCCTTGTCCGTCTCGACCCAGATCGTCGCGTCGGTCTTGCCGACGTGGCGGAGCAGCGGACCCACACGAACCTGGGGCATCGCCCCATCATGCACCTTTATTGACGGCGGTGTGACGGCGGCGGCTTTCCCGGTGCGCCGGCGGCCCCTCAGTGTTCGGGCCGCCGACGTCCGAGGAAGAACGCCAGGCCGATCGCGCCGAACCCGAGGGTGCCGATCACACCCGCCGAGACCATCAGGAAGATGTCCCTGCCGGTGAGCCCGCCGGTCGACGACTCGTCCGACGCCAGCCGCAGCCGGTAGTCACCGGGCAGCGGGGCCTCGGCCGGTTCGCTCAGGCCCGGGAACTGCTGGGTCTTGCGGATCTCGAATTGGCGTTCGCCGCTTGCGGTTTGGGTCCACTCGCCCCAGGCCGGGGTGGCGCCGTCGAGCAGTACCTTGCGTCCGCCGTAGACGCGGTCCTCGCCGACGTCGACGATCTGGCGCACCCGGAACGGCTCGTAGCGAGCGTTCGAGTAGTTCACCAACACCGGCACGTTGTCGTAGCGCAGCACCGGCGGCGGAGGGGGCGGCAACGGCAGGCCGGCCCCCGGGAAGTAACCGCCACCGAGGAAGGTGCCGACCGCGATGTTGGACACCGCCTGCGCGACGTTGGCGGCCGCGACGACCGGGCTCAGCACCGCCGCGGTGAAGCTGTAGGCGGCGAACTGGGCCGCCTCGAGCACCAGCCGCGACAGCGGCGGGATGTAGGCGATGCGCGGGCGCATGTCGTAGACGTAAACGATGCGCACCGGTGCCCGGAACGGGTTCATCAGCACGGGGCGGTAGTAGTCGTCGTACTCGATCCACTCCGGTCGCCACTGGCGCACGTTGCTGATCAACTCGAAGTCACGGTCGCGCTTGGCCGAGAGCTCGACCTTGGCGCTGGCGCTGGCCTCGGCGCCGTTGAGGCCGAGGGTCATGTCGACCGACTGCTTGAACGCGGCCACGTCCTGCTCGGGTGCGGGCGCGGGCTCCGGTTCGAAGACGGGCTTGGCATTGCGTGCGAGCTGAACGTCCTCGGCGGGTGCCTCCAGGGTCTCCGGCGCCAGGGTCTCGATTTCCTTCGAGGCGTTCTGGATCGACACGGTCGGGGTCTCGGACTCGTCGCCGCCCTTCTCGGTGGCCGACGTCTCGGCCTCGGTCTTGTCCGCCTTGTCGCTCGGCGTCGGCGTCGCGGTGTCGGAGGCCGGCGCGAGCGCAGCCGACGAGCTGGCCGTCTTGGACGGATCAGCCGGCTCGCTGGTGTCCGGCTTGGTCGACGGAGCGGCAGCGCTGGTACTCGGCGCGGCCGACCGCGCGGCGGTCGACGGCTCTGCGGTCGGGGTCGCCGGCTCTTCGGCAGCGGCGGACGGCTCGGCCGTCTGAACCGCGGTGCTGGTCTTCGGCGGCGCCACGGTCTGCGGCTCGGGCGCGACGGGCTCGGGCTCGGACGCGGGCTCCGGCTCGGGAGCAACGGGCTCCGGCTCGGCGACCGGCGCCTGCTGCTGAGGCGCCTGCTGCTGCGGAGCCTGCTGCTGCGGTGCCTGCTGCTGGGGAGCTTGCGTCTGCGGCGCCTCCTGGGTCGCCGGGCCTTGCGGCTCCCGCGCCGAGGTCGGCCGCTCGGCAGGTGCCTCCCGCTCTGGGGCGCTGACCTTCGGTTCCGGCGCGACCGTCGTCACGACGTCGTCGGAACCCGGCTTCGCGACCGCGGGCGCGAGCCCGGCCGTCAGCGCGGTCAGCGAGATCACGGCTCCCGTCGCCAGAACGGCGATGCCTTGCCTGCGGAAATGCGTGCGGAAATCATCCAGCGGAGCACCCATCGTGCCTCCACTCCCTTCTCTGCCTGGTTTGGCGCGTTGACGCCGTGCGACAGGGTTCGTCGCCGAGACGGAAGCGAGCACCACCCCAAGCGCTCCCCCGACGCTTCGGCCTCACAGAATTCATCGCTCGGCCGGGCGGGGCGTTACAGATAGTGCGCGCCGCTACAGCGAAGTCCGTCTCGGCAGCTTGATGGTGTTGAGGCTCGACAACCGCGGGTCACGGCCTGCGACGGCGAAGGCCGCCGACGGCCAGCGCGACACCAACCAGGGCGATGATCGGGCCGAGGATCGACCACGTGGTGGTGTTGCTCATCGGACTGCCGCCGACCACGCCGAAGCCCTGAAGCGTGAACAGCAGACCGAACAAGGCGACGATCACTCCGAGCAGGGCAATGGCGAACCGCATGCGTCCACCCTAGGCGAGTGCCCGGCCTCAGCGGCGCCGCGACAGATACTTCTGATACGTCTCGGCGGCGGCCGCCAGTTCGGGTCGGGCATCGAGCACGGGCTGCATCTTCTCGCGCGCCTGCTCGCGCTTGTAGGGCAGGAACTCCGTCGGGAAATCGCCCTCGTGTGGCTGATAGTCACGCAGTACGCGGCGCGCGACGGTGGCCTTGTGCACCTCGTCGACGCCGTCGGCGATGCCCATCGTCGGGGCTGCGGCGTACATCGCCTGGATCGGGGTGAGGTCGGTGGTGCCGAGCGAGCCGAGGATGTGCAGCGCGTTGAACGACACCTCCCGCAGCACCTTGGCCATCGTGAACTTCACCGCGGCGATCTCGGTGCGGGCCTCCTGCGTCGAGGTGTTGTCGATCTTCCACGCCGTCTCGAGGACGAACAGGCGCAGCATCTTGATCATCGCGTAAGACTCGGCGATCTTCTCCTGCACCATCTGGTGTTCGGAGATGACCTTGCCGTGCGACTCGCGGCTGAGCGCCCGCTCGCACATCATGTCGAAGGCCAGGTTGCACTGCGCGATCGTGCGCATGGCGTGATGGATACGCCCACCGCCAAGGCGCCTCTGCGCCAACGCCTTTGCGCCGTTCTCCGGGCCGAGCAGATGGTCGAGCGGCACCCGGACGTCGCGGTACTTGATGTGGTTGTGGTTGCGCGGCTCGGGCATGATCTCCACGCCGGGCGTGTTACGCGGAACGACGAACATCCCGTTGGTGCACATCACGAACAGGATGTCG
Source organism: Mycobacterium sp. 852002-51961_SCH5331710 (assembly GCF_001665535.1). GTDB lineage: Bacteria > Actinomycetota > Actinomycetes > Mycobacteriales > Mycobacteriaceae > Mycobacterium. The sequence continues at coordinate 118,377 of NZ_LZSQ01000100.1, forward strand.
GCGACGCGACCGGCCGAGGTGAACCACTTCTCGCCGTTGATCACCCATTCGTCGCCGTCGCGCACGGCGTGGGTCTTGAACAGGTTGGGGTCGCTGCCGCCCTGCGGTTCGGTCATGGAATAGGCCGAGAAGATGTCCTGGTTGAGCAGCGGTTTGAGCCACCGCTCCTTCTGTTCCTCGGTGCCGTACGCGGCGAGCATCTCCATGTTGCCGGTGTCGGGCGCCGACGCGCCGAACATGTGTGGGGCGCCGGGGTAGCGGCCGATCACCTCGTTGAGCAGGCCGAGCTTCAGCTGCCCGAAGCCCGGCCCACCGAGTTCTCGGTCGAGGAAGATGGCCCACAATCCCTGGTCCTTGACCTCCTGCTGGAGTTCGCGGACGTAGGCCTTGACCGCCGGATCGGGGATGCGCACCGCATGCGGGAACACGTGGTCGAGTGGTTCGACCTTCTCCTCGCAGAACTGCTTGACCCAGTCGAGCTTCTCTTGGAATTCCGGTTCGGTGCTGAAGTCCCACGCCATGCTCGCAGTCTGTCACCACGTCCGCGGCGCGATACGGCAATCCCGGCCTCGGTAACGCCGTAGTCTCGATATGCATCCGATCCTGCGTGCCCCGGGCCAGAACGGGTAGACGGGCGCTAGGAAGGACGTGACATGACTACGCGTGCGCTCACTGCGCTTTCGATTGCAGCGGTCGGCCTGCTGATGGCCGCGCCCCAGGCTGCCGCTTCGCCCGAGGACGACCTCTGCCGCAGCATCACCTCTGTCGGTTATACGGGCGACTGCACGACACTGACCACCCTTGCCCGCGACGCGTGCACGCAGTTCGCGCGCGGTGCCGATTCGACCTCCGTGGCCGAGAAGCTGGACATCGCGACCAAGGACGAGACGTTGTCGAACTTCATCGTGGCGGGTGCGCGGCTGTACCTGTGTCCGGAGCCCACGAGCACGTAAATCCGCTGGCGGGGTTGACGCGCGCTCGGCGGCGCTAGACTCCGACGGCAATGAACGCCCGTCTCGACGCCGCCAGGATCATTGCCGCCGCAGGCACCGCGGTGATCTTGTTCGCGCCGGTGGGCTGCTCGAGCTCGGACAATCCGGAGGCGTCCCCGTCGACGACGGCGGCGCCGGCTCCCCCGTCGCCGACACCAGCAGCCGACGCACCGCGGCGTGAGTTGGCATCCGATCCGGTGCGCATCGCCGAGGATCTCGTCGCCGACGAACGCGCGCTGCGGGACCCGTCGTCGAGTGAGGCGCTGAAGAACGCGGCGGCGCAGCGGCAGCAGGCGGCGTACCGCGCCATCGGACGACATGTCGAGTGGGACGCGATCGTGCGTCCGCGGATCCCGCCGGAGCTCGTGACGGCCTACGACCACAACGTGCACGCGCGGCGAGAGCTCGGTGTGATGAGCCGACCGAAAGACACGCTGCCCGCGTGGCGGATCGTCGCGCCCACTCCGGCGAACGAACTGATGGAGTACTACCGCCAGGCGGAATCCGAGTTCGGCGTGCCGTGGAACTACCTGGCGGCGATCAACCTCGTCGAGACCGCCTTCGGCCGCGTGGCCGGGGTGAGCACCGCGGGTGCGCAGGGGCCGATGCAGTTCATGCCGTCGACGTTCGCCGCTTACGGCGCGGGCGGCGACATTCACTCACCCCGCGACAGCGTCATGGCGGCGGGACGGTACCTGTCCGCCAACGGGTTTACGCGCGACCCCGACTACGCGCTGTACCGGTACAACAACTCGAACAATTACGTGCGGGCGATCCACGACTACGCGGCGGTGATGGCCGCCGATCCCGCCGGCTTCGACGCATACCACCGGTGGGACGTCTACTACATGACGACGGCCGGGGACGTTCTGCTGCCGGTCGGATACACCGAGGAGACCCCGATCCCGGTCGTGAATTACCTTGCGTCCAACGACAAGCCGGCTCCGGATGTCCAGATCTCCGAGCAGAGTGAGCAGATCCTCGAGCGCATGTTGGCGGCCGGTCACGACCGGTTCGGCGCGAACTTTCTCGGAACTCCTTACGGCGCAAACACTCTGATCGGGTCGGTGAGCGAGCCGGAACAGCTCGTGGTCGAATTGACTCGGGTCGACTGTTTCACGTTCGCGGATTACGTCGAGGCGTTGAAGCGGGCGGGCAACCGTGACGAGTTCATCACCGCGCTGAAGGAGGTGCGCTACAAGGACGGAGTGGTGAACTTCCAGAATCGGAAGCACTTCTTCACCGACTGGGCCGCCGACACCCCCGCGGTCGCGAACGACGTGACCGCGGACCTGAGCCCGAATGTCGTTCGGGTGCAGAAGAATCTGAACCAGAAGGACTCGGGCGGTGTGTACCTGCCGGGCTTGCCCGTCGTTCCCCGGACGGTGTCCCACATTCCGAGCGACCAGTTCGGCGGTGACGTCGTGAGCCGACTGCGCACCGGCGACTATATCGGGGCGTACGCCGACGACGGCGGCCTCGACGTCACGCACGTCGGCATCTTCGTCGACACACCGGGTGGTCCGGTGGTGCGCAACGCGTCGTCGCTGCCGGGCGACAACAAGGTCCTCGACACCCCGTTGTCCGACTACCTGCGGACCGTACCCGGGGCGGTCGTGCTGCGGCCGGTTCGGTAGGGGCGAACAGGGACGCCGCGGGACGGCGGGAACCCTTGCGCAGAGGTTTTCCGTCGCTACCATATGGCTCCATGCGGAAATTGACGGTGATGATGATTAGTTTTGCTGTTGGACTCGCTGTCGCCGCACCCGCGAACGCGAGACCAGCACCCCAGCAGCAAGGTTCGTCCTGCGACCCGAACTACTCGGGTGCCTGCGTTCCGGTTGCTCGAGATGTCGACTGTGCCGGCGGGAGCGGTAATGGCCCGGCTTACGTCGACGGCCCCGTGCGAGTCGTGGGACAAGACATCTATGAGCTGGACAGGGACGGCGACGGTATCGGCTGCGACTCCTGACATACCTAGGGCGCGTCGCGGCTAGCCTCCTCAGATGCGTCGCTACGCGATCCTGATCGTCCTACTGGCGACGGTCCTCACCGGATGCGGGACGAAGCTGCCGGACCCGTCGACCTGGCCGTCGCTGTTGGCCGGGCACGAGCCCCGAACACTCGAGGCGGCGACCGCGGCCGCGCAGGAGTGGGCCGACCGTCAAGCGGCGGGCGACTTCGACGGCGCCTGGCTCATGATGAGTGCCCAGGTTCAAAACGGGATCAGCCAGGCCGATTACGTCATCCTCAGCCGAGAATGTGGCACGGGCGCGGGCGATGTCCCGCTCACGATGGCCGGCGCGCGGATGGATGGCGATGTTCGGGCCATCGTTCGTGCCAAATCGCATGGAGACCCAGTCCAAATCACCGTCGTTTACGAGGGCGGGAAATGGTTGGTGGCGCCGGATGGCTACTTCGCGTTCGACCTGACCAAGCCGGTCGATGAGATCATCGCCTACCGGCGGGCGACCGGCAGATGCAGAAACCAGGCGCCCGCACCCACGTCCAGCCCAACGGCAGTACCCCCTTCCGCACCGGGGTGGTCGGATGTGAAGGAGGAAAGGCCGGGCGCGATGGCGCATCTCAGCGCGGTGAGGATCGCCCGCCGCGAGTTTTCGGATCGACTGGTCTTCGAGTTCACCGACCGGGTGCCCGGATACACAGTCGGATATCGATCGCTGCCTGCGCACATGGATGCGTCCGGCGAGGAGATCACGCTGCCCGGCGCAACCAAGTTGTTGCAGATCAGCCTCAGGCCGGCGACGGCTACCGGATGGGTCGGCGGTAAGCGCACCTACTTCGGTCCGGACACCGTGTCCGGTGACACCGCGACCGTTACGGAGCTCAAGGCGGCGGGCGACTTCGAGGCCGTGCTGACGTGGGTCGCCGGAATGCGGGGAGAGGCGCCATTCGGCGTCGATGTCCTTGCTGATCCACCGCGCCTGGTGGTCGACGTCGAACACTGACACTCTCGCACCGCCGCGAAGTGTCAGACTGAGTCCCTTAGGGCGCCAGGCGTAAGACGCCCGCGCGGACAAGCGGTTGGGTCAGACCGACCTTCTCTTCCGCGGTGAGCCCGCCCGGGAGTTCGCGCACGTGAGACCGACGAAACGATCCGTCACACGGGGGTCAACTGGATCGGAAGATGCGTCGGTCCGCGCAGAGAGGAGCTAGTCGACCAGGTCGTCTCGCCTACTGCCGATATGCGGGAAACCCGGCTCACCAACTCGCGCAGAACCGCATGCGCTTCCATCCTCGCCAGCGGTGCACCAAGACACATGTGCGCGCCGTATCCAAACGCCACATGCATCTTTGGATTTCGGTCAGCGTGATATTCGTCGGGCTCCTCGAATGCGAGAGGGTCGCGATTTGCCGCTCCGAATGACAGCAGCAGCCGCGATCCGGTGGGTATGGTCACGCCTCCGACGACGTAGTCGGCGCGGGTGTAGCGGTATAGGTTCTGAATCGGCGTGGTGATCCGTAGCATCTCCTCAACTGCCATCGGTATGAGGTCTGGGTTTGCGCGGACCATGTCGTACTGGTCGGGGTTGCGCGCGAACGTGTCGAACATTCCCCCCAACAGGTTGGTGGTCGTTTCATTGCCTGCAATCAAGAGGTGGATGGCGATCAAGAACAGCTGTTCGTCGGTGAGGCCGCCACCGGTGTTGTGTGCGAGTAGCCGACCCAATACCGTGCCGGAACCTTTGAGGCTGCCCGTGGCGAACTGCTGTAAAAAATAGCGACGTAACGCCGCCATGGACGCGATGGACTTTGCCGCGTCGACAATCCCCTGTGGGGTCGGGGAGAAATCCATGATGCGTACGCCGTCCTCGGACCAGCGACGAAAATCGCCGACGTCGCACTCGGGTATACCGAGAATCTGCGCGATCATTCGGATCGGCATCGGTATTGCCAACTGCTGCACCACATCACAACCTGGCTCGTAGAGAACTTCTGAGACCAGTTCGGTGGCCAGCTTGTCGACCATGCCCTGCCAGCTGTCCATGGCGCCTTTGCTGAACCCGGGCTGCACCTGCCTGCGCAGCCGAGCGTGCTCTGCACCATCGGTCAGTACGGCCAGCGGCGCGGTGAACTTGAGACGGGTCACCCCCTCTGCACTGGTGACCGTATCCGTATCGCGTAGCGCAGCCCGCACGTCTTCAAGACGACTCAAAATCCACGTCGCCCGCTTCGGGCTGTAGTGCACGCGACCACTGCGATGAAGCGCCCGGTAAGCATCAAAGGGTTGCGCTGCAGTTGCGCGGTCGAGGGGGTCGTAGTCGGTGTTGACTGCACCCGTCCAGCCGCGGTATCCGCGACGACGCGTCCGCACGGCGGCGGACAGATTCAGATGCGCCGCCTTCGCGAACGGCTTGACGGTTTCGACGACGCCTTGAACAGCTCCCCGCACGTCCATCGGCATGCACTCCTGTGGTTTACGTCTGACGCACCCGGCGTAACGCTACCCCTAGCGCAGAACTGACGGGATCATTCGTTCGTATGCCTGTGAAACACTGGCCCGCACGAAAACCACTCGTCGGAGAGATTCCAATACACGATGACAGCGGAGCAACACGACCGTTCCCGCCTGCGCCTTTATCGCGGAGGGCTGGTCACCACGATCGGTGTCGCTCATTTCGTGAAACCATCGCTGTTCGAACCGCTGAACAAAACACTGGGCTTCGACCACGACGCTCGGCGCCACGTCCTCATCAACGGTGCGGTCGAAACCACTATCGGTCTCACCATGATGATCCGCCCACTGCGGAAGGTCATGCCGCTGTTGTCCATCGCCTACTCGACGTATCTGACAGTCGTATACATCCGTTCCCGGAAGCCGCGACGTACTGGCATGGTCCGCAATTGACCCCTACCGTAGCGGCGACAGGCGGGTCATCGGTGGCTGTATGCCAGGTGCGGAACCCGCGACCGAGTTCGTGACCATGGAAAGTGCCCTTTACCTGAAGTGGGGCGGGCGGGGCTCGAACCCGCGACCAACGGATTATGAGTCCGCGGCTCTAACCGACTGAGCTACCGCCCCCGGCGCGATGCGCGGCACCATGTTCCCACATCGCTCGAAACCGGTGGTCAGGCGATATCGGCGTACACCGGTTGCCCGTCGTCGCCGATCGAGTACCGCTCCGTGCCCGACGCCACCCGCGGCGCGTCGGCCCCCAGCGACACCGCGATTTTGTTGCACGCATTGCGCATGACGTCCAGCGTCAGCTCGAACGCCTGTTTCTCCGAGAAATGGCGTCGCACGCCGGCCGCCACCTCCGCATCGATATTCGCCGGCGACCAGATCAGCGCGTCGACGTACCGCAGCGCCGCCTTCTGCGCGTCGGTCAGGCCCTCCGCCGAGTCGTACCGCTCGATCTGGGTGTACATCTCCTCCGACCCGCCCGAGTCCAGCGCGTCACCGTCGCGCAACGACTTGCACAGCCGGCAGTTGTGCTGCGTCGCGCCCCGCAACCGCACGATCTCCGTCGTCACCGGATCCAGCCCCCGCAACCGCGCCACCGCCGGCGCGAAGCCGTTCAGCAGCGCGCCGACCGGATCGGACTCGTGATCCCACTCGACCACCTTCGTGTAGCCCGGCCTGCCCAGGCCCAGCGCCTCACACCCGGCCCACAACCGCGGTATGAAGTCGGCGATGAAAATCGCCACGACGGTCCGAAACGCGTTGTCGCACAATGTCTCGAACAGCCGCTTACGCTGGTTCTCGCCGATCCCCGAGACGTCGGTCGCAAACTGCTCGGCGAACGCCGCCACCACCCGGTCCCCTTCGGTGGATTCGTCGACCAGGTCGACCTCCACCGCGAGCGGCGGCAACGACAACGCCCTGCCGCACGTCAACCGGATCAGCGTGTCCCGTTGGCTGTCACCCGACGACATCGCCACCAAACCCGCGATCCGATCGGCTAGCTCATCAGCGCCCACGCATCGATTATTGCGCTTTACTCACCGACGACATATGGAAGTCGGGAATCCGCAGCGACGGCATCGCCGCGCGCGTCGCCCAATCCCCCCACTCGCGCGGCAACGTCACCTCGCTGACGCCCGCCTCCGTCGTCCGCCGCAGCAGGTCCAGCGGGCTCTCGTTGAACCGGAAATTGTTGACGGCCGCCGTCACCTCGCCGTCTTCGATCAGGTACACGCCGTCGCGCGTCAGCCCGGTCAGCAACAGCACCGTCGGGTCGACCGCGCGGATGTACCACAGCGTGCTCAACAGCAGCCCCCGCTCGGTGCCGGCGATCATGTCCGCCAGCGGCGCTTCCCCGCCGGTCATCAACAGGTTGTCGGCAGGCACCGCCGGAGTCGCGTCGAACTCCGCTGCCGCGGCACGCGAATACGCCAGGGAGTGGATCGCGCCGTCGTGGATCCAGTCGACCCGGTCGATGTCCATCCCGTTGTCGAAGACCGAAATCCGTTCCGACGACGTCGATGTCGCGACGAACGGCGTACACGCCAGTCCCTCGGCATACGGATCGGAATACAGCGTCAGCGGTAGATCCGTGAGCCGCTCCCCCACCCGCGTGCCGCCGCCCGGCGCCGAGAACGCCGTGCGTCCCTCCTGCGCGCCCCGGCCATCCATCGACCACGTCAGGAAGATCATCAGATCGGCCACCGCCGACGGCGGCAGAATCGTCTCGTAGCGCCCGGCCGGCAACTCCACCGTCTTGCGGGCCCACCCGAGCCGTGTCGACAACTCGCCGAGCATGGAATCGATTGGCACATCGGCGAAGTCGGCGGTGCTTACACCCACCCACGCACTCGCGCCGTCCCGCTTCCCGTTGATCTCGACCGAACCCGTCGGCTGCGTGAACCGCCGCCGCAGCCCGCCCGAGGTCGCCACGAACGTCGTCTCCAGGATGTGCCGCGCATACCCGTACAACCGGTCGCCACCGCGGAACCCCTGGGCGAGACCGTCGGCCACAGGCAGGAACACCTCCGCTCCGGTGCTCGGCACTGGGGCATCCCAGTCCCGCGGGGCCTCACCGCCTGCCAGCAGCGGCGCGCTGTCGCGTGCCTCGGGCGCCGACCGCGCGGCCTCCTGCGACGCCGCTACAAGTCCCGCGATCGTCGATGGGTCCACCTCGCTGGACCGCACCGATCCGACATGCGATTCGCTGCCCTTGCGCACCACCGAGATCACCGTTGTGTAGCGCGTTCTCGACTCCCCGTTGGTGGTCATCGAGTTGCCCGCCCACCGCAACGACGCGTCGGCGCGATCGGTCACCAACACGATCGTCTCGTCGGCCCCTCCCCGCCGGGCCGCCTCGGCGAGCGCAATCTCCACGACCTGCTGCGCGCCGATCATGACCGCCCCGCCTCTTCGCGCGTGTTCAGCACGTTGATTCCGCGGAACAACGCCGACGGGCACCCATGGCTCACCGCCGCCACCTGCCCCGGCTGCGCCTTGCCACAGTTGAACGCCCCGCCGAGCCGCCACGTCGACGGCCCACCGACGGCCTCCAGCGACCGCCAGAAGTCCGTCGTCGTCGCCTGATACGCCACGTCGCGCACCTGGCCGTCGAGCCGGCCGTTGCGGATCCGAAAGAAGCGCTGGCCCGTGAACTGGAAGTTGTAGCGCTGCATGTCGATCGACCAACTCTTGTCACCGACGATGTAAATGCCGTCGTCCACGCGGGCGATCAGATCCTCGGTGCTCACGTCGTCGGCGCTGGGCCGCAGCGACACGTTGGCCATCCGCTGGATCGGCACGTGGTGCGGCGAATCGGCGTAGGCGCAGCCGTTGGAGCGCTCCACCCCGAGCCGCGGCGCGAACACCCGGTCCAGCTGATAGCCGACGAAGATGCCGTCGCGCACCAGGTCCCACTTCTGCGCCTGCACCCCCTCGTCGTCGAAACCGACGCTCGCCAAGCCGTATTCGACCGTCCGATCAGCGGTCACGTTCATGACTGGCGACCCGTAGCGCATGGTGCCGAGCTTGTCGGGCGTGGCGAACGACGTGCCCGCGTAGGCGGCCTCGTAGCCGATGGCCCGGTCGTATTCGGTGGCGTGGCCGATCGACTCGTGAATGGTCAGCCACAGGTTCGACGGGTCGATGACGAGGTCCGTTGGCCCAGCAGTCACGCTGGGCGCCTTGCCCTTCTCGGCCAGCCACGTCGGCAGCATCGCGAGTTCCTCGGTCCAGTTCCACACACCGTCGTCGGCGACATACTCCCACCCCCGCGCGGTCGGCGGGGCCAGTGTCCGCATCGTCTCGAACGACCCCGCGGCGGCGTCGACGGCGACCGCCTCGAGCGACGGCTGCACCCGCACCCGCTGCTGGGTGATCGTCGAACCGAACGTGTCGGCGTAAAACGTCTGCTCCTTGGCGGTCTGCAGACCCGCCGAGACGTGATCGACGCCGTCGGCCGCCAACAGCCGACCCGAGTACTCGCCGAGAACCGCGAGCTTGTCGGGTGTGCCGACCGTGAACGGGTCGATCGCATAGTCCGAAACCCAAGTGGCGTCGGTGTACACGGGTTCGGGCGCCAGCTCGATGCGTTCGGCGTTCAGCGCCGCCAACGTCCTGGCCACCCGCACGGCGCGGCGTGCGGTCTCGGCGGCGACATCGGCACTGAGCTCGGCGTGGGAGGCGAAGCCCCACGTTCCGTCGACGATCACGCGGACCGCCAGGCCGATCTCGCGGTCGACGACCGCGGTCTGCAGTTCACCGTCACGCAGTTGCACGTACTCGGAGGTGACCGCGTGGATGCGAAGGTCGGCGTAGCTGGCGCCCGCGGCCACGGCCGCCGAAGTCGCCGCATCGGCCAGCTGGTGGCGCGGCAGGTCCAGGAAGTCGGCGTCGACTCGACGGGTGGCTGTCACGTCCCCAACCGTAGTGGTGGCGCCGCCGGCCCGCTTTAATGACTCGGATGGCACAGCGCCGCCGCACCGCCGCGACCGCGTACGCGCTCCTGGCCCCGAGCCTGTTCGGAGTCGTCGCGTTCATGGTGCTGCCGATGCTCGTCGTGGTCTGGCTGTCGCTGCACCGGTGGGACCTGCTGAGCCCGCTGGAGTTTGTCGGCCTGCGCAATTGGCAGTCGGTATTGACCGATCCGTCCTTCGGCACGTCGCTGCTCGTGACCCTGCTGTTCGTCGCGTTGGTGGTGCCGACGCAGACCCTGTTGGGATTGGCCGCCGCCGCTCTGTTGTCCCGCGGTCTGCCGGGCAGCGGGTTCTTCCGCACGCTGTACGTGCTGCCGTGGATCTGTGCGCCGCTGGCGATCGCGGTGCTGTGGCGCTGGATCCTGGCGCCCACCGACGGGGCGGTCAGCGCGATACTCGGCCGCCAGATCGGGTGGCTCACCGATCCGACGCTGGCGCTGCCGGTGGTGTCGGCGGTGGTCGTGTGGACCGACGTCGGATACGTGACGCTGTTCTTCCTCGCGGGCATCCTCAACATTCCCACCGACATCCACAACGCTGCCCGCACCGACGGGGCGACGACGTGGCAGCGGTTCCGCCACATCACCCTGCCGATGCTGCGGCCGACGCTGTTCTTCGTCCTGGTCACCGGAATCATCAGCGCCGCTCAGGTTTTCGACACCGTGTACGCGTTGACCGGTGGCGGACCGCAGAACCGGACCGACCTGGTCGCGCATCGCATCTACGCCGAGGCGTTCGGCGCAGCTGCGGTGGGGCGGGCCGCGGTGATGGCGGTGGTGTTGTTCGTGCTGCTGGTCGGTGTGACGATCGTCCAGCAGCTCTACTTCCGGCGGCGGATCAGCTATGACCTCACCTAGTCGCGCCACGTCCGCCGCCGTCGTCTATCCCGTCCTGCTGGCGGGGGCGTTGATCACGTTGGCACCGTTCGTCCTCGGCCTGCTGACCTCGCTGCGGGATCCGCGCGCGTTCGACACCGAGTCGCCACTGTCGCTGCCCTTGCCGCCCACCCTGCAGAACTACGCCAACCTGACCGACGCCGGCTTCGGCCGGGCCGTCGTGGTGACCGCGCTGATGACCGCGGTGATCCTGCTCGGCCAGCTGACCTTCTCGGTGCTGGCTGCGTATGCGTTCGCGCGTCTGCAGTTCCCCGGCCGCGACGCGCTGTTCTGGGTCTACCTCGCGACGTTGATGGTGCCGGCGACCGTGACCGTCGTCCCGCTGTATCTGATGATGGCCGAGGCCGGGCTGCGGAACACGTTCTGGGCCTTGGTGCTGCCGTTCATGTTCGGTTCGCCGTATGCGATCTTCCTGCTGCGCGAGTACTTCCGGGGCATCCCGGGCGACCTCATCAACGCCGCACGCATCGACGGCGCCAACACGTTGGACGTGATCGTGCACGTGGTGTTGCCGGCGAGCAGGCCGATCCTGGTGACGCTGTCGCTGATCACCGTTGTCTCGCAGTGGAACAGCTTCATGTGGCCGCTGGTGATCACCAGCGGGAGTCGGTGGCAGGTGCTGACCGTCGCGACGGCGGGGCTGCAGTCGCGCTACAACGCGCAGTGGCCCCTGGTGATGGCGGCGACGACGGTGGCGATCGTGCCCCTGCTGGTGTTGTTCGTCGCGTTGGGGCGCCACATCGTGCGTTCGATCGTCGTGACGGGACTGAAATGATTCCGCGGCCCAGGTTTTCGACACTGTTCGCGACCGGTGTGGCGGTGGCGGGTGTGCTGCTGCTCGTCGCAGCCATGCTGCTCGGACAGCCGAACGATTCGGATGCACACACCGTGGTGACCGTGCGGCTGTGGGACGAGCAGGTCGCCGAGGCCTACCGAAAGTCGTTTGCCGAGTTCGGTCGTGAGCATCCCGGCATCGAGGTGAACCTCAACGTCGTCGCCTACTCCACGTATTTCGACACCTTACGCACCGACGTCGCGGGCGGTGGCGCCGACGACATCTTCTGGATCAGCAACGCCTACTTCGCCGAATACGCCGACGGCGGCCGACTGATGGACATCGGTCAGCCGCAGCGGGCGTGGGAGCCGTCGGTGGTCGACCAGTTCACCCGCGAGGGCAAGCTCTGGGGTGTACCGCAACTGACCGACGCCGGCATCGCGCTGTACTACAACGCCGACCTGCTGGCGGCGGCCGGCGTCGACCCGGGCGAGTTGGCCGCGCTGCGGTGGTCGCCGGACCCGGCCGTCGACACGCTGCGGCCGCTGCTGGCCCACCTGACGCTCGACCGCGACGGCCGCGCCGCCGGCACCGCGGGCTTCGACGCCCGGCGGATCCGGCAATGGGGCTACAACGCCGCCAACGACTTGCAGGGCATCTACCTCAACTACATCGGCTCGGCCGGCGGGGTGTTCTCTGTCGGCGACCGGTTCGCGTTCGACAACCCGCAGGCCGCCCAAGCGTTCAGCTATCTGGTGGGCCTGATCAACACCGACCACGTCGCCCCACCCGCGTCGGCGACCAACGACAACGGCGACTTCTCCCGCAACCAGTTCCTTCAGGGCAGGATGGCGCTGTTCCAGTCGGGCACGTACAACCTTGCGGCGGTCGCGGGCGCCGCCCCGTTCCGCTGGGGTGTCGCGCTACTGCCCGAAGGACCGGCGGGCCGGATCAGCGTGACCAACGGGATTGCCGCCGCGGGTAATTCGGCCACCGCGCACCCGGATGCGGTACGCGAGGTGCTGGCCTGGATGGGCAGCGCGCGCGGCAACGCGTACCTCGGCGCCGGCGGCGCGGCGATCCCCGCGGTGCTCGACGCGCAACGCATCTACCACGATTACTGGCGTTCGCGCGGCGTGGACGTGAGCCCGTTCTTCGATGTGCTCAAGGGCCGGCGCGTCGACGCTCCCGGCGGCGCGGGTTTCGCCGCGGGATTCGACGCGCTCAAGCCGTACTTCGACGAGATGTTCCTCGGCAGGCGCGCTGTGCCGTCGACGCTCGCCGCGGCCCAGCAGGCCGCGAACACCGCCGCGCAGCGGTGATCAACGGGTGACGGCGCTGGTCCCGGCGACCGTCAGCTCGAGCGCAAGAGCCACCCCGCACAGCGTCGCGACGATGAGGAACGCCCACCAGTCGATGGCTTTGGGGCCCGACGGTGCCGCCGAGATCTGGCCGGCCCCACCACGCGCCGTGATCGCATCACCCATCTCGTCGGCGCGCCGCAGTGCGACGGTGATGGCCGCGGCCAGCAGGTCGATCGCCTCCAGCCACCAACGGCGCCACCGTCCGCGGCGTCGCGTGTGCACCTGCTTCGGCCGAAGATTGCGCGCTGCGTAGAGCACACGGAACTCGTCGATCAGCATCGGGAACGCGCGCAGCGCCAACGCCAACGCGACCGCCCACTCGTCGACCGGTATTCGCAGCAGCCGCAGCGGTCGGCCCAGTTTCGCGACGGCCGGGGCGATTTCGGCGACGTTCGTCGTCCACGACACCATCGCCCCGAGCCCGAGCAGCACGATCGACAACGCGGTGATGCGCAGGAAGTTCAGCAGACCGCCCAGCCCGACGTCGACCGAGCCGACCGAGATGATCGGGCTGCCGCCGGCGAACGTCGCCGTCAACCCGCCCAGGAACAACAGCACCCACAGCCAGGGCGGCACCGACGGGAGCACGCCGCGCGGGATGTTGGCCAGCCGCGCCGAGATCAGCACCAGCACCGCAACGGCGCCGATCGGCACCCAGCCCGGGTAGAACGTCATCAACACGCCGATGGCCGCGACCAACAGGAGCTTCGTGCCCGCCCACAGTTGGTGGACCACGCTGTTGCCGGGCACGGGACGCAGCAGCACGACGCCCCGGCGTTGCCGCCGCTTCGTCGGCGCCGTCATGGCAGGCCTCCCGCCGCCGTCGGTGCGGGCACCAGCACGCCGCCTTCCAGATGCAGTGTGCGCGGGCACAACTCCTCCAGCCCGGCGAAGTCGTGGGAGATCACGACGACGGTGAGCCCGGCGCGACGGCGCAGGTCCACCAGCAGTCGCAGCAGTCCGCGCTGGCTCGTGGCGTCCAGGCCCGCGAGTGGTTCGTCGAGGATCAGGGCGCGCGGCGAGCGGGCCAGCAGTCCGGCCAGGACGACGCGCCGCATCTGGCCGCCGCTGAGCTGATCGATGCGCCGTTTGGCCAACGTCGCGTCGAGGCCGACCGTCGACAGCGCCTCGTTGACCCGGGCGCGATCACGCGGGGAAAACCCGGCAGCCGAGGCGATCTCGAGGTCGACGCGGCTACGCATCAGCTGCAATCGTGCCGCCTGGAACGAGATCGCTACCGCGCCAACCTGTTCCGATGCCGGTTTCCCGTCGAGCAGACACGCGCCGGATGTCGGCTCGGTGAGCCCGGCCATGATCCAGGCCAAGGTCGACTTTCCCGACCCGTTCAGGCCGTGGATCAACAGGCCATCGCCCTCGTGCACCGTGAAGGTGATGTCGCGCAGCGCCGTCGCCGCCCACGGTGTTCCGCTGCCGTACTCGTGGCTGACGTCGACGAGTTCCAGGACCGGGGGCGCGTCGGTGCCCGGTTCGACGGTCGCGACCGGGGCCTCGGCCGATTCGACCATGTCCGTGTTGTCGGCGGCGCCGCCGTTGCCCGTCAGGTCGACGGTGCGATCGGCGGCGTCGGCCTCGTCGTTGTAGTGCGTGATGTGCACGAGCGACATCTGATGGTGCCGCGTCAGCCCGGTCAGCACCGACATCAGTCCCTCGCGGCCCTCCTGGTCGACCATGCTGGTGACCTCGTCGGCGATCAGCAGCGACGGCTCACGTGCCAGCGCCGCCGCGACCGCCAGGCGCTGCAACTCGCCGCCGGACAACCCGCCGGTGTCGCGTTCGGCCAGGCCGTCGAGGCCCACCTCGGCCAGCAACTGGCCGACATCGGTGGCCTTACCGGGGGGCAGCCCCCAGACCACATCGTCGGCGACGCGGGTGCCGAGCACCTGGCTCTCGGGGTGCTGCATCACGACCGCGGTGCCGCCGATGCGGCCCAACCCGACCGCGCCCGGCCGTTCGATGGTGCCTGCCGTCGGCTCCCGGCCGGCCAGCATGAGCATCAGCGTCGTCTTGCCCGACCCGTTGGCGCCCGTCACGGCGAGGTGCTCGCCCGGTTCGACACGCAGCGACACCGGACCAAGCGCGTCGTGGTCGGTGTTCGGATAGCGGAACCGGACGTCGCGCAGCCGTGCCGGCACCGGGGCGATGGCGCCGACGTCTTTCGAGGACTCCAGTTTGTGGACGTCTGGGATGCCGGCCAGACGCTCCATCACCCGCGACAAGGCCCACCATCCAACGAGGCTGACGAAGGTGATCGACATCACCCCGGCGCTGAAGAACAGCAGCGGCCAGTAGTCCAGTGCCGTCGCGAAGTCGCGCTTGAGGCGGTCGGCCGCGCCCTCCATGTCGGGGATGCGGGCAATCACCGCGGCCAGGCCATTGATGTTGGCCGTGACGGATTCGAAGATCAGGTGGCGTAGGCGAGACAGGATGGACAGCGCCACCACCACGGCCGCGCCGAACACCGCCCCGGCGACCAACGCCGCGAAGAGCACCGTCGGGGTGCCGCGGCCGCGGCGTTTGACGATGCCGGTCAGTCCGCCGATGTAAGCGCAGTTCACGACGGTCATGAAGCCACCCATGCCGGCGATCAGGAAGGCGATGATGCCCCCCGCGACGGTCGCGCTGAGCAGCACGCGCACCCGGTAGCGATAGGCCAGCAGACCCATCGGCACCGTGCCGAGCAGCGCCAGACCCGCCGCGAACGGAACGACCACGGCGATGATCGCGGTGGCCGCGCACAGCGCCGCAATGATGGAGGCCTGCGCGAGTTCGACGGGACGCAGAGGGCCGGTATGGCGAGTTCGGCCCTCGGTCGCGGTCATTGCACGATTCTGCCAGCCGCGACGGGCCGGCCCCCACGGCGCGGTGCCCGACGGGTGTTTGAAACGCATAGCAAAACTATGTAATCTGGACGGCATGACCCAGACGCTCGGAGCTGATCTGCTGTCCGTTGTCGCCCGGATCAATCGACTGGCCACACAGCGGGTTCGTCTGCCCCTCGGATACGCCCAGGCGCGACTGCTGTCCACGATCGAGGACCAGGGCGAAGCCCGCATCTCCGATCTCGCCGCGCTCGACCACTGCTCGCAGCCCACAATGACGACGCAGGTTCGTCGCCTCGAGGACGCGGGCATGGTGTCGCGAACGGTGGACCCCGAGGACGGCCGCGCCGTGCTGATCCGCATCACCCCGAAGGGGGTGGACACCCTTCGGCAGGTGCGGTTGGACCGCGGTGCGGCGATCGATCCGTACCTCGAACGGCTCGACGCCTCCGACCGGGAGACGCTCGGCGAGGCGGTGCGCGTCTTGCGCCGGCTTCTCGACGATGCGTCGTCGCCGAACACGATCACCAAATAACCACCTAAGGAGAGTTCGCCCGTATGTGGCGTCAACCCAAAGCTGTCTGGGCCGTTGCCTTCGCGTGCGTCGTCGCGTTCATGGGCATCGGCCTCGTCGATCCGATCCTCAAGCCCATCGCCGAAACGCTCGACGCGTCACCGTCCCAGGTGTCGTTGTTGTTCACCAGCTACATGGCGGTCATGGGTGTGGCCATGCTCATCACCGGCGTGGTGTCCAGCCGCATCGGCCCCAAGCGCACGCTGCTGTTGGGGCTCGTCGTCATCATCGTCGGCGCCGGCCTGGCCGGAATGTCCGCCGACGTGATGGAAATCGTTGGCTGGCGCGCACTTTGGGGTCTAGGAAATGCGTTGTTCATCGCCACGGCGCTTGCTACGATCGTGAGCTCGGCGCGCGGGTCAGTGGCCCAGGCGATCATCCTCTACGAGGCGGCGCTGGGGTTGGGCATCGCGGTGGGTCCGCTCGTCGGTGGTCTGCTGGGGTCGATCTCGTGGCGCGGACCGTTCTTCGGGGTGTCGGCGCTGATGGCGTTCGCGGTGGTGGTCACGGCCTTCCTGCTGCCGTCGACGCCGCGCGCCGAACGCGCGACAACGCTGGCCGATCCCTTCCGCGCGCTGCGTCATCGCGGCCTGCTGGGCGTGGCGATCACCGCGCTGCTGTACAACTTCGGCTTCTTCACCCTGCTGGCGTTCACGCCGTTCCCGCTCGACATGAGCGCTTATCAGATCGGCCTGATCTTCTTCGGCTGGGGCGTCGCGCTGGCCTTCACGTCGGTGGTGGTGGCGCCGCGGCTTCAGCACCGGTTCGGCACCGTGCCCGTGCTGCTGGTCAACCTGTTGGCGATGACGGCGACGCTGCTGGTGATGGCCGTCGAGACCAACAACAAGGCCGTGCTCGCGACGTGCGTGGTGGTCGCGGGGTTGTTCATCGGCATCAACAACACGCTGATCACCGAGACCGTGATGAAGGCCGCGCCGGTCGAGCGCGGCGTCGCCTCGGCGGCCTACAGCTTCGTGCGGTTCTCCGGCGCCGCGCTGGCGCCGTGGCTGGCGGGCGTGCTCGGCGAGCAGGTCAACGTCCACATGCCGTATTGGGTCGGCGCAGGCGCCGTACTGCTCGGCGCGGGCGTGCTCGCGCTCACCCGCTCGCACCTCGCGGGCATCGACGTCGAGGAGCGAGAACTCGACGCGCTCAGCGAGGCGACCGCGGTGACCGTCGGCGACAGCTGATCAACTGCGCGGGAACCGCAGCATGCGGCGGGCGTTCTCCTCGACAATCAGCGCACACTCCCCGTCCGGAACGCCGGCCAACACCTCCGCGGCCCGCTTGCGCGAGTTCGGCCAGTTCGAATCCGAGTGCGGGAAGTCGATTTCGAGCGTGATGCGGTCGACGCCGATCGTGTACCGGTTCTCCAGGCCGTGCTCGTCATCGATAAAGCAGCCGTAGAAGTGCGATCGGAACAGATCCGAAGGACGCGAGTCGAAGTCGATCGGCTGGTAGTACCGGTGCCGCTCCCACACGTAGTCGGCGCGTTCCAGGATGTACGGCACCCATCCGATTCCGCCCTCGGACAGCGAGAACTGCAGATCCGGGAACTTCTGCAGCTTGCCTGAGAACAGCAGATCGACGGTGGTCCACATCAGGTTCGTCGAGAACAGCGTGATCGCCACCGCGAACGGCGCGTCCGGTAGGGCCGGCGCCGGCGAGTTGGCCAGCGCCGAATACGAAAATCCCGGAACGAACGAGCCGGAGCCGAAGTGCAGCGACACCGGCATTTTCGCGTCGGAGCACACCTGCCACAGTCCGTCCCAGTGGTCGGAGTGGAACGAGGGCAGGCCCATCGGCACGGGACTGTCGGGGAATGACACGGTGCGCGCACCCTTTTCGGCGACGCGTTCGGCCTCGGCGACGGTTTCGTCGATGTCCCACACCGGCAGGATCGCCAGCGGGATGTAGCGCTCCGGGGCGGTGGCGCACCACTCGTCGATGTAGAAGTCGTTCCACGCCTTGACGCACAGCAGCGCGAGTTCCTTGTCCTGGCCGCGGAAGAACGTGCTGCCGCCGAATCCCGGGAACGACGGAAAGCACAGTGCGGCATGCACGCCGTCGAGGTCCATGTCCGCGATGCGGGCCACCGGGTCGTAACAGCCCGGGATCATGTCCTCGTAGCGGACGGGATCCATCCCCCACTCCTCAGGCGGCTTGCCCGCGACCGCGTTGAGGCCGATTGTCGGCAGGATCTGCCCGTCGTAACTCCACAGATGCCGGCCTTCGATTTCCACGATGCGCGGGCCGTTCTCGTGAAACCTCGCCGGCAGCCGGTCCTGCCAGACGCGCGGATGTTCGATCAGGTGGTCGTCGACCGAGACGATCTGATGGTTGTCCTGCAATGGCATGGTGTGCCTCCTAAGCTCTCGGTAACGTGGGCTGCATGGAAGATGCGGAATCGTCTGGGGGTCCCGACACGACGCGCAAGCGGGTCGACGAGGACGACCACGATCTGCTCACGTTCGGCGAGGTCGGGGAACGGCTCCGCATCGAAATCGCCTCCGCCCGAACCGCTGTCGAGCAATCGGAGTCCAGCGGCGACGCCGCCGCCCTCGAACAGGCCCGCGCCCGCCTGGCCGCGCTCGAGTCCGCCGCCAAGCGCAACAGCGCCGGAGGCATCAACGACGCGAACTTCGAGAAGTTCTTCGGGTATTCGGGCACCGCGAAACGCAATCTGCCCGAGTAGCCGTTCGTCGCGTGCACTGTTGTCACCGTTCTCATGGCCGCGGTGGGCAGGGTGGATTCGGTCCCACACCACACATCCCGTGATGGATGTAGCTGGGCACGTCGACGGCCGGTGGCTGCACCTCGGCGTGCTGGTTGACCAGGTTGAAGCCCAGGTTGAACACCAGCATGATCAGGTTGAACACCGCTGTGAGCGCCAGGATTCGCACCCCGGTGACCGTGCGCTTGTTCTTCAGCTGGTCGATGCCGATGTCGGAGATCATCCGGCCGTTGCGGTCGCGCAGACAGTAGATGGCGATGGACGAGACGCTGACCAGGCCGCCGAAGACGATCCCTTCGTACAACGGGAACTGGTACATGGTGCCTTTGAAGATCGACCAGGTGTCGTCCACGCGCAGGTAGGTCCACAATCCGATGCGGTGGAAATACTGCTCCAACACGATGTCGAGCACGATGAACAGCACCAGCATCGCCGCCAGCACTCCCGCGGTGTTGATGCGCGGCCGCACTTTTCGCATCCGGGCGATCACCTGATCGATGCCCATGATGGCCAGCGGTGTCAGCAGGATGTAGCTGGCGAGAAAGTAGATGATCGGCTGCGGGTTCTCGGCGCCCTTGTCCACCCATCCGGGGATGAATTCACCCCACGTGCCCATGTTGAAGAATCCCGCGTTGTACCCGAACACGGGCCGCACGGCGTTCACCCCGGGGTCCTGCCAGGCGGCGAGCAGCCAGGCCACCAC
The DNA here is from genome assembly GCF_001665535.1 of Mycobacterium sp. 852002-51961_SCH5331710. GTDB lineage: Bacteria > Actinomycetota > Actinomycetes > Mycobacteriales > Mycobacteriaceae > Mycobacterium. The sequence goes on from NZ_LZSQ01000100.1 coordinate 138,156, forward strand.
GAAGATGCCGACGGGTGGAAGTTGCCTGTCGCGCCGGGTCTTTCGGATCATCCAGATCAGGAAGACCACGCCGCCGATCATGCATCCGATTTCCCAGAACCGGATCCAGGCGATGCTCGACGCGGGGATCGGGTCGGGCCCGGTGGGCGCCGGCGCGAACTTGCCCGAGAAGACCCAGCGTCCGTAGACGTAGAGCTGGAACACCACGAAGAGCGCCCCCAGCCGGGCCAGCCAGACGATCGGGGGCGAGTCGCGGTAGGTCTTGGTGGGCTCGGGGAGGAACTCGGGGGCGTCGGTGTGGTGGTGGGTGGTCACGTGACTGCTCCTGTCCGCGTGAAGGCCTCGATGACCTTTGTGCCGTACTGCCTGCGCCGCCGCGGGCTGACGAGAAAACCTGGTGGGGAATGGAATCCGAGGTCGGGAAGCGCGCTGCGGGCGGCGAGCATCGCGCGTGCCTGTTCGGCGTCACCGCACGCCGCCATCGCCCAGAGCATGTCGTCGGTGACGTGCCTGCCGATCGCGCGCGCGTCTCCCCCGGCGAAGTCCGCCCGGATCGCGGCCACCTGGTCCTGCCAGCCATGCAGGGCCACCAGCGAGTCGTAGGTCTTGACGGTCAGATAGAACGCGATCTGCAGCTTGGCGTCGTCGATCGCGCGCTGGGGGTCCTCGTCGTCGATCGCGGTGATCACCCAGCCCCATCGCAACAGGCTCGCGGGGTCGCGGCCGGCGCGTTGCGCACCCAGCGCCAGATTCGGCTCAACGATTTCGGTCCACCACCGGTCGGTGAACAACCCGTGTCCGAGGACGCCGTCGACCACACCGCCCACGGTGCGCAGCATGTGGACATTGAACGCACCCAACAGGATCGGCACCTCGATCCGTCCCAGGACAGGCGCGTGGATCCGGGCGTCGATGTGGTAGAAGTCGCCGTCGAAGGCGATCCGCTCACCGTTGTCCGCCTCCAGGAACGCCCGGATGCAGCGCACCAACTCGGCCATCCGCGGCGCCGGATGTGAGGAGTCAACCCCGAACCAGTCGCGGTTCATCCGGCCCGTTCCCGCGCCCAGCCCGAGGAACACCCGGCCGGGCGCGATCTTGTCCAGGTGCCGGGCGGCCGCGGCGTGGACGAACGGCGACCGGGCGAACGCGTATGCGATGCCCGGCCCGATGCGAGCGGTGGTGGTTTCGTGCGCCATCTCCGACGCAGTGACATACGCGCCGGTGTCGGCGAACTCGCCCGCGCAGAATGCCGCTGCTCCAGCGGATTCGGCCTGTCTCGCGAGTTCACCGCCCGGCCACGGCATCGCCCACTGCATCGGCACGTCCGATCAGAACTTCAGGGTGGCGCCGGCGTCGACCTTGAGCTGCAGCCCCGTCACGTAACGGGATTCGTCGGAGGCCAGGTAGCAGATGCCGTGCGAGATGTCCTCGGGTTCCACGTAGGGAATCGGCATGCCCTGCATCATCGGGAAGGTCAGGATCGCGTCGTCGAGCGACGGATGCTCGAGGTCGGGCCGGAACATCTTGTACATCGACTCGTTGTGCAGCATCGGGGTGTTGACGTTGGTCGGGTGCACCACGTTGACCCGGATCGACTTCGGGGCCAACTGGTTGGCCAGCGCCATCGTGTACTTGTCGATGAACTGCTTGGCCAGGTTGTAGCCCGCTCCCCCGGAGCCGTTCGGGCCCATGCTCGCTGCCGGCCCGGCCTTTTCGGCCAGCAGCCCGGCCACCGATCCCACCGTGATGATCGATGCGCCGGCCGAAAGGTACGGCAAGGCAACGTGGATGGTGTTCACCACGCCGAGGAAGTCGACGTCGAAAGCGTTGGCGAAGGCGTCGATGGGCTGGTCGGAACCGAGCGGGCAGATGCCGGCGTTGGCGACGACCACATCGAGCTTGCCGAGTTCTCCCACCGCGGACTTCAGCGCATCGGCGAGCGCGGCGCGGTCACGCACGTCGACGACGGCCGTCACCGCTCGGCGACCGGTCTTTTCAACCTCCCGGCCGGCCTCCTCGAGGTCGTGCTCGGTGGACAGCGCGTATTCGTTGTGTTCGACGTCGCCGCAGATGTCGAAGAGGATGATGTCGGCGCCTTCCTCGGCCAGTCGCACGGCATGCGACCGGCCCTGGCCTCGGGCGCCACCGGTGATGAGGACGACTTTGTCCTGCACTCTGCCCACGTTCGTTTCCTTTCGTCGGATATCTATCGGCCGGTCGTGTCGAGTTGTTCTCTGAGACGGTGCTTTTGCACCTTGCCGCTGATGGTGCGCGGGAGCTCCGGGACCACCACGATGCGTTCGGGGGTCTTCTGGCGGGCCAGCCCGCAGGCCGCGAAGTGCGCTGCGGCGTCGGCGGTGTCGAAGGATCTGCCCTCCTGGAGCACCACGAACACACAGACCCGTTCGCCGTATTTCTCGTCGGGGGCGCCGACCGCGGCGGCTTCGGCGACCGCGGGGTGGCTGCTGACGACGTCCTCGACTTCCTTCGACGAGATGTTCTCGCCGCCGCGCACGATGATGTCCTTCTTGCGGTCGGTGATGGTCAGGAAACCGTCGGCATCCATGCGCCCGACGTCTCCGGTCCGGAACCAGCCGTCGACGAAGCCGGCCTCGGTGAAGCGGGGGTCGGTATAGCCCCGGAACAGTTCCGGTCCCTGCGTGAGGATTTCACCGTCGGCTCCGGTGGGCACGTCGCGACCGTGCTCGTCGACCAGTCGGATCTGGGTGCCCGGAGCGATCCGGCCGTCGGTGTCGGCCCTCTTGTCCAGCGGATCCTCCGGGCGACCGACGCTGATCGTGGGGTGTTCGCTGGACCCGTAGCAGCGGTAGGCACCGATGCCGAACCGATCCGCGCGCTGGATCAGCGTGCCCGCGACGCCGGCGGCTCCGGTGGTGTACTCGCGCAGGCTCGACACATCGAGGCCGTCGCGTTCGGCGACGTCGAGAATGCCGCCGAGGTGGATCGGTGCACCGGCGGAGACGCTCACGCCGTCCTGGGCGATGAGCCGGGCGGCGGCTTCGGGGTTCCACGCGTCCATGGCGATCGTGTTTCCGGCGCGGCACAGCATGCGCAGGATGCCCAGGGTCCCTGCGATGTGTCCGGCCGGGAACACCGCCAGCGTGCTCTGGTCGGCATCGGTGTGGCGCAGCGCATCCATCGCACGCAGCTCCCCGAGCAGCGAGCCGTGGGTGTGCTGGACGCCCTTGGGCTCGGCCGTCGTCCCCGACGTGTAGACCAGCACCGCGCGGCTGTCTGATTCGGGGTGAAACGGCGTGAAATCCGTTGCCCGCGTGGAGGTCAGCTCTTCGATGGGGGTGGTGCCCGCCGCCGCACCGCCCACCACGATGCGGTGTTGCAGCTCGGGCAGGTCGGCCAGTGCCGCCACGGTCGCACCGGTATCGCGGTTGCGGAGCTCGCGCGCCAGCACGATGGCGCGCGCCCCCGACTGTTGGGCGATGAAGGCGACCTCGGCCGGCCCGTAGATCGGCACGATAGGCAGCACCACCGCACCGCACAGCCAGGCCGCGGCGTGGACGGAGAAGCATTCGCGCCAATTCGGCAACTGGACGGCGACGATGTCACCCGGCCGGATCCCCAGCCCCGCCAGACCGGCCGCCAACCGCATGCTCTCGTCGAACAGTTCGGCGGTGGTGAACCGATCGGGACGGTCCGCGCTGTGCACCATGACCGCGGTGTCGGGGTGGTCGCGGATGAACCCGGCGATCTCGTCGGGGATGTTGTCCGCGGCTGCCACCGCCGGGCGGCCGGATTCGGTCAGCACGACAACAGCACGCATCCGGCTATCGGGCCGCCCCCTGCGGAAGCGACGGCGACTTCGGAGCGTTTGGGTATCGCCGTGTCGGTGGCCAACCCGCGCAACTGCTGGCACGCCTCGTACAGCACCCAGTACCCGTGCATCCGACCCGCCGAGAGCTGACCGCCATAGGTGTTCAACGGCAGCTCACCATCGCGCGCGATGCGCGCACCGCCGTCGACGAACGGACCGCCCTCGCCGTCGGCGCAGAAGCCCAGGGCCTCCAGCCATGCCAGCGTGAGATAACTGAACCCGTCGTACAACTCGGCCACATCGACGTCAGCAGGTTTGAGGTCGGTCTGCGACCACATGTCGGCTGCCGCGTCGTGCATCGCCATCTTCGGGTAGTCGGGACGGCCGGTCCATCCGCCGGTGCCCGACGCGCCGCCCGCTGCTTCGATGGTGACCGCCCCGTTGGGCGCGTCGGCGCGGTGTTCGGCATGCGAGAGCACCAGCGCGATCGAACCGTCGACCGGCACGTCACAGTCCAACAGGCCAAGCGGTGTGGAGATGGGCCTGGCATCGAGATACTGCTGAATGGTCATCGGGTCGCGGTACACCGCCAGGGGATTGCGTGCGGCGTTGCGCCGGGCGTTCAGGGCGATCCAGCCGAGTTGCTCTTTGGTGGTGCCGTAGCGGTCCATGTGAGCACGGCAGTGCATGGCGAGCCAGTTTGCGGCCGAATACGCATGTGCGGCAAGCAGATAGCCGACCTCGGTCATGTCCATCCCGGTCGCGGGGCGCTTATTGCCGGATTCCGGCGGCCGGTCGGCAGCACGGCGATCCACGGTGCCGCCGATCATCTGCACGGTCCGGTACACGAGCACATGGCGCGCCCTGCCCTCGGCGATCAGGTCACGAGCCATGACCACCGGGGTCAGCAACCCGTTGCGGCCCATTGCCGGCCCGTATTCACCGATCTGGGCGATGCCCAGCGCGCGGGCCGCCTCCTCTGCGGGAGTGTCACCGAGCGTGAGCACGCCGTCGATGTCGCCTGGCGTCAGACCTGCGTCGGCGATGGCCGCCGAGGCCGCGGAGACGGTGAGATCCAGCGCCGGAATGCCGGTGCGGCGGCCGATCGCGGAGATTCCGGCGCCCGAGATGACCGGCGGGCGCGGCGGGCTGGACATCCGTCCTCCTTCGGATCAATGAACTTAATCAGTGTACTTTTATGTTGTGTCTGACGCCTCGGTTACTCCGGTTTCTTCACACGCCCCGCGCATCCTGCCGCCCCTCGACGACACCTCGCGCCCGTACTGGACCGGCGGCGCCGAGGGCCGGCTGCTCATCGCCCACTGCGCGGCCTGCGCGCGTTACTTTCATCCCCCACGGCCGACCTGCCCGACGTGCGGCGCGGATCCGGAGTTCGTCGCGGTGTCGGGCCGCGGCACCGTGTTCACGTTCACCGTGTGTCATCAGCAGTTCAATCCGAGCGTGCCGACACCGTTCGTAGTGGCCTTGATCGAACTCGCCGAACAACCCGGGCTGCGACTGACCGCCAATGTCGTCGACTGCGATCCCGATGCGGTGCATTCCGGGATGCCGGTCGCGGTCCGGTTCGAACAACACGGCGAGGCATGGGTTCCGGTGTTCGCGCCGGTCACTTGATCAACGGGTCGCGCGGCAATCCCAGGATGCGCTCGGCGATTTGGTTGCGCGTGATCTCCGAAGTGCCGCCCGCGATGGTCATTCCGCGCGACGCCAGCACCATGAAACCGGGATATTTTCCGGGACCGCTCACAAGCGCGACGTCGGGTCCGACGAGCTCTGCCGAGAGGCTCGCCCTCGCGACCACGTGTTCGGCGATCAGGAGCTTGGTGACGTTGCCCTCGGGCCCGGGCTCGGCGCCGACCACGCTACGAACCACCCGGCGCAGGTTCAGCAGTCGCAGCGCGTGGTCGTCGGCGAGGAACCTGCCCGCCCGTTCGGGCGCGGCCGCCACCCGGTCGCCGTAGCGCTGCGTCAGGTCGACCACCATTCCCACGGCACCCTGAGTGCCCGGTAGCCCCCCGCCGATGCTGACCCGCTCGTTGCCGAGCGTCGCCCGGGCCACCCTCCATCCGTCGTTCGGCTCGCCGACCACGTCACCATCGGGCACGAACACGTCGTTGAAGAAAACCTCGTTGAACTCAGAGCCCCCGGTGATCTGGCGCAACGGACGCACTTCGACCCCCGGGGCGTTCATGTCGATGATGACGGTGGTGATGCCCGCGTGCTTGGCCGCGGTGGGATCGGTGCGCACGGTCGCCAAACCGTAACGGCAATACTGCGCGCCGCTGGTCCAGACCTTCTGCCCATTGATGATCCAGCCGCCGTCGGTGCGCGTGGCCTTTGTACTCACCGCCGCCGCGTCTGAACCGGCGCCGGGTTCGGAGAACAGCTGGCACCACACGTGCTCGCCGGTCAGTGCCGGGCGCACCAGCCGCTCGATCTGATCGGCGGTGCCGTGCTGGATCATGGTCAACACCACCCAGCTGGTGATGCCGAACTCCGGTCGCTTGATGCCGGCCTCGGCCATCTCCTGCTCGATGACCAGTTGCTCGACGGCACCGGCCGCCCGACCCCACGGCTTCGGCCAGTGCGGCATGACGTAGCCGGTCTCGATCATCTTCTCCCGCAACTGTTTCGGGTCCAGCCCCGACCAGGAGGAGAACTCCGCGCGAACCTCTTCGCGCAACTGTTCGGCCTCGGGGGGCAGATCGATCGAATTCTCGCGGACGACGCCTTTGGCGGTCAGTTCGTAGACGTCGAGCGGTGCATCCCGCCCCCCGAGCAACCCGCGCACCGTGATGGCCCGCCGCAGGTGCAGGTGCGCGTCGTGCTCCCACGTGTATCCGATGCCGCCGTGTACCTGGATGTTCAGTTCGGCGTTGTGGACGTAGGCGGGGAACGCCAACGTCGCCGCGCAGGCCGCCATCAACGCGAACTCCTGCTCCCCCGCACTGGCCGCCCGCGCCGCGTCCCACACTGTCGCGCCTGCAGATTCGGCCGCCACCAGCATGTTGGCCAGATGATGCTTGACCGCCTGGAAGGTGCCGATGGTGCGCCCGAACTGCTCGCGTACCTTGGCATACTCGACGGCCGCGTCGACGCAATCATGCGCTCCGCCAACGGCTTCGGCAGCGGCGATCGTCCTGGCCATCGCCCGCGCGCTGGCTGCGGCGCCGGGCAACACCTCGGCAGCTCCGACCTCGACGTCGGCGAGCGTCACGCGCGCTGTGCGCCGGGTGGGATCGAGGTTGGTCTTCACGTCGACGGTGACGCCGTCGCCCGCGGCCGGCAGCACCAACACGTCCTCCCCGACGGCCAGTAGCAGCAGGTCAGCCAGTCCCGCGCCGAGGACCACACCCGCGTCGCCCGTGCAGCGTGAGCCGCCGGAGGACAGCGCGGTACTGAATCCCACGCCGGCGGTCGAGGTGCCGTCGACCAGGCCCGGCAGCCAGCGGCCACGTTGCTCCTCGGTGCCCGCGGCCGAGATGATCGCCGACGCGATCACCGTCGGGACGAACGGTCCGGGTGCGACCGCACGACCGAATTCCTCTGTCACCACGACGAGTTCGGGCAGCCCGCATCCCGCGCCGCCGTACTGCTCCGGCACGTGCAGGCCGAGCCATCCCAAGCCGGCCAGTTCGGACCAGAAGTCGGGCCGTTCCTCGGCGTCGGCGTCCAGCAGCGCCCTGGCAGCCGCCCGCGCGCCCCGCGCGCCGAGGAAGGACCGCGCGACCTCGGCTAGCTCACGGTGGTCGTCGGTGATGGCGATGCCCATCGCTGCACTCCTGTTTCGCTCGAATCGTGAAGTTCCGGCCAGGTCCGGTGCCGAAGCGCTCCGGAGGCGGTTCTGGTGAGGTAGTCGTCACGCTTGATGCCGCGCCACACTTGAGTGACATAGTCGCGCTCGTCGAGTTCACCGCGGGCGACCAATTCCGCCAATGCGGCCCGTCCCGACGGCACCGAAGCCGGGGTGTCACCGAGCAATTCGCGGAGCTCGGCGAGTTCGGCGGCGTCGACCTGGGCGCCGACCCGGTCCACCTCGGCGAGGTACTTGACCAGCCGGGCGGCGCCCTTGACGTAGCGGGTGGCCAACGGGTCGGTGGACCGTCCGGCCGCATCGGACAATGCCGCCGCGGTGGCGGCGTACACGGGGGCCCGCTCGGATTGCTGTTCCTCGTCGGGGAATTCGACGTCGACGTCGGGGATGCCGACCACCCGGGCCAGCGCCTCGACCAGCAGGCGACGGTGCAGCATGCCGTAGATCAGGCTGTTGCCGGCGTCCGGCGAATGGGCGGGCACCGACGCCCGCGCGTCGACGCCCCCCGGGTTCATCGACGCCAGCCGGGTCTCGGCGAACAGCCGGTAGTACCAGACCCGGGCTTCGTCGACCGGATGCCCGGACAGCCGCTCGTATTCGGCGATGCGGTCGGGGAAATGGGTGAAGGTGTCCTGCACGGTGCGCAGGGACAACCACGCGATGTCGTCCATCGGGTCACCGAAGTGGGCCAGTTCCCAATCCACGATCGCGGTCACCGTTCCGGCGGCGTACATGAAATTGCCGGGCCCGGTGTCGCCCTGGACCAGCACCGTCGGTCCGTCGTAGTCGGGGATGTTGCGCTCGAGCCAGTCGATGCAGAACGACACCAGCGGGGCCGGTTTCCCGCAGGCCGCAACGCGTTTCCGCATCATTGCCAGTTCGGCCCGTACATGTTCGGGCACCGGGCCCGCCGATCCCAGGCTCGGGATGTTCAGCGCGCCGGCGTCGATGCGGTGCAGGTAGGCCAGTTTGGCGATGAAGTCCTGTGCGATGCGGACCTGGTCGCCGGGATCCTTGATCAGCCGGAACCAGGTGTCGCCGCCGACACGTTCCAGCAGGACCGCCTGTTGGTCCGGATGCGCGGCCAGCACCCGCGGCACCGTCACGCCGTGGCGCCACAACTCCCCCATGATCTCCGCCTCGACCTGCAACGGGTGAAAGGCGCTGCCCGGCTTGGGCGGATGCGGGTCGTAACGCAGAAACAGCTGCTCGTCACCACCCGGACCGTATGCGTCGACGAACCAGGCCTGCCTGCTGGCGCCACCGGGCACCTGCTTGACCTCGACACGTTCGGCGCCGGCGGTCTGCCGGATCCACTGCAGCAGCTCGTCGGAAATCGCTTGGGCGCCGCTCATGAGCGTGCACCCGACTTCGCCGCGGCGGCGGCCAGCCATGCCTTGACCGCTGCACGGTGCTCTGCGGTCATGCCGCTGCGCACCATGCGCTCGCTTTCGGACAACAACGCCTCTTCCAGCGGAAGGCACTGTGCGTCGAGGATGTTGGCCTTGGTTCCGGCGAAGGCGGATGTCGGCCCCGCGGTGATCTGCGCGGCCCAGCGGATCGCCGAGTCCCGCAGGTCGGCGTCGTCGACGACCCGGTTGAACAGGCCGAGGCGCTGTCCGGCCTCCGCGTCGACGGGCTCGTCGGCGATCAACAGTTCGAGCGCCTTGGCCGGTCCGAGCAACCGGGTGAGGAACCAGGCCCCGCCGAAATCACCGGAGAACGCGAGCTTCGACCACCCGGGGATGAGCCGCGCCGATCGTGCCGCGATGCGCAGATCGGCGGCGAGGGCGATGCTCATGCCCGCGCCGACGGCCGCACCGGGCAGCGCGGCGATCGTGACCTTGGGCATGCGATGCAGCAGGGTCACCATTCTGGCGTTGTCGGCCAGCTGCGCGGACTGCGCGCGCACCTTCGCCTCGACGTCAACACCATCGCCCGGCTCACGGGGCGCCTGCTTGCCCGAATTACCGTCCCGCACATCGCCGCCCGCGCAGAACGCGTTGCCCGAGCCCGTGATCAGCACACTGCCGATCGCATCGTCGGCGGCGAACCGTTCGAGCAGGCGCGGCACCGCGACGTACATCTCGGCGTGCAGCGCATTGCGCCGCTCCGGCCGGTTGAGGGTGATGATCCCGACCCCGTCGACGACCTCGGCCAGCACGGTGTCGGTGCCGGTTTCGATCGGGTGAACCGAAGTCACCGCCGCGATTTTCCGATCAGTTCGTTGTGCCGGTCGAGCATCGCGGCGGCCTTGCGGCGCAAGTCCTCATCCGGAGTGGGGAGAACCACCGGGCCGTGCTCGCGGCTGGGCAGCGCGACGGTGGCGGTGGCCGGAGCGGTGACCTCCCCGCGCTGGCTGGTACAGCGGAAATCGAGGTCCACCAAGGCATTTCCGTTCTCCATGCGCTTGCCGACCACCTCACCGGTGATGAACTGCGTGTCCCCGATGAAATTGAACTTGCGCATCTCGTCGTGCTGGCGCACCAGCCAACCGTCGTCACCCATCCAGTCGGTGACGAAGTGGGTGAGCCAGCATTCCCGCATCACGCCGTAGTCGTAGGCCATCGGGTTGCCGATGGACTGCGACCACTCGTTCTCCCAGTGCAGGCGCTGAGCAACGTCGGGGATGCCCGCGGCGTTCTTGATGTAGAACTTGGGCACCCGCTGGCGGTTCTTGTAACCGATCCGTGCGGCGCCGATCCCGTACGGCCCGAAACCGTAACCGCCCGAGTGGAAGCTGATGACGTCGGTGAGTGTCAGCGGGCCCTTGACCATCTTCGGCAGCGGCTCGCCCACCTCGACGTCCTCCCAGTACCGCGGCTCCGCGCCGCGCGGGCCCTCGGCGGCATAGATCTCGTCGATCTCGGCGATCTGCTCGTCGGTGTAGGTCGCGGGCTTGATGTCCATGTACTTGCCGCGCTCACGCGAGCGCTGGCGCTCGGTCGCGATCAGGATGATGCGGGCGACCGCGACCACCTCGGCGCGCTGGTTCACCTTGACCTGGCGCAGAATGCGGATGATCGAGCGGCCCGCGTATTCGCTGTGCTTCTCCTCGATCGACTCCAGGCCACCGAAGCCGTACAGCGAATCCCCCGGCCGCACGGGTTGGTACCACTCGGTGGTCTGACCCGAGACGAAGACGTGGATGCCGGAGAACAGTCCCCTGGTGGCCCTGCGGATGTCTTCGGGGATCGGGTCGCCGAGCATCTTCTTCGACATCGCCGAGAAGATCATCGGCGGTGCGATCACCCCGCCCCACCGGGTGTCGGCGGCATAGTCCGGATCGCAGAACAACGGGTTGTCGTCGCCTGCCCCGCGGGCGAAGTTGCGGATTCCGTCGACGCTGGCCTCCCGGTAGAACTCGTCGATGCTCGTCGGCGCGTCGATGCCGATCAGCAGCTTCGCGCGCTCGATGTCCTCGTCCTTGATGGCGTGGTCGAATTCCTGCTGTTGCGTCTGTGTCATGTTCAGTACATCCGTATCGGTAGGTTGGTCAGTCCACGCAGCGACACCGTCGGCCGGTAATGCAGCCGCTCCGGCGCCGCCTTGAGCTCCCAGTTGGGAAAACGTCGCAGCAGGGTGCTCAACGCGGCGCGGCCCTCCAGCCTCGCGAGTTGATGCCCCAGGCAGTAGTGAATACCGAAGGCAAAGCCGAAGTGCCGGTTGGGTTTCCGGGTCAGATCCAGCGCATCCGGGTCGTCGAACACCGTCTCGTCCCGGTTGGCGGAGATGATCGCTCCCAGCAGCTGCGAGCCGCGCGGAATGTGCACGCCGCGAATCTCCATGTCCTCCTTGGCCAGCCGGGCCGCGCCGTAGGCCACCGGGGCGGTGTAGCGCAACAGCTCCTCGATTGCGGTGGACTCGAGGAGTTCGGGCTGGCTGCGCAGCAGCTCCTGCTGTTCGGGGTGCTGGGTCAGCGCCAGCACGCTGCTGCCGATCAGGCTCGAGGTGGTGTCGTGGCCGGCCAACAGCAACAGAAACACCATGGCGACGGCTTCCTTGTGGCTGAGCTTGTCGCCACCTTCGTTGGCCCGCACGAGTTCTGAGATCAATCCGTCGTCGGGGTTGACGCGGCGATCGGAGATCATCTCCTCGAACAGCCGGGACAGCTGGATCGAGTGATACGCACTGCGGAGCTGGCCGGCGCGGCGCCCCGCGTCGTCACCGAGCTTCTCCACCAGATCGTGGAACGTGTCGCGGTCCTTGTCGGCGATGCCGAGCATGGTGGCGATCACGGCCAGCGGCAGCTTGACGGCGAAGGCCTGGACCAGGTCGACGTCGCGTTCAGCCGCCACCTCGTCGGCGAGCTGTTCGGCGATCTTGTTGATGTCGGGCACCAGCGTGGTGACGAACTTCGGAGTGAAGGCCTTGTGCACCAACGTCCGTAGCCGCTTGTGGTCGGGGTCGTCGCGGAAGACCATCGTCTGGGTCAGCATCCGGATCGACGACGGCAACATCCACGCGAATCGGCGCGCCGACGTGTACTTGATGATGTCGTTGGAGAACCGATCGTCGCCGAACACCAGGCCGACATCCTCGTGCAGCGTCACCAGGTAGCCGCCCTTGCCCCGCAACAGCAGCGGGGCGGTGGCCCACGAGATCGGCGCTTCCGCGCGCAGTTCGGCCATCCGCGCGAACGGATCGTCGAGCATCTGCCGGGTGCCCAGGTCCGTGTACGGCAACCCGGCCGGGCCAGGACTGGCTTTTGCGGACCGGGACGCCCTGGACGGTTTCGTCATGGTCACTCCCATCGGGGCCGACTCGCACCCCGGGCGCATTTCGGTCGCGCACCCAAACTGCCCATCTCATTTCCCCGTGTGTCAGTTGCGAATCCAATTTATTAGTACACTGAATACTATGATTTACGCTAGCCCCCAATCGGACATCGACCCGGGCACCTCCGATGGTGCGCTTCAGGCCATCGATTTCGCGGTCGGTTCGGACCACGTGGCCACGGTGACGTTGAACCGGCCCGACGCGATGAATGCCATCTCCGAACGGATGGCCCACGAGCTGGTCTGGGTCTGGCAGACCGTGCGCGACACCGACGACATCCACGTGGTGGTGCTGCGGGCGGCGGGCGATCGGGCCTTCTGCACCGGTGTGGACGTCAAGGGCGACGGGGGCTGGTTCCTGAAGTCCAACGTGTGGAACAGCTTCGACCCCGGGGTGTGGGTGTCGCCGAAGATCGCGCACCGGTGTTGGAAGCCCGTGATCACCGCGGTTCACGGGCTGGTCGCCGGCGGCGGGCAGTATCTGCTCAACGAGGCCGACATCATCATCTGCTCCGAGGACGCCGCGTTCTTCGACCCACACGCGAACGCGTCGATCGTCTCGGCGTTGGAACCGATCGGGATGCTGCAGCGCGGTGTTCCCCTCGGCGACGTGTTGCGTTGGGCGCTGATGGGGACCGAGGAACGCATCTCCGCCCAAACCGCGCTGCGGCTCGGGCTGGTGACCGAGGTCGTCGAGCGTGAACAGCTCTGGGAGCGCGCCCACCAGATCGCGGCGACCATCGCCGAGCGGAACACCACGGCAATCCAGGGAACCATCCGGGCGATATGGGAATCTCTAGACATGACCAGGTCGACCGCGCTGCAGAACGGCATGGCCTACACGCACATCGGCAACCCGCCGGTCGCCGAGAGACGCGCGACTCCACGGCGCAACGGACCGCCGAGTTACCGGTGACGCGGTGGATCAAGACCTGATCGCGCCGCGCATCGACTCGCGGCAGGCCAAGCTGGCGGGCCGCGCGGCCGAGCAGATCGTCGCCGACGTCATCGAACTGGGCTGGCCGGTGGGCCATGTGCTCGGGTCGGAGGCCGAACTGCTCGAGCGTTACGGGGTGAGCCGCGCGGTGCTGCGGGAGGCGGTACGCCTGGTCGAGCATCAGCGCGTGGCGAGGATGCGACGCGGAACCGGTGGCGGCCTGGTCATCGACGAACCCGACGTCGACGCGGTGATCGGTCCGACGGTGATCTACCTGCTGCGGGCCAACGCCACGCTCGACGAACTCTTCGACACCCGGATCATCCTGGAGGAACTCGTCGCGGAGTTGGCCTCGCAACGCGCAGGCGAGGCCGACATCAGCACCGTGCGCGAGACGTTGGCCGACGAATCGGAGGGCAACTTCACCGAGTACCGGCGGCTGCACACTCAACTGGCCGCGCTGACCGGAAACCCGGTGCTGCAGCTGTTCGTCGAAACCTTCAGCCGCGTCATCGATTTCCACTTCGCCGACGAGGCGATGCTGCCCGCCAGCATGACCAAAGAGGTCCAGCACGCGCACGCCAGCATCGCCAGGGCGATCCTGACCAACAACCCGGGCGTGGCCCGCGAGCGGATGAGCAGACACCTGCGCGCCGAGGCGGACTTCATCCACCGCCAGCCCGCCACGGTGCAGCACCTGGACCCCACCGCCGCGCTCGCGGGCACCGACGGCGACAAACGCGGCGAGGCGCTGGCCCGGCAGATCTTCGCGTGGGTGCTCGACACGGGGGCGACACCCGGCACGTTCATCGGGTCGGAAGCGACACTGATGGCCAAGTACAAGGCCAGCCGGGCGGTACTGCGTGAGGCGATCCGAATCCTCGAGTACCAGCAGATCGCGCTGACCCGCCGCGGCCCCGGCGGTGGCCTCTTCGTCACCGAGCCGGACAGCTTTGCGCTGACCGAGATCATCTCGATCTACCTGCGCCGCCACGGCGTCACCGCACAACACATCGGAGAACTGCGCACCGGGCTGGAACTGGCCGTCGCCGAGCGGGCGGCCGCCGCCGTGCGCTCGGGGACCGTCGACGCCTCGATGATCGAGCGGGCGCTGGCCACCGAATCCGAACAGGGCGTCACCGTCGCGTACGCCAAACGCGAAGACTTCCACTCCGTGCTCGCCCGGCTCTCGGGCAACAAGGCACTCGAACTGGTGCACCGGGTCACCATGCGACTGGGCTGGAACTTCTTCGCCCAGTACGCCGACGACGACCCGCAAGCCCTCGAACGCGCCTCGCGGGCCATCGATCCGGCGCACCGCAGCATTGCCGACGCGCTGCTGGCCGGGGACAGCGAGCTCGCCGTGGTCCGGATGCGCGCACACGTCTCGGCCACCATGCCGCCCGGGCGGTGACCTCTCACTGACTCGGCTCGGGGCCTGTTCAGAGCTCGGTGTTGAGTATACTGTTTAAGCTAATTCAAGAGGGGAGCGCACGTGAAGCATCCGTGGGACCAGCGACTCGGAGTGTGGTGGATCGCCGAAGATCGCCCCCACGCACCGGCGATCGCCGAGTCACCCAGCGGGCGCACCATGAGCTTCGGCGAACTCGCCGCGGCGGCCCACCGGGTGGCCAATGCGCTGCGCGCCCACGGCCTGCGCGACGGTGAAGTGGTCGCCTACGCGCTACCCAATGACGTCGACGCCATCGTGTGGCAGTTGGCGACCACCGAGATCGGCCTGCGCTATCTGACGCTGAACCCGACGTTGTCGACCGACGAATTCGCCTCGATCCTCGAGCACTCCGGCGCCACCGCGCTGGTATCCCATGTCGACTACCTCGATCGCTGCGCCGCCGCCGTGGGCGGCGCCACACTGCGCGTGGTCGCCGGTGCCGCACCCGGAGACGGCGTACCGGCGGGGTTCGTCACCGATGCCGAGTTGGTCGCCGATCAGCCGTCCACCCCGCCCGAGAACCGCAGACAGGGCGACACCATCCGGTATTCGAGCGGCACCACCGGGAAACCCAAGGGCATTGTGCGGGCACTGGACAACCGCGATCCGTCCGAAGCCGCCAACGCCATGGCGGTGTTCGGGCGGGCCTTCGACTTCCGCCCCTTCGACGGTGCGCACCTGGTTTCGACCGGTATGCACCACGCCGGTTGCCAGAGCTTCTATCTCGGGGCGCTCAACGTCGGTCAGGCGCTGGTGATCCTCGGCAAGTTCGACGCGGAGCAGACCCTGGCCGCCATCGACCGGCACCCGGTCACGTCGGCCTACATGGTGCCGACCCAATTCGTGCGCATGCTCAAGTTGCCGCGCGATGTCCGCAGTAAGTACGACGTGTCGAGCCTGCGTTCGGTGGTGCATTCCGCGGCCCCGTGCCCGCTGCAGGTCAAGCAGGACATGATGGATTGGTGGGGTCCGGTGATCTGGGAGACCTACGGCGGAACCGAGGGTGCGGCCACCATCGCCAAGCCCTATCGGTGGCTGCAGAAGCCGGGCACTGTCGGCAGGCCGGTCCGCGGGATGAGCGTCAAGATCCTCGACGACGAGGGAAAGCCCCTGCCCGCCAACGAAATCGGAAACGTCTACATCGAATCTCTGAACGGGCCGAGCTTCGAGTATCGCAACGACGCCGAACTCACCGCATCGGTGTACCGTGGCAACGCTTTCACGTTGGGCGACGTCGGTTATCTCGACGAGGATGGTTATCTGTTCATCTGCGACCGCGCCAAAGACATGATCATCAGCGGCGGCGTCAACATCTATCCGGCCGAGGTCGAGGGCGTCTTGTCGAGCCATCCGGCCGTCGCCGACGTGGCGGTGATCGGGATTCCCGATGCGGAATGGGGTGAACAGGTCAAGGCGGTGGTGGAACTCGTCGCCGAGGCGGAGCCGTCCGGCTCCCTGGCAGACGAACTCATCGCCTTCACCCGCTCGCGGCTCGCGGGTTTCAAGTGTCCACGCTCGGTCGAGTTCACCGCTCGACTGCCGCGCACGGAGACGGGGAAGCTGATGAAACGCTCGATCAGGGACGCCTATTGGGCCGAAGCGGGCAGGCGGGTCTGAGGTGAGCGCGACCACGAGCCGAGGATCGCAATGAGCTTGACCCGCGAGGTCTTCGACGGCGAACAGGTCACCCCGACCACCGTCGCTGAAGTGCTCCACATCAAAGCGCTGCCCCACGACCGCTTTCGGGCCGACCCCGTGAGCGTGACCGGTAGGCGCACGATCTACGGCGGGCAGGTGGCCGCGCAGGCGCTGCGCGCCGCGAGCTTGACCGTCCCCGACGATCGCGTCGCGCATTCCATGCACGGCTATTTTCTGCTCGCCGGCGACGCCAGCGCTCCGATCGAACTGCGGGTGCAACGCGACCGTGACGGCGGGCGCTACTCGGGACGACGCGTCACCGCGGTACAGAACGACGACGTGATCTTCTCGATGTCCTGCTCGTTCAGCCGCCCGAAGCCCGATGCGCCCGAGTATCAGGCCGGTGAGCCACCGCGGGCGCAGCCGCCGGAGCAGCTGGACACCCACCAGCTCAGCGCCTCACGCACCTTCGACGTGGAGGCGCGCGTTCCCGAGGACACCCGGCCGTGGTACCGCTGGCCGGCACGGATGTGGTTGCGCATTCGCGAGCCGTTGGCCGACGACCCCAACGTGCGGGCCTGCGGCGTGGTGTTCCTCTCCGACCTGTGCACCGGGTTGTCCCGGGCACCGCAGATCGAGCAGGTCGGCCTGCTGCCCAGCGTTGACCACGCGGTGTGGCTGCACCGGAGTGCGGATCCGAACGACTGGCTGTTGATCGATCTCGATCCCGTCGCGACCGCGGGCGGACGCGGCATGTATTCGGGCCACCTCTACGACACGGACGGCACGCTCGTGGCCACCCTCGCCCAGGAGTCGCTGTTCGACATCCGCCGCCCTCGCGGCGAGAAGCGTTCGGACACACGATGATTCGCGCGGGTCAGGACGCCCGTCGGAGCATTCGCATCGATCTGGGAAGTATCGCCTAAATTAGTATCCTTTACGTTAGGATGACGCCATGCCACGGGCCAGCAGTCCGGACGCAACGACGCGCACGGATCGCACGGACACGACAGACCAGGCGGATCGAACCTCGATGATCACCGCCGATACGCCGATGCTGCCCGCCGACGACAATTTCCATCCGGCCCCGGAGGGCGACCCGTATTGGGCCGAGACCACCTGGTGGTCTTTCAACATCCCGGAACGCAAGATCGGCTGCTGGCTGCACGCCACCTTCCACACCACGCGGCGCACCGTCACCTGGCGCGTCTACGTGTGGGACCCGCGCGGTGCCCACCCGGACCAGCTGCGCTACTTCCGGATGCAGACCGAGGTCCCGGTGACGGATCCGGACCCGGACCTGCGCGACATCGCCATCCCCGGCGGCGGCTTCTCGGTGCGCATGCTGCGACCCCTGCGCGAGTACCAGATCGAGTTCGCCGATGCGACAGCGGACTTCGCCATCCGCCTGCACTTCGAGGGCCTGCACGATCCGCGCCGGTTCACCCCCGGCGAGCCGCCCTTCATGAACCACACCCACTTCGACCAGGTGGGTCACGTGACCGGCGTGCTGACGTTGGACGGCGAGCACATCCCGATCGACTGCTACTCGGTGCGCGACCGGTCCTGGGCGCCGCGGGGCGCGCCTCGCCCTCCGCGGAAGCCGGGCAGCGACAAACCAGCGCACGACAACGGGCGGGTCCTGCACCCCGGCGGGCCACAGTGGCGGCAGATCGAGCGTGAACGCGGACGTGGACGCATCCAGTACGTGTTCGCCCACACCGGGCCCGAGGCCGGGTTTCTCGCGTTCGTGCGGGTGGCCGAGGGCGGCCCCGACGGCTGGTCACCGCTCAACCACGGCTGGCTGCTGCGCGACGGCGAATTCGCCTCGCTCGTCAAATCGGCCAGTGTCATGAAGAACTACCGCGACCCGGTCACGGGATGGAGTTCGCACATGGAGCTCCGGCTGACCGACACGCTGGGCAGGCAGATGGCCACGGAGGGCTTCACCGTCAGCCACATCAGCGAATACGGCGGCGGCAGTACGGCATTGATGCGGTTCGACATGGACGGGCGGATCGGATGGGGTGAGGACCAGGACATCTGGGAGCCCAAGCATTTTGCTCGGATGCGTGACGCGCTTCAGGCGGTTCGGTGACGCCCGCATCGGACTTCGACCCTTCGCAGGCAGCAGGAGGATGAGTATGGCTGGACCGTTTGAGGGTGTACGCGTCGTCGAAGTGGCGGCGTGGACCTTCGTACCCGGCGCCGGCGCCATCATGGCCGATCTCGGTGCCGACGTCATCAAGGTGGAGCCCCCGACCGGTGATCCCCAGCGTGCGCTGCGCAATGCGCTCAACGCCGACGACAGCGCACCCAACCCCTTTCTGCACGTGCCCAATCGGGGTAAGCGCAGCATCACCCTCGACCTGACCACCCCGGCCGGTATCGACGCGCTGCACCGGCTCGTCAAGACCGCGGACGTGTTCCTCACCAGCTACCTGCCGAAGGTCCGGGCCAAACTGGGCATCGACCCCGACGATCTTCGCGCGGACAATCCTCGGCTGATCTACGTGCGGGGGTCCGGTTGGGGAAGCACCGGGCCCAACGCGTCGACCGGTGGTTTCGATTCCGCCGCAGCGTGGTCGGCGGCGGGCGTGCAGAACAAGCTCACCGCACCGGGGGCGACGGAACCCGCCGCGCAACCCGCCGCGTTCTTCGACCTGCAGGGTTCCAGTGCGATCGCCGGTGCGGTGGCAATGGCACTGTTCCGGCGGGAACGGTCGGGTGAGGGCGCGCTGATCGACGTCTCGCTGCTGAACACGGGGATGTGGACCATGGGCCCCGACATCGCCGCGGCGGCGACCGGTTCGAAAGAACTGCCGCGCATGGAACGCAAGGCGGCACCGAACCCGATCGTCAACTACTACCGCACCTCCGACGACCGCTGGTTGAACCTGGTGTGCCTGCAGGCCGACCGCTTCTGGGCTGAACTCTGCACACTGATCGGGCGCGACGACCTGATCGACGACGAGCGGTTTCGCGACGCGTTTTCGCGGTTCGTCAACAGTGCCGAGTGCGTCGCGGAACTCGACGCGACGTTCGGTAGCCGCACGCTCGAGGAGTGGCGCAGCGCGTTGGCCGGTTTCTCCGGCGTCTGGTCCGCGGCCGCGACGTTCGAGGAGGTCTGCGCCAGCCCGCAGGTCGCCGAGAACGGCTATCTGCCCGAAGTCGTCGGCACCGACGGCAAACCGTTCCGTCTGGTGGCCCCGCCCTACCAATTCGACGGCGTGCCAACCGCTCCGGTCGGCCCCGCACCCGAACTCGGCCAGCACACCGAGGAGATCCTGCTGGACTGCGGCATGGACTGGGACACGATCGCGGGTCTGCGCGAACAGGGAGTGCTGGGCTGACGTGTCAGGAGTACAGGTCGAGGACCGTTTCGTTGGCGAGGTCGCCCCAGAGCATCTGGCGGCCCGCACGATTCATGTGGGTGGTCCAGAGTTCCCTGGCTGCCCCCGCATCCCCGTCCTCGATCAGCGCGATGAACTTCTCGAAGGTGCGCAGCGTCTGCTTGAACTGCTTTTCGATCATCTCGGGACCGGCGGCGGTGGTGACCGCGCGATCCATGTGCTTGGTGATGACATCGCGCAGCACCGCCCCGACCAGGGCCATGGTGTTGTTTCCGGAACGTTCGAGGATGACGTCGTGGAACCGGAAGACGACCGCCGACCACTCGCCGAGGTCGGCGCCCTCGGCGCCTTCGGCGATCAGGGCAGCCAAAGCCGAACACGTGGACCGCAATTCGGCGATGTCGTCGGGTCTGGCCCGTTTGGCCAGCAGCTCGACGGCCGCCGGCTCGAACACCTTTCGCGCCTCGTACACATCGGCCAGCGTGGTTTTCGACATCTGCAGCAGCAGGCCGAAATCTCGTGCGGCCACCGCGGTTTCAGGCGAGGACACCAGCACGCCGCCCCGCGACCCGCGGCGCACCACGATCAGCGACTCGCTCTCCAGGATCCGGAATGCCTCGCGCAGTGTGGGTCGGGAAACCCCGAACTGCCGCACCAGCTCCACCTCGGTCGGCAGTGCGTCGCCCTTCTTGAGCACCCCGCGGACAATGCTGCTGCGCAGGTGCTCAGCGATCAGCTCGGCGGTCTTGGGGGCACGGACGAGCTTGGACGAGCGGTCGCCACGGCCGTTCAGTTCCATCGCCCTCCTACCCCACTCCCCGAAGATGCCAACGAAATAGCTAATTCAGCTTACTCAATGACGCCCACCTAGGAGGAATTCAGTGACAGCGACGACCGTCTCCACGCAGAAGGGCTTGTTCATCGACGGCGCTTGGACGTCGGGTGCCGGCAACGACACCGTCACGGTGGTGAACCCGGCGACCGAAGAATCCATCGCCGAGGTGCCGCAGGCGACCGTCGCCGACGTCGACGCCGCTGTCACCGCCGCGCGCACCGCGTTCGACGAGGGACCGTGGCCGACGATGCGCCCGGCCGAGCGTGGCCGCGTCCTGGCCGCGATGGCCGACGAACTCACCCGCCGCCGAGACGAACTCATCGAGTTGAACATCGCCGAGGCCGGTTCGACCCGCATGCTCGCCGAGATGCTTCAGGTCGGTACCCCGATCGATCACTTCCGTGACCTGACCGATCGGGTACTGCCGCAGTTCGACTTCGAGCCGCCGGTGCGCCCCGTGATGGGCCACGGCATCGGCCAGGGCATGATGATGCGCGAAGCCTACGGCGTCGCCGCCCTGATCACCCCGTTCAACTTCCCGTTCCTGCTGAACCTGGCCAAGATCGGACCCGCGTTGGCCGCCGGGTGCACCGCGGTGCTCAAACCGTCGCCGTACACGCCGCTGGAGGCGCTGGTGCTCGGTGAGGTCGCCGAGGCCGCCGGTCTGCCGCCGGGCGTGCTCAACGTGGTCACCGGCGACATCCCCGAAGGGGAGGCGTTGACGACACATCCCGGGGTGGACCTGGTCAGCTTCACCGGCTCGGATGCGGTGGGCCGCAGGGTCTATACGCAGGCGGCGGACTCGTTGAAGAAGGTCGTTCTCGAACTGGGCGGCAAGTCGGCGAACATCATCCTCGACGACGCCGATCTCGACAAGGTGATGGAGAGTGTGCTCGCGGGCATCGTCACTCACGCCGGCCAGGGTTGCGCGCTGTTGACCCGGATCCTCGTGCACCAGTCGCTGCACGACGAGCTGGTCGCCCGCATCGCCGGAGTGCTCGGCTTCATCAGCGTGGGCGACCCGTCGGATCCGGCGACGATGATGGGCCCGTTGATCCGCGATGTGCAACGCCAGCGGGTCGAGTCGCTGATCGCCGCCGGAGTCGAGGAGGGTGCGCAGATCGCCTTCGGCGGAAAGCGTCCCGCGCAGTTGGAACGTGGCTATTTCGTGGAGCCGACATTGTTCGTCGGGGTGGACAACTCGATGCGCATCGCCCAGGACGAGTTCTTCGGCCCGGTCGGTGTGGTCATCCCGTTCAGCGACGACGACGAGGCGGTGCGGCTGTCCAACGACAGCCGTTACGGCTTGGCGGGCGGTGTCTGGTCGGCCGACCCACTGCGGGCGGTGGCGGTGGGACGCCGGTTGCGCGCCGGTACGGTCATCATCAACGGTGGTGGCGGCGGACTGAATCCGAGCGCGCCCTTCGGCGGGTACAAGCACAGCGGCATCGGGCGTGAGTTCGGTGAGCACGGGCTTTCGGAGTACTTGCAGCACAAGGCGCTTCAGTGGCCGGTGGGTTGAGGTGAGGTTGTGAGACTGGGTCGAACGCTCGCCGCTGCGGCGGGTGTCGCCGTGCTCTTATCCGGTGCGGTGGTGGCACATGCGCAACCACCGCCGCCGCGGCCACCGGGCTCGCCCGACTACATCGACCACACCGTCTGGGAGTACCACGGCGACCGCGCGACTCTGCGGATCTACCCAACGCCGTGGGGCTGGGCGGGGTCAGGCCCGTTCAGCAACGGCGCACAGAGCTACGACGCGTGGGCCGAGTTGCTCGAGCATGCGCCCGACGCCAACACACTGTCCATGCAGAACCAGTTCATGTGCTACTGGCAGCTGTCCACCTTCACCAATCCGGGCAAGGTCGGCACGTGGAACCTCGAGCCGTGGCGACCGGTCGTGTCGAGCATCATCATGCAGAATTCGGGATGCAATCCGGGCGGACCGGATGACGTCCTCAACTGGTGATCGGCGCGAACACCGGATCGATCAGATCGGCCACCCCGGCCCACGGGATCGTGATCGAACGCACCTCCCTGCCGAATTGCCCCTCGGGGAAATACATCTGGATGCCGGCATCGGTCGGAATCCAAAATCGGAAGTTGCGT
The DNA here is from genome assembly GCF_001665535.1 of Mycobacterium sp. 852002-51961_SCH5331710. GTDB lineage: Bacteria > Actinomycetota > Actinomycetes > Mycobacteriales > Mycobacteriaceae > Mycobacterium. Next base: position 160,884 of record NZ_LZSQ01000100.1, read on the forward strand.
TCCACCGGAGCCCACCCCGCGTAGTACTCGCCCCATCCGCCCAGCGGCGGTTCCGGGTAGGTAGCGGGCAGGATCTTCTTCGTCAGCTCGCCCAATCTGTTCAGCCCGGCCTGCTCGTCGACGAACAGGTTCTTCCAGACGATCTGAATCCCGCTGCGGGAGTCGAAAACCCGTGTGGCGACGGTATCGACGGGCATGTTCGGCAGGTCGAAGGCGTTGTACTGGCCTTGCCACAATTCCGAGATGGTCATCGGCCGGAACAACAGCCTGCCCTGGGTGTTGAACACCCATCGCGAGCTCTTGCTGGCGCTGGCGGCGAAGAGCCACACCAGACCGTCGGCCTCGTCGTCGAGGATCCTGTTGATCGCATCGGTGACCGCCGGGTCCCCGCCCGCGAGCTTCTCGTAGTTCACTGTCCACTCACCGGGGCCCTGCGGGCTGGTCCCGCCGCGCACGTCGGGCACGACGGTGTAGGTGACCCCGTTGGATGTGGTGTCAGCGGCGGCCGTCGGCGACGTCGCGATGAACGCCCCGACCAGCGCCACGCCGAGGACGACGCCCGCCCACCGCGCGAAAAGCCGGCTCACGGCAGCACGACATCACTGGCCAGCCAGCGGCCGTCGACCTTTTCCATGGTGATGATGATGCGGTTGCGATCAAGGCGCGGTTCGGGATTCAGCGCGTTGGTGACCGACTGGTCGAGAAAGAGCATGACCTCGACCTTGTCCTTGGTCGCCGATTTGATGCCGGCCGCGATGACTTTGCCGTCGGCCCTGGCCTTATTGTCGATCAGCGCCTGTTTGAGCTGATTGCTGGACTCGCTGTACATCTGCTTGAAGTCGCCGGTCGCACCGTCCAGCACCGCCGTGAAATTCTCGTCGAGCTTGGAGGCGTCGACGCTGGTGAGGACGACCGCGTACTGTTGCGCCGCGGCGAGGGCCTGCTGACCGGCGTCGGTCACCTCCCGCTCCCGCTTCAAGTCGAGGGCCAGCACCACGCTGGTGGCCAGCGATCCGATCACGAGCAGGGCACCAAGCCCCAGCGCGACGTCCTTCCTACTGGGCCGACGCAGCCACCGTCGCCGCGGTGAATCAGGATCGGGCTCATCTGCTTTCGCCTCCGGCTCCGATTCGGGCTCGCCGGCGGTGGCCTCCTCGCCGGCTTCCTCCGGCCGGGTCTCGTCGGCGTCGTCGTCCTCGGTGGCGTCCAGTGTCAGCACCTGTTCGCGGTTAGTCATCTATTGCTCCTTTCAGGGTAATCGAGCCGGTCCGTTTGCTTCGCCTCACGGCCCACTCGGCGGTGGCGGAAGCGGGAGGGCGGGACCGCCGTACGGCGTCGGGATGGTGAGCGGACCGGTGGGAACCGGATCGGCACGTTGCAACGGATGTGCACCGGGCGGCGGTCCCGCGGTGTCGTCACCGGGTGGACGCGGTGCGTTACGGGCGCCGCGAACAAGGTATTTCGGGTCGGGGTTCGGACAGTAGGTGTACAGGAAGGGCTCCGGGAAGTCGGTCAGCGTCGGCGGCGCCTTGGGCAGGTTGTAGTCACAGCCGTATCGCGAGTACAGGCTCACCGCTCCCCACACCCCGCCGTCGCGGAAGGTGCTGCCGACCGCTTCGAGCGCCGACCCGGTCCGGTATTGCGGGAAGAAGAACTCTTGCAGGGCGGGCACCCGCAGATACGCCAACTGGGACACGGTGGTCAGGTTCCCGAGCAACTGCACCATCGTCGGCGAGTTGTCGGCGATCACGGCGTCGATGCCCGAGAACGCCTCGGGTGCACGGTCGAGCAGGGTCCGGTATCCGCCGTCCATGCGTTCGACACCGCTGAGGATCGTCGACAAGTCCGACGACGTCGCGGCCATGCCCGGGCCGACGTCCCGCACGGTCGACAGCACCACCTTGCTGTTGCGGATCAGACTGACCGTCTGGGGCAGAACCGAATCCAGCGTCGACACCAGAAATGCGCCACCGTCGAGAATCGCGGCGAGTTTGTCCGCCCCCTCTGGGCCGACCCGCAGTTCGTCGAGGACCGCCGACAACCGCGCGCTGTCGACCTGTTCGAGTGTGCCGTCGAGATCGCCGAGCAGTTTGGCCAGCGTCACCGGTGTTCGCGTTCGATCGCTGGCGATCTCGGCGCCGTCGGCGAGGTAGGGACCGTCGTTGCGGTCCGCGCGAAAGTCGAGATACTGCTCACCGGCCGGCGACAGCGCGGAGACCCTGACCTCGGTGTCGGTGGGAATCCGGGTGCCCGGATGCAGCGCCGCCACCGCGACGGCGCCGGTGTCGGACAATTCGATGGAGCGCACCCGGCCCACGGGTACGCCCCGCAGCGTCACGTCCTGCCCCGGCAGCAGGCCACCGGTCTGAGCGAGATGGACGCGAACCAGGGACTCGGTGCTCACCGGATCGAGGCGCAGCGTTCCGAACATCAGATACGTCACGCCGACAACGAACATCATCGCCAGCGCGAACGCCGACAGCCCGAGACGGCGCACCTTGGCCCACCGCAGCGCGTTCAACAGCAGTCTCATGGCGGTCCCTCCAGAGACGCACCCGGCGGGGCAGTCGGCGGGGGTGGCGGCAGGCCTGGCGGCGGCGGAGCGGGCGTGAGGTTGGCCGGGTTGGGCCCGATCAGGTTCGGTGGAGGCACCACACCGGGCGGCGCCGTGGGCTTGCCCCAGAACCGGTTGCGAATCATCAACAGCTCGTAGGAGATGCTGCCGACGAGGTTGCGGAAGTCCTCGCGGCCCGGCCCCCGGCTCCCCGGATCGGCCGGGTGGAACCGATCGGCGAATGCGCCGACGGCCAAGTCCGCGAGATCGATCTCGACGTTGGACGCGGTCGAGTTGGTGGTCTTGAGTATCGGGCCGAACATCAGGTTGAAGTTGGCCAACGACGCGCCGGGAGCCGTCGACGCCTCGTTGAGCCCCTCCGAGAGCCTGTTGAGGTCGGCCATCATGCTGCGCGACTCTTCCCCGCGCACCGACGGGAACTTGGCCAGCTGCAGGGTGATCCGGTTGACCTGGGCGATGAGATCGACGATGCGGTCGGTGTTCTCGGCGACGGCGCCCAGCGCGGGACCCGCCGCCTCGACGGCCGCATCGATGGACTGCTGGCGGGCCGCCATCGTCGCGGAGAGGTCGTCGGTCTGCGCCAGCGCGCGCTTGATCGAATCCGAGCGGGCCGAGAGGCTTTGGATCAGCCGGGTGGATTCGTCGACGAACTTGTTGAGGTCCTCACCCTTGCCGCCCACGGCGCGGCCCATACCGTTGATCACCCGGGTCAGGTTGCGGATCGCTCCCCCGTTGACGAGCATCGCCGCGGTGCTCAGCACGTCCTCCACAGACGCCGCCGACGCGGTGGAATCCAACGGCAGCACCGCGCCGGGCGGCAGCGGTTCGGTCGCTGCGGAAGCGCCAGGCGGCGGGGTCAGCGCGACGAAGATGTCGCCGAGCGGAGTGGCCGAACGCAGCTCGGCCTTTGTGCCGGAGGGTATCTGGACGTCGGAAGAGATCCGCATCGTCACCACCGCCGTGTAGTCGCGGGCGGTCATCGACTGGACCTCACCCACATCGGCGCCGGACAACCGAACCTTCGCCTTGGCGGGCAGGTTCAGCGCGTTGGCGAACGTCGCGCTGATCTCGTAGGAGTTCTGACCGACGGACGGCGCGGGCAACGGAACCCGGTCCAGGCCAATCGAACACCCCCCGAGCGCACCCACCAGGAGCGCCGACGCGGCGAGTGCGCCGAGCGCGCGGGCGCTTGCGCGTACCAGTGTCATGGGCTTCGTCATGGGCTTCGTCATGGGCCCTTTCACGGGCTCCGTCACGGTCCGAGGCCTGCCAGTCCCTCGAGCATGCTCGTCACCCCGAAATCGGGACCGAAGTCCTGAATAGTGCCCGTCGTGCAGCCCAACTGCTTCATGCCCAGCAGGTTGCAGACCTCCTTCGTGAACTGACCGTTGAGTTCGACCTTGTCGAGCACGGGGTGCGCACGGATGGCGTCCTTCTCGTGGTCGATCATGTTGTAGACGTTGTCGAGCAGCATCGGCGCCACGTCCAGCGACTCGGCGAGTTCGCGGCGGTACTCGGCGATCGCCTTCGTGGTCGTCTCCATACCCGCGGTCGACGTCTTCAGGGCCTCCCGGTTGTCCTCGATCAGATCGGCTGTCTCAGTGAGAATCTGATTGATCTGCGCGCCGGTCGATCCGCTGCCGAGCTGTTCGGCCGCCAGTACGTCGCTGAGTTGACGCATCGAGGAGCCGAAGTCGCGGATGGTCTGGTCGTTCTCGGCGGCCGCGGTGGTCAGGCTCTCGAGGTTGGTGACGATCTTGGTGATCGCGTCGCCGGTCGGCGCACCGCGTTCCTTGCTCATCTTCAAAGCCGTCGACAGCTCGCCCAACGCCGAGCGGATCTTCGTGCCGTTGCCCTCGGTCATCGCGGCGCTCACCGAGAGTAGGTCGGCCACCGGGCCGGAACCATGACCGTCGCCCTGCAACTGCACCGCCAGCTTGTCGATCATCGCCAGCACTCCGTCGAATTCGACGGGTGTCCGGGTGCGATCGAGCCCGAGCGTCTGACCGTCAGTGAGCGCCGGGCCACCCTCGTAGACCGGCGTGAACTCCACGTGCCTGTCGGTGAGGATGGAGGTGGACACGGTCACCGCCTGTGCATCGGCCGGGATCTTGACTCCCGGCTCGACGCGCATCGTCACCTCGACGTAGGCGCCTTTCGCCTCGATCTTCTCGACGGAGCCGACCGGCATGCCCAGGATCGACACCGCGTTACCCTCGTAAAGCCCACTGGCACTGTCGAACAGGCCGATGATCGTCATCGCCCGCTCACCGAACGGATTGCTCGAACAGCCGCACGCGCCGCACACCATCGCGACGATCGCGATGAGCTTCAGCAGTGTCCGTGAACTCATTTACAGTCCCCGAAGTACGGCGGCAGGTTGAACTGCTTGGCGCGCCCGCTGATCGCACACACGAACGTGTCGATCATCGTGCCGCCGGTAGAGGTGAAGTCGAACTCGTTGCCGTTGCCGGTGGCGTTGGCGAAGTTGCGGACCGTGACAGGCATCAACTGCAGCGTGCTGCGCAGCAGCGCGTCGTTGCGGCCCACCGCGCCCAGCATGCCCTCGAGGTTGTGCAGCAGTTCGTCGATGCGCTGCCGGTCCCCGATCAACACGGGCCGCAGCTGATTCACCAGCTTCGTCGTGGCATCGATCAACCGGACCACCAAGTCCTTGCGCGCCGCCAGATCGCCGAGGACCTCGCGGCCCTGGGTCATCAACAGGCCCAGGCTGCGCTGCTGGTTGCCGAGCAGTTCGGCCACCTGTTCGGTGCTGCGCAACAGGTCGTAGATCTGATCCCGGCGCGATGCGATGACCGATGACAGGTGCTCGATGTTCTGCAGCGCCTGCGGGAGCACCTCGGGTGCGCCCTGCAACTGGGTCGACAGCGTCGTCATCGACTGTGCGATCTTTTCGGCGTCGACCGCCTCGAAGGTTGTGGTGGCATCCTGCAGGGCGGACTGCAGGTCGTAGGGAACCTCGGTGTTGGCCAACGGGATCCGTTTGTCCGACAACGGCTTCGAGCCAGCCGGTTGAACGTCGACGTACCGGGCGCCGAGCAGCGTGGTCAGCTTGATCGACGCGCGGGTGGCCGAGCCGAGCGGTATGTCGTCGTCGATCTCGAGGCCGACGGCCACCCGGTCGCGCGAGAGTCTCATGCTGGTTACGCGACCGACACGCACACCGGCGACCGTCACCTGATCGCCCACGCTCAAGCCCGCCGCCTGCGCGAACTCGGCGGTGTAAACGTCCTTGCCCAACCCCAGCCTGCTGAGACCCAGTGCCCCACCGAGGGCCAGCGCGATGACCAGGACCGAGATCACGCCGAGCTGAAACTTGCTGTAAGACCCTACGGACCGGAGCCACACGCGTTTTCCCGCCGTCTTGTCCAGCACCTCTGTCATCGTCCTCACCGACACTTCTGGCTGTAGGTCAACCGGTCTTCGGGCGTGCCTTCCCGCACGATCGCGTTGATCAGGCTGTCGATCCGCGGGAACTGGCTGACGGTCAGGTTGCACGCGTAGACGTCGAGGTAGGCACCGCCCTGGCTGAACCGGGCCATGCCCTTGAGCATCAGCGGCGTGTTGAAAGCCATGTAGGCGAAGCCCTGTTTGTCCTCCATGAAGTGTTTGGCGAAGCCCGGTTCGCGGGCCAGCCATTCCCTCATGTCCGGTTGGACGTCGGTGATGACGTTGGCCAACCGTTCGCCCACGATCGACACCTGGTCCATCGAGTCGACGAATTCGGCACGGCGTGCGGCGAATCCGTTGAATGTCGTCTCCGCTGAATCGATGGTGTCGTTCAACGCACCGCCGTGGTCGGCCAGCGAGGCCACCACCTTGTTCAGATGGACGAGCACGCCGTCGAGGATCGCGTCGGTGCCCGAGTAGGACTCGGCGAGGCGGGTCGTCTCGGAGATCATCGTCGCGATCGCGCCGGTGTCGCCCTGCAGCGACCTCACGATGGCGGTCGTGAGATTGTCGACCTGGTCGGGGTTGAGCAGCGCGAACAGCGGCTCGAACCCGTTGAGCAACCGGGAGATGTCGAACGACGGTTCGGTGTGCTCGACGGGAATCACCGCGCCGGCGGGCAGCACGCGTGAATCGCCGTAGTCGGCGAGGGACAGGCCGAGGTAACGCTGGCCGATGATGTTCTGGTAAACGATGGCGGCCTTGGTGTTTCCGTACAGCACCTGTTCGGACTGCACCTGGAACTGCACCCGCGCCTCGGTCCCGTCGAGCGCGATGTCGTCGACCCGACCCACCTTGACACCGGCCATCCGCACCTCGTCACCGACCTTCAGCCCGGACACGTCGGTGAAGATCGCGTTGTACGAATGGGTTTGGCCGTCCACCTCGCGCTTGAGGGTGACGAACACCGTCCAGATCAGGGCCAGGCAGACGACGAGGAATATGCACAGCCCGGTCAGGGGGCGGAGATGCCTTCTCAGCGGTGTCCTGACGGGTGGGCCGGTCGACGTCACGGGCCGTTCCTCCCTTCCGGAGCGGTGGGCCCGGGAAGCGCGGCCTCCGCGGGCAGGGGCAATCCCGGCGGCGGTACCGCCGCTGCGTGCGCCGAGGGATCCGGGACGATCTGCACGGTGTTCCCCCGGGCGACCGGACCGAACAACAACTCCGTGGCGGCATTCGGCTCCGGTCCGAGCAGTTCGCTCAGCTGCGCACGCTCTTCGGGGCTGCCGACCGGGCCCACGTTGCCGCCGGGTGGCTGGTAGTTGCGCGGGTCGAGTTGTCGCGGCAGCACCGGCGGGTCCGCAGTCAGCGGGGCGGTGCGACAGCTCGGCCCCTCCAGGGCGCCATAGCGCGGACAGTCCTGACGGGTGTACATCCGGTTCGGGGTGAGGACCAACATGAACTTGCCGACCGCCATCTTCTTGTCCTCATGCCACACGTGGTCGAAGAAGCGGTTCGTGACGTCGTTGATCCGGGTGACGATCGGCGCGAAAGCGCCTGCACCGTCGGCCATCACGCCCATCACCGGCGACAACTGGGTGGTGATCACGATCATCCGGTCGGTGTTGTTCTCGAAGGCCGTGCCCACTTCGCCGAAAGTGGCGTGTCCTGCCGACAGGAAGTGGGCAAGGTCCTGACGCTTCTCAGCGAAGGTCTGCATGGGCACGACCGCACTGTGCACCGCGTCCAGCAGGTCCGGTGAGCTGGTCTGCAGACCCTGCAGCGTCTCGGACAGCACCGAGAGCGTGGCCTCGGTGCCGTCGTCGGCCATCACGCGGTTGAGCTGGTCGACGATGCGGTTGGCCCCGCTGCCGGCACGTTCGAGTTCGTCACCCCGACCGCTGGTCGCCTCGGCGACGGCGGACAGTACGCCGACCGAGTCGGTGGACCCGGGCCGTCCCGCGGCGGCGAGCACCTCACGCAGTTTCGACAGCGCGGTCTGGAACTGGACGGTGGCCAGGCTGTCGTCCTGGTGGATCTGCGCGCCCGACCTCAATGCGGGGCCGGAACCGTTGTCCACCAATTGGATCGACGACACCGCAAAGACGTTGCCGGGAACGACACGTGCGGTGACCGTGGCCGGGATCGCGTGCGCGAAATGCGGGTCCAGGCTGAGGTCGACCTCGTTGTCGCCACCGTCGATGCTCGGGGTGACGCCTTCGACGGTGCCGACCAGGGCACCGCGAAACTTGACATCGGACCCCTTCGGCAGGCCGTCTCCGACATTGGCGAGCAGGGCAACCACTTCGACCCGGTTCGAGAACACCCCTTCGGATTTGGCGATCGCCGCGGCCGCCAACAGCACGGTGCCGAGCAACAGTGCGAGTCCACGCAGCAGCAGCCGCGAGTCCGATACGGGTTTGGCCGCGGATTCGAAACTCTGCGCCATCGTCAGCCTCCGAGCCTTGCGCCCGAGCCGATTCCCCACAACCCGATGGTGAGAAGGAGGTTGGCGATGATCATGACCGAGATGCTGGCGCGCATCGCGCGGCCTGCGGCGATGCCGACGCCTTGCGGTCCACCGGCGGCGAAGTAACCGTAGTAGCACTGGATGGTGGAGGTGATGATCACGAAGGCGATCGCCTTGATGACCGAGTACACGATGTCCTGGCCGGTGAGCACCAGCCGGAAGTAATGCTCGAAGGATCCGGCCGACAGACCGCCCGCGAACGTCACGATGCTCTGCACCGCCGCGTAGTTGACGACCAGGCACAGGATGTAGAGCGGAATGATCGCCACCACGGAGGCAAGAAGGCGGGTGCTGACGAGGTACGGCAGCGGACGGATCGCCAGCGACTCGATCGCGTCGATCTCCTCGGAGATCCGCATCGAGCCGAGCTGCGCGGTGAATCTGCAGCCGGCCTGCGCTGCGAACGCCAGCGCCGCCATCACCGGTGCGAGCTCCCGGGTCGACACCGTCGAAGACAGCAGTCCCGCAGCGGGTTCCATGCCCAGCAGGTGCAACGCCTGGTAGCCCTCGATGCCCACGATCGCACCCGCTGTCGCACCGAGAAGGATGATCACCCATGCGGTGCCGCCGCCGACGACGATCGATCCGTTACCCCATGTGACGTCGGACAGAATGGTCAGGAAGGCCTTGCGGTACCGGGTCACCGCCAACGGGAACCCGGCGACCGCGCGGCTGAAGAAGGTCAGCATGTGGCCCAGTCGCACGCCGAGGCCGGCAACCGACGTGGACGCGGTGAGGATCGGCCGAACGCCCTTCGGGTAGTACGGCGCCGCCATCAGAGCGCTGCCTTGGGGAAGAGCAGCACATACATCTGGGTGAACACCACGTTGGTGATCATCAGCAGGAGGATGGACGCGACGACGGTGGCGTTCACCGAGTTCGCCACGCCCGCGGGCCCGCCCTTGGTGGTCAATCCCTTGTCGCAGGCAACGATCGCGACGATGGCGGCGAACACCACCGCCTTGATCATGGTCAGGACGAGGTCGCCAACCGTCGCGAACGACGCGAAGGTCATCACGAAACTGCCCGGCGCGCCGTTCTGCGCGAAGGTGTTGAACAGGTAGCCGGCAAGGAAGCCGATGAAGCACACCAGCCCGGTCAGCGCGACGCCGACGACGATGGATGCCGCCAGTCGCGGGACGACGAGCCGGCGCACCGCCGAGATGCCGAGCACCTCAAGGGCATCCACCTCTTCACGAATGGTGCGCGATCCGAGGTCGGCGCAGATCGCCGAACCCACCGCCGATGCCATCAGCAGGGCGGCCACCAACGGCGCGCCCTGACGGATCACCGCCAGACCGCTGGCGGCACCGGCCAGCGAGGTGGCGCCGACCTGGCCGGCCAGCAGGGCGAATTGGATTTGCAGCGTCACCCCGATCGGGATCGCCACGCACATCGTGGGCAGCATCGCCGTCGACGCCATGAACGCCGCCTGTTCGACGAACTCCCAGAACGGGAACCGCCACCTGACGATGTCGACGATGAGGTACCGGATTGCCTGCAGGCCCAGAATGCACTGACTACCAACGGTATTCAGCGCCGCGACGGGGTGACGCTGGACATAACCGCGCCCCCAGTCGCCGACCTCGCCGAGCGGGCTGGGGTACACCTGTCGCGGGGTCGTCATCCCGCACTCACCAGCCGTCAGCCACGTGGTAGTCCGAGCGCCCGCTCTGCAATGACGTTACGCAATACCTCGTTGGTCCCTCCGGCGATGGTGAAAGCCCGTCCGTAGAGAAACGCATCTTGCCACCAACCACCGTCGCGCACATGCGAATCCGTCTCGATTCGAACACCGTCGTGACCCTGCAGCTGCAGACCGTATTCGTGCAACGCCAGGTTGATCTGACTGAACAGGATTTTCGACACCGGCGCGTCGGCCATGTCGGCGCCGCCGTGCAACGCCCTGCTCTCGTTGTAGGCCGCGACCAACGAATTGACGTGTACGTCGGCGACGAACCCGCCGATCGCCTGGCGCACATCGCGGCGGTCGAGTGCAGAGCCTCCTTCGGCACGGTCGGCGGCGCCGGACGTATCGGGCAGGGTGCCCGCCAAGCGGACGAGCCGCTGCAGCGCTCCGAACAGCGACGCCCCACTCCCCGCGCCTGCGCGCTCGTGCACCAGGCTGGCGGTCGTCACGGCCCAGCCCTGATCGACCTCGCCGATCACATGCTCCACCGGAACGCGCACGCCGTCGAGAAAGACCTCGTTGAAGTCCGACGTTCCGGTGATCTCGCGCAGCGGCCGTACCGTGACGCCCGGCAGCGACATGTCCAGAGCGAAGGCCGTGATGCCCGCGTGCTTGGGAACGTCGGGATTGGTGCGGGCCAGCAAATAACCCCAATCGGCGTGCTGGCCGTTGGTGGTCCACACCTTCTGACCGTCGATGACGAAGGCGTCGCCATCGCGACGTGCGCGGGTGCGCAGGCCCGCGAGGTCGCTGCCGGCATCGGGCTCGCTGAACAGCTGGCACCAGATGTGCTCCCCCGACCGGATCCGGGGCAAAAAGTAATCCTTTTGCTCGGTGGTCCCTGAGTCGATGATCGCCGCCGCCGCGAGCATCCCGCCGCCCACCGGGCCAGGCGCGTTTACACGGATCAACTCGTCGATTACGACCGATTCGTGCAGCGGATGCGGATCGGGCAGACCACCGTACTCGACCGGCCAGTTCACTCCCAGCATTTGCTCAGAGAACAATCGCGCCGTCCACTCCCGAAGTTTGGGAATGTCGTGCGCTTCCGGCGCCCGAACGCCGGTTCGACCATGTCGAGGCGGTTGACATCGGGCGGCCAAGGCACGCACCCGCTCCCGCAGCAAGTCGAGGTGCGTGTCCTGTTCGAGGTGCAAATCAACCCCTCTCCCTTGAATGGCCGAACCAGCAATCGAGCTTAATCAGTATCCTGTATCTTGTGAAGGCTTTTCCAGATCCGGTCCTTCCGTCACCGATCAGAGCCGAGGAGACGCCGTGAATTTCGATCTCACCGACGAGCAACGGGGGCTGATCGAGGTCACCCGCGAGTTGCTGGAACGACAGGCGTCGGTTGCCGCGGCCCGGGCGTTGATCGATGGACCGGCGGGCTACGACGGCCAGTTGTGGCGTAAGGGGGCCGAGCTCGGATGGCCCGCGCTGGCCATTCCCGAAGAGGACGGGGGCCTCGGCCAGCAGGTCATCGAATGGGCTTTGGTGGCAGTCGAATTGGGACGCGGATTGGCGAGCACCCCCTTCCTGCCGACGGCCGTGGTCGCTGACGCCGTCACCCGCTCGACCGTGGACGGTCGCGCCGAGCTGTTGTCGGGACTGGCCTCGGGTGCGCGAACGGGAGCCTGGGCCTTCGCCGAGGTGGGACGGCCCTGGTCGGTGGCGGGTATCCAGACCACTGCAGCACGGGACGGCTCCGGGTATGTGCTCGATGGCGCGAAGGCGTCGGCCCAGGACGCCGATTCGGCCGCCATTCTTCTGGTCGACGCCATGCTCGACGGGCATGCGGCACGTTTCCTGGTGCCCGCCGACGCGACCGGCGTGAAGATCGAGCGACAACACACACTCGACGTGACCCGCCGGTTCTGCGACATCGTGCTCGACGGCGTGAGGCTGGACGGCGCGGCGATGCTCGCCGAAGGCGCGGCCGCGGAGGAGTCCATCGCCCGTTCGTGCCAGCTCGCGGCGGTGCTGACTTGCGCCGAGTTGGTCGGGATCGGTGAGCGCCTGCTCGAGCTCACGGTGACCTACGTGAAGGAGCGGGAGCAGTTCGGTAGGGCGGTCGGCAGCTTCCAGGCCGTCAAACACAAGTGCGCGGACATGCGGATCTGGAGTCAATCCTGTGCCGCGGCAACGTACTTCGCCGCGATGGCCGTCGACAGCGACCACCACGACAGCGCGCACGCCGCGAGCGTGGCCAAGGCGTACGTCTCCGAAGCGGTGAATCGCCTTGCCGGCGAGGCATTGCAGCTGCACGGCGGCATCGGCTTCACCTGGGAGCACGACCTGCACCTGTATCTGCGCCGAGCGCGGGTGGGCGCAGCGCTCTACGGAGACGCCGACCACCACCGCGAACAGCTGTTCCGTGCGCAGGTGCTGGCTTCTGCCTGACGGGCCTGCACCTGGCGATCGCTCAGCGATTCCAGCTCAGTTGTAGCGAGTCCAGCCCGAATACCTGCCCGGCGTGCTCGATGGGTGGTTCGGCGACCCGATAGTCGGGGATGCGGGCGTGCCACTCCTGGAGGAACACCGTCATCTCCTGGCGCGCCAGGTGGGAACCCAGGCAGCGGTGCGGACCTGCACCGAACGAGATGTGTCGGGTGATGCCGCGGCCGAGGTCGACCTCGCGGGCTCGGGGAAACACCGTCTCGTCACGGCATGCGGCGGCCAGCGGAAACGAGGCCATGTCGCCGGCCTTGACCGGACAGCCGTGAAACTCCATGTCGCGGGTGGCTTTTCGGGCGGTCTGCACGATCGGATAGACCCGCAGCAACTCCTCGATTGCCTGCGGAACGAGCTCGGGCTCGGCCACGATGCGAGCGCGGTCGTCGGGATGGGTGGCCAGGTGCAGCATCGCGTAGGACAGCTGACTTGCCACGGTGTCCAGACCCGCCATGAACAACAGCAGCAGGCAGTTGAGCAGGTCACCGTCGCTGACCGGCTCACCGTCGATCGTCCACCCGAGGGCTGCGCTGACGATGTCGTGGGCACGGGGATCCGGGTCGGCGCGGCGCTGGTCGATCAGCGTCTGGAAGTAGCCGACCACCTGGGTCATGCCTTCCACCCGGATGGCCATGGCTTCGTCGCCGGTGCCGGACTGGTGCAGCATCTTGTCCTCCCAGTCGAGGAACTCGTCCAGACGCTCGATCGGCATGCCCATGATGTTGAGGAAGATGTGCGACGGAAACACCCTGGCCGCCTGCGTGACGAACTCGCAGGCGCCGTCGGCCGAGATGCGCTCGATGAGTTCTGCTGCCAGCCTGCGGTGTTCGTCGCGCAGTCCCTTGACCCTGCCGGGCGAGAAGTATTCGGCAAGCACCTGTCGCCATTTGGCGTGCTGCGGCGGATCGACCATCACCGGGATCCACTGGTAGGGCGGATCGGGATCGGTCGGCACGATCACGCTGCTCGACCACATCTCCGGGTGCTGCAATCCCTCGAGGATGGCGGCGTAGTCGGTGAACATCCAGTAACCGGCCTCGCCCTCGGTGTTGCGGAACACCGGGCGCATGTGGTCTTGGCGCGAATCGATGCTGGAGAATCCCGTCAAGGCCGGTCCGGCGAGCGCGGCCAGCTCGAACGTGTCCACCGGACACTGCCCAACCTGCTGTTCAGCCGTCACGTCGTGAACCTCTCGTCAATCGGCCGGCCGCGCATCGCCATGTTCAGTGGGCCTCGACCGCGTCGCCCACTTCCCCTGTCTACGAAGAGATTTTGCCAGGACAACCGGCCCGGTCGAGGCGAGTCGCCGGGTGTGATCCTGGACTCCGGGGGATGCTCAAAACGTATTGGACGGTACCAAGGGTCTTGCGGCCGCGGGGGTAACTTGCACGCTTCGGAAGCGCCCGCCGCACTCAGGTGACGGCCGTACCGACCAACAGTCCGACGACGTACGTGGCTGCGATGGCCACCGCCCCGAATGCGAGTTGTCGCAGCGAGGCGAACCACACGGGGCGCCTTGTGAAGCGCGCGGCCACACCGCCGGCGACAGCAAGGCCGATGCCGCCGCACGCCAGTCCGGCCCAGAGGGTTTCGAACCCGAGCAGGTACGGGATGAGCGGGATGATGGCGCCGACGGTGAACATCAGGAACGACGATCCGCCCGCGACCCAGGGCGAGGGCTTCTCGCGGGGGTCGACGCCCAACTCCTGGACGAGGTGGAAGTTCAAGGCGCGGCTCTCGTCTTGGTGAACCTCCTCGGTGGCTTTGGCCGCCGTCTCGCGGCTCATGCCCATGTCCATCAGCATCGCCACCAGCTCCGCCTTCTCGGCCGCAGGATGCTTGCGGAAGGCCCGCCGCTCCACCAGCACCTCGGACTCGAGCTGCTCGTTGGCGGTGGTGACCGAGGTGTACTCCCCCAGCGCCATCGAGAAGGCACCGGCCAGCAGCCCGGCGACACCGCTGATGACGACGGTGTGGGCGCTGGCGGCCGCGGCGACACCGGCGATGAGTGCGGTATTGCTGACCAGACCGTCCATGGCCCCGAAGGTCGCGGCGCGCAGCCAGCCGCCGGTGACATTGGAGTGCCGGTGCGTCGAGGTGTGCGGCACTCCGGTCGGGGCGGTCATGACGACGATTCAACCCCTCCGGTTTGACCTGGTCTAGTCAGGATTGCCTGGGTTTGCCACATCACAGTTTGCGGAAGCGCGCAGAAGGCTACCGTCGAGTCATGACCACCACTGCGGAACATCTGCGCAATGCGCTCGACGGCCGTTGGCGCGATGTGAAGAACCGGCTGCGTGAAGAACTCTCCAGCGAGATCTTCCGCCCGCACTACACCCCGAACACCGTCATCGCCAGGACCAAGGTCGCCGAGCAGTTGAAGATCATGGCGGCCCAGGGTTCGGCCGAGGACGGATTCAAGAAGGAGCACGGCGGCAACGGCGATGTCGGCGCCGCGGTGACCCAAATCGAGATGCTGGCGATGTCTGACCTGTCGCTGATGGTCAAGGCCGGTGTGCAGTGGGGCCTATTCGGCGGTGCGATCGAGAACCTCGGCACCGAGCGTCATCACGAGAAATACGTCCGCCGGATCATCGACTGCGACCTGCTCGGCTGTTTCGCGATGACCGAGACGGGCCACGGCAGCAACGTGCAGGCGTTAGAGACCACCGCGACGTACGACCCTGCGACCGAAGAGTTCATCATCGACTCGCCGACGCCGACCTCGCGTAAGGACTACATCGGCGGCGCCGCCGAAACCGCCCGGATGGCAGCGGTATTCGCGCAGTTGATCACGCCGGACGGCGTCGGTCACGGTGTGCACTGTGTGCTGGTGCCGATCCGCGACGAAGAGGGTAACGACCTGCCGGGCATCACCACCTCGGACTGCCACTACAAGGGCGGTCTGCCGGGCGTCGACAACGGCCGGATCCAATTCGACAAGGTCCGGGTTCCGCGCGAGAACCTCCTCAACAAGTACGGTGACGTGGCCCCGGACGGCACCTACAGCTCGCCGATCGAGAATCCCGGCAGACGATTCTTCACGATGCTGGGCACCCTGGTGCGCGGGCGCGTCACGGTGGGCGGTAGCGCGGCGGCCGCGGCCCGCGTCGCGCTCGACATCGCGACGCGGTATGCGTTGCAGCGCAGGCAGTTCGAGGCACCCGGCGAAGACCACGAGGTGGTCATCATGGACTACCTGGTGCACCAGCGTCGGCTGCTGCCCTTGATCGCGAAGTCCTACGCGCTGCAGTTCGCGCAGAACGAACTCGTCGCGAAGTGCCACGATCTGCAGAGCGCCGAGAACCCCGACCCGGAGGAACAGCGCGAGCTCGAGGCACGGGCGGCCGGGTTGAAGGCGGTCAACACCTGGCACGCAACGCAGGCGATCCAGGAAGCGCGCGAAGCATGCGGCGGCGCAGGCTACATGGCCGAGAACCGGCTCATTGCGCTGAAGGCCGACACCGACGTGTTCACCACGTTCGAGGGCGACAACCACGTGCTGATCCAACTCGTGGCCAAGCAGTTGCTCACCGCGTACGCCGACGACATCAAGAGCATGAGTCCGGTCGAATGGGTGCGGTTCGCCGCGAACTTCGCCGGTGAACGGGTGCTGAAACGTACTGCGGCCGAGACGATCATGCAAACCATCCTCGATACGCGGCAGGACAACGAGGAGGAAGGCAGCCTCTTCAACCGCGGCACGCAGGTCAAGATGTTCGAGGACCGCGAGGAGTACATGATCTCCACCGTGGCGCGCCGGTTGCAGGGCAAGGCCAAGGAGATGAGCGAGTTCGAGGCCTTCAACGCCGTGCAGGACCACGTATTGCACAGCGCACAGGCACACATCGACCGGGTGATCCTCGAGGCGTTCGTCGCGGGCATCGATGCCTGTGAGGACGAGGAGGCCCGCACGATCCTGAACATGGTGTGCGATCTGTACGCCCTGTCGGCGATCGAAGAGGACAAGGCGTGGTTCATCGAACACCGCTACATCTCGACGGAACGGGCCAAGGCCGTCACCCGCGGCATCAACGAACGGTGCCGGTCGCTACGCCCGTACGCCGAGCTGCTCGTCAACGGGTTCGGTATTCCGGAACAGTTGCGCTACGCGGAGATGCTGCATCCCGAGCACATTCCCGACGCCGACGAGCACACGGAGCAGCACGCGATCAGTTCGGGGACGATCGAACCGAAGTAGTTCCTGGGATCGGCAGCCGATCGGACGAGATGGGCCTGGATCTGTCCCCGGGCTCGGTCAAGCGCTCAGGATCAACTCCGCGCCCACACGCAGTCGCCGCCGAGCTCAATGAGAAACATCCTCGGCGACACGTCGAACTGCAGCGGTTGACCAGGGTCTCCTTCGACGGTCGACGGCGTACTCAGCTCGCCGGGGCTGACGACCACCTGCTGTTGCGCGCTGCATCTCGTGCCCGAATTCCGCGGCGTGCCAGTCCATTTGCCCGCTTCCATGTCGGGATTGCGCATGCCCTGCCCGTGCAGCTTGAGCGGCGAGTCCGTGCTCACCCAGCGGCCCGCGGGTGGCTGCGGACCACGCACGGCCTGCCATGCGCCGCCTCGGCACACCGACAGCGTGTCCGAACCGGGCAGTCGCGTCATGGCGCCCTCTAGGTCGGCGGTGCACTGATCGGCCTGCGGGGGCGGACCGGGTGGCGGTGGTCCGGGCTGCTGGGGTCCAGGGTCTGCACATGCGACGGGCGCACTCACGAGTGCGACCAGCATGCCGACGAGTGCCGCTCTCAACACGTCACACCTTGCTCAGGTCCGTCTTCATCAACATCACGTTGTAGGAGTCCCACAGCGACAGGTTCCAGTACAGGTCGGTGCCGGTGCCCTGGGTCGACGGCGACCAGGGATGCATCATCGGAGCGTAGATGCCGCCGGGTTGTTGGCTCATCAACACCTTCGGCTTCGACCAGGTGCCCTGCGGAGTGTCGGACGTCCGCATCACGATGTTGTTGAACTGGTCGCCGTGCAGGGCCACGTACTTCTTCAACTGCTTGTTGTATTGCACCGACATTTCGCTGACCTGGTTGCCGGCGGAGCTGGCACCGCAGGAACCCTGCTCGACACCGAAGACATAAGTGGCCGCTGAAGGATTGCCCTTGATCCAGCCGGCCGGGGCACCACCCCAGGCACTGCCGCCGTTCCAGTACTCGTACTTGCTCAGGTCCAGGATGTCCTGCTCGGGCACCCGAGCCAGGTAGGCCGCGCCCTGACGTCCGTTGGGAGTGCCATACACGTAAACGTAGCCGTCCTCGCCACGGACGAATGCCATCTGTTGGAAATTCTGGTTGCCGCTCCACGGCTGGTTGTAGCGGACGGTTTCCGGCGCGACGTGGAAGGTTTCACCGTTGTCATCGGACCAGGCGATCGCGGAGTAGTTCGTCGTCCACTGACCAGGCGCACCCCACTGCGTCACGGACATGAAGCTCACATATTGGACGACGCCGTATCGCGAACCCTCGACGGGCACAGAAATTCCCGCGGTCGGGATCAGCGTTATCCCGGCAGGCAGGCCATCGGGCCAAATCACCTGCCTGGCTCTGGTCGGATAACCGTCGGGGCCGAGCGGCGCCCCGCCGAACATGTCGCCGTTGTACCACTCGCCGTCGGGGATCTCCATCCCGTTGGCGAGGTACCAGTCCTCACTCCGCATGATGATGTTGGAGCGCCAATCCTCCGACATGTTGCCGTCGAAGAATGTGTCGCCGAAGGCGATGAGGATCTGGCGGCGTTCAATTTCCGGGGTGTTCGGGTCGTCCTCCACGATGCCGTTGTCCCACATGATCCCGAGGTCCGTGCCGCCCACCGAAAAGCGGTCGACGGTGTCGGCGTAGGGACCAGTCACCCAGGCGATGAACTGTGTCGACGGGCTCACCTGCGGATTGGCCCAAGGCGAGTACAGCGGGGTGTACGGTGCCGCGGCGGCCGCCAGCGCCATTCTTGCCATCGGTTCCGTCAGCGGGTCCGCCACCATCAGCGTCGGGGTCATCACCGTCGGCGTGTTGGTGGGCCGTCCCGTCAGCGCCGCGAAGAAGTTCTCGAACTCCCGACGCGCGAACGCGAGCAGACCCCAGATCAGCGGCGGCTGCGCGGGTGAGGCCGGCGCCGTGCCGGCCAACGGGTTGAGGATCCAGTTGATCGTGTTGGTGACGAGATTGGTCACCGCGGTGAAGAGGTTGGTGGGAGCGGCCGGCGCGACGGTCGTCGGCTGGTAGAACGCCATCATCGGGGAGACGTTGGTCGTGGCACCCGACGCCAGCGACCGCGCATCGGCGAAGACCACGTAATTCGTGGCTTCCTCCGGGGTTTCACCCGGATCGGTGATCGACCGCTCGGTCGTCCCATTGGTCGTGGCCGTGTCGGTCGCCGCGGTGTTGGTTGTGGCACCCGGCTGTTCCGTCGATGAGTTCGAGGTACCGCCGGGCTTCGATTGGAGCGACGGATCGGTGTCGTCCGGATCGGATTTCTTTTCCGGCTCGGCCGTCGGAGTCGACGCCGGTTCGGGGGTTGCCGTCGCTGTCGGCTCGGCGGTCGGTGTCGGTGTCGCCGTTGCCGTCGGTGTTGGCGTCGGCGTCGCCGTCGGCTCGGCCGTCGGCGTCGAGGTGGGCTCCGCGGTCGGGGTGGATGTCGGCTTCGGTGGTTCCGCGGTCGCCGTCGCACCCGCCTTGTCCTCGGCCTCTTTTTTGGCCTCGGTGGTGGGGCGCGACGATCCGGTGTTGGTCTGGGCGCTGACGGTCACACCGCCGGTGACCGTGCGGGTTCGCGTTGTCGTATTGGACGACGAACCGGACTTGGCGTCGTCATCGTCATCGTCATCGTCATCGTCGTCGGTCTTGGTCGACGTTGACGTCGAGCCCGACACGGAAGTCGACGTCGACCCCGTGGTCCCTGACCCCGATGTGGCCGTCCCGGTCGCCGTCCCTGTGCCGCCGGTGGGGCCGCTCGTGCCGGGCGAGGACTCCGAACTGGTCGACTTGTCGGATTGAGAATCGGTGCCGTCGGCGGCGGCGTAACCGTGCCCGACGGCGATCGCGGTACCCACCCCCATCGCGACCGCGAGTCCGCCGACACGACCGACGTACCTTGCTGCGCCCATGCTTCCCCTCCGAGAAAATCCCCCGCCCCGCTGAAGCAATGTAATGGCAGTTACGGGGGTATACAGCAAAATCGGCAGATGTCTCATTTGCAACAACTGTCAGTGCAGTCATCGCCATGGAGGGGTTTTGCGTTACGGGCTCAGTCCCGAGCTACCTCTAGGAGTTGATGCCGGCTTTCTGCAGAGCCTTCTCGTACAGACCGAAGGCCTCTTCCAGGCCGTCGTTGACCCAGGCGTCGACCATGCCGACCCTGTCGGCCACCAGTTGGATGTGGTTCACGAACTGCTGGAAGTCCTCGTCGCGGCGCAGCGCGTCGATCTGGTCTTTCGACCCCTGGACCAGAACGAAACCCCCGAGCTCGATGTTCTGCGGGCGCAGGATCGCCACGTCATAGCGCTCGATCTTTTCGTCGCGCAGGAGCTGGGCGCCATAGCCCTCGAGCGATTCCCGAAAGAGTTCGAGCGCCTGCACTTCGCGTCCACGGGTGGGAATTCCCCACGCGATCCAGAGTCCTGCTTCAGCCATGCGCCCATCATGCGCTGCGTGGAGTGGGAAGAGTGGTCCCGACACGGTCGAGCAATCGAAAGTCGTAATGCCTGCTCCCCCGGCTGGACTCGAACCAGCAACCCTTCGGTTAACAGCCGAATGCTCTGCCAATTGAGCTACAGGGGACTGCTCGCCCGCGATCTCGCTCTGCGCGGGACGGGGGTTGACTCTAGCGTACGTGTCGGCAGCGCCGCCAATACGCCGCCTCCGCTCGCGCTCTCAGGTATGTGAGGCAGGATGGAGCACAACGCACCATCGTTTGGAAGGGACCCCGTGATCGGGTATTTCGTCGTATTGGGTGTCGGCTACGTACTCGGCTCCAAGGCCGGCCGACGCCGGTATGAGCAGATCGCCGGAACCTATAAGGCGGTCACCGAGAGCCCCGCCGCGAAGGCTGTGCTCGACGCCGGACGCCGCAAGATCGCTGACCGGGTCTCGCCGGACCCGCCGCTGGTCAAGTTGACCGAGATCGACAACGGAACCGAGGTCATCGGTCCCGAGACCGCGCAGGTACGAAGGGCCCGATAGGTCTAGAAGCCCGTACCGTTGCCGTAGATGCGGCCCGGGAGCATCGGGCCGGTGCTGACGCCGGCCCCGTCGGGCCCGTTGAGGCCGAACTGCGGTGTTCCGACATTGACGCCGTTGCCGTTGGAAACTCCGAGGCAGTGGCCGTCTTCCTTGTTCCCGAACCACGCCAGGCATTGGCCGAGCGGCTGGCCGGCATCGGACGTACTTCCCAGAACGGAGGCGGCGATCGGGGCCGCGACCGCGGCGACGGCGACTGCGCCGGCGGCGACGAACCGTCGCGCCCGGTTGTTGGTCGATGTCACGTGCACGCCTTCCTGACCGTTCCCACGGTTGTATAGCGCGCTCACCCTATCGCGTTACCGCGGACTACGCAGAGATGTCGTCTCCGCTGGCCTGTTCGAGCAGGCTGCGGCGATAGGCCTCCATCGCGACCAGGTCGCCGAACAGCGCGTGGTACTCGTCGCCCTGCTCGACCGGCGACATCCGCTGGAGCTTGGACTTGACCTCGGCGATCTGGCGGCCCACCCACACTTCTTGCAACCGGGCCAGCACTCCGCCGATGTAGCGCGGCAACCGCTCGTCGTCGACGACGTTGATGGCCTCGACACCGAGTTCGTTGACCAGGCTCGCCGCGGCCGGCGCCTCGGTCTTGGACCGGACCGTCTCGATCCATTCGGCCCCCGATTGGCCGGCCGACGTGCCACCCGCGGCATCGATCGCCGAACGCACCGCCGCATAACCCGGATGCGTGAAGCTTTCGACGGTCAGCGAGTCGAACACCGGCCCCGCCAGTGCCGGATACTGCAGAGCCGCTTTGAGCGCTTCGCGCTGCGGCCACAGCGTCGGGTCGGCCGGGTCGGGCCGTGCCCCCACATCCGGGGTGCGCGACCGGCGTGGCTGCGCCTGGTCGTTGGCGCGCCGGCGCCCGCCGCGTTCGGGCAGGCCGCGCTTCTGCGCCTCCTCGCGCACCCGGCTCAGCACCTGCGCCTCGTCGGCCCAGCCCACCCAGCCCGTGAGCCGTCGCGCGTACTCGTCGCGCAGCATCGGCTCCTTGATGCGGGCCACCATCGGCACGCACCGGCGCAGGGCGGCGACGCGACCCTCCGCGCTGTCGAGGTCGTGTTCAGCCAGCGCGGTGCGAATGGCGAACTCGAACAACGGCGTTCGGCGCGCCACCAGGTCGCGCAGCGCGCCGTCGCCGAAATGAAGCCGGATGTCACACGGATCCATCCCAGCCAATTTGTCTTCTGAGGCCACCGCGACGAACGACTGGCCCGCGAGGTTCTGCTCCCCCTCGAACGCCTTGATCGCCGCGGCGCGACCCGCGGCGTCGCCGTCGAAGACGTAGATCAGTTCGCCGCGAAAGAAGTTGTCGTCCATCATGAGTCGGCGCAGCATCGACAGGTGCTCGTCGCCGAACGCCGTTCCGCACGACGCGACCGCCGTCGTCACCCCGGCCAGATGCATCGCCATCACGTCGGTGTAGCCCTCGACCACGACCGCTTGGTGACCCTTGGCGATATCGCGTTTGGCCAGATCCAGGCCGAACAGCACCGCCGACTTCTTGTACAGAACCGTCTCCGGGGTGTTGACGTACTTGGCTTCCATCGGATCGTCGTCGAAGATCCGACGGGCACCGAAGCCGATCACCTCGCCGCCGCTGGCCTTGATCGGCCACAGCAGCCGACGGTGGAAGCGGTCCATCGGGCCGCGTTTACCCTCTCGCGACAGGCCGGCCGCCTCGAGTTCCTTGAACTCAAAACCCTTGCGCAGCAGGTGTTTCGTCAACGAATCCCAACCCGACGGCGCGAAACCGCAGCCGAACCGTTTGGCCGCCTGACCGTCGAAGTTCCTCTCGATCAGGTATTGGCGCGCCGGTACGGCCTCGTCGGACTCCAGCGCGGCCGCATAGAACTCCTGCGCCGCCGCGTTGGCGGCCAGCAACCTGCTGCGGCTACCGCGGTCACGTTGCACGTTGGTGGTCGAACCGCCCGTGTAGGTGATGGTGTAGCCGACGCGGTCGGCGAGCAGTTCGACCGACTCCACGAAGCTGACGTGCTCGATCTTCTGGACGAAGGCATAGACGTCGCCACCCTCCCCGCAACCGAAGCAGTGGAAGTGGCCATGATTCGGCCGCACGTGGAACGACGGCGACTTCTCGTCGTGGAACGGGCACAGCCCCTTCATGGAGTCCGCGCCCGCGCGGCGCAACTGCACGTAGTCGCCGACGACGTCCTCGATGCGAACCTGCTCGCGGATGGCCGCGATGTCGCGATCAGGGATACGGCCGGCCACCGGGCCAGTCTAGAGCGCCCCGCGCGAACGCCTAGGCGGGTTCCAGGCGCTCGAGGCGGCCCTCCGTGAAGGACGCGACCTGGTCGATGACGACCCGCAGGCGGGCGTCGTCGTCACCGGCCGCGTTGTACGCGGGCACGAAGATCGGATCGAGCGTGGCGGGTGCTCGCGCGGCGACCCACTCCACCACCCGGTGCACGCGTTCGCGCTGCCGCGCCTGCAGCTCGAGGTGCCGCGGGTCCGACATGATGAACTGCAGCGCCAGGATCTTGAGCACCGCGACCTCGGCGCGCACCAGATCGGGAACGCGCAGGTCGGCCTGGTAGCGGACCAGCGGACCTCGGCCGGATTCCGCGCGGGTCGCCGCGATGGCCGCCGACGCGAACCGGCCGACCAGTTCGCTCGTCAGCTTCTTGAGCGCGACGGACGCCGCCAGGGTGCCGTCGTACTTACCGACCGCGGCGACCACCGGCAGGCTCGAGAGCCGCGTCGCCGCGGCCAGCAGGTCGTCGGCTCGCATTCCGCCGCCCATCCCGCTCGACTCCCCCAGCCGACCGAGCACCGCCGCAGCGTCGTTGTCGGCCAGCACCCGCATGTCGATGCGACCGGACACCACGCCGTCCTCGACGTCGTGCACCGAGTAGGCGACGTCGTCGGCCCAGTCCATGACCTGAGCCTCCAGGCACGGCTTCTCCGCGGGTGCGTCGGCGCGCACCCAGTCGGCGACGGGCAGGTCGTCGGTGTAGAAGCCGAACTTGGTCGGCCGCCTCCCGCGTTGCCACGGGTACTTGGTGACCGCGTCCAGCGCGGCCCGGGTGAGGTTCAAGCCCGCGCTTTCCTTCTGCGCGTCAATGACTTTCGGCTCGAGACGGGTCAGGATCCGAAAGTTCTGGGCGTTGCCCTCGAAACCGCCGCAGTCGGCGGCGATCTCGTTGAGGGCGCGCTCGCCGTTGTGACCGTAGGGCGGGTGGCCGATGTCGTGGGCCAGGCCGGCGAGGTCGACCAGGTCGGGATCGCAGCCCAGGCCGATGGCCATCCCGCGGCCGATCTGGGCGACCTCCAGCGAATGGGTGAGCCGGGTGCGCGGCGTCTCACCCTGACGCGGGCCGACGACCTGAGTCTTGTCCGCCAGCCGGCGCAGCGCCGCGCAGTGCAGGACCCGGGCGCGGTCGCGGGCGAAATCTGTGCGGTGCTCGGTGTCGGTGCCCGGGAGCGCGGCACCCTTCGGGGGCTCGACCACCCATCGTTCGCGGTCGAACTCGTTGTAGGGATCCCCGTTGCCTGTCACCGACGGATAGTCTGCCAGCACCGACCGGCCCGACGGCGTTGCGCACTAGATTGGCGGGCATGCGCCTTGTCCGCTTGCTGACCCTCGTGCTCGTCATGCTCACCGCCGGTGCCCTGATCGCGCCGACGGTGTCCGCCGAGCCGCCGTTTCGACTTCCGGGCTACGTCACCGACAACGCGGGCGTCCTCAACAGCGCCGGCCGCGCGGAGGTGACGTCGGCGATCGACTCGCTCTACAACAGCCGCAAGACCCGGCTGTGGGTGGTCTACGTCGACTCGTTCGACCGTCAGTCGGCCGAGACCTGGGCGCGCAACACCATGCGCGCGAGCGACCTGGGTTCGTATGACGCTCTGCTCGCGGTGGCCACCGTCGACCGCTCGTGCGCGTTCCTGGTGCCCGACAGCGCCACCGAGTTGAGCTCGAGCCGGGTGGACAGCGTGCGGCGCAACGACATCGAACCCGCACTGCGGCAGAGCGATTGGGCCGGGGCGGCGGTCGCGGCGGCCGACGGGCTCGCGGCGTCGAGTAGTTCCGGCAGCCTCAGCTGGGTCGGGCTGCTCGTGGCGCTCGGGGTGATCGCGCTGGCGGTCGTGGTGCTGATGATCTGGCGTCGGCGCCGGCGCAGCAAGCGCCGCAAGGCCGAGTTCGCCGCCGCGCGCCGGGTGGATCCCACCGATCCGCAGGCGTTGGCGTCGGTGTCTCTGGACGCGCTCGACGAGTTGTCGCGCGCGATGGTGGTCGAGGTGGACAACGCGGTGCGCACCAGCGACCACGAACTGGAGTTGGCCGTCGAGGAGTTCGGCGCGGACCGGACCGAGCCATTCACGCGGGCGGTCAACAACGCGAAAACGACGCTCGCGCAGGCGTTCAACGTCCGGCAGATCCTCGACGACGCCATCCCGGAGACGCCCGCCCAGCGTCGCGACCTGCTCACCCGCGTGGTGGTCGCGGCGGCCAAGGCCGACCGCGAGTTGGACGCGCAGCGGGACGCGTTCACCGAGCTGCGGAACCTGGTGATCAATGCGCCGTCGAAGCTGGACGCGATGACCCAGCGGGTGGTCGACATCACCGCTCGGCTCGACCCGTCGCGCGAGAAACTCTCACAGCTGCACAGCGAGTTCGACGCGGCGGCGCTGAGTTCGGTGGCCGGAAACGTCGACGCGGCCAGGGAACTGCTCACCTTCGCCGACGAGAACATCAGCCGCGGCCGCGAGCTCGCCGCCCGTCCGGTGCCGGGCCGCCAGAGCGAACTCGTCGAGTGTGTGCGTGCGGCGGAGTCCGCGTTGGTGCAGGCGCGTGGGCTGCTCGATGCGGTGGACAGCGCGGCCAGCGACATCCGGCGAGCCGCCGCCACGTTGCCCGCGACGATCGAGGACATCCAGAACGGCATCAAACAGGCCGGTGCGCTGCTTCAGCAGGGCAACGTGCCGCAAGCAGCGCAGCTGGCCGAGGCCCGCGACGCCGCGGCGGCTGCCGTCGCGATCGCGCAGCGCGAGAAGGCGACTGACCCGCTGGGTGCGTTCACGGAATTGACGAAGGCGGACGCGAACCTCGACCGGCTGCTGGCCGCTGTCGAAGAGGAGCGCGAGGCGGCCGAGCGGCTCAAACGAGCGCTCGACGAAGCGCTGTTCACGGCGCGCTCGCGGGTCCGGTCGGTGTCGGATTTCATCGACACCCGCCGCGGCATCATCGGGCCCGAGGCGCGCACCCGGCTGGCCGAGGCCGTTCGGCAGATCAGCGCCGCCGAAGAAAAGCGGCAGAGCGATCCCGCCGGCGCCATTTCCCACGCCAACGGCGCCGCGATGCTCGCGTCCCAGGCGCAGAACCTGGCCAACGCCGACGTGCAGAACGCCCACAACTCGTTCATGGGGCCGTTCGGTGGCGGCCGCGGCGGCGGGGGCAACATGGGCGCCGTCATCGGCGGCATCCTGATCGGCAACATCCTCAGCGGCGGGATGCGCGGCGGCTTCGGCGGTTTCGGCGGCGGCGGGTTCGGTGGCGGCGGGTTCGGCCCCGGTTCGTTCGGCGGCTCAGGCGGCGGAGGCGGGATGTTCGGCGGCGGCGGCCGCTTCTAGGTCACCCCGCTTCTAGGTCTCCCCATTCGGCGAGGGTGCGTGTTTGCACACGACACCCCGCCGATTCCCGACGGGTTGCGCACGCTCGTCGCCGTCCGAGCGTGCGTAAGGTGCTGGCTTTCCGCGGCGTGTCGTGTGCAAACACGCACGCTCGCGGTAAGTGGTTAGCAGCCTTTGAGGCGGGCGGCGAGGTAGTCGCTGACGTTGTCGAGCGACACCCGGTCCTGCGTCATGGCGTCGCGCTCGCGGATCGTGACCGCGTGGTCCTCGAGTGAGTCGAAGTCGACGGTCACACAGAACGGGGTGCCGATTTCGTCCTGGCGGCGGTAACGCCGGCCGATTGCGCCCGCGTCGTCGAAATCGACGTTCCAGCACTTGCGCAGCTCGGCGGCGAGGTCACGCGCCTTCGGCGAGAGCGCCTCGTTGCGCGACAACGGCAGCACCGCGGCCTTGACCGGCGCCAGCCGCGGGTCCAGCCGCAACACCGTGCGCTTGTCGACGCCGCCCTTGGCGTTCGGCGCCTCGTCCTCGGCGTAGGCGTCGACGAGGAACGCCATGAACGACCGCGTCAGCCCGGCCGCCGGCTCGATCACGTACGGAACGTAGCGGGTGTCGTTGGCCTGGTCGTAGTACGACAGGTCGACGCCGGAATGCTTTGAATGCGTGGACAAATCGAAGTCGGTGCGGTTCGCGACACCCTCGAGCTCGCCCCACGGGCTGCCCTGGAAGCCGAACTTGTACTCGATGTCGACGGTGCGGTCGGAGTAATGCGACAGCTTCTCCTTCGGGTGCTCGTAGAGCCGGAGGTTGTCGCGGTCGATGCCGAGTTCGACGTACCACTGCAGCCGCTCGTCGATCCAGTACTGGTGCCACTCGCGCGCAGTCGACGGCTCGACGAAGAACTCCATCTCCATCTGCTCGAACTCGCGCGTGCGGAAGATGAAGTTGCCCGGCGTGATCTCATTGCGGAAGCTCTTGCCGGTCTGCGCGATACCGAACGGCGGCTTCTTGCGTTGCGTGGTCACCACATTGGTGAAGTTCACGAAGATGCCCTGCGCGGTCTCGGGCCGCAGGTAGTGCAGCCCCTCCTCGGTCTCGATCGGACCGAGGTACGTCTTGAGCATCATGTTGAAGTCGCGCGGCTCGGTCCACTGCCCCTTGGTGCCGCAGTCGGGGCAGGCGATGTCGCTCATCGACACCGAATCCGGGTCGTCGAGCCCCTTCTTCTCCGCGTAATTCTCCTGCAGGTGGTCCTGCCGATGCCGCTTGTGGCAGTTCAGGCACTCGACCAGCGGGTCGTTGAACACGTCGACGTGTCCCGACGCCACCCACACCTCGCGGGGCAGGATGATCGACGAGTCCAGGCCGACGACGTCGTCGCGGCTGGTGACCACCGACCGCCACCACTGGCGCTTGATGTTCTCCTTCAGCTCGACGCCCAGCGGGCCGTAGTCCCACGCCGACTTGGTGCCGCCATAGATCTCTCCGGCTTGGTAGACCAGGCCACGCCGCTTGGCCAGGTTCGCGACGGTGTCGATGATCGAAGAAGATGAAGCCACGACTGCATAGCCTAGCGACCCCGACTTTCGCCGTTGACATGCATAGAAGCGCATGTATTGTTGGCCATAATGAAAATCGTTTCCACTTTGGCTGACGGAAGCGTCGCCGCCGCGGACGCCCACGATCACGGCGGTGCGCCGTATCCCGATCTCCCGCCCCGCGACGTGCTGGACACCTCCGGCGATCTGCTGCGGGCGCTGGCCGCGCCGGTGCGCATCGCGATCGTGCTGCAGCTGCGGGAGTCGGCGCGCTGCGTGCACGAGCTCGTCGACGCGCTGGCGGTGCCTCAGCCGTTGGTCAGCCAACACCTGCGGATCCTGAAGGCTGCGGGCGTCGTGGCCGGTGAGCGGTCCGGGCGCGAGGTGATGTACCGCCTCGTCGACCATCACCTCGCCGACATCGTCGTCGCGGCGGTGACGCACGCGGCCGAGGCGGGCGAGTGAGCACCACCGGAGTCCGCGCGACCCGCCAGCGCGCGGCCATCGCCGACCTGCTGGAGAACCTCGAGGAATTCCGCTCGGCCCAGGAGCTGCACGACGAGCTGCGGCGCCGCGGCGAGGGCATCGGGCTGACCACCGTCTACCGCACCCTGCAGCAGATGGCGGCCGCCGGCGTCGTCGACACGTTGCGCACCGACACCGGCGAATCCGTCTACCGTCGCTGCTCGCAGGACCACCATCACCACCTGGTGTGCCGAGATTGCGGTTCGACCGTGGAGATCCAGGGCGGCGATGTCGAGACCTGGGCGGCCGACATCGCCCGGCAGCACGGCTTCTCCGACGTCAGCCACACCATCGAGATCTTCGGAGTCTGCGGTGTCTGCGCGACGAACGGGTCAGCCGACTAGCGCCCGACGCACCTCGGCGCCGGTGGCCAACACCATCAAAATCAGCGTGCGCAGCGCCTCGTCGGTCAGGCCGGCGGCCGGAAAGTTGTAGCGCAGCAACACATCCGCTGCCTTCTTCGAGTTGCGCTTGGCGCCCGCGGCGACCTCCGTGGGCGCGCTCTTCGACGTCAGCGACACCGTGCCCAGCAGCGTGTTGCGGGCGTGCTCGGCGACCGCGGCCCGCAGCTTGGCGTCCAGCGGCAGATCCCACGCCAGGATCTGGGTCAGCGAGACCAGCTCGAGGCCCTCGGCGACCGGGACCGTGCGCAGCGACGCGAACGTCTCGTCGTGGTGGACGGTGACCGCGCCGTCGTCCTCGCGCTTGACGGGCAGCACACCCTCGAGGACCTCGCCGAGCCGCTCCTGCAGCGCCATCAGGCCCTGCCACTCAGGTACATCATTCGGCTCTGCCGAAGCGACGGTTGCGGTTGACGTACTCCTCGCAGGCGGCCCACAGGTCGCGGCGGTCGTAGTCGGGCCACAGTTTGTCCTGAAACACGAACTCGGCGTAGGCGGCCTGCCACAGCAGGAAGTTGCTGGCGCGCTGCTCCCCCGACGTCCGGATGAACAGGTCGACGTCGGGGATGTCGGAACGGTGCAGGTGCTTGGCGAACGTCGCCTCGGTGATGCGATTCGGCTTGATCTTGCCGTCGACCGCCAACTGCGCGAGCTCGCGCGTCGCCTCGACGATCTCGGTGCGCCCCCCGTAGTTCACGCAGTAGTTGATGGTGATGACGTCGTTGCCGACGGTCATCTGCTCGGCGATGTCGAACTCCTTGATCACGCTGCGCCACATGCGCGGTCGGGAGCCGACCCAGCGCATCCGCACGCCCATGTCGTTGAGGTTCTCTCGGCGCCGACGCACCACCTCGCGGTTGAAGCCCATCAGGAAGCGCACCTCCTCGGTGCTGCGCTTCCAGTTCTCTGTCGAGAACGCATACACCGTCAGGTGTTTGATGCCGATTTCGATTGCTCCGCAGGTGATGTCGATGAGGACGGCCTCCCCCATCTTGTGCCCCTCGGTGCGGTGCAGGCCGCGCTGGGTGGCCCAGCGCCCGTTACCGTCCATGACGACGGCGACGTGGTTGGGCACCTGGCCGGCGGGGATCCGCGGCGCGGCCTCCTTCGACGTGTGCTGCGGAGGACGGGCGAAGCGACCGTTGGTGCCCGCCGGAATCTCGGGAAAGACGACCGGCCAGGTCGACTTGTCGGGGAAGGTCGGGTAGTCCTCAGGCGCCGGGGGCAGCTGTGGGTAGGCCGCCGGGGCTTTCTTCCTCCGCCCAGCCCGTTCGCTTGCCATGTGGCACATCCTGCCCGACCACCGACACCTGCCGGTCGTCGACACTCCTATCCACCCGGTACACCCGCTCCACCAGCGGCAACGTTCGCAGTTGGCGTTCGAGGTGCCACTGCAGATGCGCGGCCACCAGCCCGCTGGCCTGGCTGCGGTGCGACGCCGTGGACGTCTCGGCGTACTCCCAGTCCCCGTCGTGCAGCGCGGTCATCAGGTCCAGCACCGCCTGGGGCGGCGTCACCGATCCGGAGGGACGGCAGTGCACGCATACGCTGCCGCCGGCCGCCACGTGGAACGCCCGGTGCGGACCCGGCGCCGCGCAGCGGGCGCATTCGGTCAAGGCAGGCGCCCAGCCGGCGATCCCCATGGCGCGCAACAGGTACGCATCCAGCACGAGTTCGCGGGGGCGGGCCCCGTCGGCCACCGCCCGCAGCGCGGCGACCGTGAGCCGGTGCAGCGCGGGCATCGGGGCGCGTTCCTCGCCGGCAAGGCGTTCGGCGGTCTCGAGCACCGCGCAGGCGCAGGTGTAGCGGCCGTAGTCGCTGACGATGTCGGAGGCGAACGCGTCGATGGCCTGCACCTGGGTGACGATGTCGAGGTTGCGGCCCGGATGCAGCTGAACGTCGATGTGCGCGAACGGCTCCAGCCTGGCGCCGAACTTGCTGCGGGTGCGCCGCACCCCCTTGGCCACCGCCCGCACCAACCCGTTGTCGCGGGTGAGAAGTGTCACGATGCGGTCGGCCTCGCCGAGCTTGTGCTGGCGCAGCACCACCGCCCGGTCCCGATACAGCCGCATCGGTTCAGTCTCCCACTGCGGTCCGTCAGATTCCGATCCGCACCGCCGATAAGCTTCTACTTGATGGTCAAAAACGCGCGCTTCCCCACCCTCACTCAACAGCTTTTCCAGCTCGCGAGCGGTTCGGTCACGTCGGTGGAACTGGTGCAGCGCTCACTCGACGCCATCGCGGCCAGCCAACCGACGCTGAACGCGTTCCGCGTGGTGTTCACCGAGCAGGCCCTCGCCGACGCCGCCCGCGCGGACCGCAAACGCGCGGCGGGCCAGGATCTTTCGAAGTATCCGCTGTTGGGCGTTCCGATCGCGGTCAAGGACGACGTCGACGTCGTTGGGGTCCCGACCCGGTTCGGCGCCGACGGCAACGTCCGCCCGGCCACCGGGGACGCCGAGGTGGTGCGGCGGTTGAAGGCGGCAGGCGCGGTCATCGTCGGCAAGACCAACACCTGCGAGCTCGGCCAGTGGCCGTTCACCAGCGGGCCCGCGTTCGGCCACACCCGCAACCCGTGGTCGCGTGAACACACTCCCGGCGGTTCCTCGGGCGGCAGCGCCGCCGCGGTGGCGGCCGGCCTGGTGCCCGCGGCGATCGGCTCCGACGGAGCGGGCAGCGTGCGCATCCCCGCCGCGTGGACCCATCTGGTCGGCATCAAACCGCAGCGGGGCCGCATCTCGACATGGCCGCTGGCGGAGGCGTTCAACGGGATCACGGTCAACGGCGTGCTGGCGCGCACGGTCACCGACGCCGCGCTGGTGCTCGACGCAGCCTCGGGCAACGTCCCCGGTGACCGTCACCAGCCACCGCCGGTCAAGGTCTCCGAATACGTGGCGCAGGCACCCGGACCGCTGCGCATCGCGATGTCGACGAAGTTCCCGTTCACGGTGTTCCGGGCCAAGCTGCATCCCGAGATCGAGGCCGCGATGTCGGTGGTCGCCGCGCAACTCGAGGACCTGGGACACAGCGTGTTCGCCGCCGACCCCGATTACAGCCTCGGAATGTCGTGGAACTTCCTGTCCAGGTCGACGTCGGGGCTGCTGGACTGGGCGGACCGGCTGGGCCCCGGTGTCACCCTCGACAAGCGGACCAGGGCCAACCTGCGCACGGGCCGGCTGCTGTCCGAGCACATCCTGCGTAAGGCCCGCGCCCGCGAGGCCCGCGCGCACCGCCGCATCGGCTACATCTTCAACATCGCCGATGTGGTGCTCGCTCCCACCACCGCGCAGCCGCCGCCGAAGGTGCACGACTTCGACGAGCTCGGCGGGCTGGCCACCGACCGCACGATGATCAAGGCGTGCCCGGTCACATGGCCCTGGAATCTGTTGGGTTGGCCGTCGATCAACGTGCCGGCCGGGTTCACCTCCGACGGGCTGCCGATCGGCGTTCAGCTGATGGGGCCGGCCAACAGCGAGCCGTTGCTGATTTCGTTGGCCGCGGAGCTGGAGGCGATCAACGGGTGGACGGTGCGCCAGCCCGAACCGTGGTGGCTCCCCGAACCCGCACCCGACCCCGAGCCCGCCGCGAAGCAGGAACCGGCCAGGGGCCCCGACCGGCGCGAAGCCGAGGACGTCTCCGACGAGGTCGCGTAGAGTTTTCCGCCATGAGAGCGGCGGGCTGTGCATATGCGATTCCGGTTCTGGCGCTGGTGGCCGGCTTGGCCGGGGCCCCGCAGGCGGCCGCGGATAACAAGCGCCTCAACGACGGCGTGGTGGCCAACGTCTTCACCGTGCAGCGGCAGGCGGGCTGCGCCACCGATATCAAGATCAACCCGAAGCTGCGCCTGGCCGCCGAGTGGCACACCAACGATGTGCTCAACAACCGCGCACTGAACGCCGACATCGGCTCCGACGGGAGCACCAGCGCCGACCGGGCGCGCAATGCGGGTTACGCCGGCGCGGTCGCCGAGACGGTGGCGATCAACCCGGCCTTGGCGATCAGCGGCATCGAGTTGATCAACCAGTGGTACCACCGGCCCGAC
This sequence comes from Mycobacterium sp. 852002-51961_SCH5331710, assembly GCF_001665535.1. Lineage (GTDB taxonomy): Bacteria > Actinomycetota > Actinomycetes > Mycobacteriales > Mycobacteriaceae > Mycobacterium. The sequence continues at coordinate 193,903 of NZ_LZSQ01000100.1, forward strand.
TACTACGCGATCATGTCCGACTGCTCGAACGTCGACATCGGCGTGTGGTCGGCGAACGCGATCGACCGCTCGGTGGTGGTGGCCGTCTACGGCAAGGGCGACGGCGCTCCCCCGGCGCACGGGCCCGGCAGGCCGTTCGGGGAGCCGGGTTCGGGCGCGCAGAGCTGACGCGCTAGAAACCCAAGCGGCCCAGTTGTTTCGGGTCGCGTTGCCAGTTCTTGGCGATCTTGACCCTCAGGTCGAGATAGACCTTGGTGCCCAACAGCTTCTCGATCTGCTGGCGCGCGGCGGTGCCGACCTCGCGCAGCCGGGCGCCGCCCTTGCCGATGACGATGCCCTTCTGGCTCTGCCGTTCGACGTAGAGGATCGCGTGCACGTCGATCAGCTCGCCCTGTTCGGGTGTGCGGCCCTCGCGCGGGGTCACCTCCTCGATGACGACGGCCAGCGAGTGCGGGAGTTCGTCGCGCACACCCTCCAGCGCGGCCTCGCGGATCAGCTCGGCCATCAGGGTCTCCTCCGGCTCGTCGGTGAGCTCCCCGTCGGGGTAAAACGCCGGTCCCGGTGGCAGTTTGGACGCGAGCACGTCGACGAGCTCGTCGAGGTTCTCGGCCGCGGTGGCCGACACCGGCACGATCTCGGCGTCCGGACCGACCAGCTCGCTGACCGCGACCAGTTGCGCCGCGACGCGGTCCTTGGGCACCTTGTCGATCTTGGTGACGATGGCGACCAGTGCGGTCGTGGGGGCGACGGCGCGGATCTGGTCGAGGATCCACCGGTCGCCGGGACCGATCTTCTCGTCGACGGGAATGCACCACCCGATGACGTCGACCTCGGAGTAGGTGTCCTTGACCAGATCATTGAGCCGTTGCCCGAGCAGCGTGCGCGGGCGGTGCAAGCCAGGGGTGTCGACCAGCACGATCTGGAAGTGCTCGCGGTGCACGATCCCGCGGATGGTGTGGCGGGTCGTCTGTGGGCGGTTCGATGTGATCGCGACCTTCGTCCCGACCAGCGCGTTCGTCAGCGTGGACTTACCGGTGTTGGGCCGGCCGACGAAACAGACGAAGCCCGAACGGAATTCGTCGTTCACACCGGGCGCCCGGATCGATCGGTGACGATCACAGCCGCGTCGGCTGACAGTTCGCGCACCGCCGCAACGCCCGCGTCGTCGGATGATCCTCCGACCAACACCGCCGCCTCGAGACCGGCCGCCCCGCTGGACACCGCGGCGGCGACGGCGGCCTGTAAGGCGGTGAGCTCCAACGCCTTCAGCGCCACGGGGCCGGCCGCGTAGGTCCGGCCGTCACGGTCGCGCACGGCGGCGCCGGTGCCCGCCTCGGCCCTGGCCATCGCGCTGCGCGCCAATGTCACCAGTTTCGCGTCCTCGCTGTCGAGGTCAGTCATCGTGTCTCACCGCCTTCGCGCAAGCGCTCATTGTCGTCTCCTTCGGGAGTTTCGGTGCGGCTGACCAGAACGGTGCCGATGCGCACGCGTCCGCGGTGGTCCGGTCCGCCCTCGGCCTGCAGCCGTAACCCGTCCCACGTCACCTCCGCCCCCGGCAACGGGACGCGGCCGAGTTCCAGTGCGACGAGCCCGCCGACGGTGTCCACGTCGAGGTCGTCGTCGAATTCGATGTCGTAGAGCTCGCCGAGATCCTCGATCGGCAGCCGGGCCGAGACGCGATATCGGTTGTCGCCCAATTCTTGTACGGGCACCACTTCGCCGGCGTCGTATTCGTCGACGATCTCGCCGACGATCTCCTCGAGCACGTCTTCGATGGTGACCAAGCCGGCGATCGCACCGTATTCGTCGACCAGCAGGACCATGTGCACGCGGTCGCGCTGCATCTCGCGCAGCAGCTCGTCGAGCGGTTTGGAGTCCGGCACGAACACCGCGCGGCGCATGACGTCGGAGACCTTGGTGCCGCGGCCACCGTCGGTGGAGTAATAGGTCCGCTGCACAAGGTCTTTGAGGTAGACCACGCCGACGACGTCGTCGACGTTCTCCCCGATCACCGGGATCCGGGAGTGCCCGCTGCGCACCGCCAGCGAGGTCGCCTGCCCGGCCGTCTTGTCGTTCTCGATCCACACCATCTCGGTGCGCGGGACCATCACCTCACGCGCCGGGGTGTCGCCGAGTTCGAACACCGACTGGATCATCCGACGCTCGTCGTCGGCTACCACACCGCGCTGCTGGGCCAGGTCGACGACCTCACGTAGTTCGATCTCGGAGGCGAACGGTCCGTTGCGGAAGCCGCGGCCCGGCGTCAGCGCGTTGCCGATCAACACCAGCAGCCGGCTGATCGGTGTCAGCAGCACCGAAAGTGCTTGCAGCGGAAGGGCGGCCAGCAGCGCGATCGTGTAGGCATGCTGCCTGCCGAGGGTCCGGGGTCCGACGCCGATCACGACGAAGCTCACCACCACCATGATCGCGGCGGCGACGAACAGTCCCCACGTGACTCCGAGGTGGCCGTCGAGGTAGGCGGCCAGCAGCACCGTCGGCCCGACTTCGCAGGCGATGCGCAACAGCACGATCAGGTTGATGTAGCGGGGCCGCTCGGCCATCACCCTGGCCAGTCGCACCGCTCCCGGCCGCTCCTCGCGGACGAGCTCCTCGACGCGCGCCATCGACACCGTGCTCAGCGCGGCGTCGATCGCCGCGAACAGCCCGCCGAAGAACACGAGCACGATCGCGAAGATCAGCTGTCCGACGCCGGTCACAGTTCGTCGAAGTATCGAGAGTTGTCGAGAAGCCTGCGTTCCTTCTCGGACTGGCGGTCCTGGTGGTACGCCTCGACCTGGTCGGCCACCCACTCCTCGAGCAGTTGGCGCTGCAGGGTGAACATCTCTTTTTCCTCGGCGGGCTCGGCGTGGTCGTAGCCCAGCAGGTGCAGCACACCGTGCACGGTCAGCAGCGCCAGCTCCTGGCCCAGCGAGTGGCCGGCCGCGGCGGCCTGATCGGCGGCGAACTGCGGGCACAACGCGATGTCACCCAGCATGGCCGGGCCCGGTTCGGGTGCGTCGGGGCGACCGCCCGGCTCCAGCTCGTCCATCGGGAAGCTCATCACGTCGGTGGGTCCCGGCAGATCCATCCACCGCATGTGCAGGTCGGCCATCGCCGCGGTGTCGAGCAGCACCATCGACAGTTCGGCCGCGGGGTTCACCTTCATCTTGCGGATGACGAACCGGGCGACGCTGATCAACTCCTCCTCGGAGACGTCGATGCCCGACTCGTTGGACACCTCGATGCTCATATCGACCGCTACCGTCGGGGCCGGCCGCCGGAGGCGCGTCGCTGTGCCCGGTTCAGCTGCGTCGGTTCGTCGTGTCGCGCGTACGCGTCGACGATCTCGGACACCAGCCGGTGCCGCACCACATCGGCGCTGGTGAGTTCGGCGAAGTGGATGTCGTCGATGCCGTCGAGGATCCGCATCGCCGCGTGCAGGCCCGAGGCGGCTCCGCCCGGCAGGTCGACCTGTGTGATGTCGCCCGTCACAACGATTTTCGAGTTGAACCCGAGCCGGGTCAAGAACATCTTCATCTGCTCGGCGGTGGTGTTCTGCGCCTCGTCGAGGATGATGAACGCATCGGAGATCGTCCTGCCGCGCATGTAGGCCAGCGGCGCGACCTCGATGACCCCGGCGCTCATCAGCTTCGGGATCAGCTCGGGATCCATCATGTCGTGCAGCGCGTCGTAGAGCGGGCGCAGGTACGGGTCGATCTTCTCGCTGAGCGTGCCGGGCAGGAAGCCCAGCCGCTCACCCGCCTCGACGGCCGGACGCGTCAGGATGATGCGCGACACCTGCTTGGACTGTAGAGCGTTGACCGCCTTGGCCATCGCCAGATACGTCTTGCCGGTGCCGGCGGGGCCGATGCCGAAAACGATGGTGTGCGCGTCGATCGCGTCGACGTAGCGCTTCTGGTTCAGCGTCTTGGGCCGGATCGTCTTGCCGCGCCGCGACAGGATGTCGAGGGTGAGCACCTCGGCGGGTGACTCGTTGCCCGTTCCGGTGAGCATCCCGACGCTGTGGCGCACGACGTCGGGGGTCAGCGACTGGCCGTTGGCCACGATCGCGATCAGCTCGGAGATCACCCGTTCGGCCAGCGCGACGTCTGCGGGTTCCCCGGACAGGGTCAGCGCGTTGCCGCGGGCGTGGATGTCGGCCGCCAGGACGCGCTCGAGTGCGCGCAGATTCTCGTCGGCGGATCCCAGTAGGCCCACGACGAGGTCGGGCGGAACGTCAATGCTGCTGCGTACCGACTCAGAAGACTGATCAGAGTCAGCGGTCGTCTCGCGGGGCGTCAAGAGGGTCCAGTGCCTGCTTTCTGATTCTCACCTGGGCGTTGCTGATGGGTGTTCACAGTTTACCGCTGGTCAGCGACACCACCCAATGGTTGAGGCCACCGCCGGTCACGACCACCGGTCGGTCAGCACGCCCAGCGCGCCGAGCGCGACGGCCGCGGCGGTCGACGTCCGCAGCACCGTGGGCCCCATCCGCACGGCCGCCGCACCGGCGCCGGTCAGCGCGGTGAGCTCGTCGTCGGTGATCCCGCCTTCGGGCCCCACCACCAACGTCACCGCATCGGCCCCGGCCACCGCCACGTCCGTCAGCCGCTGTGTCGCCGATTCGTGCAGCACCAGGACCAGCGCGGACCGGTCATCGAGCCGACCGACCAGTTCGGCCGTCGTCACCGGCCCGCTGACCTCGGGAACCCTGGCCCGCCGCGACTGCCTGGCCGCCGACCGGGCCACCGCGCTCCACCGCCGGATCCCCTTGTCGACCTTGGCCGGTGTCTCCCACCGCGCCACGCAGCGGGCGGCCTGCCACGCCACGAAGCCGTCGGCTCCCGCCTCGGTGGCCAATTCGATCGCGAGTTCCGAGCGGTCCGACTTCGGCAGCGCCTGAACGACGGTGACCGCAGGCGATGGGGTGGGGACGAAGCGCCGCTCGAGGACCCTCGCCGTCAACCTGCCCTTGCCGACCTCGTCGACCTCGCACAGCGCCAGCTCACCGGCGCCGTCGCTGAGCTGGAGCCGCTCACCGAGGCGGATGCGGCGCACGTTGGCGGCGTGGAAGCCCTCATCGCCATCGACGACCGCGACCTCGCCGACCGACGGCAGGGCGTCGACGTAGAACAGCGCGGCGGACATGGGTTACCGCGGGCGCGAACGACGCCGGGCCATCAGCGGCCGCTGAACGTCTCGCGCAGCCGGCTGAACAGCCCGCCCCCACCCGAGGAGGACGGCTGCGCGGAGCGCACCTCGGCGACGTCGCGGCCGCGCTTGTCCTTGAGCTTGCGCAGCAGCTCGATGTCCTCGTTGTCCAGGCGCGACGGCACCACGACGTCGATGTGGGCGTGCAGGTCGCCACGAACCCCGGAGCGCAGGTGCGGCATGCCGTGCCCGCGCAGGGACACGATGGCGCCCGGCTGCGTGCCCGACGGGATCGTGATCTCCGTCGGCCCGTCGAGGATCGCGTCGACGGTGACGGTGGTGCCCAACGCCGCGTCGACCATCGGCACCGAGATGGTGCAGTGCAGGTCGTCGCCGTCGCGCAGGAAGGTGGAGTGCGGTTGCTCGTGCACCTCGACGTACAGGTCGCCTGCGGGTCCGCCGCCGGGGCCGACCTCGCCCTGCGCGGCCAACCGCACCCGCATCCCGTCGCCGACACCGGCCGGGATCTTCACGCTGATCTCGCGGCGGGTTCC
>NZ_LZSQ01000101.1 GCF_001665535.1 Mycobacterium sp. 852002-51961_SCH5331710
GGCCTTCGGTGGTGCCGTTGTCGTTTGCGCAGAGTCGGTTGTGGTTTGTCGATCAGTTTGGTGGTTCCCAGGGTCGGCAGCCGGTTTACAACATGGCGGTGGCGTTGCGGTTGCGTGGGCGTCTTGATGTTGGGGCGTTGGGTGCGGCGTTGGGCGATGTGGTGGGTCGTCATGAGAGTTTGCGCACGGTGTTTCCGGCTGTTGATGGGGTGCCTCGGCAGGTGGTGGTGCCGGTTGAGCGGGCGCGGGTGGGGTTTGAGGTTGTTGATGCCTCGGGTTGGCCGGTTGGGCGGTTGTCGGATGCGGTGGATGCGGCAGCGGGTCATTCGTTTGATTTGGCTGCTGAGATTCCTTTGCGTTCGTGGCTTTTCGCGGTTTCTGGTGATGAGCATGTGTTGGTGGTGGTGGTTCACCATATCGCCGCTGATGGTTGGTCGTTGGGTGTGTTGGCCGCTGATGTGGGGGTGGCTTATGAGGCTCGGTGTGGGGGACGGGCTCCGCAGTGGGCTGAGTTGGCGGTGCAGTATGTGGATTACACGTTGTGGCAGCGTGAACGTTTGGGGGAGTTGGCCGATCCCGAGAGTGCGGTTGCTGGGCAGCTGAGGTTTTGGGAGCGGGCTTTGGCGGGGATGCCGGAGCGGTTGGCGTTGCCTACTGATCGGCCGTATCCGTTGGTTGCTGATTATCGCGGTGCCAGTGTGGTGGTGGATTGGCCGGCTGAGTTGCA
>NZ_LZSQ01000102.1 GCF_001665535.1 Mycobacterium sp. 852002-51961_SCH5331710
GATGTGTATAAGAGACAGGTCCAAGATCAGCGCGAGTTCTGATGTGGCCTTCGGGTTCCCGGTCGCGGGTCGTGGTGATCCGGCCCTTGATGAGTTGGTGGGTTTTTTCGTCAACACGTTGGTGTTGCGGGTTGATCTGGGTGCCGATCTGACTGTGGGTGAGTTGTTGGCCCAGGTTCAGCAGCGCAGTTTGGCCGCTTATGAACATCAAGACGTGCCGTTTGAGGTGTTGGTGGAGCGGCTCAATCCGGCTCGGAGTTTGGCTCATCACCCGTTGGTGCAGGTGTTGTTGGCGTGGCAGAACTTCGCCGGGCGCGACGGTGCCGCCGACGGGTTGGTGTTGGGTGATGTGCAGGTCGAGTCGTTGCCGCTGGACACCCACACCGCGCGAATGGATTTGACGTTTACCCTTGCCGAGCGCTGGAGCGCTGCCGGTGAACCGGCCGGGATCGGCGGGTCGGTGGAGTTTCGCACCGATGTGTTCGATGCGGTGAGCGTCGAGACGTTGATTGAGCGGTTGCGGCGGGTGTTGGATGCGATGACCGCCGATCCGGTACGGCGGCTTTCGTCGATTGATGTGGTCGATGAGGCCGAGTGTGTGCGTCTGGATGAGTGGGGACACCGGGCGGTGTTGGCCGCCCCGTCGACCGCACCGGCTTCGATTCCGGAGTTGTTCGCTGCTCAGGTGGCCAACGCCTCGGAGGCGGTGGCGCTGCGTTGTGAAGACCGCAGGT
>NZ_LZSQ01000103.1 GCF_001665535.1 Mycobacterium sp. 852002-51961_SCH5331710
TGTCGGCGTCGCCTGAAAACTGACCCCGTGTCGACGCCCGAATTTTGACCCCCTTCGTCTGATTCTCGGCTTTTGAGCCGAGAGGAGAAGGGAGTTGTTGGCTGTGGAGGATTGGGCTGAGATCCGCCGGTTGCATCGAGCGGAGGGGTTGCCGATCAAGTTGATCGCCAGGACGTTGGGGATCTCGAGGAACACGGTGCGTTCGGCGTTGGCGTCGGAGGCGCCGCCGAAGTACGAGCGCAGGCCGGCGGGGTCGGCGGTGGACGCGTTCGAGGACGCGATTCGTGCGGAGTTGAAGAGGACTCCGACGATGCCGGCGACGGTGATCGCCGAGCGGGTCGGCTGGACGCGTGGGATGACGGTGTTCACCGAGCGGGTCCGTGAGCTGCGTCCGGCGTATCTGCCGCCGGACCCGGCTGGGCGCACCAGCTACGACGCCGGTGATGTGGCGCAGTGCGATCTGTGGTTCCCGCCAGTGTCGATCCCGGTCGGGTACGGGCAGTTCCGTCGGCCGGTGCAGTTGCCGGTGCTGACGATGGTGTTGGGGTATTCGCGGTGGCTCTCGGCGCTGCTTCTCCCGTCGCGCCGCGCGGAGGATCTTTTCGCGGGGTGGTGGCAGCTGATCGCCGCGCTCGGTGCGGTGCCGCGGACGTTGGTCTGGGACGGTGAGGGCGCGATCGGCCGAAACCGTGGTGGCCGTATCGAATTGACCCGTGACTGCCACGCCTTCCGCGGTGTGCTGGGTACCAAGGTGATCGTCCTCAAGCCTGCCGAGCCGGAGCACAAGGGCATCATCGAACGGGCGCACGACCACTTCGAGCGGTCGTTTCTGCCGGGCCGCGAGTTCAGCGGTCCGGGCGATTTCAACCATCAGTTCGGCAGGTGGTTGCAGCTCGTCAACGCCCGCCAGCGGCGAGTGCTGGGCTGCGCTCCGATCGATCGGATCGGGGCCGATCTGGCGGCGATGCTGTCGCTGCCGCCGGTGGGGCCGCAGGTCGGGTGGCGCACCTCGGCGCGGTTGGCGCGTGATCACTACGTGCGGTTGGACTCCAACGACTACTCGGTGCATCCCGGCGTGATCGGGCGCCGTATCGAGGTCACCGCCGATCTGGATCGGGTGAGGGTGTTCTGTGAGGGTAAGACCGTCGCCGACCACGAGCGGGTGTGGGCACACCATCAGACGATCACCGATGCCGAGCATCGGGAAGCGGCGAACATGCTGCGCCGCAACAGGATCAGCGCCCTACGTCCGATCCGTGAACCGGACGGGCAGATCGTGGTCGAGCAACGCAGCCTCGGCGACTACGACGCGGCACTGGGTGTCGACCTCGGCGACGGCGGGCTGGTGTCATGACCACCAGAACCACCAAGACGACCGTCTCCTCGGGCGCCGGTCGGGATCTCAGCGCGGAGATCGGATTCCTCACCCGAGCCTTGAAGGCCCCCACGATGCGCGAAGCGGTGACCCGACTGGCCGAGCGGGCCCGCGCCGAGTCCTGGACCCACGAGGAGTTCCTGGTGGCGTGCTTGCAGCGCGAAGTGTCGGCACGGGAATCGCACGGAGGCGAGGGACGCATCCGCGCAGCGCGGTTCCCGTCGCGGAAGTCGTTGGAGGAGTTCGACTTCGACCACGCGCGTGGACTCAAACGCGACACCATCGCCCACCTCGGGACGTTGGACTTCGTCGCCGCCAAAGACAACGTTGTGTTCCTCGGGCCACCGGGCACCGGCAAGACGCATCTGGCCATTGGCATCGCGATCAGGGCGTGTCAGGCCGGGCACCGCACCCTGTTCGCTACCGCTTCGGAATGGGTGGCACGGCTGGCTGAAGCCCACCACGGCGGCCGGCTGCAGCAGGAACTCGTCCGCCTGGGCCGCTACCCGCTGCTGGTGGTCGACGAGGTCGGCTACATCCCCTTCGAACCCGAGGCCGCCAACCTGTTCTTCCAACTCGTCTCATCACGCTACGAACGGGCCAGCCTCATCGTCACCTCCAACAAACCGTTCGGCCGCTGGGGTGAGGTCTTCGGTGACGACGTCGTCGCCGCGGCCATGATCGACCGCCTCGTCCACCACGCCGAAGTGATCGCGCTCAAAGGCGATTCCTACCGCATCAAAGACCGCGACCTCGGGAGAGTCCCGGGATCGACCACTGAAGAATGAACACCAAGGGGGTCAATTTTCAACCGTTGAGAAGGGGTCAAATTTCAACCGGCGTTGACA
>NZ_LZSQ01000104.1 GCF_001665535.1 Mycobacterium sp. 852002-51961_SCH5331710
CGGTTGGTTTCCCGGTCGCGGGGCGGCGTGATCCGGCTTTGGATGAGTTGGTGGGCTTTTTCGTCAACACGTTGGTGCTGCGTGTTGATGTTGGTGAAAATCCCAGTGTTGCTGAGTTGTTGGCGCAGGTGCGGGCGCGCAGTTTGGCTGCCTATGAGCATCAGGATGTGCCCTTTGAGGTGTTGGTGGAGCGGCTCAATCCGACCAGGAGCTTGAGTCATCACCCGTTGGTTCAGGTGGCGTTGGCTTGGCAGAACTTCGCCAGTGATCCTGGGGCGGGGTTGGCGTTGGGTGATGTGGAGGTCACCCAGGTGCCGGTGGACACCCACACTGCGCGCCTGGATGTGAGTTTCTCGCTGGCTGAACGGTGGAGCGAGGCCGGTGAGCCCGCCGGGATCGGCGGGGCGGTGGAATTCCGCACCGATGTGTTTGATGCGGCCAGCATCGAGGTGCTGATCGAGCGGTTGCACAGGGTGTTGGTGGCGATGGCCGCCGATCCGGGACGGCGACTCTCTCAGGTGGATGTGCTTGACGTTGGTGAGCATGCCCGTCTGGATGAGTGGGGTACAAC
>NZ_LZSQ01000105.1 GCF_001665535.1 Mycobacterium sp. 852002-51961_SCH5331710
GATGTGTATAAGCGACGGATCGAACGGCGGGGGCGGCGGAGGCAGCAGGTTGTTCACCGCGTCGATCGCGTCGTCGACGACGTTGCGCGGCGTCGCACCGGACAGGCCGCGACCGCACGTGGGCCACGCGCCCTTGCCCTGGCTGGCGAGCACGCGTTCGGCGACCGCGATCTGCTCTTCCTTGGAGGCCAGGTGCGCGGCGGGTGCGTACTCACCGCCGCCGTGACCGGACCAGGTGCTCGGCGAGAACTGCAGCCCGCCCTGATAGCCGTTGCCGGTGTTGATCGACCAGTTGCCGCCGGACTCGCAGCTGGCGACCTGATCCCATTCGCTATCCGAGGCGGCGTTGGCCTGGCTGGCCAGAGCGATGCTTCCGGTTCCGAGCACAGCGCCCGTGAAGGCGACTTTCGCAACGTTGACAGCCGACGAAGTCGGCTTGCGGTGCCGTCCACTCATAGGTGCGTTCGGTCCTCTCTTCGGCGCCCGCGAGGTCAGCTGTCGGGTTCGGGCTGGAGAGGTATGCCCGGCCGTGTCGCACAACGCGATTCGGCTTCACCCCAAGGAACCGTCGGTTCCTGGTCCGTCTTTGACTCGGCGGACCGGTGGGTCCCCCGCCTCCATCCAAGTTGTTCGTTGGTATCCCGTGCGCCAACGGATGGAGCTCGGCGCGGTTGGGCACGGCGGGCCAATCGGTTTGGGGTCGACCGGCTTGGGACTGAACCGTATCGGCTCGTTTTGGCCGCGTCATCTTTTGCCGATTACGGCGTTTTCCGCCTCGGCAAATCTTAAAAATCCTCTAAATGCCCAGCAGTTTCGGGCGTTTCCGCAGGACTATCGCGGGCTCCACCGCGTCGTAGCCAGGTTGTGATCATTCCGTTATGTGACGGAAATCACCGTTATCCGCCAGCGAATGGGGGAAGAACATCGATCGTTTGAGCGTCGCGCAACGCGACCGACTCATCGCGCACTGCGACGCCGTCGCACAGAAAACTGCAGCGTTTCAAGACTTTCGCGAGATTCTCGTCGCGTTCGGCCAGGCCGGCGACGAGCACCGCGAGCGTCGTTCCGGGCCGAAGCCGAATCGTCTCCTCATCGTTACCGGCGGCGGCCCGTGCAGCCGCGAAGTAGCGGACGTTCACCGCGAATGTCGTTGCCGTCGTCATTGCTTCCTTCGACTCATCCGCCGATCGCGCTCATCGGGCGGTCGGGTTGCACGAAGTCCGGATCGTTGATGCCGTGGCCCGCGGCCTTGGCCCACATCGCCGCGCGCCACGCGGCCTCGACGGCGGCGTCGTCGGCACCGTCGCGCATCAGGCGGCGCAGGTCGGTCTCCTGCCGGGCGAACAGACAGTTGCGGACCTGACCGTCGGCGGTCAGCCGGGTGCGGTCGCAAGCGGAGCAGAACGCGTGCGAGACCGAGGCGATGATGCCGACCTTGCCCACCCCGCCGTCCACCCGCCACAACTCGGCGGGCGCCGATCCGCGCGGCGCGGAATCGGGGGTGAGGTCGAAGTGCTGCTGAAGCGCGGCCAGCACGTCGTCCGCGGCGATCGCCTTGCCCCGCTGCCACGCGTGGCCGGCGTCCAACGGCATCTGCTCGATGATGCGCAGCTGATAGCCGTGGTCGAGGCAGTACCGCAGCAGCGCCACCGCGTCGTCGAGCCCGGTGACCGGGTCGAGCACGGCGTTGACCTTCACCGGATCGAGCCCCGCGGCCTTGGCCGCCCGCAGACCGGCCAGCACATCGGCGAGTCGGTCCCTGCGGGTGATCGCGGCGAACCGCGCGGAGTCCACGGTGTCCAGCGATACGTTGATCCGGTTCAGCCCGGCGCTCTTGAGCCGCTCGGCCCGCTTGTCGAGGCCGATGCCGTTGGTTGTCAACGTGATCTCCGGGCGCGGTCGCAGCGCGGCCGTGGCGGCGACGACGTCCTCGAGGTGCCGGGCGACCAGCGGCTCGCCCCCGGTGAAGCGCACGCTTCGGATGCCCAGCTTCTCCACGGCGATGCGCAGCAGGCGGGTCAGCTCCTCGGGCCGCAGCAGCTGTTCCGACGGCAGCCAGTCCAGTCCCTCGGCGGGCATGCAGTAGGTGCAGCGCAGATTGCAGCGGTCGGTCAGCGACACCCGCAGATCGGTGGCGACCCGGCCGAAGGTGTCGATCAGCGGCCCGCCGGCGGGGGCGGGCGAGGGCGGTGCGGCCGAGGGCACACCGAGGTCGATGACGGTCATGCGGCGGCTCGCCGAGGATCGGCGGCGGGCTGGCCCAGGCTGTCGACGGGGACGATGTCCTTGCCGAGCGGCATCAGCGACACCGGGATGAGCTTGAGGTTGGCCAGCGCGAGGGGGATGCCGACGATCGTGATCGCCATCGCCACGGCGGTGATGACGTGGCCGATCGCCAGCCAGACGCCGAACAGGATGACCCAGATGACGTTGCCGATCAGCGCTCCGGGACGGGGTCCCGGTTTGTCGACGATCGTTTGGCCGAACGGCCACAGCGCGTACACCGCGATGCGCAGGGCGGCGAACCCGAACGGGATGGTGATGATCAGCACGAAGCAGATCAGCGCCGCGAGCAGGTAGCCCAGCGCCAGCCATAAACCGCCGAAGACCAACCAGATGATGTTGAGTATCAATCGCATATGGGCGCTTCTTCTCCTCCAGCGGTGGCTTTCAGCCTACCGATAAGGGGGTGCTGGCGAGGTAGAGGTCAGAGTAGGATCGGGCAACACGCGTCCCGGCGCAATCGGGGCGCTTTCCTTATGTTCGCTATGTAGGTACACAAGACGAGCGGGTGAGACCAGTGCCGACCGGCAAGGTTAAGTGGTACGACGCCGAAAAGGGCTTCGGGTTTTTGTCGCAGGAGGACGGCGAGGACGTCTACGTCCGATCCTCGGCGCTGCCATCCGGTGTCGAGACCCTCAAGGCCGGTCAGCGCGTCGAGTTCGGGATCGCCGCGGGCAGGCGCGGTCCCCAGGCGTTGACGTTGAAGGTCATCGATCCGCCGCCTAGCCTCACGCGGATGCGCCGCGAGGCGGCCGCCGCCGAGCGCAAGCACTCGCCCGACGAGCTGCACGGGATGATCGAGGACATGATCACGCTGCTGGAGAGCACCGTGCAGCCCGAGCTGCGTAAGGGCCGCTATCCCGACCGCAAGGTCGCTCGCCGGGTGTCCGAAGTGGTGCGTGCGGTCGCCCGCGAGCTCGAGCACTAGGTTTTATCGGCTCGAAACTGAGCTTGTGTTCGAGTATTCGGGCCTGGAACGCGCATAAGTTCAGATTCGGCGGCTCGGCCCGGGCCAGCCCGCGTCGCGCAGAGCGGAGGTTGTGCGCTCGATGATTGTGTTCGGTCGATAGCGCAGCATCTCGGCGCTCACGCGGATGATCCGCCAGCCGAGCGCTTCCAACCTCGCCTGTCTATCGATGTCGGCTGCGCGAATCCGCGGGTTCGTCCAGTGCTGTTCCCCGTCGTACTCGACGCCCACCTTCCACTCAGGCCATCCCATGTCGATGCGACCGACGTGCACGCCGCAAGCGTCATAGACGTTGATCTGCGTGCGCGAAGGTCGTAGACCGGCGTCCGTCAGCACGAGCCGGGTGCGTGTTTCCTGCGGCGATTCGGCGCCTGGGTCGGCGAGTATCAGGACTTCGCGCAGTTGTCTCAGACCCCGTGCGCCGCGGTGACGTTCGATCAGGGCGTTGACGTCGGACAGCTGCAGCGCGGTGGCACGAAGCAACGCATCCACGCGAATGACGGCGAGGGTCCGCCCATATCGGCGGCCGACGTCGAACGCCGTCCGCGCCGGGGTCGTCACCGGTAGTCCACGCACGGTGCAGATTTCCTCGGGCGCCAGCGTGTCGTTGTGCAGGACGATTCCTCTTGTCTTGTGCTGGCTGCGCTGGTTGAGTTCGGCCGGAAGTCGGGTGTCGATCCACTTCGCTCCGTGCACCGCCGCAGCCGAGACAGCGACGACCGTCGCCGTGCGTCTCGACCACAGCCACGCAGCACGCGCGTTGTCCATTGGCGTGAGCACCTGACCGCGCGGGACGTACACATTGCGAAAGACAGCCTCGTATCGGGTGGACAGTTGATAGCGGTTGACCCTGCCCGCTGCCAGCGCCTCGCTACCCAAGAACGGCCAGTCCACAGTGGTATGACGGCGGTGTCGCCCAGCCGGTTCCACTGGGCGACTCACTCGAAACTGAGCTTGTGCGCGGAAACCTGGCGCCAGAACGCGCATAAGTTCAGATTCGGGGGGAAGAATCGACGTCATGGCATATGTCGCCGACAAGTCCGACTCGGGTGGCGAGTTCAACCGCGACACCAAGTACATCGGCACTCGTATCACCGCCGATGGCCGCGACGGCTACCCCGTCGAACCCGGCCGCTACCGGCTGGTCGTCGCGCGCGCCTGCCCGTGGGCCAACCGCGCGATCATCGTTCGACGGCTGCTGGGCCTCGAGGACGTGTTGTCCATCGGCTTCTGCGGTCCGACCCACGACGAGGACAGCTGGACGTTCGACCTCGATCCGGGCGGCGTCGACCCGGTGCTGAAGATCCCGCGGCTCAAGGACGCCTACCTCAAACGGTTCCCCGACTACGACAAGGGCATCACGGTCCCGGCCATCGTCGACGTGCCGACCGGTGAGGTCGTCACCAACGACTTCCCCCAGATCACGCTCGACTTCTCCACCGAGTGGACCCAGTACCACCGCGACGGCGCGCCGGACCTGTACCCGGAGCCGCTGCGCGACGAGATCGACGAGGTGGCGCAACGCATCTACACCGAGATCAACAACGGTGTGTACCGGTGCGGGTTCGCCGGCTCCCAGGAGGCCTACGAGAAGGCCTACGACCGGCTGTTCTTCGCGCTCGACTTGCTCTCCGAGCGCCTGGACGGCCAGCGATACCTGGTGGGCGACACCATCACCGAGGCCGACGTCCGGCTGTTCACCACGCTTGCGCGGTTCGACCCCGTCTATCACGGGCACTTCAAGTGCAACCGCCAGAAACTCGCCGAGCTACCCGTGTTGTGGGCTTACGCCCGAGACCTGTTCCAGACGCCGGGCTTCGGCGACACCATCGACTTCGTCCAGATCAAGCAGCACTACTACATCGTGCACACCGACATCAACCCGACGCAGGTCGTTCCGAAGGGGCCCGACCTGTCCAACTGGTTGACACCCCACGGCCGGGAAGCGTTGGGCGGCAGACCCTTCGGCGATGGAAGCCCGCCGGGCCCGCCGCGCGACGGCGAACGCGTACCGCACGGGCACGGAGCAGGCTGACCCGTCAGGACCACACCGTGCGCACCGACCACTCGGCGTGCGGCGCAGGCACCTCTTCCTCGTCGATGCGGACCAGCGTGGGCAGCCATATGACGAACCCGGTGAGCTTGCCGCGGTGCGGGTCGACGGTCGGGATCGTCACCGCCAAGCGGGTGTTGGGCCGGAATTCCTCGATCACGTCGGAGTCCTCGTATTGGCGCAACAGCACCCACGGCGCCCGACCGATCGCCGGCGGCACCGACACCTGCACTGTGTGACGTTCGTTGACCGGCAGCTCGCCCTGATCCTCGAACACCTCGCACTTGGTCGGGTTTTTCACGTCGCAGTACCGATAGGGGCCGACACGCACGAGGTGGCCACTCGAATATGCACTGATCTCAGGGTATTTCGGGGCGGGTTCGGCGCTGAGCCGCCAGATGAGCACGCCGGTGCCCACGCTCGCGAGAATCACCACCGCGACCAGCGCGGCGATCATGCGCTTCACTCGTGCGCCACCGCCGCGGCGTCGGAAAGCCCGCCCTCTTGTTCGGCCAGCACGGGTCGGTTTCCGCCGAGGCCGGGAATCAGCGAGTCACCGCGGTAGCTCACGACGGTTTGCGCGAGGCCGAGGATCAGCACTGAGGTGATCGCCGTGAAGCCGACCCACAGTTCGGTGTATACGAGCACGCCGACCGCGCCGCCCGCGACCCAGGCAAGCTGCAGCACCGACTCCGAACGGCCGAACGCCGACGCCCGCGACTCCTCGGGCAGATCGTCCTGCAGCGACGCGTCCAGCGAGGCCTTGCCGATCGCACTGGCCCCCGAGGTCACCAGTGTCGCGATCGCCGCCACCAGAAGGTTGCCGGTCAACGCGGCGGCCAGCGCGACGAGGGTGACGACGACCGTGCAGCGCACGACCACCTTCGCCGGATAGCCGAGCTTGAGTCGCGCGCTGGTGAAGTTGCCCGCGAAGTTGCCGATGGCCGCGGCCGCGCCGATCACCCCGAGGATGCGCAACTGCTCCCACCCGCTGGCGTCATGCGACTTGGCGACGAACGCCGGATACAGGAACAGAAAGCCGACCATCACCTTGATGGTGCAGTTGCCCCACAGCGCGGCGATGGTGTTGCGCCCCAACGGCTGGCGCGCCGACTTCGGCGGCGACAACGGTTCGGCGCCGCGCCGCAGTTCGCCCGTGCGACCGTGATAGCTCAGCGTCGCCGGCACCTCGCCCTCGGTGACCTCCACCCATCTCGGGATCCGCATCGACAGTGCGGCACCGGCCACCGACACCGCGACGATCACGTAGAGCGCGCCCGGCATCTCGAACAGCTTGAACAGGTACTCCGCCCCGGCGGCAACCGCGCCGCCGACCATCGTGCCGCCGAGTAGTCCGAACGTGGTCAGCCGCGAGTTCACCCGAACCAAGTCAATGGTCGGCGGCAGCACACGCGGCGTCACCGCGCTGCGCAGCACGCTGAATGACTTGGACAGCACCATCATTCCCAGTGCGCACGGGTAGAGCACCCACGACGGGAAGCTTCCGGTGGCGCCGTCGTAGTTGGCGATCAACACCACGGCGAGCGCGGTGCGCAACGCGAAGGACGTGGCCAGCGCGACCCGGCGGCCGTGCTGCAGGCGGTCGAGCGCCGGCCCGATCAGCGGCGCGATGACGGCGAACGGCGCGATGGTGATCAACAGGTACAGCGCGACCTTGCCCTTGCTCTCCCCGGAGGCCGCCGCGAAGAACAGGGTGTTGGCCAGCGCCACCGCCATCGCGGCGTCCACGGCGAAGTTCGCGACCACCGGCCACGTCAGCGCCGTCAGACCGGACTTGTCGGCGCCGTCGGCGGTCGCGGCCCGGTGCACCAGGCCGTACATCTTGGAGCCCATCTCGCGGCTGCGCTGCGCGGCCACCCTTGTGACGGTGATCTTTTCGCCCGCGGCGCTGCCCATCCGGTGCGGAGGGGGCGTGGCGCCGAATTCGCGGGTGGGCTCGTCGAGCGGCGGCAGCCAGCGGTTGGCGCTCGGGGTCGGGCCGTTGCGGCGGGGGCGACGGTAACTCGGGTCGCTCGGATAGTTCGCCATTCCCGGGTGCTCGTCGCTCCACCGGTCGTCGGCGGGCGGTCGCGGCGGGTAGTAGCGGGGGTCGCGCCGACCCGTGAAGTCTCGGGGGTCACGACGCGGTCCGGTCACGATGTCGATTCTCCACCATCGAAGCGGTGGCGGGCGTGCAGCCAACCGGTGTGGCTGCCGGTTAGCCGGTCAGGCAGTATTGAGGGCGATGGACAGCGTGACCGAATCCGCCGAACGGCCGGATCTGGAGGCGGTGCTTCTCGGCGCCGTCGACGACGCCCGCGCGGCGATCGTCGAGTTCAGCGGCGAGAACACCGTCGGTGAATACCTCGGTGCGAGCTTCGAGGACCCGACCGCGGCTACGCACCGCTTCCTCGCCGACCTGCCTGGCTACCGCGGCTGGCAGTGGGCTGTCGTCGTCGCGGCATGGCCCGGCGCCGACCACGCAACCATCAGCGAGGTGGTGCTGGTGCCGGGGCCGACGGCGTTGCTGGCGCCGAAGTGGGTGCCGTGGGAAGAACGTGTCCGCCCCGGCGATCTGGGCCCGGGAGACCTCCTCGCGCCGCCAGCCGACGACCCGCGGCTGGTTCCCGGATACATGGCGACCGGCGATCCGCAGATCGATGACGTCGCGCTCGAGGTCGGTCTGGGCCGACGCCAGGTGCTCAGCCAGTGGGGTCGCCTGGACGCCGCGCAACGTTGGCACGACGGCGACTACGGACCGGGTTCGGCGATGGCGCGTTCGACGCGGCGGGTATGCCGAGACTGCGGCTTCTACCTTCCGCTGTCCGGAGCGCTCGGGACGATGTTCGGCGTCTGCGCCAACGAGTTCTCCGCCGACGGTCACGTCGTCGACGCCGAATACGGTTGCGGTGCACACTCGGACACCCCGCAACCCGCCGGTGGCGGATCACCGTTGTATGACCCGTACGACGACGGCGTGCTCGATCTGGCCGAGCCCGCCGATTAGCTCTCGGCCGCGGCCTTGATCCTCGCGAGCGACTCGTTCATGCCTTCGACGAGTTCGCGTTCGAAACTGGGCACCCCGCCCATGACCGCGTTGACCGCCATATTCGAAACCGGCTTCACGCCGTTCTCCGCGTGACGGGTCTCCACCAGTCGGGTGCCGGTCTCCGTGGGTTCGAGCTCGTAGCTCCACACCGTGCCGTTCTCGTTGACCCGGAACGCAAGCTTCTTCTCCGGAACCAGCTCGGTGATCTGACTCGTGGTGGGCCAGAACAGGAACTTGCGTCGATTCAAGTTGATCGTCTTCGCCCCCGGCCGTAGCGGGCCGAACGTCTTCATGAGTCGGCACTGCGGGCTCCATCGCGGCATGTTCTTGAGGTCGGAGATCAGCTCCCACACCTTCGACACCGGGGCGTTGATCGTCGTCTCGGCTTGCAACAGCGGCGCTGCCATTGCGTCCTCCTGTCTCTTGTTTACGTGAGTCCGCTCTGAGCCCCGCGCGATCCGCGACGCACGGCGCGACGTTGCCACAACCAGATGCCCGTGCCAAGGGCGCCGACACCCAGCCCGGCCAGCGTGTACGGCCGCCACTCGTGTAAACCGGTCACCGTGAAAGCCAGGATCGCAGCGACAACCCACCCGGCCGCGATCGCGACGACGACCGGCCCGGGCCTGAGCAGGACGGCGGGCAGCGGAGGTGGTTGCGGGGTCATTGCTATGAAAGGTAGCCCACGGCGCGGCGGTGCCGGTCGGGCGTGACCGTGGCAGCCACCGTGATCGACGTCGCCGATCCGTCCGATCCGCGTCTCGACGACTTCCGCGACCTCAACAGCGTCGACCGCCGACCCGATCTGCCCACCGGCAAGGGGCTGGTGATCGCCGAGGGCGTGCTGGTGGTGCAGCGGATGCTGGCGTCGCGGTTCGTCCCCCGCGCGATGATGGGCACCGACCGCCGCCTACAGGAGCTCGCGGCCGACCTCGGCGGTGTCTCGGCTCCCTACTACCGCGTGGCTGCCGATGTGATGGCGGACGTGGTGGGCTTTCACCTCAACCGCGGCGTGCTGGCTTCGGCGTCGCGGCCGCGGGAGTTGACGGTCGCGGAGGTGTTGGACGGCGCCCGCACCGTCGCGGTGCTCGAAGGCGTAAACGACCACGAGAACCTCGGCTCGATCTTTCGAAATGCCGCCGGCCTCGGTGTGGACGCGGTCGTCTTCGGCACCGGCTGCGCCGACCCGCTGTACCGGCGTGCGGTCCGGGTGTCGATGGGCCACGCGCTGCTCGTGCCGTACGCGTGGGCGCAGTCGTGGCCCGCGGATTTGGAGTTGTTGCGCGACAACGGCTTTCGCATGTTAGCCATGACGCCGGGCCCCACCGCGCGTTCCCTGGCCGACGCGATGTCGGACGTCGTCGACGACAAGGTGGCGATCCTGGTCGGGGCGGAAGGACCGGGGCTGACCGAGCGGACGATGCGCGCGGCGGATCTTCGGGTGCGGATACCGATGTCGCGGGGAACCGACTCGCTCAACGTCGCGACCGCTGCCGCACTGGCGTTCTATGAGCGGGTTAGATTGGGGACCGGCGAGCTGGGGCCACACCCGAAGGGTAGGGGAGAGCGGAGCGAATCGGAGTGACGGAGATGACCGACGACTCGACGCCCTGGGCGATGGGGTTGACGGTGGCGGCGTTCGTCGCGGCGGTGATCGCGGCCGCGATCGTGGTGCTCAGCCTCGGCCTGCTGCGGCTGCATCCGCTGCTGGCGATCGGGCTCAACCTGGTCGCGGTCGGCGGCCTGGCCCCGACGGTGTGGGGCTGGCGCAATCGGCCGGTGTGGCGGTGGTTCGTGCTGGGCTCCGGCGTCGGCGTGGCCGCCGCGTGGCTGGTCGTGCTCGCCGTCGCGCTCAGCAGCTGACCTGAGCCGAACTCGGAGGTCGCCCGGTCCTGCCGACCAGACGCAAAACTGCCCAATTTCGCGCGTTTTCGGGCAGTTTTGCGACTGCTCGCGGGAAGAAGTGCGGGAGGACCTCAGCGCTGGCCGCTGGAGCGCACGCCCAGCAGGACGTCCTCCCAGGCCGGAACGGCGGGCTTGGCCTTACCCCTGCGGGCCTTGGCCGGCTTCGGCGCGACGGGCTCCGGGGCTTCTTCGGGCTGGGGCTCGGGTGGAGTCGCCTGCACCGGCGGGTCGATCGGAAGCGTCGGCTCCTCGACCTCGACCTGCGGCTCGGGCAGCGCAGCCACGGGGCGCAGCGGTCGACTGAAGTTCGGGTCGATCAGTTCGGACGCCGCATCGTCGAAGGCGGTGACCGTCCCACCATGGGCGCCGGGAGAAAAGCGGAAATGCGCCGCGAGGTCCGACCTACCTGCTTTCCATGCCAGCCGCACCGTCCAGCGGCCGTCCTCGTTGCGCCACGCGTCCCAGGTCGGCGCGTCCGGGTCGAGTCCGCGCGCGATCAGCGCCGTCGTGACCGTCTCCAGCAGGGTCAGGACCGACGGCCCGTCGGCGAGCACCGGATGCGCGGCGGTTGCCAGCTCGGCGGCGCGGGCACGCTCGAGCAATACCGGATGTGCGAACCGCTCGACACGGGACACGTCGACGCCCGAAGCCTCCGCGACCTGTTCTACGGATGCACCGGCCCTGATTCGGGACTGAATCTCCTTGGGTCGCAGCACGGTTTGAACCTCGGCCTCGTCTCGTGGCTGACTCGAACCCACCTGGTCACCACGGACGGCGGCCCGCAGCCGATCGTCGCGCAGCAACGTGAACTTCTCGCCGGAGCCGTCGGCCTCGCAGATGATTCGTTTGCCGTCCACATCGAGTCCGACGACTTTGAGTTCCCGCATGGCGACCTCCTCCGGGCTAACGCGAAGCCCGATCAACCGGACACTACTGCGTTATCCGCCCGTTACCTGGTATGACACGCGGGCTAAAGACGCGACACCACCCAGTCGATGCATGCAGTCAGCGCGCTGACGTCCTCCGGATCGACGGCCGGGAACATGCCCACCCGCAGCTGGTTGCGGCCGAGCTTGCGGTAGGGCTCGGTGTCGACGATGCCGTTGGCCCGCAGCGTCTTGGCCACCGCGGCCGCGTCGACGTCCTCGTTGAAGTCCACTGTGCCCACCACCTGCGAGCGCAACGCCGGGTCGGTGACGAACGGCGTGGCGAACTGCGCCGCGTCGGCCCAGCCGTAAAGCCGCTGCGACGAATCCGCCGTGCGCTTGACCGCCCAGTCCAGGCCACCGTTGCCCAGCAGCCAGTCCAGCTGCTCGGCGAACAGGATCAAGGTGCCGATCGCCGGGGTGTTGTACGTCTGATTCTTGAGGCTGTTCTCGATCGCGATCGGCAGCGACAAGAACTCTGGCACCCAGCGACCCGCGGCCGCGATCGCCTCGACGCGGGCGAGCGCGGCCGGCGACATGATTGCCACCCACAGCCCGCCGTCGCCGGCGAAGTTCTTCTGCGGAGCGAAGTAGTAGACGTCGGATTCGGTGATGTCGACCGGCAGCCCGCCCGCCGCGGACGTTGCGTCGATCGCGATCAACGCATCGCCCGAACCGTCTGGACGCTGCACGGGGACCGCGACCCCCGTTGAAGTCTCGTTGTGCGCCCAGCCGATCAGGTCGACCGACGTATCCGACGTCGGCTCCGGTGCGCTGCCCGGATCCGCCTTGACGACGACGGGGTCGCCCACGAACGGGTTCTTGGCCACCGCTGAGGCGAACTTCGCGCTGAACTCGCCGTAGGTCAGGTGCAGCGAACGCTTCTCGATCAGGCCGAACGCCGCCGCATCCCAGAACGCGGTGGTGCCGCCGTTGCCGAGAATCACCTCGTACCCGTCGGGCACCGAGAACAGCTCACGCAGTCCGTCGCGTACCCGGCCGACCAGATTCTTCACCGGCGCCTGGCGATGCGAGGTTCCGAACAGGTCACCCGCCGCGGCGAGCGCGGCCAGCTGTTCGGGGCGGACCTTCGAGGGTCCGCAGCCGAAACGGCCGTCGCGCGGTTTGAGGTCGGCGGGGATCGCGAGGGCCGATGAGCCGCTCGGGCGAAGAGCATCTGGCTGCGACATGCGATCAACAGTAATGACCGGTCCTGTGCGGTCCGCGCGGGGATGGGCGGCAGAGATATGTCACAAAAGTGGGTAAACGACCTACATAGAGACCTCGTTGTGTCCATACTGTGACCTGTCGGGGACTGAAGCTCGAGCCCAGGGGGGCACGTGAACAGTCGTAGAAAAAGCTCGGTCCTGTTTTCCATCTGCACGGGTGCTCTGGCGGTCTGCGCACCGCTGGTCGCGGGCCCGGCCCAGGCCGATGGCGCCGACGACGGCGCACTTTTGAACGAGATCAATGCCGCACGCGCGGGGAACGGCTGCGGCCCGGTTGCGGGAAACCCGCAGCTGAGCTCCGCCGCGGCCCGGCAGGCTAACGACATGCTCGCCAACAACGTTCGCAGCCACACCGGTTCGGACGGGTCATCCGTTGGCCAGCGCATCACCGCCGCCGGCTACACGCAGTTCTCCAACGCCGGCGAAATCATCTTCTGGAGCACGGGGGTCGGGGCGGTGCCCGCCGAAGCGGTCAATTGGTGGATGAACAGCCCCGGGCACCGCGCGATTATCACCGACTGCAGCATGACCGAAGTCGGTGTCGCCGTGGTGCGCAACGGCCCCAGGGCCGCCGCCGTGGGTGAGTTCGGCAGCAGATAGCGCCCGGCGCTCACCTCTCCTCGCGGGCACTCACAGCTGTGACCGCGATCACATCTCGATGTCTTTGACCCCGTGTGACACATCGCGCTCGGGGGTATGTTCAGTAGGCGATACCTCCGGTACCGTTGTTGGACATCAGAGGCGCAGATGTAAACCTCATAGGGGAGGTCCGAGAATGGCGCGAACCCGATTGGTCAGGCGATGGCGTCGCAACATGGAAGTCACCGAGGACGCCGAATACGTCGACACGCTCACCACGCTGTCCGAAGGGTCGGTGCGGCGGAACTTCAATCCGTACACCGATATCGACTGGGACTCCCCGGAGTTCGCGGTCACTGAGAACGACCCGCGCTGGGTGCTGCCCGCGACCGACCCGCTCGGTGGACATCCCTGGTATCAGGCGCAACCGCTCGAACGACAGATCGAGATCGGAATGTGGCGGCAGGCCAACGTCGCGAAGGTCGGTCTGCAGTTCGAGATCATCCTCATCCGCGGGCTGACGAACTACGCGTTCTGGGTGCCCAACGGGTCACCCGAGTACCGGTACTGCCTGCACGAGTCGGTCGAAGAGTGCAACCACACGATGATGTTCCAGGAGATGGTCAACCGCATCGGCGCCGACGTGCCTGGCATGCCCCGCATGCTGCGGTGGCTGTCGCCGTTCATCCCGCTCGTGGCCGGACCGCTGCCGATCCCGTTCTTCTTCGGCGTGCTCGCCGGCGAGGAGCCGATCGACCACACACAGAAGAACGTGTTGCGCGAGGGCAAGGAACTGCACCCGATCATGGAGCGGGTGATGGCCATCCACGTCGCGGAGGAGGCCCGTCACATCTCGTTCGCGCACGAGTATCTGCGCAAGCGCCTGCCGCGGCTCAACCGCCGTCAGCGGTTCTGGCTGTCGTTGAACGTGCCGATCATCATGCGGGTGTTGTGCCAGGCGATCATCGTGCCGCCGAAGGCTTTCTGGCGTGAGTTCGACATCCCGCGCTCGGTGCGCAAGGAGCTGTTCTTCCGCGCGCCGAAGTCCCGCCAGTTCCTGCGCGACATGTTCGGCGATGTTCGGATGCTGTGCCATGAAACCGGATTGATGAACCCGTTCGCGAGGTTGATGTGGCGGCTCTGCAAGATCGACGGCAAGCCGAGCCGTTACCGCAGCGAACCGGCCCGTCAGCACGTGATCGCCGCCTAGGACGCACGACGTGCCCCACGTGATCACCCAGTCGTGTTGCAGCGACGGGTCCTGTGTCTACGCGTGCCCGGTCAACTGCATTCACCCGACACCCGACGAGCCCGGTTTCGCGACCGCCGAGATGCTCTACATCGATCCCGTGGCGTGCGTCGACTGCGGAGCCTGCGTGTCGGCGTGCCCGGTCGGGGCGATATCGCACGATTCGAAGTTGACGCCGGAGCAACTTCCGTTCGTCGAGTTGAACGCGGCGTTCTATCCCGAACCGGACGGCAAGCTGCCGCCGACGTCGAAGTTGGCGCCGGTCATCGAGGCGCCGGTGGTTTATCCGCGCGCCGGCGGACCGCTGACCGTCGCGATCGTCGGTTCCGGGCCCGCCGCGATGTACGCCGCCGACGAATTGCTCACCCAGAAGGGCGTGTGCGTCAACGTTTTCGAGCGGCTGCCCACGCCGTACGGGTTGGTGCGCGCGGGTGTCGCGCCCGACCATCAGAGCACCAAGCGGGTGACCAAACTGTTCGACAAGGTAGCGGCGCAGCCGGGGTTCACCGTCTACCTCAACGTCGAGGTGGGCACGGACGTCACACACGACGAGCTGCTCGAACATCACCATGCCGTGCTCTACGCGGTGGGGGCGCCCAACGATCGGCGGCTCGACATCGCAGGGATGGGGCTGCCGGGCACGGGCACCGCCACCGAGTTCGTGGCCTGGTACAACGGCCACCCCGAATTCGACTCGCTGCCAGTCGATCTGGCTCATGAGCGGGTGGTCATCGTCGGCAACGGTAACGTCGCCCTCGACGTCGCACGGATCCTCACCACACGTCCGGATGTGCTTGCGCGAACCGACATCTCCGATCACGCGCTCGCCGTGCTTCGCGAATCCAAGGTGACCGAGGTCGTGATCGCGGCTCGGCGCGGGCCGAAGGACTCGGCATTCACGCTGCCCGAGCTGTTGGGGTTGACGTCGACGTGCGACGTGGTGTTGTCGCCCGCCGACCACGAGTTGGTGGACCGGGACCTGGCCGCTGCCGAAGATCCGTTGACGCGCAACAAGTTGGAAGTCCTGAGCAAGGTCGGGGATACCTCGGCGCCGGCGACACGGCCGCGGATCCGCCTGGCGTACCGGATGACGCCAAAGCGGGTGGTCGGCGAGGGCCGGACTGACGCGATCGAGTTCACCGTCACCGGAACCGACGAGGTCTGTCGGCTCGACGCGGGGCTGGTGCTGACCTCGATCGGCTACCGCGGCAGACCGATTCGCGGCCTGCCCTTCGACGAGTCTGTGGCGGTCGTTCCCAACGACGGCGGACGCGTCGTCGACCCCCGCTCGGGTGAGCCGGTTCCCGGCAGCTACGTCGCCGGGTGGATCAAACGCGGACCGACGGGATTCATCGGCACCAACAAGTCGTGCGCGGCACAGAGCGTGCACAACCTGGTCGCCGACTACAACGACGGCAGGCTGCGCGACCCGCTATACAAGCCGGGCGCACTCGACAAGCTTGTCCGCAGCCGACGTCCAGACATGGTCGACTCGGCCGGGTGGAAGGCGATCGACGCCGCCGAGATCGCCCGCGGCGGCGACGAGCGCCCGCGCGTGAAGTTCACCTCGGTCGCCGACATGCTGACAGCTGCGAAAGCGGACGCGCCGCGGTTCGGCCGGCGCCTACTCGCCGGCCTGCGCCGCTGACGTCACTGGGGCTGCTGCACCGCCTTCTCGATCTCCTCGGGGCTGACCTCGCGCATCGGCTGCCCCATCGACCACATGTGTCCGAACGGGTCGCGTAGCACGCCGTAGCGGTCGCCCCAGAACATGTCATCGAGCGGCATCACGACGGTCGCACCGGCGTCGACCGCCTTCTGAAACTTGGCATCGACATCGCTGACGGTCAGGTGAATAGTCACAGGCGAACCGCCGAACGCCTCCGGCGTCTCCGACCTGCCGTCGTTCATCTCCGGAAAATCGTCGTTGAGCATCACCAGCGAACCATTGATGCGCAGCGCCGCGTGGAACAACTTCTTCCCGTCCGGTCCGGGCACCCGGCCGAGTTCCTCGGCGTCGAACGCCTTGACGTAGAAATCGATGGCCGCAGCGCCGTCGCTGACCGTGAGCATGGGGGACACTTCTGGCTTTACCTCGATGGCCATGTGCAGGGCTCCTTTCGATTCGGGTTTGCGCCCGCGGAGGGGGTCACCAGTACCGACCTGCGCCGAGCGCCGAATTCATCGGTACGTGGCCCATGCAACCACCGACCACCGACAGGATCAGACGATCGAAAAGGACGGCGGCAGCCCGTCGCGTCCGGTCAGCGCCATCAGCACCGTCTCACCGTGCGCCTGGGCCGCGATCCGAGCCGCCAACACCAACGCCTCCTCGAGCACCGATGGCGGCAGCGTGAACGAAATCCCAATTGCGCGTGCGATATCCAGGCTGTGCACGGCCAGCTCGAACGTCCGCGTCGGCAGGTAGTCCCGCAGCCGGATACCCAGCCCGCCGATCACCTGGATCAGCGGATCGTCCACCGTCTCCACGCGCGCCAAGGCCTGTGTGACGAGGTCGGCGACCGTCGCTGCCGGATCGTCACCCAGGTCGCGGCCAGCCTGCCTGCCCCGCTCGGCGACGGCAGCGGGATCCATGCCCAGTGCGGTGGGGTTCACCCGTGCGTAGTACTCCTGCGGGGAGGTGATGTCCGCGCGGTCGGCGGTGGTCTCGAGGTAGGTGAGCACCGTGATGAGTGACCGTGACGTGTGCCCGACCAGCGAACGCAGATCCCAGTCGCCCAGCCCCGGCTTCGACCACGCGTCGGCGGGAATCCGGCCGACGAGGTCCGCGAAACTGTGTGCCGCCGCGGCGAACGTCGGGGTCACGACCGGACGATCTGGTCCCAGCCCGCGACCGACTCCGGGCTGCGCGGCGCCGGACCGACGTAGATCGCCGACGGACGCACCAGCTTGCCGAGCCGCTTCTGCTCGAGGATGTGCGCACACCAGCCCGCGGTGCGGCCGCAGGTGAACATCGCGGGCATCATCTTGGTCGGCACCTGCGCGAAGTCCAGGATCACCGCCGCCCAGAACTCGACGTTGGTCTCGATGGCGCGGTCCGGCCGCCGCTCGCGCAGCTCGGTCAGGGCGGCCTGTTCGAGCGCGGCGGCCACCTCATAGCGCGGGGCCTCGAGCCGCTTGGCCGTCGCGCGCAGCACCCGGGCCCGCGGATCCTCGGCACGGTAGACCCGATGCCCGAAGCCCATCAGCTTCTCCTTGCGGTCCAGGATGCCTTTGACCACCGCGCGGGCGTCGCCGGTCTTCTCGGCCTCCTCGATCATCGGGATCACGCGGGCTGGGGCGCCGCCGTGCAGCGGCCCGCTCATCGCGCCGATCGCGCCGGACAGGGCGGCAGCGACGTCGGCCCCGGTCGACGCGATCACGCGGGCGGTGAACGTCGAGGCGTTCATGCCGTGTTCGGCTGCGCTGACCCAGTAGGCGTCGATGGCCTCCACATGGCGGGGATCGGGATCGCCCTGCCAGCGGGTCATGAATCGCTCGGTCACCGTTGAGCATTCGTCGATGGTGCGCTGGGGTACCGCGGGTTGGTAGATACCGCGTGCCGATTGCGCGACGTAGGACAACGCCATCACCGAAGCCCGGGCGAGGTGGTCGCGGGCGGTGGCGTCGTCGATGTCGAGTAGCGGGGGATAACCCCAGATCGGCGCCAGCATCGCGAGCCCCGCCTGGACGTCCACGCGCACATCGCCGCTGTGAATGGGCAGCGGGAAGGGCTCGGCGGGCGGCAGTCCGTTGCCGAACTTGCCGTCGACCAGCAGCGCCCACACGTCACCGAAGGTCACCCGCTGGTTGACCAAGTCTTCGATGTCGACGCCGCGGTACCGCAGCGCGCCGCCGTCCTTATCGGGTTCGGCGATCTCGGAGGTGAAGGCGACGACGCCCTCGAGGCCGGGTACGAAATCTTCAGGCACCGTGCTCATGGCCAGATTCTTGCACCCGCGCAACCGCGGTCATCTCGCGGTTGCTGACACCGCGGTGCGCGGTCTGGGCGTAGCGTTGTCGCGTGGCGGAGGTAGGCCCAGAACGCTTGGCGAGGATGCGGGTGGAATACGGTTCGGCGGAAAAAGACGGCAGTCCCGATCTCGATGTGGATTGGCTGGCCGACGGCTGGGTTACGTTGCTGCGCAAATGGTTAGCCGACGCCGAGCGCGCCGGTGTCGCTGAGCCCAACGCGATGGTGGTGGGCACGGTGGACGGTAACGGACGGCCCGTGACCCGATCGGTGTTGTGCAAGAGCGTCGACGACGCCGGCATCACGTTCTATACCAACTACGACTCCGACAAAGGCGAGCAGTTGGCGGCGACGCCGTACGCGTCGGCCACGTTTCCGTGGTACCCGATCGGGCGCCAGGTCCACGTGCGCGGACCGGTCCTAAAGGTGTCCGCGGAGGAGACGGCCGAGTACTGGTCCAAGCGCCCGCGGGGGTCGCAGCTCGGCGCGTGGGCGTCGTACCAGTCGAAGCCGATCGCGTCCCGCGCCGCGCTGCTGGACCAACTGACGGAGGTGACGCAGCGATTCGCTGACCACGAAACCGTTCCCGTGCCGCCGAATTGGGGCGGCTATCTGATCGCGGCCGAGGTCGTGGAGTTCTGGCAGGGCCGGGAGAACCGGGTGCACAACAGGATTCGCATTCAGGATGGGCGGGTCGAGCGGCTGCAGCCGTAGGAGCCGGTGTTAGCTGCGGCGAGGCAACGGTCCAAAATGCAGACGTCGATCATGTATTCGACGTCAACGGATTCTTAGCTCTCTCATAGATTCGGCGATTAGTATCGCCTTCGTGCCTGACGGAAGGGGGGCGCAGACTCTCGGGCTGCGCGAGCGCAAGAAGCTGCGCACGCGAGCGACTCTCATCGACGCCGCCGTGGAGCTGTGCAACAGCCAGGGGTTCGACAACACCACGGTGGACCAGATCGCCGCGGTGGCCGACGTCTCGTCCCGCACCTTCAGCCGGTACTTCCCGACCAAAGAGGCGATTGCGCTGGCGTTGGTCGACGAGATTCTCGACCGAACCGCCGTGGAGCTCGCCCGCCAGGGCGACGAGGTCAACCACTACGAGGCGCTGCTGCGAGCCAACGTCGCGATGGCCGAGTCGGCCAAGCGGGCGGGGCCCGGCGGGCTGACTGCCGAGCGGCTGCTGTGCATCACCCGGATCATCGTGACGTCGTCGATCCTGCGCCAGGCCAGCGTGGAGTTTCGCGGCAACGCGATCGAGCGCGCGTTGGCCGCCCGACTGAGCGTCCCGCTCCACGACCAGAAGGTCAGGCTTACGGCCGCGGTGTGGGGTGCGGTGATCATGACGGCGCTGGGCAGTGTCGCGCAGGACAATCGAGACTGGTCGCAGGTCTCCGTCGACGACCTCATCGATCGGCTGAGAGCGGTATTCGATCAGTTCACCGACTTAGCGGGTAATCTGCATCAGCCCGTCTGAGCAACTGACGCCCCCGCTGGGGCGCGGCTGCCGGAATGGGACTACCTTTTGTAGGAGCAATGTTCGAATACTCCCAGCAGCGACGAAGGGAACCTCGTGGCCGATAACGCGAAGAGTGGGGAAGGGCAAGCCACCCTCTCCTACCCCGGTGGCACGCTCGACCTTGACATCGTTTCCGCCACTGAGGGCTCGGATGGCATCGCGCTGGGTTCACTGCTGGCCAAGTCGGGCTACACGACGTACGACGAGGGCTTCGTCAACACCGCGTCGACCAAGAGTGCGATCACCTACATCGACGGCGACGCCGGCATCCTGCGCTACCGCGGGTATCCGATCGAGCAGCTCGCGGAGAAGTCGAACTTCATCGAGGTGAGCTACCTGCTCATCTACGGTGAGCTGCCCACCAAGGAGCAGCTGGCGGAGTTCACCACCCGGATCCAGCGTCACACGCTGCTGCACGAGGACCTCAAGCGGTTCTTCGACGGCTTTCCGGCCAACGCGCATCCGATGCCGGTGCTGTCGAGCGCGGTCAATGCGCTGTCGACGTACTACGAGGATTCGCTCGACCCCTTCGACGACAACCAGGTCGAGCTGTCGACGATCCGTCTGCTGGCCAAGCTGCCGACCATCGCGGCCTACGCCTACAAGAAGTCGGCGGGCCAGCCGTTCCTGTATCCGGACAACTCGCTGACACTGGTCGAGAACTTCCTGCGCATGACGTTCGGTTTCCCGGCCGAGCCCTACGAGGTGGACCCGGAGATCGTCCGGGCGCTGGACATGCTGTTCATCCTGCACGCCGACCACGAGCAGAACTGCTCGACGTCGACCGTGCGTCTGGTCGGCTCGTCGCAGGCGAACCTGTTCACGTCGATCTCCGGCGGCATCAACGCGCTGTGGGGCCCGCTGCACGGCGGCGCCAACCAGGCGGTGCTGGAGATGCTCGAGAAGATCCGCCAGGCCGACTTCGACGTCCACGAGTTCATCAAGAAGGTGAAGAACCGCGAGGACGGCGTCAAGCTGATGGGCTTCGGCCACCGGGTTTACAAGAACTACGACCCGCGCGCCCGCATCGTCAAGGAGCAGGCCGACAAGATTCTCGGCAAGCTCGGCGGCGACGACGAGATGCTCGACATCGCACGGACTCTCGAGGAAGCCGCTTTGACCGACGACTTCTTCATCGAGCGCAAGCTCTACCCGAACGTCGACTTCTACACCGGCGTGATCTACCGGGCGATGGGCTTCCCGACGCGCATGTTCACCGTCTTGTTCGCGCTCGGCCGGTTGCCCGGCTGGATCGCGCACTGGCGGGAGATGCACGACGAGGGCAGCGGCAAGATCGGCCGTCCGCGCCAGATCTACACCGGTTACACCGAGCGGGACTACAAGGACGTCGGCAGCCGCTAGGCCCGTCGGCGAACGTGCGTTACCCGCACGTTCTCGGCTTCCAAAGCGTCCCGTAAACCCACACTCGGCGTCGCGTATCTCACTGCTGACCGCCCTTGCCACCCAAACAGTTGTAGTTTCACAATTGTTGAGTGAATGAATCCGTCGTCCGGTCGTCCCCAGCTTCGCGTGGGCCCAGAGCCGCTCGGCGCAAGGCCATCATCTTGGTGACCTGCTGCCTGAGCCTGCTGATCGTGTCGATGGACGCGACGATCGTCAACGTCGCGATTCCGAACATCCGCGCCGACCTGCACGCCACCGGGTCGCAGCTGCAGTGGGTGATCGATATCTACACCCTGGTCTTGGCCTCGCTGCTGCTGTTGTCGGGTGCGACGGCCGACCGCTTCGGCCGCCGCGGCACATTTCAGATCGGGCTGACGGTGTTCGCCACCGCGTCCCTGCTGTGCAGCTTGGCGCCGAACATCGAGACGCTGATCGCCGCCCGCTTCCTACAGGCGATCGGCGGGTCGATGATGAACCCCGTCGCGATGTCGATCATCACGCAGGTGTTCACCGGTCGGGTGGAACGAGCGCGGGCCATCGGTATCTGGGGCGGGGTCGTAGGAATCTCGATGGCGGCCGGCCCGATCGTCGGTGGTGCACTCATCGAGTGGATGAACTGGCGGGCAGTGTTCTGGATCAATCTGCCGATCTGCGCGCTGGCCATTCTGCTGACGGTCATCTTCGTTCCGGCGTCGAAGTCGGCGACGATGCGCGACCTCGATCCGGTCGGGCAGGCGTTGGGGATGGCGTTCCTGTTCGGCCTCGTCTTCGTCCTCATCGAGGGCCCCGGATTGGGCTGGGGTGACGTTCGAACCGTCGCAGTCGCGGTGGCCGCGGTGGTGGCGTTCGTAAGCTTCTTGGGTTTCGAGGCACGCAGGCGAGACCCGTTCATCGATCTGAGGTTCTTCCGGAGCATCCCGTTCGCGTCGGCGACGATGATCGCGGTGTGCGCGTTCGCGTCATGGGGTGCGTTCCTGTTCATGATGTCGCTGTACCTACAGGACGAGCGTGGCTTCTCGGCGTTCCACACGGGGTTGATCTATCTGCCGATAGCGGTTGGGGCGCTGGTGTTCTCGCCGTTGTCGGGCCGGATGGTCGGGCGGTTCGGGGCGAGGCCGTCGCTGTTGATTGCGGGCACACTCATCACCGCGGCGACGGTGATGCTCGCCCAGCTGTCGTCGACGACGCCGGTCTGGGAACTGCTGGTGATCTTCGCGGTCTTCGGTATCGGATTCTCGATGGTCAATGCGCCGGTGACCAATGCGGCGGTCAGCGGTATGCCGACCGATCGTGCGGGGGCGGCCTCGGCGATCGCGTCGACCAGCAGACAGGTCGGCGTGAGTATTGGTGTGGCGCTGTGTGGTTCGGTTGCGGGCGGTGCGCTGGTGGCGATGGGGCCGGACTTTGCTACGGCTACCCGGCCGCTGTGGCTGATCTGCGCGGTGCTGGGTGTGGCGATCATCGTTCTCGGCTGGTATTCGACGTCGAGCAGGGCGTTGCGGTCGGCCGATCGCCTGGAACCGCTGGTGGCGGCCGATGTCCGGTAAGCAAGTGGCCGACGGGGCTTGGCGCGCGATGGCGGCGTTCGTCATCGAGAACCACGACAGTTGGAAGAGGGCGGTCGTCGAACAGTCCGGGTTGCCGTTCAGCAGGGTGCGAATCCTGCGACGGTTGAGCCGACGACCGATGACGGTCAAGGAGTTGGCGCACGCGGCGACCATCGACGCGCCGGCGGCGACCGTCGCGGTCAACGACCTGGAAGCGCGCGGGTTGGTGGTGCGCAAGGTCGATCCGGAAAACCGTCGATGCAAACGGGTTTCGCTCACCGACGCGGGGCGTGCCATGGTCAGTAAGATCGACGCGATCGACGACCCGGCGCCTGAGGTCATGACTGCGTTGGATGAGCACGACCTCGAGACGCTACGGCGCATCCTCGCCAAGCTGACGTCGTCTTAACCCTCCAGCACCGCCATCGCCGCGTTGTGGCCGCCGATCCCGGAGACGCCGCCGCCTCGACGCGAACCGGAGCCGCACAGCAGGATTCGTTCGTGCGCAGTGGCCACACCCCAGCGTTGAGCGGGAGTATCGAGTGGCTCGTCGTCCTCGGCGAACGGCCACGCCAGCCCACCGTGGAAGATGTGCCCGCCCGACATGCCCAATGAGTTTTCGAGATCGACGGTCGTCTTCGTCTCGATGCACAGCCGTCCCGCCGAATCTTCCATCACCACGTCGTGAATGGGTTCGGCCAGAACGGAGTTCAGCGAGTTGAGCACCGCTGAGGTCAACGAGTCGCGCATCCGGTCGGGGTCACCCGTCGATACCAGTTGGTGGGGAGTGTGCAGGCCGAAGACCGTCAACGTCTGCGCCCCGGCGGCGCGGAGTTCGTCCGAGAGGATCGACGGGTCGGTGAGCGAGTGGCAGTAGATCTCGCACGGCAGCGGGTCCGGCATCACTCCGTGATCCGCTCGTGCGTACGCCTCGTCCAGCTGGCTGTACGTCTCGTTGATGTGAAACGTACCGCCGAATGCCTGCTCGGGTGTCACGGCGTCGTCGCGCAAGCGTGGTAGCCGCCGCAGCATCAGGTTCACCTTGACCTGTGCTCCCGGCGTCGACTCCGGCGGTTGCTCACCCATCAAGCCCGCCAGCACAGTCGGTGTGACATTGGCCAGGACGACGTCGCCGTGGACGGTCTGCTCGGCGCCGTCGCAGTTGAACCGCACCTCGCCCGTCGGGTCGATCGCGTAAACATCGGCACCGCACGTGATTTCGGTACCGAAGCCGGTCGCGGCCGCCGCCAGGGCACCGCTGACGGCGCCCATTCCTCCGATCGGCACGTCCCAGTCGCCGGTCCCGTTGCCCAGCAGGTGGTAGAGAAAACAGACGTTCTGAATCAGCGACGGGTCGTCGAGACGGGCGAACGTCCCGATCAAGGCGTCAGTAGCCATCACACCACGCACGACATCGCTGTCGACGGCCGAGGTGATCGCGCGCCCTATCGGTTCGTCGATCATCATTCGCCACGCGGCCTCATCGCCGACGAGACGACGAGACTGCGTACGCGTCTGAAGCGGCTCCAGCAGCGTCGGCCACAACTTCTCGACGAGGCCACCACATCGTTGGTAGAAGCCGGCGAACCGCGCCTCGTCGTCAGCCGCGCCGATGGCGTCGAACGTCGACGTCGGCCCGATCAGCAATCCCGTGCGGCCGCCGGTCGCGGGGTCGGGCGTGTACGACGAGTAGCGGCGCCGAAGCAACCGCACCCGCGCGCCGAGGTCGTCGACGATGCGCCGCGGAAGCAGGCTGACGAGATAGGAGTAGCGAGAGAGCCGCGCGTCGACTCCCTCGAAGGCGTGCGCAGATACGGCCGCCCCGCCCACGTGGTCCAGGCGCTCCAGCACCCGCACTCGGCGACCAGCCTTGGCGAGATAGGCCGCCGCGACGAGGCCGTTGTGCCCACCGCCGACGACGACGGCGTCGTATGTCGCCGCCGAAGCGGCTCCGGCGTCGTATGTCGCCGCCGAAGCGGCTCCGGCGTCGTATGTCGCCGCCGAAGCGGCTCCGGTGTCGTAACCGGAACTCAGTTGAGGTAGCCCTCGACCTCGTCGGGCGGACGCACCTCTGCTTCTCGCGGATCACCGCCCGTCTCCCGCTTGGCCCGGCGCTGCCGCAGCAGATCCCAGCACTGATCGAGCTGCACCTCGACGGCTTTGAGCCGTTTGTGCTCCTCGGACTCGTCGATCTCGCGGTTCTGAAGCTTCGCCCGGAGTTCCTGCTCCTCGGCGACCAGCTTGTTGACCTGGTTGAGAATGTCTTGGTCTTTGGTCACCGCACCAGTCTGCCCGACTACCGTGAGTGCGTGACTTCAAGTTCAGGGCAGAAACCCGAAATCGAATTCCCCGACGGCCCTCCGCCCAGCGAGTTGGTGATCACCGATCTGGTCGTCGGTGACGGCGCCGAGGCGGTGCCCGGCGCCAACGTCGAGGTGCACTACGTCGGTGTGGAGTACGACACCGGCGAGGAGTTCGACAGTTCTTGGAACCGGGGCGAGTCGATCGAGTTTCCGCTGCGCGGCCTCATCCAGGGCTGGCAGGACGGCATCCCGGGGATGAAGGTCGGCGGGCGGCGACAGCTCGTCATCCCGCCGGAGCAGGCCTACGGACCTGCGGGTGGCGGACACCGGCTGTCGGGCAAGACGCTGATATTTGTCATCGACCTGTTGGCCACGCGCTAGCTCACTGATGGCCGGGTAGCCGCAGCAGCAGGCGGGCGCCGCCGAGCGGACTCTCCTCCAAAGAGGCTGTGCCGCCGTGTAATTCGGCCTGCTGCGCGACCAACGCGAGGCCAAGGCCCGAACCCGACACCGACGCCGTCGATCCGCGGGAGAACCGCTCGAACACGATCGAGCGCTCCTCTTCGGGGATGCCGACACCGTCGTCGTCAATCGCGATCTCCACGCCCTCCCGTGAACTGACCGCCGATAGCTGCACCCGGGTCGCACCGCCGTGTTTCACGGCGTTGGCGATGGCATTATCGACCGCCAACCGCAACCCTGCGGGCAGGCCCACGATGATGATCGTCGGCGCGGGAACCAGCGACACCTCGAGATCCGGGTAGACCCGCATCGCATCGTGGGCGGCGCGGTCGAGCAGTTCGGTGATGTCGACGGGCACATGGTCGTCGGCGGTCGACAGCTCGCCCTGCGCGAGGCGCTCCAGCGCACCGAGCGTGGCCTCGATGCGCGATTGCGTCCGGATCACGTCGTTGACCACCTCTTTGCGCTGGTCCTCGGGTAGGTCGAGGGTAGACAGGACCTCGAGGTTGGTCCGCATCGCGGTCAGTGGCGTGCGCAGTTCGTGGGCGGACACCGACGCGAAGTCGCGCGCCGACGCCAGCGCGGCCTTGGTCCGGTCCTGTTCTTTCCAGACGCGTTCGACTAGGCCCTTGACCGCCTCGGCGATCTCGACGGCCTCGGTCGCGCCGCGCACCTCGACGTCGGGGTCCTCGTCGCCGGCGTCGATCTGACGGGTCTGCCGCGCGAGGCTTTTCAGCGGGCGCACCGCGAATGCGGCCAGCACCCAGCCGAACACCGACGCCGCGCCGACGGCAAAAACGCAGATGATGATCACCCGGCGGTGCAAGTTGTTGGTGTCGGCGACGGTGGCGTCGTAGGTGGCGCCGACGGCGACAGACATCGGGCCGGGGTAGTAGGGGATGTCGACGGTGCGGACGCGGTAGCGCACGCCGTCGACGTAGGTGTCGGCGTAGCCGGGGGGCAGCTGCGGGAGAACGACGTCGGAGTTGGACGTCACCTCGGTCCCGCGGTGGACGGTGATGACGGCGTCCTGATTGGTGGGGGATTTCGGGATCTCGTCCAGCCCGCGGGGGAGGAACGGGATCGCGAAGCCGGCGGCCTCGTCGAGTCGTCGGTCGAGGCGCTCCTTGCGGTCGTTGGTGATGCCGACCCAGACCACCGTTCCCACAATGACGACGACGATCGCGGCGCCGATCGCGGTGGCCAGTGCGACGCGGGTGCGCAGCGAGGGAGTTCGGCGGAAGATCCGCGACAGCAAGTTCATCGGCTCATTGGGTTCGGAGCACGAACCCGACCCCGCGGACGGTATGCAGGAGTCGGGGGGCGCCGCCGGCTTCGAGCTTGCGGCGCAGGTAGCCGATGAAGACGTCGACGACGTTGGTGTCGGCGGCGAAGTCGTAGCCCCAGACGAGTTCGAGCAGCTGTGCGCGGGAGAGCACGGCCGTCTTGTGCTCGGCCAGCACCGCGAGCAGGTCGAATTCGCGTTTGGTCAGGTCGACGTCGACGCCGTTGACGCGGGCGCGACGGCCGGGGATGTCCACTTCGAGCGGGCCGACCTGGATGGTCTCGGAGGAGAAGGTTGCGGTCGAGCCGCGCCGACGCAGCAGGGCCTTCACGCGGGCCACCAGTTCGGCGAGCACGAAGGGTTTGACCAGGTAGTCGTCGGCGCCGGCCTCGAGTCCGGCGACGCGGTCGTCGACGGAACTGCGTGCGGACAGCACGCAGACCGGCACGTCGTTGTCCATCGCGCGTAGAGCGGTGACCACGCTGACGCCGTCGAGGACGGGCATGTTGATGTCGAGGACGATCGCGTCCGGTCGGGTCTCGGTAGCGCTGCGCAGCGCCTCGGCCCCGTCCACCGCGGTGGCCACGTCGAACCCGGAAAGCCGCAGGCCGCGCTCGAGCGAGGCCAGCACGTCGGGGTCGTCGTCGACCACGAGAACCCGGGGTGAGGCTCCGCCACTATCTGTACCACTGGCCATATAGCCAATCTTGCCTGATTGATGGTCTCGATTGCGGGAGGCCGTGCCCCTGCGCGCAGGGGCCGCACTGTGCTCCCCGAATGACGGGACGTAGGTTGCCGCGGGCTCGTTGATCGATACCGTTTGCTGGGTTCGAGCAGATCTTTGCCGGCGCTCGTATCCTCGCTTATTGCACGCGCTCACGGCATGTTGAACCGAGCCGTTACCGCGCTTCGGAGACGTCGACGTTTCCGCTTCTCGAGCGAGCAACCACTGTGGGCGCGCTCCGATCGGTGCTCTTCGACACGGTCACCGTCGTTGATCGGGCGGGATCCTCGGATCCGGCGTTCACTCGGTACGCGTCGGATGCGGGCAACCTGACAGTGACATTGCCACCCGCGATCGCTTCGGTGTTGCGAGGCGCCGAGCGGAATTCCACCCAGATGTCGCCGAACTCGCTCGTCGCCTCGAACCCCTCGCTCACTGCGATTCCGGTGCTGGTCCTGATGTATCCATGTCGGTTGGAAACACGGACCGAACGGGCCGAACCCCCGAGCGTCAGGGACGCGTCATCGGACTTCACCACCAGCTCGTCGAGGTCCGCATCAGAGATCAAAGGTCCGGTCCGGTGGTTGACCGTGAGGCGTAGCTTGCGTGCCACATCCGGCGGGAGGACGACACTGACTGAGGTGCCGATGAGCGAAGCGAACCCTGAAGTACTGTCGCCCAGCGTAACTCGGCTAGCGGTACCCTCGGAGTGCACTGCAAGCTGTGTATCGTCAGTCCGCGTCACCAGGCGCAGTGCCACGCGCGGCTGCTTTGCATCGGCGTCGGCGATGATCCGCACCGGTACCGGGACGCCGCCGGTGTCGACGGTCAGCGATCGCATGCCGGCCGGGAGTTCCTGCGTATCGGTGACGACTCGACTCGTCGCCACGGCGAACGAAACCGCACCGAGACCGCCGACCGCGACGAGGACCACCAACGCACCGATGACGATCACGACGGAACGCATCGCGCCTCGGGCGGCGGGAGCGATTGCAGGCGGCGGAGAGGCCGGCCAGGGGGTGGGTGGCCGTTCCGTCTCGCGTAGATGGTGCTCTGGCTCAGGACTGACGCCGAATCCGCTCACAACTGCGGCTGCTCCTCCGCTTCGAGGTGGGCGGCGGCCCGCTTGAGGGCCAGGACCGCGTCGGCCCTCGTGGTGTGCGGATCGTCGTTGTAAGCCTGCAGGCTCGGCCATGCCACCACGGCCGCCGAGTTGGCCGAACGCAAGACGAGATTCTCCAACCGCTCAACCTGGTCAAGTGCGGCGTACGGGTTTGCGACGTCCCAGTAGCCGGCCGCAGCGCGTAAAGCGCCTCCGAGGCAGTAGCTACACGGGGTCGCCCCCGATTCCGTGCGTACGGTATAGCCGCCCCCGCCGACGTGCGGGGTATGCACCCGAACCCATTCGCCCGGCATATCGGCGCTGGGGTGCACCTCCCGGCCGTCTGCATCGCGGCAGTAGGTGCCCTGGGTCCATCCGCCTTCCATCTCGATGAGCGTAAGCGCGTGCTGAATCACCTGAAGGTCGTGCCTATTCCTGTGAGCGAGGCGGGAGTTTGTGGTCATGATGTATGTCCCTTCTTCTCATTACGACTCGAGGTAGCGCAGAACGGCGAGGACACGACGGTTTTCGGTGTCATCGGGCGCCAGCCCCAACTTCGTGAAGATCGATGCGACGTGCTTCTCGGCGGATCCGGTGGATATGTGCAGCGAGGCCGCGATCGCCGAATTGGTCTTTCCTTCGGCCATCAACTGCAATACGTCACCTTCGCGGGGTGTGAGCTGATCCAGCGCGCTGCGACGATGCGAACGCGCGAGTATTTGCGACACGACCTCAGGGTCGAGCACAGTCCCACCGCCTCCGACGACCGAGACGGCGTCCAGGAATGCCGGCACGTCGGCGACGCGGTCCTTGAGCAGGTAGCCGAAGCCGCGGGTGTCAGAACTGATCAGGTCGGAGGCATATCGCTCTTCGACGTAGTGCGAAAGCACCAGCACCGGAGATTCGGGATTCTCGCTTCGAAGCGCGGCGGCGGCACGAATTCCCTCATCGGTGAAGGAGGGGGGCATCCTCACGTCGACGATCACGAGATCAGGTTTGGTCTCAACGACCAGGGCTA
This sequence comes from Mycobacterium sp. 852002-51961_SCH5331710, assembly GCF_001665535.1. Classification (GTDB taxonomy): domain Bacteria; phylum Actinomycetota; class Actinomycetes; order Mycobacteriales; family Mycobacteriaceae; genus Mycobacterium. The sequence continues at coordinate 29,578 of NZ_LZSQ01000105.1, forward strand.
CCAGGTTCGAGGCGTCTGGCACGCCGGCGACCACCTCGTGACCGGCGTCGATGAGGATGCGTTCGATACCCGCCCGTAGCAGCGCGGAGTCCTCCGCGATCACGATGCGCATGGCAGCACCGCCGTAATCGTCGTGGGTCCGCCGGCCGGACTGGAAACCGTGAACGTTCCGCGGGCGGCGCGAACCCGGTCAGCCAGCCCCCGGAGGCCGGTGGCGTGCGTGCTGTCGGTGATCTGCGCACCGCCGCGGCCGTCGTCGAATACTGAGACGTGGAGTGTGTTTTGCGCCTGGTCCAACCGCACCGTCACGACGGCACTCTTCGCCGAAGCGTGTTTGGCCACATTGGTCAATGCCTCGGTGACAACGAAGTACGCGACGGATTCGGTCTCGGCGGGGATACGCCCGGGGAGGTCGACGTCCAGAGTCGTGGAAACCCCGGTGTTCTGGGCGCGTTGCACGACCGATGAGAGCGCGGCATCCAGGCCGCGGTCCGAGAGAATGGACGGGGCGATACCCCGCACCACGTTCCGCAGTTCGACAAGAGCGGTTTTCGCGTCCTGATGTGCCTCCGCGATCAGAGCCTTCGCGGCAGACGGGTCGGTGTCGAACTTGGTCTGAGCCAGACCGATGGTCATCGCCAACGAGACAAGGCGAGACTGAACACTATCGTGCAGGTCGCGTTCGATGCGGCTGCGCTCGGAGTGCGCCGACGACACCGCTCCCATCCTGGCGTCAGCCAGCGCGTTCAGTTCGTGTTGATACATCGCAGCCGGCGAGGGGGAGAGCAGCCAGAGGTCGATTTTGGCGTCGAGAATCGGCGCGAACACCACGACTCCCACGGAAGCGAGCAACGCTACGACGGCCAACGGCCACGCCAGGGCCGGCGGAATGAACGACAGGCCGGCGTCGCCATCGCTACGGCTCACCGCGATCGCGGCAGCAGGCGCGAGAAACGCGAAGGCCAGCAGGAACAACGCGAGACCCACCGCCAGAAGGTCGTAGACCAACCGCAGGGAATGGTGCGCGCAACCCTTCCAGAAACGGGCACTGCTGATGTCCAACCCAATTTGGTTGAACCACCCCTGAAAGCCACTATGAAGAGACATCTTTCGAGGTGGGACCGGGATTTCCATCCCAAAAACGAGTTCACTGCGCCGCCGCTCGAGCCATTCTGCACCACGAGTCAGGTAGACAAACATGAGGAGAGCGACCGCGAATCCGACCACCGACGGCACAAGCCAAATCCCGACGATCACGATCATGACGTACAGCCACAGCCAGACCGCGGCGGCGACGGCGCCGACGACCATCGACGCACTGGGCAGGACCCCGATGCGGCGAATGGCCGGCGTGGTGGCGTCAGCCATGACCGACTCAACGTCTCGACTCGTGACTGCGACCATACCTCGAACGTACGGACACTGCGGTCGCGACAACACGGCGTTTACCGGACGAAATAGGGGGGGTTATCCCCCCTAAACCGCCCGCCGCGACCAATGCGACGTTCGGGTAGGTCCGATTCGAGTGGTCTTACGCCGAGGATGCAAGTCAAGCACCGGCCGACGAACACCGAAGCGACGGGTGCATCCAGTCAATTGCTGGGCAAGTATCTTCGACTTTCGCGTCGAGTCTTGCATGCCTCTGGTGACGGTACGACGCCGCCCTCGAACCGTCTAAGGGGACTTCGCCAGCACAGATATCCGCCGTCGATGTCTGCAGTGCTGTTGCGCCGTCCGGTGCGATCTGCAGGACTTGCGGCGCAGTTGTAGTAACTGATTAAGTTCGCTGGACGATGGCATCAGTTGACTGGGTAACAATCCTAAGGTCTTTGAGACGGAAAGGACCTTGTGTGGGCAGCTGGAACGAATACGCACCTCAGGGTCCTGACGTAGGTACCGAAAAGGTCTCGCGGGACGGCGCGATCTTGGGATTCGACCGCGTCTGCAGTCCGGTGACGACACGCGCGAACCTTGCATTACGATCCCGTATCACGATAGGAACGGATCGCTGCGAAGGCCGACGCCGTGGTTTACTCGTCAGCACCGGGTTGCGCTCCCCGAGGTATCGCGCGTTTGCGGTGACCGCGCTCGGACTTGTCTCGGATGCTTACCGCTCGCTCGGTGCAACCGGCCGCTCGAGCTCAGAGCGCTGTTGCTACGTTCGAGCGGCCGCCACGGCGCCGGGGTTGGTAACGGATGGAGGGGATCGTCGATTTTCAGGATTCTGAAGCGGCTCTGGATTCCGCTACTCGTATTAGCCGTGATGGTTGCTGGGGGCTTCACCGTGTCGCGGTTGCACGGCATGTTCGGGTCCGAAGTGCGGCCCTCATATGCCGATACCGATACCGAGGTTGCTACTAAACAGAACTTCGATCCGAAGTATCTGATCTATGAGGTGTTCGGTCCGCCGGGAACGGTCGCCGACATCAGCTATTTCGACAAAGACGCCGAACCGCAGTTCGTAAAGGGAGCCAGTCTGCCATGGTCATCCAAATTCGAGATCACCGAAGCGGCGGGCATTGGAAATCTCATGGCGCAGGCCAGCAATAGCGACAGTATCGGTTGCCGCATCATCGTGGACGGTGAAGTAAAGGCGGAGAAGGTTCGCCAGGGCGTAAGCGCGTTCACTTCCTGCATCCTGAAGGCAGCATGAGCACCCACAATGTGCACGGAAAGCCGCCTCTCATAGCGCGGTGGATCCGCCGATTGGCACTGCCGATCATCCTTGGGTGGGTGGTAATCGCAGTGATACTCAATACCGCGGTTCCCCAACTGGAGCAGGTCGAAAGAGAGCGGGCCGTATCGCAGACTCCCATTGATGCACCGTCCATTCGGGCGCAGGAGCGTATGGGCGCGATTTTCGGGGAATCTACTTCAGACGCGTTGGCGATGATCGTCATAGAAGGTCAGGACCGGCTCGGCGACGACGCCCATGCTTTCTATTCGGAATTGATTCGGAAACTCGAGGCTGACACAAAACACGTCAAGTTCATACGGGATTTCTGGGGGGATCCGCTTACGGCTGCAGCTGCCGAAAGTGCTGATGGTAAGGCTGCATATGTTCAATTAACGCTAAACGGCAACATCGGTCAGGCGCTGGCGAACGAATCCGTCGAAGCTGTCCGCGACATCGTCGACCGCACGCCGCCGCCCCCGGGTATCAAGGCTTTCCTCACCGGACCGGCTCCGTTTATCGCTGAGATGGGCGAATCCGGCAACGAGACCGTCACCTTGATCACGTTGGTGAGCTTGGCGGTGATCTTGGTTATGCTGCTCATCTTCTTCCGTTCTATTACTACCGTAATCGTCTTGATGGTGACGGTCGGCGTCCAGTTGCAGGTGGCGAGAGGCTTCGTCGCATTTCTCGGAGATATCGGCGCTTTTGGACTGTCGACATTCGTCGTCAATCTATTGGTAGCTCTGTTGATCGCGGCAGGTACGGATTATGGGATCTTTTTCTTCGGCCGCTACCATGAGGCGCTTGAGGCAGGCGAGGATCAGGAAACCGCCTTCTACTCCACGTTCAGCGGTACTGCGAAGGTGGTGTTGGGTTCCGGTCTGACTATTGCCGGCGCACTTCTCTGCCTGAGTTTCACACGATTGCCGTCGTTCAAAGTCCTTGGTATTCCCTCCGCCGTCGGCGTGGTCACTGCAGTCGCGGTGGCCCTCACGCTTGTTCCGGCCATCATCGCGCTCGGAGGGCGCTTCAAGTGGTTCGAGCCCAAGCGCAAGATCAAGGTTCGTCACTGGCGGCGGGTGGGCACGGCGATCGTGCGGTGGCCGGCGCCCATCCTTGCCGCGTCATGCGCAGTTGCGATGATTGGCTTGCTGGCATTGCCCGGATATCAACCCAGCTACAACGATCAGGAGTCGCTTCCCAAAGATATTCCTGCGGCTCTCGGGTTACAGGCCGCAGAGCGACATTTCCCCGTATCGCAAATGTCCGCCCCCGATGTCTTACTTGTCGAGTCCGATCATGATATGCGGAACCCAACAGACTTCCTGATCCTGAACAAATTGGAGAAAGGCGTCCTGTCCGTTCCGGGCGTTTCTATGGTGCAGGGTCCAACGCGGCCGGCGGGATCCCCGCTTCAACACACGTCGATTCCATACATGATCAGTATGGGCCAAGCCAGTCAAATGCAGATGCTGCCTTTCCAACGAGCGCGCATGGACGACATGCTGGTTCAGGCTGAGGACATGACCAAGACGATCGCGCTCATGAACCGCATGTATGGCTTGATGCAAGAGCTAGCGTCGACAACGCACCGCATGGTCGAGAAAACTCACGAGCTCGAGGAGACCACGTACGAGTTGCGCGACCAGATATCGAATTTCGACGATTTCTTCCGACCAATTCGGAACTATTTTTACTGGGAGCCACACTGCTTCAACATTCCTATCTGCTGGTCCTTGCGATCCATATTCGACGCGCTCGACGGGATCGATAGCATTAGCGCGCAGATGGACGATCTCATGAAGGATCTCGACGCCCTAGACGCGTTGCTTCCGCAAATGATCGCCCAGTTTCCGCCGATGATTCAGACGATGGAAAGCACGCGGACAATGATGCTGACAATGCACAGCACCATGGCCGGGATGATCGGTCAGATGGATGAAAACTCCAGCAACGCCACCGCAATGGGCAAAGCGTTCGATGCCGCACAGAACGACGATTCGTTTTATATTCCCGAGGAGATCTTCAAAAACAAAGACTTCAAGCGGGTAATGGATGTCTTCCTGTCACCGGACGGCAAGGCGGCCCGCCTTCTCATTTCACAACGAGGCGAACCCGCCTCCCCGGAGACGATGGCGCTCGTCGAACCCATCCATACCGCGGCCGAGGAAGCGCTAAAAGGAACTCCTCTGGAAAATGCCAGGGTGTCCCTCACCGGCAGTTCAGCGATGACGAAGGACATCATCGACGGTTCCACCTACGACCTGTTGATTGCGGCGATCTCAGCGCTCTGCCTCATATTCACGATCATGCTGATCATGACCCGAAGCTTGTTCGCCGCCCTAGTCATCGTCGGCACGGTGGCACTTTCATTGGGCGCGGCATTCGGACTTTCGGTGCTCGTTTGGCAACACATCCTCGGTATCCAAATCCATTGGGCTGTTCTCGTCATGGCTGTCATCTGCCTCCTGGCGGTGGGCTCTGACTACAACCTGCTCTTGGTATCCCGGATGAAAGAGGAGGTGGGTGCCGGGATCAACACCGGCATCATCCGGGCGATGGCTGGAACCGGACGAGTGGTGACGGCCGCTGGTCTCGTGTTCAGTTTCACGATGCTCTCAATGGTGGTCAGTGACCTTCGAACCGTCGGTCAATTGGGCTCGACGATCGGGCTCGGCCTGTTGTTCGACACATTGGTGGTGCGTGCTTTCATGACGCCTTCGATCGCCGCCCTCCTGGGCCGGTGGTTCTGGTGGCCGCAACGAGTGCGTCCCCGTCCAGCCAGCTCGATGTTGAGGCCGACAGGACCCCGTCCGCTGGTTCGCTCCCTCTTGCTGAACCCAGAGCGGTAATTCCGTGAAAGACCTTGTCTTGCAGAGCAACTGCGTCCGCATCCGACTTCGCAGCAGTATGGGTGGTCGATTTCATTCGGGCCTGCTGAAGGCGCTATGAGTGACCACCGACTAAACAGCCGCCCGGGCTTCATTGCGCGGGCAGTTTATCGGCTGTCGATGTTCATCGTCATCGGTTGGGTGGCGGTCGCCGCTGTGACCTTCTTCGCGCTTCCCTCACTCGAACAGGTGGGCAGAGAGCAGTCGGTCTCGCAGGTGCCTGAGGACGCGCCGTCGTTACAGTCGATGAAGCGCATGGGACAGGTCTTCCAAGAATCGGATTCCGACAGTTTCGCGATGATCGTCCTGGAGGGGGAGCAACCGCTCGGCCTCGACGCACACACTTACTACGACGAGTTGGTCCGTCAGCTGAAAGCTGACACCGACCACGTCCACCATGTACAGGATTTCTGGGGGGATCCGCTGACCGCCCCCGGCGCGGAAAGCGCCGACGGCAAAGCCGCGTATGTCCAAGTGAACCTGGTAGGTGACCAGGGAGAGGCGAAAGCGAATAGGTCCGTCGAGGCGGTCCGCGACATCGTTGAACGAACGCCCCCGCCGCCGGGAGTGACCGCCTACGTGACAGGTCCGGCGCCGTTAGTCACCGATATGAACAGCGCCGGTGACGACTCCATCCTGAAGATCACTATTGTCACCGTCGCGGTGATCTTGATCATGTTGCTGTTCGTCTACCGCTCGATCATCACTGTGCTCGGCGTAGCGATAATGGTGGGGGTTCAGGTTCAGGTAGCCCGGGGCTTCGTGGCGTACCTCGGTGATCACCAGGTTTTTGAACTCTCGATTTTTGCTGTCAACCTGCTGGTATCGCTGGGTATAGCCGCGGGCACGGATTACGCGATCTTCTTCTTCGGTCGTTACCACGAGGCGCGTCAGGCCGGTGAAGACCCGGAAACTGCGTTCCACACCACGTTCCGTAGCGTCGCGAAGGTTGTCATGGCTTCCGGCGCGACAATCGCCGCTGCGATCTTCTGCCTCAGCTTTGCCAGGCTTCCCTACTTCCAGACCATTGGTGTCCCGGGGGCGCTGGGCATGATGGTCGTGGTGGCCGTCGCCGTCACGCTCATCCCGGCGAGTATCGCCGTGGGAAGCCGGCTCGGCTTGTTTGAACCCAAGCGGATGGTTGCGGTCCGTCGATGGCGGCGGCTGGGGACCGCGATCGTCCGGTGGCCCGCCCCCATCCTCGCTGGGGCGAGCGTGGTCGCGCTCGTCGGCTTGCTGGCCCTCCCAGCCTACGAATCCAGCTACAACGACCGGGCGTACATGCCGCAGGACATTCCGGCCAATGTCGGGTTCACGGCGGCCGAACGACATTTCCCCCAGGCACGCGTGATGCCGGACATCCTCTGGATCGAGGCCGATCACGATATGCGCAATCCATCAGATTTTCTGATTCTGCACAAATTGGCCAAAAAGGTGTTCGCTGTTCCGGGCATTTCTAGGGTTCAGGGTATAACGCGTCCGGAGGGGACGCCTCTTGAACGGACTTCTATCCCTTTCATGATCAGCCTACAATCCGCCGGCATGGTGCAGATGTTACCCTTCCTGCAAAGAACGACGGATCTCATGTTGAAGCAGGCCGACGCCATCGGTGATATGCAAGCGCAGATGCAAAGCATGTACGAGTTGATGAAAAAAACCAACGCGATAACTCACAGTATGACCGGTAAGATGCACGGCTTACAGGACAGCGTGAATGGCGTACGCGATAGGCTCGCTGATTTCGATGACTTCTTCAGGCCGATCCGCAATTACTTCTATTGGGAGCCGCATTGCTTCAATATCCCCCTTTGCCTATCGATTAGATCAATATTCGAGACAATGGACGGCACCGACAAGATCACCGCTCAGCTGTCCATTCTTGTCGAACTCGTCGATAAGCTAGACGAGCTCATGCCGCAGATGATCGCCGATTTCCCGCAGATGATCGCGACAATCGCACGGATGCGAACCTCGATACTCACTATGCAAAGCACTATGTCGGGGATGATCGAACAGATGGAGGAGGGGTCGGCGAACGCCACCGCCATAGGTAGGGTGTTCGACGCCGCCCACAACGACGACTCTTTCTATCTCCCGCCCGAAGTTTTCGAGAATGAAGACTTCAAGCGGGCAATGAGTTTGTTCTTTTCGCCAGACGGTAAAGCGATGCGGTTGATCATCTCGCACAGAGATGATCCGGGGTCACCGCAATCCCTGGCGCGGGTAGACGCGATAAAGACTGCAGCCGAAGAAGCGCTCAAGGTCGGCCCGCTGGAGCATGCGAAGATACATGTCGCGGGCACCGCCGCAACGTACAAAGACATGCGAGACGGCTCGACATACGACCTCCTGATCGCGGGCGTTGCGGCTCTCTGCCTTGTCTTCATCATCATGTTGATCATTACGCGGAGTTTCATCGCCGCCTTGGTCATCGTCGGCACGGTGGCATTGTCTTTGGGTGCGGCATTCGGTCTTTCAGTACTCGTTTGGCAGCATATTTTGGGCATTCATCTGCACTGGCTAGTGCTTGCGATGTCTGTGATCATCCTTTTGGGTGTTGGGTCTGACTACAATCTGCTGCTGGTATCCCGAATGAAAGAGGAGTTGGGCGCCGGCTTGAATACGGGCATCATTCGGGCGATGGGCGGAACCGGCAAGGTAGTAACGGCCGCGGGATTAGTGTTCGCGTTCACCATGTTGTCCATGGTGGTCAGCGATCTGCGGATCATCGGTCAAGTCGGTTCGACGATCGGCTTGGGTTTGTTGTTCGACACGCTGGTAGTTCGTGCTTTCCTGACCCCTTCCATCGCGGCACTGCTGGGACGTTGGTTCTGGTGGCCGCAGATAGTGCGTCCCCGCCCCGCCAGCGGATTACTCCGTTCGTCGGGCCCTCGGCCGCTGGTGAGGTCCACGCTGCTCGGAGAAGACCCGCAATCTCCGACATCGTCTCGCTGATGCGTCGGGCCGGTAGTCGGAGTTCACGCGTTCGAGCGAACTCCTCTTCACCACCCCCACCGGGCGTGACCCTTCAGTGGCCTCCTTTATCTTTAAGAGGATCAAGTTGTCGGCGCAGCATGTCGACGAGACGGCGAGGAGTGGTATGAGCATCAATCCGTTCGATGACGACAATGGAACCTTCGTCGTTCTAGTCAACGATGAGGAGCAACACAGCCTTTGGCCGACCTTCGCCGATATTCCAGACGGTTGGCGGGTGGTGTACGGCGAAGCAGACCGTGCTGCCTGTCTCGACTACATCGAACAGAACTGGCCTGACATCCGGCCGAAGAGCTTGCGCGACAGGTTGGCAAAAGATCGCGGGCAGTAGAAAGAACTCGGCGGCGGAAACGTCGTCGCCAGATTCCATCGTCCAACCCGGACTTTCGAGTCCCGCTCGTTTCGACCTCGGGTTTTCTGCGCTCGGGCTTTGATGAGCGATAGAAGAGGGCCGTTATCCGTCGTGCCTTCCTCCGGAAGAAAGCTGCCGCGCGGGCGGCAGCCAAGCAACCGGCCACACCGCGAGATCGTGGCGTATTTCGGGTAAGTGTGGGCAACGGCCCCGCCGCAACACCGGTGGGCGAAGTGGGAAGATAACTGTCTGACCGTGGCCGACGTCGTCAGAAACTATGGGCTCCTGCGCTGAATCGCGATCAAGGTCCACTGCGCTCAATCTTTCCCGCCGAACCCAAGCCGACGTCGCGGCCATCTTGGCTGAACCGGGGCCCGAGTAAGTGTCTGACTCCGTCAGCGCCTACCATTCAAGTTTGCTCTTTGCAGCCTTTACCAGCTCACAGCAACCCCTAAAGGCGACCGCGTTCAGGGATCCTCGAAGCGGAACATTGCCGTCGTCACCGGATGATCATTACGGATGACCGCGGTATGGCGACGTGTAGGGAGCCAGATTCCTATCGTTTCGTCTGAAATTTACGGCTGATGCCAACCTTTGCTGACTGACGGACCGCCGCTCTCCTTAGGTTCGCTCACGGCTGGCAAGGGTCGGAGTCGGCATTGCCCAGGTGGATTTCCGTCGGATATGAGCATGCGTTCCAGGACAAGATCAAATCCTATTGCAGCAGGTCAACCGGCCTGCTTCACTACAGGCCGGTCCCGGCTGCGCGGCTATTTGCTACACCGTCAATTTATTAAATTCAGAAGTTCGCTGAGAAACTTCGAAAACCCCACCCGTAACTGGCCGCCTCATCTATCGTTGGGAGAAACGGGCTATTGACGCACCAGTTCGATCTGACGGTGGAGAGTGGGATGAGCATCAATCCTTTCGACGACGATAATGGAACATTCGTCGTTCTAGTTAACGACGAGGAGCAGCACAGCCTGTGGCCCACGTTTGCCGAGATCCCAGACGGTTGGCGGGTGGTTTATGGCGAAGCGGAGCGCGCGGCGTGCCTCGACTACATCGAGCAGAACTGGCCTGACATACGGCCAAAGAGTCTGCGCGACAGGCTGGCGAGAGACCGCGCTCATTCGAATTAGCTCGGGAGCGGGAACTTCGTCGAGCGGTCTCTTGGGGGTCCATTTTGCTTCATGACCGGTCGCTGGAAGCTACCCGCCAGCAGTTAGACATATGGCTCGCGCAGGAGACGGGCCAAGCCGGCACGGAGTGGCAACTCGGGCTCTTCGTGCGGATCGACGGACTGGTAGACCGCGATGCCCTTGAGTGGGCAATCGACCGCGTAGTGCGGGAGTCCGAACCTCTGAGGGCCGCTTTCTCTGAAGTAGACGGCAAGGTCGTCCAAGCTGCGATCGATTTTTCAGACGTTGATGTGGCGTTCCATGACCTCAGTGGCTCGCTCCATCCCGTTGAGGAAGCGCGTCGGTTAGCCGATTCGATCCAGCGGATACCGATGTCGCTCGCAGGCCCGTTGTTCAGGTTCGCGCTGTTCAAGACGCGTCTTGATGAGTTCTACCTGTTCGGGTGCTGCCACCACATAGTCATCGACGGGTTCGGCATTGCGTTGGTCGGACAACGGATTGCATCGCTCTACTCCTCTGCGGTTTCCGGAACCGCCGTTACTCCCGCACTCTTCGGCTCATTGGAGGATTTGGTCGCTTGGGAGTCCGAATACGAATCCTCGAACGATTACCTCGAAGACAAGGCATTCTGGACGGAACACCTTCCGCAAGAACCTTCGCTAAGCAGCCACGGATGCGACGCAGCGGAGAAGTGCGATTCGGGGCCTTCGGACCCAGTGCCTCTAGACCGTCGTGTTCTTGACCGCCTCGAAAAGTTCGCCGACCTGTGGCAGGTACCGCGAAATGTGGTCATCACCGCGGCGTGTGCGCTCGTGATTCGAGGCTTGTGTGCGGACGGCCCGGAGGTCGTGCTCGACTTTCCGGTCAGTAGGAGAGTACGCCCGGAGTCCAAGACCCTCCCCGGGATGCTGGCCGGAGTCGTCCCGCTGGTACTGGCGCTATCGCCGCAGTCCACTGTCGCCGACTTCTGCAGGCTGGTTGATGCACGAATGCGGGAAGTGTTGCAGCATCAACGCTTCCCGGTACATGTCCTTGAGCGCAACGCCCACGCTCGTGTGAACGGCCCTTCGGCGAACAGGGTGAGTGTCAACTTCCTTCCGGCGTCGTTCACACTGGATTTCGGTGGCGTTCGGGCATCGGCGTCCCTGACCAATGCCGGCCGTATGGGCGGCTTTGGGTTGATCTTCTCCGACGCGGGCGGCGACCTTGCACTAAGCGCGACAGGTGCTGGCCATCCGCTTTCCAGTGTCGATGTCGCCGATCTAGCAGAGCAGTTGGAGCGCGTCCTATCGGCAATGTTTGACGACCCTTCACAGTCACTGCGTTCGCTCGCTGTGCTCGATGCGCACGACCGGGCACGACTGGATGAGATGGGTAATCGAGCAGTGCTGGCGGCTCCGACGCCATCGAGGATTTCGATCGCAGAGTTGTTCGACCGTCAGGTGGCCCGCGCTCCGCAGGCAGTGGCGTTGGTTTGTGGGGAGCGGTCATGGACCTACCGCGAGGTCGATGAGGCCGCGAATCAGCTTGCGCACCTGTTCGCTCAGCACGGTGCTGGGCCGGGAGAGGTTGTCGCCCTACTGTTTCCGCGATCTGCCGAGGCGATCCTGGCGATACTGGGCGTCCTCAAGACCGGAGCGGCTTACCTGCCGATTGACATAGGGCACCCTGAGGTGCGGATCAGGTTCATGCTCGGAGATGCCGAGCCGGTGGTAGCGGTCACCAACGCGACGTTGGTGGAGCGGTTGAGCGGCTTCCATGTGCCGGTGATCGACGTCGACAGTCTTCGGATCGAATCTCATTTTTCCAGCTCGCAGCCGGCTCCTACGGCGGATGATATCGCCTACCTCATCTACACCTCGGGCACTACCGGCGTGCCGAAAGGGGTGGCCGTTACTCACGGCAACGTCGTCCAGTTGCTGCAGTCAGCGGATCAGACGCTGATCGCGCCAGGACAGGTGTGGACGCAGTGGCATTCGTATGCCTTCGACGTGTCGTGCTGGGAGATTTGGGGCGCACTGCTGGGTGGTGGGTGCCTGGTGGTGGTGCCCGAGGCCGTGGCGAGTTCACCGGACGATTTCCACACGTTGTTGGTGACCGAGAAGGTCAGTGTGCTGTGCCAGACGCCGTCGGCCGCTGGGATGTTGCCGTCGCGGGGGCTGGAGTCCTTGACCCTTGTGGTGGCAGGCGAGGCTTGCGCACCCGACTTGGTCAGTCGCTGGGCGTCCGGGCGCGTGATGATCAATGCGTATGGTCCAACGGAAGCCACGGTGTACTCGGCGATGAGTGCGCCGTTGGCGCCGGGATCGGGGGCGGTGCCCATCGGGGGGCCGGTGCCCGGAGCTGCGTTGTTTGTGCTCGATGCGTGGTTGCGTCCGGTGCCCGTGGGGGTGGTTGGCGAACTGTACATAGCCGGCGCTGGGGTAGCCGTCGGATATGTGCGGCGTCCCGGGTTGACTGGTTCGCGGTTTGTGGCGTGCCCGTTCGCAGGAGCGGAAGCGACCGGTCTAAGAATGTATCGCACCGGTGATCTCGTGCGTTGGGACGAAAGCGGCCAACTGCACTACTTGGGACGCACCGATGAACAGGTGAAGATTCGCGGATACCGGATTGAGCCGGGTGAGATCCAGGCGGTGTTGGGTGGACTCGACGGGGTGGCCCTGGCGGCGGTCATCGTCCGCGAGGATCGTCCTGGCTATAAGCGTCTGGTTGGATACGTCACTGAATCTTCAGATGGCGCAGTCGATCCCGATCAACTGCAGGTTGCGTTGGCCGAACGGCTGCCTTCGTACATGGTGCCCGCAGCCATCGTGCTGCTCGACGCGTTTCCGTTGACTGTTAACGGAAAACTCGACAGAGCTGCCCTTCCGGCGCCGGAGTACAGTGCGGGAACGTACCGCGCCCCAGCCACTCCGACCGAAGAAATACTGGCCGGCATCTACACCCAAGTGCTCGGGCTCGAGCGCGTCGGGGTTGATGAGTCGTTCTTCGATCTGGGCGGGGACAGCATTCTTGCAATGCGCCTAGTTGCCACGATCAACGCCGGCCTGGGCGTACAGCTCGCGGTGCGCGCGGTGTTCGACGCCCCTACGGTGGCACAGCTAGCTCTCCGCGTGACCGAAGGCGGCGACCGGCGGGAGCCGTTGGTGGCAGTCGAGCGGCCGTCAGTGGTGCCGTTGTCCTACGCGCAGAGCCGGTTGTGGTTTCTCAACCGGTTTGAGAGCGGTGCGGCGACATACAACATGCCCACGGCGTTGCGACTCAGCGGTGCGCTCGATCTCCATGCGCTTGACATGGCGCTGGACGACGTGATCGCACGCCATGAATCGTTGCGCACTGTCTTCCCCGACGTTGACGGCGAGCCGTATCAGCGGGTGCTGCCTGCGGAGGCTGGGATGTGGCGGCGCGGCGGCAAGACGATCGAGCACCTCGCCGAAGAGGATCTCCCCGTCGAGCTGGCGGCGTTGGCGAAATATCGCTTCGATCTGGCCAACGAAATACCGATACGCGCACAGATCTATGCGACGGGGTCGGATCAATATGTGCTCGGAATTGTGGTGCATCACATCGCTTTTGACGGTTGGTCGTTCGCACCGATGGTGCGGGATGTGGCTGAGGCATATCGCACGCGACGAGCCGGGCAGGAGCCGAGCTGGTCACCGTTACCGGTGCAGTATGCCGATTACACGCTGTGGCAACAAGATTGGCTGGGTGACGAGGCAGATCCAGACAGCGTGATCGCAGCGCAGCTGGGCTATTGGCGAGCGGAGTTGGCGGACTTGCCGGAGGTGGTGTCGCTGCCGGCAGATCGCCCGCGCCCGGCGGTGCCCAGCTATCGCGGTGACGGGGTGGAGTTGCGCATCGAGGCGCCGCTGTGGGCGCAGGTCAAGGCGGTGGCCGCGGCGCACAAGACGACGGCGTCGATGGTGATGCAGGCTGTCCTGGCGGTAGTGCTGAATCGCGCCGGTGCCGGTGAGGATATCGTGATGGGCTCACCAATCGCCGGGCGGTCAGACGCCGCGCTCGACGATCTGGTCGGTTTCTTCGTCAACACCTGGGTGCTGCGTGTTCCGGTGGGCTCCCAGGACTCGTTCAGCGAGGTGCTCGAGCGGGTACGCCAGAAGGCGTTGGATGCCTACTCCAATCAGGATGTGCCGTTCGAGTTGCTGGTGGAGCAACTCAACCCGGTGCGCTCCGCGTCGCATCACCCACTGTTTCAGGTGGCCTTGGCGTTTCAGAACAATCTGCGCCCGGATATGACGCTCGAGGAAGTCAGCCTCGAGACAATCGAAATGGACACGCGCACCGCAAAGTTCGACCTGGATATCCAACTCAGTGAGTCGCCAGGTTCCGATGCGCCGATGACCACCGGTACGGTCACCTACGCCACAGACCTCTACGACCGGTCGACCATCGAGCGGATGGTCGCCTGGTTCGGCCGCGTGCTCGAGGCGGTCGTCACGGACACCTCAGTGGCTGTCGGTGATGTCGCATTGCTCGCCGAGGGGGAGCGCAGCCTGGTGCTGTCGGAATGGGCGGGTGCCCAGGTGCACACGCCGGTGGGGCTGGCTCCTGAACTGCTGGCGGCGGCGGCGGCCGACAGTCCCGACACCTTGGCCGTCATCGACGGCGACCGGCAGTACTCCTACCGCGTGCTCGATGAATGGTCGACGCGGCTGGCGCGGGTGCTCATCGAAGCGGGGGTAGGGCCGGAATGCACCGTGGCGGTGGCGATGGATCGCCGGGTGGAGCTGGTGGTGTCCTGGTGGGCGGTACTCAAGGCCGGCGGTGCATATGTGCCTGTGGATCCCGCACATCCAATCGAGCGCATCGCGGGGCTACTGGATGCGGTCGCCGCGCGCTGCGTATTGACCTACGGCACCGACACGTTGGCGGGAGCGGGATCGCGCCCGGTCTTGCGCGTTGATCGTCGGGATCTGTCGCGGCACAGTGCGGATCCGATCACCGACAGCGATCGGTTGGCTCCACTTTCTGCCGACAACGCCGCATATGTGCTCTTCACGTCGGGCTCCACCGGCGTGCCCAAAGGGGTCGTCGTCAGTCACGCCGGTCTATTGGGTGTGGCGGCAGCCCACCGTGGACAGTTCGCGCTTCGCGCGGGATCACGTGTGTTGATGGTCGCCGCACCGACTTTCGATGCTTCCATCTTCGAATGGATGTGGGCGGTGGGCTCATTCGCGACGTTGGTGGTAGCCGCACATGACGCCTACGGCGGGGAGGCATTGACCGATGTCTTGAGCACTCACCCGGTCGACGCCGCGTTACTGACCCCGACAGTGCTGTCCACGCTCGATCGCGCCCGGGTAACTGGGCTCGAGACCCTGGTGACCGGAGGGGAGGCCTGCCCCGCGGAACTGGTTGCCGCCTGGGCGCCGGGCCGTCGCATGTTCAACGCCTATGGGCCGACCGAGGCGACCATCTGGGCGACGTGTGATGCGTTGACCGTCGGAGAACCGGTGCGCATCGGAACCCCGATCGCCGGGGTTACCGCGTTGGTGTTGGACGCTCGCCTCGAGCCCGCCCCCATAGGAGTGGTGGGTGAGCTGTATTTGGCTGGGCCCGCGGTGGCGCGCGGCTATGTCGGCCGACCGGGCCTGACCGCCGAGCGGTTCGTCGCCGCCCCCCATGGTGCGGCAGGGATGCGGATGTACCGCACCGGTGATGTGGTGCGCTGGACCAAGGACGGCACGCTGGATTATCTAGGTCGCGCAGACGCCCAGGTGAAGCTGCGCGGGCAACGCCTGGAACTCGGCGAGGTGGAAAACACGCTGTTGGCCTGTCCGCAGGTCACTCGGGCCGCTGCCAGCCTGCACACGAGTGATAACGGTGATCATCTGGTGGCCTACGTGGACTTGGAACACACCACAGCCGTCGAACACGAGAGCCAAACCGTCGAGCACTGGCAAAACATCTACGACGAGCTATACGAGGCTGACATCGAGGCGCCGGAGTTCGGCAGCGACTTCCGGGGCTGGAACAGCAGCTACACCAACGATCCGATACCCGTGACCGAAATGCAGCAGTGGCGATCGGCCACTGTGAACCGCATCATGGCGTTGCAACCAAGACATGTCTTGGAGATCGGCGTTGGCTCAGGCCTGGTGTTGTCCGAAATCGCACCTCTATGTGAGAACTACTGGGGGACAGATTTTTCCGCTCCTACCGTTCGAAAGTTGCAGTCAGCGGTGGCCTCACAGCCTTGGGGCGGTCGGGTCCGGCTGCTGACTCAGCCCGCGCACGTTTCGGGAGCACTTCCACGAGATTTGTTCGACACCATCATTATCAACTCGGTCATCCAGTACTTCCCCAGCCCACATTATCTGGCCCAGGTGATTGGGACCGCTCTCGATCTGCTCGCGCCGGGTGGAGCTTTGTTCATCGGCGACGTGCGCAACTACAGCCTGCAAAGTGCGTTCCAGACGGGTGTTGTGCTGGCCCACACCTCCGAAGGCGACGCTGCCGATATCCGGCACCGGGTTCAACGAGCAATGATGGGCGAGCCCGAATTGCTGCTTGCACCAGAGTTTTTCACCACATTGGCCGCCGAGAACACATCGGTGGCCGGCCTGGACATCCAGCTGAAACGCGGAACCGCCGACAACGAGCTGACCCGTTACCGCTATGAGGTCGTCATTTACAAGACGCCCGCTGCCTTGCGCTCGCTGGTCGATGTTCCGGCATGGGAATGGAGCTCCTGTGATGGACTTGAAGGGTTGCATGCCCTCCTGACGTCTCAACACCCGGAAACGGTACGTATCACCGGGATTCCGCACGCCGGCGTCATCAGCGACGTCCGGGCCGAACAGGGCCTAGCTGAAGGGCTTTCTCTGAGCGAGGCGTTGGCTTTCGCTGCCGGAGCGCCTGAGGCAATCACTCCCGAGCAATTGCATCGTCTCGGTGAAACCAGCGGATACCGGGCGGCGGTCACGTGGGGCCGCCAGCCTGGCGATCTGGATGCGGTCTTCACGCGTCCCGCCGACTTCGGCCATTCGTCGGCGTTGTGCGATCTGTACCTCCCTGCCGCCCACCCTGGGGCCAGCGCATACGCAAACGATCCGCACGCCAACACCAAGATAAGCGCGGTGCGCCAGTGGATGAGCTCTCGGCTGCCTGACTACATGGTGCCGACTCACTTCGTGGTGCTCGACGAGTTCCCTATGACTTCCTCGGGCAAAATCGACCGAAAAGCTCTGCCCGAACCAGTGACTGCGGCAACAACATTCCGGGAGCCGCGGACTCAGACCGAAAGAGTCGTCGCCGACGTTTTCGCCGAGGTGCTGGGCGTCGACCGGGTGGGGCTCGATGACGACTTCTTCGCCCTGGGCGGAGATTCGCTGATCGCGATCCGCGTCAGTGCTCGGCTGCAGACTGCCTTGGAGCGGGAAGTCCCCGTGCGATATCTGTTCGACGCCCCCAGGGTCGGAGAACTCGCCGATCACCTGGGCCAGCCTAGTGATGGTGCGGCCCATTCCGCCCTGCGGCCGATGCCGCGTCCGGAGCGGGTGCCATTGTCTTTCGCCCAGAGTCGGTTGTGGTTCTTGGATCAGCTGCAAGGGCCGTCCGCCATCTACAACATGGCGGTGGCCTTGCGGCTGTGCGGGAAGCTGGATGCGGGCGCACTCGGCGCGGCCCTGGGCGATGTGGTGGACCGGCATGAGAGCCTGCGCACCTTGTTCGTGACAGATGGAGGCATTCCCCACCAGGTGGTGACACCGTCCGTTGAGGCCGACTTCGGTTGGGAGGTCATCGATGCCGGCCACTGGCCGAAGGCGCAGCTTGTCGAGGCAATAGACACGGCGGTGCGTCACAACTTTGATCTCGCTGTCGAGATTCCAATGCGCGCGACGCTGTTTCGTACTGCTGATGACGAGCATCTACTGGTGGCAGTGGTGCATCATATCGCCGCGGACGGTTGGTCAATCGCCCCGTTGGTGCGTGATCTAGGGCTTGCATACGACAGCCGGTGTGCGGGACGGAGTCCGGACTGGTCGCCTTTGGCGGTGCAGTACATCGACTACACGCTGTGGCAGCGCGCGCACCTGGGTGACGTCGACGACGAAAGCAGTCCCATCAGCGCTCAGATCGCCTATTGGGAGCAGGCTCTTGCCGGCCTACCCGAACGGCTGATGTTGCCCACCGACAGGCCCTATCCGCCGGTGGCTGATTACCGCGGGGCCAGCGTGGCGGTGGACTGGTCGGCCCAGCTGCAGCGACAGGTGGCTCGGCTGGCCCGGGACAGCAACGCCACCAGTTTCATGGTGATTCAGTCTGCAATGGCGGTGCTGCTATCCGAAATCAGCGGCAGCAGCGATGTGGCGGTGGGCATCGCCATCGCCGGACGCGGTGACCCGGCACTCGATGACTTGGTCGGCTTTCTTGTCAACACCTTGGTGCTACGAGTCGACCTGAGCAAGGAACGCGATATCGCTGGAGTATTGGCCCAGGTACGCAGGCGTGGTTTGGCCGCCTACGAGCACCGGGATGTGCCTTTCGAGGTACTGGTGGACCGGCTCAACCCGATCCGATCGCTGTCTCATCACCCATTGGTACAGGTGATGATCACGTGGCAGAACCTCCCATGGCACAGCAACGGCCCAGCGGCCGGCCTCCAATTGGGCGACGTTCAGGTTGAGCCGCTGCCCGCGGACACCTGCACCGCCCGCATGGATCTGGTGTTCTCTTTGGCTGAGCGGTGGACGGAAGCCGGTGAGCCGGCCGGGATTTCGGGAATGGTGGAGTTCCGAACCGACGTGTTCGACGCCGACACAATCGAAACCCTGGTCAGGCGCTTGGAACGGGTGCTCCTAGCGATCACCGCGGATCCGGCTCAGGCATTGTCGTCGCTGGATGTGCTCGATGCCGCCGAACACGCTCTGCTTGACGAGATCGGCCACCGGGAGGTCTTGAATCAGCCGTTGACCGGGGAGTCGATTCCTGCGGTGTTCGCACAACAGGTAGCACGCGCGCCGAGGGCGACGGCATTGACTTTTGCGGGTCAGTCGATGTCCTACCGTGAGCTCGATGAGGCATCAAACCGTCTGGCGCACTTGCTGATCAGTGAAGGTGCAGGTCCGGGGCGGTGCGTGGCGACGTTGTTCGATCGTTCGTCCGAGGCGATCATCGCCATCGTTGCGGTCCTCAAGACGGGGTCGGCCTACCTGCCGATCGATCCATCTGTGCCGGCGGCGCGGATCGCTTTCATGGTGGCAGATTCCACGCCGATCGCAGCGGTCACCTCTGCAGGGTTGACTGACCGATTGCAAGGCCTCGATCTGAGGGTCATCGATGTCGCCGATCCGCGCGTTGACACCTACCCGTTGACCGCACTGGCTGCCCCGGCAGCACAGGACATCGCCCATATCATCTACACCTCGGGTACAACTGGGACGCCGAAGGGAGTGGCGGTCACGCACCACAACGTGACCCGACTCTTCGACGGTCTTGACGTCGGTCTGAGTACGGGACCGAATTCGGTCTGGTCCCAGTGCCATTCATATGCCTTCGATTATTCGGTATGGGAGATCTGGGGGGCATTGCTGTCCGGCGGGCGGCTGGTGGTGGTACCGGACGCGGTGACTCGGTCCCCCCGGGACCTGCATGCGTTGCTGGTTGCCGAAGGCGTCACCGTGCTCAGTCAGACTCCGTCGGCGGTGGGGATGCTGTCATCTCAGGGTTTGGATCAGACGGCGCTGATGATCGCGGCCGAACCGTGCCCGCCTGACGTAGTGGATCGGTGGGCGCCGGGACGCGTGATGATCAACGGTTATGGACCGACGGAGACGACGGTGTATGCCACCATCAGCGCACCACTTGTTGCGGGCTCGGCGGACGTGCCGATCGGTGTGCCAGTCCCGGGAGCAGCGTTGTTTGTTCTCGACGCCCGGTTGCGGGCGGTACCGGCCGGGGTCGTCGGGGAATTGTATGTGGCCGGTTCCGGGGTAGGGCTGGGTTACGTGGGCCGGCCGGGATTGAGCGCGTCTCGGTTTGTGGCCTGTCCCTTCGGGGCGCCGGGTCAGCGGATGTATCGGACCGGAGATCTGGTGTCGTGGGGCGCTGACGGACAGCTGCGCTATTTCGGTCGGGCTGACGAGCAGGTCAAGATCCGGGGCTATCGCATCGAATTGGGCGAGATCCAGGCCGCGCTGACGGCGTTGGAGGGTGTGGATCAAGCCGCCGTGATCGCCCGTGAGGACCGCGTCGGCGACAAGCGCCTGGTCGGATACATAACGGGAGATGCCGATCCGACACAGGTCCGCGCCCAACTATCTGACCGGCTGCCGGCGTACATGGTGCCAACGGCGGTGGTCCTCCTCGATGCCCTGCCGCTGACGGTCAACGGCAAGCTCGACAAGCGCGCGTTGCCGGCACCGGAGTACGCCGAATGCGACACGTATCGCTCCCCGCGCACTGCGGTTGAGGAAATCCTGGCTGGGATCTTCGCTCAGATACTGGGACGTGAGCGGGTGGGGGTCGACGACTCATTCTTCGACCTCGGCGGGGACTCATTGTCCGCAATGCGGGTGACTGCCGAGATCAACACCGCGCTGGGCGTCGACGTCGCGGTGCGAACGCTCTTCGATGCCTCCACAGTCGCCCAACTCGCGCCGCGTATCGGAGAAGGTTCACCTGGGCTGCCGCCATTGGTGGTCGTCGAGAGACCGGCGGCGATACCGCTGTCCTTCGCGCAGCAACGGTTGTGGTTCCTCGAACAGTTGCAGGGATCGTCAGCTGTCTACAACATGCCAATAGCGTTACGGCTCAGCGGTCAGCTTGACGCCGGGGCATTGGGTGCGGCACTGGCGGACGTGGTCGGACGCCAGGAGACCCTGCGCACAATATTCACGACGGTCGACGGCGCACCCCGTCAGTTGTTGGTGCCCACGGAGCGGACCGACTTCGGCTGGGGGGTCCTCGACGCCCGGGAGTGGTCGCCCACCAGGCTGAATGAGGCCATCCAGGAGGTGGCGTCTTACACGTTTGATCTGAACACCGAGATACCGCTGCGCGCAAGGCTTTTCCGTATCGCCGATGACGAGCATGTACTGGCTGCAGTGGTGCATCACGTCGCAGCGGACGGATGGTCGGTACGTGCCTTGGTAGCCGACCTGGGAACCGCATACGCCAGCCGGAGTTCAGGTCGAGATCCGGATTGGGCGCCGCTGCCGGTGCAGTACGTCGACTACACGCTGTGGCAGCGTCGGCACCTGGGTGATCTTGAGGACAGTGAAAGCCCCATCGCCGTGCAGCTCGCTTATTGGGAACGGGCGCTGGCGGGGCTCCCCGAGCGGCTGGCAATTCCCACCGATCGGCCCTACCCAGAGCTGGCTGATTATCGCGGAACCACCGTGACGGTGGACTGGCCGGCTGAGCTGCAGCAGCGGCTGACCGAGGTGGCTCGTAAGCACAATGCGACCAGCTTCATGGTGGTGCAGGCGGCGCTCGCGGTGCTCCTCTCGGAGCTGAGCGCGAGTTCCGATGTGGCGGTGGGTTTTCCGATAGCTGGTCGGCGTGATCCGGCGCTCGATGAGCTGGTGGGATTTTTCGTAAACACTTTGGTGTTGCGCGTCGATCTGACCGGTGATCCGACGGTTGCCGAGATCTTTGGTCAGGTCCAACAGCGCTCGCTCGCGGCCTACGAGCACCAGGACGTGCCTTTCGAGGTGCTGGTCGAACGGCTCAACCCGACCCGCAGCCTGACCCATCATCCGCTGGTGCAGGTAATTCTGGCGTGGCAGAACGTCGTCGGGGACCCGGTCGCCGATCTTGTTTTGGGCGATGTGCAGGTCACCCAGCTGCCTGTGGACACCCGTACGGCCCGGATGGATATCGCGTTCTCGTTGGCGGAACACTGGACTGAAACGGGCGAACCGGCTGGGATCAGCGGCACGGTCGAATTCCGTACCGATGTCTTCGACGCCGCCAGCCTCGAGACACTGATTGAGCGGCTGCGGCGGGTCCTCGTGGCGATGATCGCCGATCCGCAATGCCGTCTGTCGTCCATAGATGTGCTGGATGCCCACGAGCGCGCACAGCTGGATCGCTGGGGCAACCGTGCCGTGTTGGCCCAGACCGCTGCGCCCGCGTCGATTTCGCAGTTGTTCGCCGCCCAGGCGGCGCGTACTCCTGAGGCGACAGCGCTTACGTGCGAAGGCTGTTCGTGGACTTACCGCGCACTCGATGAGGCGTCGAACCGGTTGGCTCATCTGCTGGTCGCGCAGGGGGCGGGCCCCGGTCAATCCGTGGCATTGCTGTTCGCCCGCTCGGCCGAGGCGATCGTGGCAATCCTTGGCGTGCTCAAGACGGGAGCGGCGTATCTGCCGATGGATCCTGCGGTGCCGTTGGCTCGAATCCAATTCATGATCGAGGATGCCGCGCCGATGGCGCTGGTCACCACCGCTCAATGGGTTGGACGGCTGAACGGATTCGATGGCCTGGAAATCATCGAGCTCGGTGATCCCCGCGTAGAAGGCTATCCCTCTACTGCATTGTCCTTACCGCTGCCAGATGACGTGGCCCACATCATCTACACGTCGGGGACAACGGGCATTCCCAAGGGAGTGGCCGTGACTCAGCACAACGTCACCCAGCTGTTCGAGTCGCTCGACATCGGTTTCGAGCTGGCGCCGCAGAAGGTCTGGACGCAGTTCCATTCGTATGCCTTTGACTTCTCGGTGTGGGAGATCTGGGGTGCGCTGCTGTTTGGCGGGCGGCTCGTCGTGGTGCCCGATTCTGTCGCGCGATCACCGGAAGAATTCCACACTCTGCTTGTCGCCGAAAAAGTCAGCGTGCTCACCCAGACACCCTCGGCTGCAGGGTTGCTCTCGCCTGACGGTTTGAAATCCGCGGCCTTGGTGATCGGCGCGGAACCCTGCCCGCCTGAACTGGTGGATCGATGGGCGCCCGGGCGTGTGATGGTCAACGTCTATGGTCCGACAGAAACGACCATGTGGGCGGCGAAGAGCACGCCGCTTGTGGAAGGCACTGGTGCGCCGCCGATCGGTTCGCCGATAGCTGGCGCCGCTTTCTTCGTGCTCGACAGATGGTTGCGCCAAGTGCCGGCCGGTGTGGTCGGCGAGCTTTATGTCGCCGGCCGCGGTGTGGGGGTCGGATACTGGCGCCGGCCGGGGTTGACCGCCTCGCGCTTCGTGGCATGCCCGTTTGCCGGCGGGCAAGCGTCGGGACAACGGATGTATCGCACCGGCGACCTGGTGTGCTGGGGCCCCGACGGGCAGCTGCGGTATCTCGGCCGTGCAGACGAGCAGGTCAAGATCCGCGGGTATCGCATCGAGCTCGGTGAGATTCAGTCAGCCTTGGCCGGACTCGCCGGTGTGGAGCAGGCCGTCGTGGTCGCACGCGAGGACCGTCCCGGAGACAAGCGACTGGTCGGCTACATCACCGGCACTGCCGATCCCGCGGGCGCACGCGCCAAACTGGCCGAGCGGCTGCCCGGTTACATGGTGCCGGCTGCCGTCGTCGTGATCGACGCACTGCCGGTGACCGTCAACGGCAAACTCGACAAGCGGGCGCTACCGGCACCCGACTACGGCGACGTCGACAGCTACCGCGCTCCGACAACCTCGGTCGAGGAGATGCTGGCCGGCATCTACGCCCAGGTCCTTGGGTTGGATCGTGTCGGGGTCGACGAGTCATTCTTCGACTTGGGTGGGGACTCCGTGTCGGCGATGCGGCTGATCGCTGCGATCAACACCAGCCTGGACGTCGACTTGGGCGTCCGGACATTGTTCGACACGCCCACGGTGTCCCAACTGGCGCCACAACTGGATTCGGCCTCACGTCGGCGTGCGCCGCTGGTGCCCGTAGATCGACCTGCTGTGGTGCCTTTGTCGTACGCCCAGAGCCGCTTGTGGTTCCTCAATCGGTTCGAGGGCGGAGCGGCGACATACAACATGCCGATCGCGTTCAGGATCAACGGGCTTCTCGACATCGAGGCGCTCGCTGCGGCACTGGACGACGTGATCGCACGCCACGAATCGCTACGCACCGTCTTCCCGGAGACCGGCGGTGTGCCGTCTCAGAAGGTCCTGCCGGCGGAGCCGGGAATGTGGCGGCGCGATAGCACGACAATCGTGTCGTTGCCCGCATCGGAAGTCGAAGGCGCATTGGCGACACTTGCAAGTCATCGGTTCGATCTGGCCACCGAGATCCCGATTCGCGCGCGAATCTTTGCCGCGGGGCCGGATCGGTATGTCGTGGGAATCGTGCTGCACCACATCGCTTTTGACGGATGGTCCATGGCACCGATGGTTCGCGATGTCGCGGAGGCGTACCGGGCAAGGCGCCAAGGCCTGTCCCCGAGCTGGGCGCCGCTGCCCGTGCAATACGTGGATTACACGCTTTGGCAACAGGATTGGCTGGGTGTCGAGTCCGATACCGATAGCGTGATCGCCGCCCAGTTGGACTACTGGCAGAAGGAGTTGGCCGATCTGCCCGAAGTAGTGTCACTGGTTTCGGATCGGCCCCGGCCTCCCGTGCCCAGTTACCGCGGCGATGTTGTGGAGCTGCGCATCGAGCCCGAGCTCTGGGCCGGCATCAAGGCGGTGGCTGCGGCTCACAACGCCACGGCTTCGATGGTCACGCAAGCAGTCTTGGCCGTCGTGCTGCACCGCGCGGGAATGGGGGAGGACATCGCGCTGGGCACCCCGATAGCCGGACGGTCGGATCAGGCTCTGAACGAATTGGTCGGGTTCTTCGTCAACACGTGGGTGCTGCGCGTGGGAGTGACCCCGGGGCAGCGGTTCAACGAGGTACTTCACCAGGTGCGCCAGAAGGCGCTGGACGCCTACAGCAATCAGGATGTGCCGTTCGAGCGACTGGTCGACCAACTCAACCCGGTTCGTTCCACATCGCATCACCCGCTGTTCCAGGTGGCCTTGGCTTTCCAGAACAATGTGCGTCCCGAGGTGGCGCTCGACGGAGTCGACGTAGAGCCCGTCGAAGTGGTCACGCGCACCGCCAAGTTCGATCTCGATTTCGATCTGAGAGAGGTGGCGACTGAGGACCCCGCCAAGCCGATGGCTGCCGGCGTCGTGACGTACGCGACTGATTTGTTCGACCGGTCCTCCATCGAGCGGTTGGTGCGCTGGTTTGACCGGATCGTCGAGGCGGTCGTAGTCGATTCTTCGGTGGTTATCGGTGAGGTGGGGCTCCTGGGCCACGATGAACGCGATCTAGTGCTGTCGGAGTGGTCTGGCGCGGCGGTGACAGCGCCGGCCGGTATCGCGCTGCAGTTGCTTGCAGCAGCGGTAGCCGCGGATCCGGACGCGGTGGCGGTTGTCGACGGTGAGCGCCAATTGTCGTACCAGGTGCTCGATGATTGGTCGACCCGGCTGGCGCGGGCGCTCATCGAGACGGGGGTAGGCCCTGAATGCGCTGTGGGTGTGGCCACGGGCCGTTGCGCGGAGTTGGTGGTGGCCTGGTGGGCGGTCCTCAAGGCGGGTGGGGCCTATGTGCCGCTGGATACTGCGCATCCGGTTGAGCGCGTCGCCGGGGTGTTGGACACCGTGGATGCGAAGTGTGTACTTACCTGTGGTGTCGACGCTTTCGCGGGGACGGGCTCGCGCCCGGTGCTGCGCATGGATGACCGGGCTGTGTGTGGTGTCTCCGCGGATCCCATCACAGATGCCGATCGTCTGGCACCGCTGTCTGTGGACACCGCCGCTTATGTGATCTTCACGTCGGGATCGACCGGCGTTCCCAAGGGCGTCGTGGTGAGCCACGCGGGTCTGCTCGGACTGGCTGCGGCGCAGCGCCATACGTTCGGCTTGGCCCCCTCGTCTCGGGTGTTGATGGTCGCCGCACCGACTTTCGATGCATCGGTCTTCGAGATGTTGTTGGCGGCGGAGGCGGGTGCGACGCTGGTGGTGGCCGAACGCGATGCCTACGCCGGGGAAGCGCTGACCGATCTCCTGCAAGATCAACGGGTCAGTGCGGCCGTGGTGACGCCCTCTGTAGTGGCTTCGCTGGACCGGGCTCGGCTCGATCGGCTTGACACCCTCATCACGGCCGGGGAGCCATGTCCGGACGAACTCGCGGCCGTGTGGTCACCGGGGCGGCGGATGTACAACGCGTACGGTCCCACGGAGACGACGATCTGGGCGAGCTGCACAGCACCGCTGTCTGTGGGGCAGCCCGTCGACATCGGCGTGCCGATCCCAGGCGTGTCTGCGCTGGTTCTGGATTCACGGTTGAACCCGAGCCCGCCCGGGATGGTCGGCGAACTGTATGTGTCCGGATCTGCGCTAGCGCGTGGGTACGTCGGCAGGCTGGCACTGACGGCGGAGCGGTTCGTGGCCAACCCGTATGGGAGGGCCGGAGAACGGATGTATCGTACTGGGGATCTGGTGCGCTGGTTACCGGCGGGCACGCTCCAGTATCTGGGGCGCGCCGACGCACAGATAAAACTGCGCGGACAGCGCATCGAGTTGGGTGAGATCGAGAACACGCTGCTGGGTTGCCCGCTTGTCACGCAGGCCGCGGCGACCGTGCACCATAGCGATACCGGTGCGGATCATCTGGTCGCTTATGTCGCGCTGGAGCATGTCAGCACCGTCCATCACGACGTTGAGATCGTCGACCAGTGGCAGCACATGTACGACGAGTTGTACGGCTCTGAGCTCGAAACATTGGAATTCGGAATGGATTTCCGTGGCTGGAACAGCAGCTACACCGGTGATCCGATTCCTCAACCGCAGATGGAGGAGTGGCGGCGCGCCACTGTGAACCGGATTCTGGAGTTGCAGCCAAGGCGTGTTTTGGAGATCGGCGCGGGCTCGGGTCTGATTCTGTCTCAAGTCGCTCCGAACTGTGAACGCTATGTCGGCACTGATATGTCCGGAGCGGCTGTCGATAACCTCTTGGACGCGCTCGAGCGATTGCAGATTCCGTGGCGAGACCGCGTTGAGTTGTTGACCCGCCCAGCGCACGTGACGGACGGCCTTCCGGTTGGTTACTTCGACACAGTGATCTTCAACTCGGTAATTCAGTATTTCCCGAACGCCGGATACCTGGCCGAAGTCATAGACGCTGCAATGGACCTCCTGGCACCCGGTGGAGCTTTGTTCATCGGCGATGTGCGAAACCACAGTTTGCAGAGGGCCTTCCAGACTGCAGTGGCATTCGCACGCGCGAAGACCGACGACGCCGCCGACATTCGCCAGCGGGTGGAGCGCGCGGTGCTGGGCGAACCCGAGTTGCTGCTCGCGCCGCAATTCTTCACCACATGGGCTGTCGAGCATCCGTCAGTCGCCGGCCTCGACATCGAAGTAAAACGCGGCATAGCCGACAACGAGTTGAACCGGTACCGCTACGACGTCATAGTCCACAAGACTCCCACCCAAGTGAGGTCAATGGCCGAGGTACCCACCTGGGAGTGGAAGACGAGCGGGGGGGTCACCGCCTTGGAAGCCGCGTTGACTGCGCGGCGCATCGACGCGGTGCGAGTTTGCTCAATTCCGCGGGCCGGGGTCATCAGCGACGTTCAGGTCGAACAAGCTCTGGCCGCCGGACTGACGGCCGTCGAGGCGCGCAGTCAGGCCGCAGTGACATCGGAAGGGGTTGTCCCGGAACAGCTGTACCGCCTGGGTGAAGCGGCCGGATACCACGTCGCAGTCACATGGGGCGCTGAACCCGGCACCGTCGATGCGGTGTTCACCGCAGCGATGAACGGTGCGCACGGACCCGCGTGGACAGACCTGTATCGGGCCCCGGCCACAGCCGAACAGCGCAGCATCTACGCCAACGATCCCGACACCAACACGAAGATCAGCGCGGTGCGCCAGTGGATGGGCGAGCGGTTACCCGAGTACATGGTGCCAAGCCAGATCGTGGTCCTCGACGAACTGCCACTGACCTCCTCGGGCAAGGTAGACCGCAAGGCGCTACCCGAACCGGTGTTCGCGGCTACGGCTTTCAGGGCCCCTCAGACACAAACCGAAAGGATCATCGCCGACACCTTCGCCGACGTATTGGGCGTGAGCCGGGTCGGTCTCGACGATGACTTTTTCGCCCTCGGGGGCGATTCATTGATAGCGACCCGGGTGACTGCGCGGCTTCAATTGGCTCTGGGCCGGGAAGTACCGGTGCGATGCCTGTTCGACGCGTCAACCGTTCGCGGTCTCGCTGACTACCTGCGCCGGCATGGTGGCGATGCGGTACGTCCGGCGGTGCAACCGATGCCGCGCCCGGAGCGGCCACCGCTGTCCTACGCTCAGCAACGGTTGTGGTTCTTCGACCAATTACAAGGACCATCCCCGGTTTACAACATGCCAGTGGCGTTGCGAATGAGCGGGCCGCTGAATGTGTCGGCGTTGGGGGCGGCGCTGGTCGATGTGGTAACCCGCCAAGAGAGTCTGCGCACGCTGTTCCCGTCGGTCGACGGTCTACCCCATCAGCTCGTGGTGCCCTCCGAGTCCGCGGACTTCGGTTGGGTCGTTGTCGATGCCAAAGGCTGGTCGGCAACGCAGCTGGAGGAAGCCGTTGGTGCGGTGGCGCGTCACAACTTCGACTTGCGCAACGAGATCCCCCTGTATGCACGGCTTTTCCGCGTGGCGGATAACGAGCACATATTCGTAGCGGTGGTTCACCATATTGCTGCCGACGGCTGGTCGGTCAGACCGCTCGTGAGGGATCTGTCAGTGGCGTACGCCAGCAGGTGTGCGGGGAGGACACCCGATTGGTCGCCGTTGCCGGTGCAGTATGTCGACTACACGCTGTGGCAGCGAGAGCATCTCGGGGACCTGACGGATGACGACAGCCCGATCGCAGCGCAGCTGGCCTACTGGGAGGATGCCCTGGCCGGACTGCCGGAGCGGCTACAGCTGCCGACCGATCGGCCGTATCCGCCGGTGGCCGACTATCGCGGTGCCAGCGTGGAGGTGGACTGGCCGGCGCAGCTGCAGCAGCGGGTACGCGATCTGGCCCGTGAACACAACGCTACGAGCTTCATGGTGATCCAAGCAGCCTTGTCGGTCTTGCTGTCCAAGCTCAGCGGCAGCTCCGATGTGGCAGTGGGGATCACGACCGCTGGTCGCGGTGACCCCGCACTGGACGAGCTGGTCGGTTTCTTCGTCAACACGTTGGTGTTACGTGTCGATCTGGGGAGCGATCCCACGATCGCCGAACTGCTGAACCAGGTTCGCGAGCGCGGCCTCGCGGCTTACGAAAACCAGGACGTGCCTTTTGAGGTGCTGGTGGATCGGCTCAACCCCACTCGTAGCCTGACCCAGCACCCCTTGGTGCAGGTGATGTTGGCGTGGAACAACCTGCCGTGGTACAGCAGCGGTCCCGCGGCCGGGCTGACTCTCGGTGATGTGCAGATCACGCCGCTATCGGCGCAAACGCATACTGCACGAATGGATTTGGTCGTCTCCCTGGCTGAACGTTGGAGCGACACCGGTGAACCGGGGGGGATTGGGGGGCTAGTGGAATTCCGTACCGACGTATTCGACGTCGCAACCATCGAGCTGCTGATTGAGCGCTTGCGACGCGTGTTGATGGCGTTGACCGCCGACGTGGCGGCACAGTCATGACGGCGGATCTCACACGGCGCTTGTCGTCGATGGATCTGATGGACGATGCCGATTACGCGCAGTTGGACGACTGGGGCAATCGCGCGGTCCTGACGGAGTCGATGGGCGTACCGTTGCGGTCGATCCCCGACTTGTTCCATAAGCAGGTGGAGCGCACGCCGGATGCTGCGGCACTCACATTCGGTGGACGATCCTGGACGTATCGGGAACTGGACGAGGCGTCGAACCGGTTGGCGCACCTGCTGGCAGCGCGCGGCGCCGGTCCAGGTCAGTTTGTGGCGTTGCTGCTTTCACGCTCGGCCGAGGCGATCGTGGCGATCCTGGCGGTGCTCAAGACAGGTGCCGCTTACCTGCCGATCGACCCGCTGCATCCCGATGCTCGAGTGGACTTCATGCTCGGGGACGCGGCGCCGATGGCTGCGGTCACCACCGCCGGTCTGGCCGAGCGGTTGACCGGATATGAGCTGTCGGTGATCGACGCCGAAGGCCCCGCGGTGCATAGTCAGCCGGGTACGCCGTTACCGGTACCCGATCCCGACGACATCGCGTACCTCATCTACACCTCGGGCACCACCGGAGTGCCCAAGGGGGTGGCCATCAGCCATCACCATGTCACACGGATGCTCGAAACCCTGGGCAGTGATCTTCATTTCGCGAATCAGGTATGGACGCAATGTCACTCATTGGCCTTCGACTACTCGGTGTGGGAGATTTTCGGGGCGCTGCTGAATGGCGGTCGCCTGGTGGTGGTCCCCGACGAAGTTGTGCGCTCTCCGCGTGACCTCCACGCTCTCTTGGCTGCCGAACACGTCAGCTTGTTGAGCCAGACGCCATCGGCGTTCTACGCGCTTCAGACAGTGGATTCGCTGGAGCACGAACGCAGGTCGGAGTTGACGCTCGAGGCGGTCGTGTTCGGCGGAGAAGCCCTCGATCCTCAGCGCATCCGCACCTGGCTGAATAACCATCCGGAATCACCGCGGATGATCAACATGTACGGCATCACCGAAACCACGGTGCACGCGTCATTTCGCGAGATCATCGAGGCTGACGTCGAGAGCGGTGCCAGCCCTATCGGGGTGCCGTTGGGTCATCTGGCCTTCTTTGTATTGGACAGTTCGCTACAACAGGTGCCGGCCGGGGTGGTCGGTGAGTTGTACGTGGCTGGTGGTGGCCTGGGTATGGGGTATTGGCGCCGAGGAGGATTGAGCGCGACGCGTTTCGTCGCCTGTCCGTTCGCGAGCAAGGACACGCCAGGACAACGGATGTATCGGACCGGGGATTTGGTCCGGTGGAGTCTTGACGGGCAGCTGACCTACGTGGGGCGTGCCGACGAGCAGGTCAAGATTCGCGGATATCGCATCGAGCTGGGTGAGATCCAGGCCGCGCTCGCCGGATTGGACGGAGTCGAGCAGGCGGCAGTCATCGCGCGTGAGGACCGCCCCGGCGACAAGCGCCTGGTCGGATACATCACCGGCGAGGCGGACCCCACCAAGGTCCGAGTCCGGCTCGGCGAGCGGTTGCCGTCATATATGGTGCCGGCCGCGGTGGTGACGCTAGAGGCGCTGCCGTTGACGGTCAACGGCAAGCTGGACAAGCGCGCCTTGCCCGAACCCGAGTACACGGAAGCGGACCGCTACCGGGCTCCCGCCACCGCGGTCGAGGAAATACTCGCCGGACTCTACGCTCGGGTGCTCGGACTGGAACGGGTGGGAGTGGACGACTCGTTCTTCGACTTGGGAGGCGATTCGCTGTTGGCGACGCGGATGATCGCCGCCATCAACAACGATCTCAGTGCCGATCTGGCCGTGCGCACGCTCTTCGAATCGCCCACCGTGGCCCAACTGGCGCTTCGCCTCGATGAGCGTTCGGGCGGATTCGAACCTTTGACGACGCGGCAACGCCCTGAGGTTCTGCCGCTGTCATTTGCGCAGCAGCGATTGTGGTTCCTGCATCAGCTGCATGGGCCCTCGCCCGTCTACAACCTGCCCGCGGCGTTTCGGATCAGTGGTGCGCTGGATATCGACGCATTAGACGCGGCGTTGGCTGATGTGGTGGCCCGCCAAGAGAGCCTTCGCACAGTGTTTTTGGCACGCGAAGGGGTTCCCGAGCAGGTCATCATGTCCGCCGAGCAGGTGGATCCGGGCTTGCGGGTCGTCGATGCAGCGGGCTGGTCGGAGCCACAGATTGAAGAGGCCGTCGGCGCCGAGGTGCGGTATGGCTTCGATTTGTCGACGGAAATCCCGTTGCGCACAACGGTGTTCCGTCTAGGAGGCGACGACCACATCTTGGTGGCGGTGGCGCATCATATCGCCGCAGACGGCTGGTCGATCACCACGTTGATACGCGATCTCGTCACTGCGTATACCAGCCGGGCCACCGGACACACACCGGACTGGGCGCCGTTGCCGGTGCAGTATGTCGATTACACGTTGTGGCAGCGCGAGCAGCTGGGCGATCTCGATGATGCCGACAGTCGCATCGCTGCGCAGGTGGGTTACTGGGAGCAGGCGCTGGCCGGATTGCCTGAGCGACTTGACTTGCCCACCGATCGGCCGTACCCGCCGGTGGCGGATTACCGCGGGGGCAGTGTGGCCGTGGAATTTCCGGTGGAACTGCAACAAGGGCTCGGACGGGTTGCCCGCGAGCACAATGCAACCAACTTCATGGTGGTGCAGGCCGCATTGGCGGCGTTGCTGGCCAAATTGAGCGCCAGCTCAGATGTGGCGATCGGCTTCCCGATCGCTGGGCGGCGAGATCCGGCCCTGGACGATCTCGTTGGATTGTTCGTCAACACCTTGGTGTTGCGGGTCGAACTGTCCGGTAACCCCAGTGTCGCTGAGCTTTTGGCTCAGGTCCGTGCACGCAGCCTGGCAGCTTTCGAGCATCAGGATGTTCCGTTCGAGGTGTTGGTGGATCGGCTCAATCCAGCCCGATCACTGACGCATCACCCGCTTGTGCAGGTGTTGTTGGCCTGGCAGAACCTACCTGCGGGCAGCCGCGAGGGCGTCGCGGGGGACAACTCCGATCTTCAAGTCTCGCCGCTGGAGGTTGAAACCCAGGCGGCTCGGATGGATCTGACGTTTTCGCTGGCTGAACGATTCAACGAGTTTGGTGAACCGGTAGGCATCGGTGGAGCGGTGGAGTTCCGGACCGATGTGTTTGATGCGGCCGGCATCGAGGTGTTGATCGGGCGGCTGCGACGAGTGTTGACGGCCATCACCGCCGACCCCACACGTCAGCTGTCGTCGGTGGATGTGCTCGACGCCGCCGAGTACGCGCTTCTGCGCCGGTGGGAGAACCGGAAAACCGTGACTCCGGTCGCACCAGCGAGTACTTCGGTGCCGTCCATCCCGGCGTTGTTCGCCGAACGGGTTGCGCAGGCGCCGGACGCGTTAGCGGTGAGCTTCGACGGTCACGGCATGACGTACCGGCAATTGGATGAGGCCGCCAACCGACTTGCCCATCTGTTGGTCAGCCAGGGTGCGGGCCCATCGAAGTGTGTGGCGCTACTGGTTCCGCGCTCAGCCGAGGCGATCGTGTCGATTCTCGCAGTCCTGAAAACGGGAGCTGCCTATCTGCCGATCGATCCGGCGCTCCCCGCGGGCCGGATCGAGTTCATGCTGAGCGACGCGGCGCCACTGCTTGCGGTCACCACCGATGGGCTCGCGGAGCGGTTCGAGGGGCGCGGACTGTCGGTCATCGACGTCAATGACCCAGCCGTCGCCGACCAACCGAGCATCACGCTCCCAGCGCCGGCAGGCGATGAGATCGCCTACCTGATCTACACGTCGGGTACCACCGGTGTCCCGAAAGGCGTTGCGATTACTCATCACAACGTCATCGAGCTACTTGCGTCGTTGTCTGCTGATGTACCCCGGTCCGGGGTGTGGTCCCAGTGGCATTCCTATGCCTTCGACGTGTCGGTGTGCGAGATCTGGGGTGCTCTACTCGGTGGTGGGCGACTGGTCGTGGTTCCCGAGCCGGTCACCCGCTCTCCAGAGGAATTCCATGCCCTGCTGGCCCGTGAACAGGTAAGCGTGTTGAGCCAGACCCCCTCGGCGTTCTATGCGTTGCAAACCGCCGATGGACTGGCACCCGAGCTGGGACAGCAGCTCGCGCTTCAGAGCGTGATCTTCGCCGGCGAAGCCCTTGAACCGCAACGTCTTCAGTCCTGGCTAGAACGTCATCCCCGATCACCGCGGCTGTTGAATCTCTATGGCACCACCGAGACCACGGTGCACGCCTCGTTCCGAGAAATCGCGGCTGGGGACATCGACAGCAACGCGAGCCCAATCGGGATTCCACTGAGCCATCTTGGGTTCTTTGTGCTGGATCAGTGGTTACGTCCAACCCCGGTCGGGGTGGTCGGTGAGCTGTATGTGGCCGGTAGTGGGCTGGGATTGGGGTACTGGCGCCGCCCCGCATTGACATCATCGCGGTTCGTGGCATGCCCGTTGGTTGACGCGGGAGCACCTGGACAACGGATGTATCGCACAGGCGATCTGGTCTGCTGGGGCGCCGACGGTGAACTGCGCTACCTGGGTAGAGCCGATGAGCAGGTCAAGATCCGCGGGTACCGGATCGAACTCGGCGAGGTTCAGGCTGCGCTCGCTGCGGTTCCCGGGGTGGACCAGGCGGTGGTGATCGTCCGCGAAGACCGTGCCGGCGACAAGCGCCTGGTCGGTTACGTCACCGGGACCGTTGATCCGGCGCTGGCACGCAGTGCATTGGCGGACAGACTGCCCGGATATATGGTGCCGGCGGCGGTGGTCGGCATCGAAGCGTTGCCGTTGACGGTCAACGGCAAACTCAATAGGCGCGCCCTGCCGGCTCCTGAGTATCAGGATGCGGATACGTACCGCGCCCCGTCGAACCCAGTCGAGGAGATCCTGGCCGGGATATACGCGCGGATCCTCGGCATCGAACGAGTCGGTGTCGACGAATCGTTCTTCGACTTGGGTGGGGACTCGCTGTCGGCGATGCGGGTGATCGCGGCGATCAACACCGATCTGGACGCCGATGTCTCCGTCCGTACGTTGTTCGATGCACCCTCTGTCGCGCGGTTGGCGCCACGCATCGGTGAGGGGACAGGTCGACGCAATCCGTTGGTAGCAGTGGACAAGCGGCCGGCGGTGGTGCCGTTGTCGTTCGCTCAGAACCGGATGTGGTTTCTCAATCAGGTCGAGGGTGAGGTCGCGACCTACAACATGCCGACGGCGTTCCGGATCAGTGGGGCGCTCGATGCCGACGCCCTGAGCTCGGCACTGCGCGATGTGATTGTCCGCCACGAGACCCTGCGCACGGTGTTCCCGGCGGTCGATGGCACACCCCATCAAGTCGTGGTGCCCGCCGAGCAAGCCGATTTCCGGTGGCAGGTGGTCGACGTCAGCGGCTGGCCGGCGCAGCGGCTGGCCGAAGCCGTCGGCGCGCTGGTGCGCCACAGATTCGATCTGACTGTCGAAATTCCCCTACGTGCCGAACTTTTCGACCTCGGCAACAACGAGTACATCTTCGTGGCGGTGGTGCACCACATCGCGGGCGATGGCTGGTCCATCGCCCCGTTCGTCCGCGATCTCAGCACGGCTTACGCCATCCGTTGCTCAGGCCAGGCGCCGGACTGGGCCCCGTTGCCGGTGCAGTACGTGGACTACACACTGTGGCAGCGCGCCGAATTCGGTGATCTGGCCGACCCGGACAGTCCGATCGCCGGGCAGCTGGACTACTGGGAACACGCGTTGGCCGGGATGCCCGAGCGATTGGAATTGCCTACCGATCGGCCGTACCCGCCGGTGGCCGATTACCGTGGCGCGAGCGTGGCGGTCGACTGGCCGGCTTCGTTGCAGCAGCACGTGGCACGAGTGGCCCGCGAACACAACGCAACCGGTTTCATGGTGATGCAGGCAGCTCTGGCAGTGCTGTTGTCGAAGTTGAGCAGCAGTTCTGACGTAGCGGTGGGGTTCCCGATCGCCGGACGACGCGACTCGGTGCTCGACGAATTGGTCGGGTTCTTCGTCAACACCTTGGTATTGCGGGTCGAGGTCGACGGTGATCCCGTTTTCGCCCAAGTGTTGGCCCAGGTGCGCGCGAAAGGGCTGGCCGCGTTCGAGCACCAGGATGTGCCTTTCGAGGTGCTGGTCGATCGGCTCAACCCGGCCCGCTCCCTGACCCATCATCCGCTGATCCAGGTGATGTTGGCGTGGCAGAATTTTCCCGGACTTGACGACGACTCGGCGGCCGGACTGACCCTGGGCGATCTGCAGATCACACCGTTCTCCGCGGAGACCCTCAGCGCCCGTATGGATATGGTGGTGTTCCTGCGGGAGCGCTGGACGGAAGCGGGTGAGCCCGCCGGGATCGGCGGGATGGTCGAGTTCCGGACCGATGTGTTCGACGCCGCGAGCATTGAGACGCTGATCGGGCGGCTGCGACGAGTCTTGGAAGCGATCGGGGCCGAGCCCACACGGCCGCTGTCGTCGATCGATGTGCTCGACACCAGCGAGTACGCCACGCTCGACGAGGTCGGTAATCGGGAGGTCCTGACCGAACGATCGAGCAGGTCGGTGGCGATCCCGGAGTTGTTCGCCGTGCAGGTGGCTTGCGCGCCGGAGTCGGTCGCGATCCGTTGCGGTGAGGTCACCTTGACCTATGGCGAACTCGATGAGGCATCAAATCGTTTGGCGCACTTGTTGGTCGGGCATGGTGCGGGCGCAGGCCAATCTGTGGCGTTGCTCTTGCCGCGATCAGCAGAGGCGATCGTGGCCATTCTGGCAGTGCTCAAGACCGGGGCGGCGTATCTGCCGATTGATTCGGCCTATCCACAGACGCGCATCGAATTCATGGTGTCTGACGCCAAGCCGATCGTCGCGGTCACCACAGCCGATTTCGCCGAAAGGCTGCGCGGGTGCGGGGTGCTCGTTGTCGATGTCGACGATCCGCGCATCCCCGGTCAACCCAGCACCGCGTTGTCGGGGCCGGTTCCGGAGGACATTGCCCACATCATCTACACCTCGGGCACCACCGGTCTGCCCAAGGGAGTGGCCGTAACCCACCACAATGTGACGCGCCTGTTCGACGCGATGGACATTCGTTACCGGCCGGCGCCGGACCAGGTCTGGTCGCAATCCCACTCGTATGCCTTCGACTATTCCGTCTGGGAGATGTGGGGTGCCCTGCTGCACGGCGGTCGCCTGGTGGTGGTGCCCGAGGAGGTTAGCCGCTCCCCGCAGGACTTCCATGCGTTGCTGGTCGCCGAGAAAGTCACCATGCTCAGCCAGACTCCGTCGGCGCTTGGGGTGCTGTCTCCTGCGGGTCTGGACCGCGCGGCGCTGATGATCGCCGCCGAGCCCTGCCCGGCGGAGGTGGTGGACCGGTGGGCGCCCGGACGGGTGATGATCAACGGATATGGTCCGACCGAGACCACCGTCTATGCCACCATCAGCGCGCCGCTGGTCGCGGGAGCGGGGGAGGTGCCGATAGGTCTCCCCGTACCGGGTGCGGCGTTGTTTGTGCTGGACGCGTGGTTGCGTCCGGTGCCGACCGGGGTCGTCGGTGAGTTGTACGTCGCAGGCCGAGGAGTGGGCGTGGGCTACGTGCGCCGGCCCGGGCTGACCGGCTCGCGATTCGTGGCGTGCCCGTTCGTGGGCGACGAAACATCGGGCGGGCAAAGGATGTACCGCACCGGGGATTTGGTGCGCTGGGGCGCCGACGGGCAGCTGCGTTATGTGGGACGCGCTGATGAACAGGTCAAGATTCGCGGGTATCGCATCGAACTCGGTGAGATCGAGTCTGTGCTTCGCGCCCATCCCCGGGTGTCCCAGGCGGTGGTCGTCGCCCACGCCGCAGATGTGGCCGACGGTGTCGGCGACAAGCAACTGGTGGGTTATGTAGTTCCCGACCCACAGATGAAGTTGGTTCGTGAGCCCGCCCGGGAAGCCCAACTCGTGAGCCAGTGGCAAGGCGTGTATGCGGACCTCTATACGGGGGAGGCCTTCACACAGCACGACGAATCCACCGAGTTGGGGCAGGATTTCGGTGGGTGGAACTCCAGTTACACCGGTGATCCGATCCCGCTCGACCAGATGCGTCAGTGGCAGGCAGCGGCGGTGAAGCGGATTCAAGCGCTGGGGCCCGGCCGAGTGTTGGAGATCGGTGTCGGCTCAGGTCTACTGCTGGCCCCCCTCGCCCCACATTGCGTCGAGTACTGGGGCACCGACTTCTCCGCGCCGACGATCGAGAGATTGCGGGCGGCGGTGGCGTCGCAGCCGTGGGCAGGCCGGGTTCACTTGGCGGTGCAGCCTGCCGATGCAGCCGACGGGCTGCCCGAAGGCTATTTCGACACCATTGTCCTGAACTCTGTCATCCAGTACTTCCCCAGCGCGGGCTATCTGCTCGACGTTTTGAAGTTGGCGATGCGACTTCTTGCACCCGGCGGGGCGGTCTTCGTCGGTGATGTGCGCAACCTCGCGCTGCTTCGGGAATTCACCACCGGGCTGGTGTGCGCCGAGGATGCCAGTGGGGAGCTGACCGCCGCCGTGGTGCGCGAGCGAGTGCGTCGCGAAATGCTCGGCGAGCAAGAGCTGTTGGTGGCTCCGGAATTCTTCAGCGTGTTGACATCTCATGACACGGAGATCGGCGCGGTCGATGTGCAACTCAAGGCGATGGACGCGATCAACGAGCTCAGTGGTTACCGCTACGAGGTCGTGTTGCGTAAGACGCCGGTGTCGGCGCGTTCGGCGGCCCGCATCCGGACCGAAGCGTGGGAGCGGTTCGGCAGCTTGGCCGCGTTGGGTGACTTCTTGCGCGCGACGGACCTACCGGAATTGCGTGTCACGGGTGTGCCACATGCCGGGGTTTGGCCGGAGGTGGCATTGGCGGCGGCGCTGGCTTCCGCGCCGGATCGGGTGGCTCTCAACGAGTTGAGTGCCGTTGTGGCGGAGCCGGAGAACGCGGTCGTTGCGCGACAGTGCCATCTTTTGGGCGAGGAACTGGGCTACGTCACCGCGGTAACCTGGTCAGCCGCAGCCGGTTTCGTCGACATCGTTCTGACCCGCGCAGTAGAGCCATTGTCGGATGTGTATTTGCCCGCCGGATCGGTGGGGCCGCTGGCCGACTATGTGAATGACCCGGCCGCGATCGAACGCGCCGGGGAGTTGCGCGGCTTCGTGTCAGAGCGATTGCCGGAGTTCATGGTTCCAGCTTCGATAACGATGTTGGACTCACTACCCCTGACGGTCAACGGCAAGCTGGACAAACGGGCGCTGCCTGCTCCGGAGTTCATCAGCACGGTGGCCTACCGCGCCCCACGGGATGACCGTGAGCGGGTGTTGGCCGCATTGTTCGGCGAGGTACTGGGCGCGAGCCGGGTCGGCATCGACGAATCATTCTTCGATCTGGGCGGACACTCGCTGTCGGCTACGCGTCTGGTGGCCCGCGTCCGCGCCGAGCTGAACGTGGACGTCCCGATTCGGGCATTGTTCGACGCGCCCACGGTGGCGGGGCTAACGGCGTGGATCCACGCTCACGCCGACGATGCGACAGCCACCGCTCTGACAGCGCGCCCCCGCCCGCCGGTAGTGCCGCTGTCCTATGCCCAGCAGCGGTTGTGGTTCCTCGATCAGCTACATGGGCCTTCGCCGGTCTACAACATGCCGGCAGCCTTCACCATTTCGGGATCTCTGGACGTCGCGGCATTGGGGGCGGCGCTGGGTGATGTGGTGGCCCGTCACGAAAGCCTGCGCACCCTCTTCGTCGCGGCTGAGGGCATCCCCCAACAGGTCGTCATCCCGCCCGAGCGAGCCGAATTCGGCTGGGCTGTCGTCGATGCCACCGGCTTCTCGTCGCAGCAGGTTGACGACGCCGTCGCCGCGACCGTGGGACACAATTTTGATCTCAGTGCTGAGATTCCGTTGCGGGCAACGCTTTTACACCTCGACGAGGGCCAACATGTGTTGGTGGCGGTCGTGCACCACATCGCCGGAGATGGCTGGTCCATCGCCCCGCTTGTACGCGATGTCGGCTCCGCCTATGCCGCTCGCTGCGCAGGGCACGCCCCGATTTGGACGCCGCTGGCGGTGCAATATGTCGATTACACGCTTTGGCAACGCGAGTCGCTCGGAGAACTCGACGACCCGACGAGCCGCATCGCGGGGCAGCTCAGTTACTGGCAGCAGGTGTTGGCGGGACTGCCCGAGCGGCTGGAGCTGCCCACCGATCGGCCCTACCCATCGGTCGCCGACCAGCGCGGGGCCAGCATCGCCATCGACTGGCCTGCCGAGTTGCAGCAACAGCTGGCCAGGGTGGCCGCTCACCATCAGGCGACGAGCTTCATGGTGGTCCAAGCCGCGTTGGCGGTGGTGTTGGCGAAACTGTCCGCCAGCACCGACGTGGCCATCGGCTTTCCGATCGCCGGGCGGCGGGACGCCGCACTCGATGAGCTGGTCGGCTTCTTCGTCAACACGCTGATTCTGCGCGTCCAGATCGAGGGGGACCCCACGGTTGCGGAGTTGTTCGAGCAGGTCCGCTCCCGCAGCCTGGCCGCCTATGAACATCAGGACGTGCCCTTCGAAGTCCTCGTCGAACGCCTCAACCCCACGCGCTCGCTCGCTCGCCACCCGCTGATCCAGGTGATGCTGGGCTGGCAGAACTTTGACCGTCCCGACCATGCGGCGCCCACCCCGGCCCTGGGCG
Source organism: Mycobacterium sp. 852002-51961_SCH5331710 (assembly GCF_001665535.1). Taxonomy (GTDB): domain Bacteria; phylum Actinomycetota; class Actinomycetes; order Mycobacteriales; family Mycobacteriaceae; genus Mycobacterium. The sequence continues at coordinate 69,888 of NZ_LZSQ01000105.1, forward strand.
ATGTTCAGGTCCACCCGCTGACCGTCGACACCCACACCGCCCGCATGGACCTCTCGTTCTCCCTCGAGGAACGCTGGAACTCCTCCGGTGAACCCCTCGGGATAACCGGGTCGGTGGAGTACCGCACCGATGTGTTCGACGCGGCGAGCATCCAGACGCTTGTCCAGCGGCTGCTCCGTGCGCTCACCAATCTCACCGACGACCCGAGCCGCCGCCTGTCCACGGTCGATCTGCTCGAGGAGGTCGAACACCACAGGCTCGAACGGCTCGGTAACCGCACCGCGCTGATCCAGCCGCCGTCCGGTACACACCTGTCGATTCCGGCGCTGTTCGCCACCCAGGTGGCCCGAACGCCGGACGCCGTCGCGATCAGCGGTGACGGCAGGTCCATGACCTATCGAGAACTCGATGAAGACTCCACCCGGCTGGGGCACCTACTCGCGGATCGGGGCGTCGGGTCGGGGCGTTCGGTGGCGCTGCTCGTCGAACGGTCAGCCCAAGCAGTCGTCGCCATGCTGGCAGTGCTCAAGACGGGGGCCGCGTATCTGCCGATCGATCCGATCGTGCCCGATGCCCGGCTGCATTTCATGCTCGCCGACGCCGCGCCGACCGCCGTGATCAGTACCACCGAACTCGCCGACAGGCTCGACGGCGGCGAGTACACGGTCGTCGACGTCGACGACCCGGCCATCGACGCCTATCCCAGCACAGGGTTGGCGGCGCCGGAACCCGACGACATTGCGTACTTGATCTATACCTCCGGCACCACCGGAATTCCCAAGGGCGTGGCCATCACCCACCGCAGTGTGACCAACTTGCTCGGGTCACTGGACGCGGGGCTGCCCGCATCGGGGGTGTGGCCTTTGTGTCACTCGCTCGCCTTCGACGTGTCGGTCTGGGAGATCTTCGGTGCGCTGCTCCGCGGTGGGCGGCTGGTCGTCGTCCCCGAGACGGTGGCGAGCTCGCCTGATGAGCTTCACCGACTGCTGGCCGCTGAATCGGTCACCGTATTGACCCAGACCCCTTCGGCGATCGCGACGTTGCCGGATGAGGGTCTCGAGTCGACCACGGTCGTGATGGCCGGAGAAGCCTGTCCGACCGAGGTGGTGGAGCGTTGGGCGCCGGGGCGGGTGATGATCAACGCCTACGGCCCAACCGAAACCACGATGTGTGTGGCTGTCAGCGCGCCGCTGACGGCAGGCACGCAGGTAGTTCCGATCGGTACCCCGGTGCCGGGCGCGGCGTTGTTCGTTCTCGATGCGTGGCTGCGTCCAGTGCCGGTGGGAGTGGTCGGCGAGTTGTACGTTGCCGGCCTCGGACTGGCGTACGGCTACCTGGGCCGTGCCGGGTTGACCGCAGCGCGATTCATCGCCAGCCCATTCGGCGGCGCACCGGGCCAGCGGATGTATCGGACCGGCGATCTGGTGCGCTGGGGCACCGACGGGCAGCTGACATACCTGGGCCGCGCCGATGAGCAGGTCAAGATCCGCGGCTACCGGATCGAGCTCGGCGAAATCCACACTGCGCTGACCGCCCTGGACGGAATCGACCAGGCCGCCGTGATCGCCCGCGAAGACCGGCCCGGCGACAAGCGCCTCGTCGGATATGTCACCGAAAGCCCCAGCGCCAGCGTCGATCCCGCGGAGGTGCGAACAAAGCTGGCCGAGCGACTACCGGCGTACATGGTGCCTGCGACCATCGTCGTCCTCGACGCTCTGCCTTTAACGGTGAACGGCAAACTCGACACCCGCGCGTTACCCGTCCCCGAATACAGTGCTGGCCAGTACCGTCCTCCGAGCACCCCCACCGAGGAAATTCTGGCGGGCATCTACGCCCGCGTTCTGGGATTGGAACGCGTCGGAGTCGACGAATCCTTCTTCGACCTCGGCGGCGATTCGCTTTCCGCAACCCGGGTCATCGCCGCCATCAATACCAGCATGGACGCCGGCTTGGCCGTCCGGACGATATTCGAGTCACCCTCTGTCGCGCAGCTGGCGCCACGTATCGGTGAGGGCTCGGTACGCAGGGCGCCATTGGCGGCCGCTGAACGTCCAACGGCGGTACCGCTGTCGTATGCCCAGAGCCGGTTGTGGTTCCTCAACCGATTCGAGGACGGATTCGGGACCTACAACATTCCCACCGCGTTGCGGATCACTGGGGCGCTTGACGTGTCGGCGCTCGACGCGGCGCTGGACGATGTGATCGCGCGACATGAATCGCTGCGGACCGTCTTCCCCGACACTGACGGTGTGCCGTTCCAGAAGGTGCTGCCCGCCCAGCCGGGGATGTGGCGGCGTGGCGGTCCGGCGGTGATGTCGTTGCCCGAGCCGGACTTGGCCATCGAGTTGGCGGCTTTGGCGGGGTATCGGTTTGATCTGGCCAGTGAGATCCCGGTGCGCGCACAGATTTATGCGCTTGGTCCAGAAGAGTTCGTACTCGCAATCATGGTGCATCACATCGCTTTTGACGGTTGGTCGTTGGCGCCGATGGTGCGTGATGTGGCCGAGGCGTATCGGGCGCGTCGGCAGGGGCAGGAGCCGGGCTGGTCGCCGTTGCCGGTGCAGTACGCCGATTACACGCTGTGGCAACGGAATTGGTTAGGTGTTGAGTCCGATCCGGACAGTGTGATCGCTGCTCAGCTGGCGTATTGGCGAGCCGAGTTGGCGGACGTGCCGGAGGTGGTGTCGCTGCCGGCGGATCGTCCGCGCCCGGCGGTGCCCAGCTATCGCGGTGACGGGGTGGAGTTGCGCATCGAGGCGCCGTTGTGGGCGCAGGTCAAGGCGGTGGCGGCGGCGCACAATGCGACTGCCTCGATGGTGATGCAGGCGGTGCTGGCGGTGGTGTTGCACCGCGCCGGGGTGGGTCAGGACGTGGTGATGGGTTCGCCGATCGCCGGGCGGTTGGATGCCGCGCTTGATGATCTGGTGGGGTTCTTCGTCAACACCTGGGTGCTGCGGGTGGCGGTGGATTCTGAGGATTCGTTCGGTGAGGTGCTCGGGCGGGTGCGGCAGAAGGCGTTGGATGCCTACAGCAATCAGGATGTGCCGTTCGAGTTGCTCGTTGAGCACCTCAACCCAGTGCGTTCCACGTCGCACCATCCACTGTTCCAAGTGGGCATGCTCTTCCAGAACAATGTGCGCCCAGAGGGGGCGGCATTCGACGGGATCACTGTTGAGCCGCTGGAGATGTCCGTCGGTACTTCGAAGTGGGACTTGGACTTCGACTTCGGTGAGGTGCCCACCGAGGACCCGAACGCACCGATGGCTGCCGGCGCCGTCACCTATGCGACGGACCTGTACGACCGGTCGACCATCGAGCGGTTGGTTGCCTGGTTCGGTCGGGTGCTTGAGGCGGTCGTCGCCGACGCCTCGGTGGCAGTCGGCGAAATGACATTGCTCGACGCCGGAGAGCAGAGCGTTCTCGATGAGGTGGGCAACCGTGCGGTCCTGACCGGCCCGGTGCGCACGGTGGCGTCGATTCCAGAGGCCTTCGTCGAACAGGCGGCCCGCACCCCGCAGGCAGTGGCGCTGCGCTGCGGTCAGGTGTCGTTGACTTTCCGCGAACTGGACGAGACGTCAAATCGGTTGGCGCACTTGCTTGCCGCCCAGGGCATCGGCACAGGTGACTGCGTGGCGCTGCTGTTCAACCGGTCCGCCGAGGCGATCACGGCAATGTTGGCGGTGCTCAAGGCGGGAGCTGCGTACCTGCCGATCGACCCGGCGCTGCCGGCGACCCGGATCGCGTTCATGATAGGCGACGCCATGCCGAAGGTCGCCATCACCACTGCTCGGCAGGCCGAGCGGCTGGCGGGGCACGACTTGCTGGTCATCAATGTCGACCACGCCGGCATTCACGACTATCCACACACGCCTCTGCCCGCGCCGGAACCGGGTGACATCGCGTACATCATCTACACCTCGGGAACCACGGGCACGCCCAAGGGCGTTGCCATCACCCACCACAACGTGACCGAGCTGATGGCTTCTTTGAACCCGGTACTTGCGGCCCCGGGTCAGGTGTGGTCGCAATGGCATTCCTACAGCTTCGACATCTCGGGTTGGGAGATCTGGGGGGCGCTGCTGCACGGTGGGCGGCTGGTTGTGGTGCCCGAGACCGTGGCCCGCTCGCTCACAGACTTCCACGCGTTGCTCGTCGCCGAGCAGGTGACCGTTTTGAGTCAAACCCCTTCTGCGGTCGGAGGATTGTCGCCCGAGGGTCTGGACGGCGTGACCTTGCTGGTCGGCGGAGAGCCATGCCCGGCCGAGGTGGTGGACCGATGGGCGCCGGGCCGGACCATGATCAACGAGTATGGGCCGACCGAAGCCACGATGTGGGTGACCGCGAGTGCGCCACTGACCGCAGGCTCGGGCGCGGTACCAATTGGCGCGCCGCTGCCGACCGCAGCGTTGTTCGTGCTCGACCACAGCCTGCGGCCCGTGCCGCCCGGGGTGGTCGGGGAGTTGTATGTCGCCGGCCCTCAGGTCGGGGTCGGTTATTGGCGTAGGCCGGGATTGACTTCGTCGAGGTTCATGGCGTGTCCGTTCGGAGCTCCCGGTCAGCGGATGTATCGGACCGGAGATCTTGTGCGCTGGGGCGCCGACGGACAATTGCGTTACCTGGGCCGTGCCGACGAACAGGTCAAGATCCGGGGCTACCGCATCGAACTCGGTGAGATCGGCGCGGTGCTCGCGGCACACCCGCGCGTCGCGCAGGCGGTCGTCCTCGCCCATACCGCAGATGCCGGGGGACCTGTCAGCGACAAGCAACTGGTGGGCTACGTCGTTGCCGATCAGGAGGCGATGCTGGTACGCGAGCCCGACCGGGAAGCGCAGATCGTCGAACAATGGCAGCGGGTGTGGGGCGGTCTGTACTCGGCGGGGTCGGGCGCTGTGAGTGAGCCTGCGCCGCCGGGTGAAGATTTCGGCGGCTGGATCAGCAGCTACACCGGCGAGCCGATTCCCCTCGAACAGATGCGTGAATGGCGCTCGGCAGCGGTGAATCGGATCCGCGCGCTGGGCCCGCGGCGGGTGCTGGAGATCGGTGTCGGTTCGGGCCTGTTGCTGACGCCGTTGGCGCCGAACTGTGACGAGTACTGGGGCATCGATCTCTCCAGTGCCACGATCGAGAAGTTGCAGGCGGTGGTGGCCACGCAGCCTTGGGCTGACCGCGTGCGATTGCGGGCGCAGCCCGCCGATGTGGCAGAAGGACTGCCGCACGCCCACTTCGACACCATCATCCTCAACTCCGTAATCCAGTACTTCCCAAGCGCGGGTTATCTGCTCGACGTCCTCACGTCGGCCTTCCAGTTGCTGGCGCCCGGGGGAGCAGTGTTCATCGGCGACGTGCGCAATCTGTCGTTACTGCAAGCGTTCACCACCGGCGTGGTGTGCGCCGACGGTGGCGGCGCCGAGCGGACCGCGGCTGTCATCAGGGAACGGGTGCGCAGGGAAATCTTGGCCGAGCAGGAACTGTTGTTGGCGCCAGAATTCTTCGTGGCCCTACCCCGGCAACTCGATGAGATCGCTGCCGTGGATCTTCAGCTCAAAGCGATGGACGCGGTCAACGAGCTCAGCGGTTACCGCTACGACGTGGTGCTACATAAGGCGCCGGGATACGCGCGTTCGGCCGCCGAGATTCCTACCGAACCGTGGCAACGTTGGGGGAGCCTGACCGCATTGGGTGATTTTCTGAGCACCCAGCAGCCGACGCAACTGCGTGTCACCGCGGTCCCGCATGGCGGGATATGGCTCGAGGTCGCGCTTGCTGAGGCGCTGGCATCGGCAGGGGATCGGGTAGCGGTCAGCGAGGTACGTTCCGGCCTAGAGGTTCCTGAGGACGCGGTCCTGCCGCGGCAGTGTCATCTGCTGGGTGATCAGCTCGGTTACGCGACAGCTGTGACCTGGTCGCCGATCGCCGGACGGATGGATGTGATCTTCTCGCGCAGCGATGATCCGCAGCAGGTGGTGACCGATCTGTACCGGCCGGCGACATCGGTCGATTCACTTGCCGGGCATGTCAACGACCCGGCGGCTGTCGAGCGGGTGGCCGAACTGCGCAGCTTTGCCGGTGAACGGTTGCCGGGATTCATGGTGCCCGCTGCGATCATGATGCTGGACTCGCTGCCCCTGACGGTAAACGGCAAGTTGGATAGGCGTGCATTGCCGGCGCCGAAGTTTGTCAGCGGTGCTGCCTATCGGGCACCGCGCGATCAACGCGAACAGATGGTGGCCGCATTGTTCGGCGAGGTGCTAGGAGCGACGAAAGTCGGCATCGACGATTCGTTCTTTGACCTTGGTGGGCATTCGCTTTCGGCGATGCGACTGCTGGGTCGACTGCGCGCCGAATTGGGTGTAGAGGTCCCGATCCGGGAGTTCTTCGACGCGCCAACCGTCGCCGGGTTGGCCGAAATCGCCAGTGTGTCCGGCAGTCACGCTCGTAGGCCGGCATTGACCGTTCGGCAACGGCCCGCAGAGATTCCGTTGTCGTACGCCCAACAGCGTCTCTGGTTCCTCGACCAGTTGCACGGACCGTCGGCGATGTACAACATGCCGACCGCTTATCGGATCAGCGGCGCACTGGATACCGAGGCGCTGGGGGCAGCCTTGGCTGATGTCGTTGCCCGCCAAGAGAGCCTGCGGACACTGTTCACCGCGCCCGCAGGTAAACCGCAGCAGGTCGTCGTACCTGTGGAGCAGGCCGATTTCGGCTGGGGAGTCGTCGATGCCGACGGATGGTCCGCCGAGCAATTGGAGCGCGCCGTCAACGATGTCGTGCGCCACACGTTCGAACTGGCAACCGAGATTCCTTTGCGAGCAACGGTTTTCCGTCTCGCTGCTGACGAGCATGTACTGGTGGCCGTGGTTCACCACATCGCTGCCGACGGCTTGTCGATTGCCCCCTTGATGCGAGATCTAAGTATGGCTTACGCCAGCCGGTGTCGGGGGCACGCTCCGGATTGGTCGCCTTTGCCGGTGCAATATGTGGACTACACCCTGTGGCAGCGTGAGCACCTGGGCGACTTGACCGATTCCGACAGCCCCATCGCCGCGCAACTGGCGTACTGGGAACGAGCGCTCAGCGGCCTGCCAGAGCGGATGGAATTGCCGACCGATCGGCCATATCCGCCGGTGGCCGATTACCGGGGCGATACTGTGGCCGTCGAATGGCCGGCCCAGCTGCAGCAACAGATTGCTCGGATGGCCGCAGAACACGACACGACCAGTTTCATGGTGGTTCAAGCCGCCCTGGCGGTGTTGTTGGCCAAGCTCAGCGCCAGTCCGGATGTCGCCGTCGGTTTCCCGATCGCCGGGCGCGACGACCCTGCTTTGGATGAGCTGGTGGGGGTCTTCGTCAACACTCTGGTGCTTCGGGTCGATCTCGCCGGTGATCCCCGCGTATCTGATCTGCTGACCCAGGTGCGTCACCGCAGCCTGGCCGCCTACCAGCATCAGGATGTGCCGTTCGAGGTGCTCGTTGACCGGCTGAACCCCGACCGCAGCCTGACCCACCATCCGGTAGTTCAAGTGATGCTGGCTTGGCAGAACCTGTCCGGGCACATGGGCAGTTCCGACTCATTCTCTCTGGGCGATCTGCGATTCGCCCCGATGGTCGCCGAAACTCGGACTGCGCGGATGGATCTGACGTTCTCGCTAGCCGAACGCTGGAACGAGGCCGGTGAACCCGCCGGTATCGGCGGAGCGGTGGAGTTCCGCACCGACGTGTTCGATGCGGCAACGATCGAAGCGCTGATCGGGCGGCTGCTTCGGGTGGTCACGGCGCTGATCGCTGACCCGACGCGACGACTCTCGTCGATAGATGTCTTGGATGCAGGCGAACACACCCGGCTTGACGTGTGGGGGAACAACGCAGCGCTGACTGCGCCGATGTCTCGCGGGAAGTCGATCCCGACCCTCTTCGCCGATCGGGTTGCGCGCGCTCCGCAGGCTGTGGCGCTCACGTTCCGTGACCGGTCCATGACCTATCACGAGCTCGACGAGACGTCGAATCGATTGGCGCACCTGCTCATCGAATACGGTGCTCGACCTGGAGAGCGGGTGGCCCTCCTGTTCGACCGGTCGGTCGAGGCGATCATCGCAATCATGGCGGTGCTCAAGACTGGAGCGGCCTACCTCCCGATCGACCCGGCGCATCCGGCGGCACGCGTCGAGTTCATGCTCGATGATGCCGCGCCTCTCGTCGTGGTCAGTTCCATGACCGTCGCGAGGACCCTCAATGGGCGCGAACTGCCGGTGATCGATATCGATGACTCGCGGATCACCGACCAGCCGAGTACTGCTCCACCACTGGTAGATTCCTCCGAAATCGCCTATGTCATATACACTTCCGGCACCACCGGTGTTCCTAAGGGCGTAGCGGTCAGTCATCGCAACGTGACCGGCCTCCTAGAGGTACTGGACGCGAAGTTGGAGCTAACTCCTGGACACGTGTGGACCCAGTGTCACTCCTATGCCTTCGATTACTCGGTGTGGGAGATCTTCGGTGCGCTACTGCGTGGCGGCCGACTCGTGGTCGTACCCGACGAGGTAGTGCGGTCACCACAGGAACTGCACTCCCTGTTGGCCACCGAAAACGTGACCATCTTGAGCCAGACTCCGTCGGCGTTCTATGCACTGCAGACCGTCGATGCGCTGTCGTCCGCGAGTGACGAAAAGCTGAAGCTCGAGACGGTGGTATTCGGCGGAGAGGCGCTCGAACCGCAACGGCTCGAGACGTGGTTGCGCAACCATCCCGGATCGCCACGGTTGGTGAACATGTACGGCATCACCGAGACGACGGTGCATGCTTCGTTCCGCGAAATCCTCAGCCGTGACGTCGAGGGGAGCGCAAGCCCCATCGGGGTGCCCTTGGCCAACCTCGCATTCCATGTGCTCGATCAGTGGCTGCATCCAGTGCCCGCTGGAGTGGTCGGCGAGCTGTACGTCGCAGGTGGTGGGCTGTCCTACGGCTATGTGGGACGCCCTGAATTGACCGGATCGCGGTTCTTAGCTTGTCCGTTCGGCGGTCCAGGGACACGGATGTATCGCACCGGGGATCTGGTGCGCTGGGGTACAGACGGACAGCTGCACTATGCGGGGCGCGCAGATGAGCAGGTCAAGATTCGCGGCTATCGCATCGAACTCGGCGAAGTCGAGTCGGCCCTGGCTGGGCTGACCGGTGTGGACCAGGCGGTCGTGATCCCCCGCGAGGATCGCCCCGGCGACAAGCGTCTGGTCGGTTACATCACCGAATCATCAACCGGCACAATCAATACCGCTGAGACGCGGGCGGCACTTGCCGAATGTCTTCCCGCATATATGGTCCCTGCAGCCGTGGTTGTGCTGGATGCGTTGCCGTTGACGGTCAACGGCAAACTCGATCGACGGGCGCTGCCGGCACCCGAATACATCGACACCGACCACTATCAGGCCCCGGCGAGCCCAACCGAGCAGATTCTCGCCGACGTTTACGGCGAGGTACTCGGACTCGAGCGCGTCGGGGTGGACGACTCGTTCTTCGATCTGGGTGGGGACTCGCTGTTGGCGATGCAGGCGATAGCGGCGATCAACAGCCGCCTCGACACCCACCTTGCCGTGCGCACGTTGTTCAACGCGCCGTCGGTGAGGGACTTGAGCCAGCAGCTGGAAGGGGGCGCCGACACCGCCGAAGTGGTTCCTGTCGAGGTGCTCAAGGACGGCACCGGCGTCCCGTTGTTCTGTATCCACCCCGGCGGTGGTGTGAGCTGGCAGTACCAAGCCCTCGGAAAGTACCTGGACTGCCCCATCATCGGGATTCAGCAGGCTCTACAGGGCGATGAAGCCGAACCTCGGTCCATACGTGAGATGGCGGCGAACTATGCCGACCGGATTCAACAGATCTGCCCAACCGGCCCCTACAAGCTCCTCGGCTGGTCGTTCGGCGGAGTCGTTGCTCATGAACTTGCCATCGAGCTGCAACGACGCGGATGTGATGTTGGCCGGTTGATCCTCATTGATACTCAGCCAAGGCTCGACAGCGTCTACCTACCAGACGGCGCTCTGGACAAGAAGCGCGTACTCCAAGAAGTCATGCGGTTGTACAACATTGACAATCCACACGCGGACGAGTCGCTTACCTACGATGAATTGCAGGACCGGATTCGTCAGCGAGTTGCCGTGGAGTCTCCTCAATTCCAGCAGCTGATGGATTCGTTCATACAGAACCTGGATCTATTAGTTCAGAACATCACCTTCAACCGCGGGTTGCATGCCGCACATGAACCGGGCGTTTTCGACGGAGACATGATCGCATTCGCCGCTGCTCAGGAAGGAACTGAATCGTATACGGCTGCCCAACACTGGCGTCCTTATATCGTTGGCACCATCACAGAGCAAACCGTCGACTGTCCACACGAAGTCATGTTGACAGCCGAATCGTTGAATCTCTATGGCCGGCAACTGAAGGATTTTGTTGAGTAATCGGCACGTCCGAGATCGGCGACTGCGGGGGCAGGATATGGCAATGCTGTGATCGCGCGATGTTCGGGCGTTATGACGACATTGCCCCGCCGAGGCCAATTTTCGACTGGCATCACCGGCTAATAGGGTTCAGCGACTGAGGGAGGATGAACGCCATGATCTGTGTCCTGGCATGCTACGGAACTCGCGGCGATGTCGAACCCGGTCTCGCTCTTGCTCGTGAACTACTACGTCGCGGGCACGAAGTACGCGTGGCCGTGCCGCCCGACCTCGTCGGCTTTGCCGAGGCAGCAGGCATTGCAGCAGTTCCCTACGGGCTGGATACGCAGACGTGGATGGATCAGCACCGAGACCTGTGGGCATCAATCCTTCGCGCATTCTGGAATATCCAGAAATTGAAGACGCTGGGACAGGAACTCTGGGGGGTGTATTCGGAGTGCTGGCGATCCGCTAGTGCGACGTTGGTTTCGCTAGCGGACGGGGCGGATCGAATAATCTCCGGTCGGGGTCTGGAGGAGCCTGCTGCGAACGTGGCGGAGTATTACGATATCCCCTTAGCCACATTGCATTTTGCGCCAGCTCGCCCCAACGGCCAGTTTCTTCCCACCTTACCGCCGCTAGTGGGGAGCTCGTTGATGACTCTCAATCTGTGGGTCTTTTGGCGCATGACGAAGCGGGTGGAGGACTCGCAGCGCCGTGAGTTGGGCCTGCCGAAGGCATCGATATCTCCGTCGCGACGAATTGCCGAACGTGGCTCGCTCGACATCCAGGCCTACGACGAGTGTTGCTTTCCGGGACTGGCGAGCGAATGGGCGAAGTGGGCACATCAACGGCCCTTCGTCGGCGCGCTGACAATGGAATTGTCAACGGATGCAGACGAGGAGGTCGCATCGTGGATCGCGTCGGGCAAACCGCCGATATATTTTGGCTTCGGAAGCGTACCCGTCGAATCCGCGAGGCGCACAATTGAAATGATCAGCGCAGCGTGCGCCCGGTTGGGCGAGCGAGCGTTGATCTGCGCCGCAGGGACCGACGTCAGCGACGTTCTTCCGTCGGCCCATGTCAAGCTTGTAAGTACGGTGAGCCACGCCGAGATCTTCGCCGCTTGTCGCGCGGTTGTACATCACGGTGGCGCGGGCACGACTGCCGCGGGCTTGCGGGCCGGCGTTCCGACATTGATCCTGTGGACTGCGGCCGACCAACCGTTGTGGGGCATTCAGATCAAGAGGCTCAAGGTAGGCAGCGCCCGTCGCTTTTCGGGGACCACGGAGGACACGCTGGTCGATGATCTCCGCACCATCCTTGCTCCGCAATATGTAGCGCGCGCTCGCGAGTTCGCAAACGAAATGACAGCCGCTGCTGAGAGCGTCGCGGCCGCAGCTGATCTGATAGAGAACTCGTCCCGCTTGCCGCTTGCTAACTGACCGGCAGGCGCCGGTCATCGGGATGTGTTCCTGGGAATCGAGGTTACATGATCACCGACAACTCCAATGCCCGGAAGTGTCCGCGCCAACGCAGTATCTTCCATCGCGATCGAAGGCGGAGCCATTCCCAAGACTTGGCACGAAAACCGAAGGGGCGTCGGAACTTATGTTCGAACGGGGGGTAGGGCGCCGAAATGCTTGACGAGCTGATCCTGCCGCAGTGGCGGCGGTACATTCGGTTTCTACAGACCAATAAGAAAAGCATCTCCGCTGCCGAGCGTTGGGTGCGGGCGCTACTGCTCATAATCCCCTTCTACGCTGTGGCCGTGCCGCTATGGCTTTTCTCGGCACGCCATCAGCCGCAGACCGTGGACACCGCGACCGAAGACGGCCTTCAATTTCGATGCCGGCTTCCGGACTTGATTGCCATGTACATGTACTTATTCGGCACATGGGAGCCTGATCTCGCCGCGTTCCTTCGCCGGAGACTCCGTCCCGGTGACGCCTTCATCGACATAGGTGCCAATATCGGCACCGTAAGTGCGTTGGGCAGCAGGCTAGTTGGACCTCATGGCATCGTTTATGCGATCGAACCGTGCCCCAACGTCATCGTCATGTTGCGGGATACCGTCGAGCGGAACGGTTTGACGAACGTTCGTGTGGTGACTGCCGCGGTGTCCGATCGCGATCAAGAACTTCCGCTGTTTGTGGGTCCAAGTTTCAACATCGGATTGACCTCGATGGTTGCCCGCCGCGGGCTACAAGAACAGGGTCGAGTACGGGCGGCGCCGCTCGGTGCGCTCTTGAACCGCGAGGAGCTACTCACCGCACGGCTGATCAAGATTGACGTGGAGGGAGCCGAAGACCGCGTGCTCGCCGGCATCCTGACATCTGTCGATGCGCTCGCCGACGACGTCGAACTCGTGGTTGAGCTGACACCGAGTTACTGGAGCGATCCTGAGCTTCGGCCGATTGACGTGTTAAGGCCCTTCCTCGATCGCGGCTTTCATGTCTATCTGCTGCCGAACAACTACGCGCCATGGCGATATCTATGGCCTGTCTCTTATACACATCT